>JBBATS010000046.1:0-19257 GCA_040398625.1 Chakrabartia sp. | reverse complement strand
CTGAAGGATGAGAAGGAAGCCGCCGAGAAGAAAACCATCGAACTTGCCAAGGCCGAGCGTGCCCGGTTGAAGGCTGAAGCAGACGCTGAACAGGATCGCATCGCAGCAGCCAAAAAGGCCGAGATCGAACGTCAGCACGCCGAGGCCAAGGCCAAGGAAAAAGCCGAGGCTGAAGCCAAAGCCGCCGCCGCCAAAGCCGCCGCCGCTGAAAGGCAAGCCGTCGCTGATCGCAATGCCGCCGCCGCCGCCGCCCACAAGGCCGAAGTCGAACGTCAACGTGCCGAGGCCGAACGGTTGAAGGATGAGAAGGAAGCCGCCGCGAAGAAAACCATCGAACTCGCCAAGGCCGAGCGTGCCCGGTTGAAGGCTGAAGCAGATGCCGAAGAAGATCGCATCGCCGCCGCCAAAAAGGCAGAGATCGAGCGCAAGCACGCCGAAGTCAAAGCCAAGATGGAGGCCGAGGCCCAAGCGCGCAAAGAGGCCGCAGAACACGCTGCCTCTGAAAAGCGTGCCATCGCCGAGCAGAATGCCGCCGCCGCCGCCGCCGCCAAACAAGCCAAGGAAGACGCCGCCGCCGAAGCCGCCAAACTGAAAGCCGAGAAGGAAGCCGCCGCCAAAGCCGCAAAGGCACTGCACGATCAAGAAGTCGCACAAGCCAAGGCGCAAGCCGCCGCCGACAAGGTTGCACTGGAAAAAGCACTCGTAGCACAGAAGCTGGCGGAAGCACAGGCGCGCACCGCCGAAGCGAATGCGCGCATCGCCGAAGCCAAGGCCGAGCGAACCGGCAACGCCAACGACCTTGCTCAAGCCGTTGAAAAGCGCGCCGTCGCAACTGTAACGGCCCCCGCCGCCGTCAGAGCCGCTGAATATACTGCCACCACGCGAACGGACTCAAACGCATCAACTCAAGATGTCATCACCGTTGTAAAGGATGCAGTCACCGCCGTTGAAAACCTCACGACCATCGTCAACAGTCCGCCAGAGTCTTCCGCAGCGGAAAAGGCGGCGGAAGACAACAAGACCAACACTGAAACCACCACCAGCAAGCTGCCTATGATCATCGGTGCCGCCGTGCTGGCCGGGGCCGCGCTGTATTTCATGAGCCGTAGAAAATAACACCATGAGAATCATATCTACAATTCAGACGGTGGGCGAAGGCGAATCGGCAATGATAATGGACAAAGCAATGCCATCACTCCCCAAAGCCCTCCCCCGCTTTGCGCCAAAGCCGGTTCTTGCGTCGGCGGTCATGGGAGTTAATCGCGGGTATTTCGATATACTGCCCAAGTTCGTTGATGATACTTACGAGAGATCGCAGATACGATACTTCCGCGCACTCACTCGGCAGGAGGTGGACGCGCCTTTGATCCGATTCGCTACGGAATTATCCAAACAACCATCATTAAATGGTGTCAGCCCTGCGGCATTGCTACCCTTAGTTCGCAAACTGGCAGCGTATGTTGAAAGATTGGGACCAGTCATAGAGAACTACAAGCAAGACCCCGCGAATGTCGAGGCAGGCATGGCACTCAAAGAACTTGCGAAGAACGCAACTTCTTTTGCGGATGGTTGGATCAATGAACTGATTTCATTGCGTGAAGGCTACGCACGCGCCACCCGCACCACCTCCGCCGCCATGACCACCAACTCGGTCGTCACGCCCGACACTACACCCACCAAAACCAATCCGCTGACCTTCGCGGCCATCGGTCTGGTCGCCTTGAAACTGCTCGCCGTAATCTAACACCATGTCCGAACCCATCTTCATCGAGACAGTCACTCTGCTCCCTTACTCCAACACGGTGCAGCCTGCTGGCAGTTTCTTTAAGAGTCTGAAGAAGGCGATCAGCATCAAGTCGATCAAGAAATTCGCGACGATCAAGAACATCACCAGCGTTGTTGCCGGTGTGGTTTTGCCCGGCGCGGGCGCATTGCTGGTCGATGCCGCCATCACCGCCTCCGACATTGCCAAAGGTCAGCAGGCGAAAAAGAAAATCAAGACCGCCGCCGCCGCCGCCGCCAAGAAAGATGCCGCCGCCGTGCAGCAGATCAAAGACGGCTTCGCCGCTCTGAAAGCCGAGAGCGACACGTTTCGTGCAGCGCGAGGACTGTCACCGTTGAATGTCACTCTGCCTGACATCACCAAGGCCACACCTGAACAGATCGAGGCTGCATTCACCGCGCTGCAAAACGATGCAGCCGCCATCACCGAGGCCGAGAGCAAAGGTGAATCTCTTCCCGGCACGACAAACAAAACCATGCTCTACGCCGGGGCGGCAATCGTCGCTGTTGGCGCGATCTACCTACTCACTCGCAAACGCAAATGAATCCAAACATCTACATCATTGATCCGGTCGTTGAAGTCGTAAGCACCCCAAACGGTGTTCAACCCGTGGGAGGTTTCTTTAGTGCCCTCGGCTCCTTCGCGAGCAAGGTGGGAAGCAAAATCGGCACCGTCGCGAGCAAACTCGGCACGGTCTTCAAGTCGCCGGTGATGAGCAAAATTCTGGAAGGCGGTCTGGCCATCGGCGGATCGTTGCTCGCTTCCAAACTCGCAGGCAAAGGTCAGGCGGGCATCGCCACACCTTACGTCCCGACCCCGGCCACACCTCCTCCAACCGGAATGAGCACCACCACCAAGTATCTCGTTTACGGCGGCATCGCGGTCGCCTCGGTCGCGCTCATCTATGTCATCATGAGCCGTCGCAAACGATAGTCTCCCTCGTAAATTCAAAAACCTATTGACGTATCAGCGTCGAACAATCCACCCACACTCATTATGCCCAACATAATTTCCACCTGCGGAATTTCCAGTTGCGGAGGTTTCTTTGAAGACCTCGGCAACACCATCATCGGTGCAGGTCAAAGCTACCTTCAGAATCAGGCCGACATCGCCAGAGCCAAGGCCGAACAGAAGATCACCGCGCAACAGGCCGCGACCCTGCTCGCTCAGGCCGAGGCCCAAAAGGCCGAAGCCGACGCCGCCTTCAAGAAGAAGCTCCCGCTCTACATCGGTGGAGGCGTTGCCGCCTTGGCCCTGCTCTACTTCGTGATGCGTCGTAAGTGAGGATACCAACATGGCCGACACAGTCGAAGCTGAAGTCATTCCTCCGTCGTCCGACAATGTCCGCCCGTATTACAATACCGGCGGCTTCATGAAGCGTCCCGGTTTCGCCATGTTCACCACCGGGATTCTCACTGGTTTGGTGCTCGGTTTCGCCGCGCTTTACATCATCAAAAAGAAGCTCTGATCAAATCAGTTTCACTCTGCAAAAATAATTTTGCTTGCACAGTTCCACCAATAAAACAACCGCCAACACCAGATGAAAGAACTCATCCTCGACAATCCTCCGCGCCGCAAAGGCAAGTCCAAGAAACGCCGTAGTGCTGCACAACGCCGCGCCACCGCCAAAATGCTCGCTGCCAACCGGCGCAAGCGCAAGGGAAGCAAGAGCACCAAACGTCGCACCAAGCGCACCAAGCGCACCACGGTCAAACGCCGTCGCACCAGCACCAAACGCACCTACAAATCTATGGCACGCAAAACTCGCAAATCCTCACGTCGCCGCAAGGCACACTCCCGTCGCCGCAAGACCCACACCTACTTGGTGCGCGGTTCTGCTACACCGATCAAGCTGAACGGCCTCATCGGTGGTATCTTCAGCAAAGACAACCTGATGATCGCCGGTGGCGCAGTCGCCGCCTCCGTCGTCAGCAACTATGCGCTGAACAGCACCTACGCAGCCAAGCTGCCAATGGTCACGCAGCCCTATGCTCGCGCCGCCTATCTCACCCTCGTCCCGGTCATCGGTGGGGTGCTGCTCCGCAAGGTCAGCCCGAACATCGCCAAGGGCATGATCATCGGCGGTCTGGTCAACGGCATCGCCCAGTTGATCACCGCGACGAAGTTGCTGCCTCCCGGTCAGACCGTTGCCACTCAGACTGCCACCGCCGACGCTGGCACGACCGCTGGCACTTCGGCCTACCTCGGCGAGTATCTCGGTCAGGATAGCTCCTACCTCGGAGCCTACCTCGGTGCCGATTTTGAAGAGGGCAGCAACATGAACATCGAGTCCACCGGGACATTCGCTGATTCCGCTTGGTAAACTAGGCAACGAACGACCTGCTGGTTAATCCCAGCAGGTCACCTTGCTCGCCATGAAAAAGCCCAAGCTCGTTCCCACCGTCCGCGCCGCCAAACCATTTTTTCCCGCCATAAGGCAGATCGTTAAAACCAACATCCAACCCGTCAGCCGTAAGGATTCCACTACAATGATTACTCGCTCCGAAAGCATCGAACGCCAGATTGCCAAAACCTATGGCACGATGGCCGCTGGACAACTTCAGTCCCAGCGCAAACAGTTCTACTCCTACGTTCAGTATCCCCTCGCTGGCTCGTCCCAGCTTAACTTCTTCGGTCAGGCCATCGGCAACAATGGCGTCACCGTTGAACAGACCAATATGCCCGTGCAGGGCAGCTTCGGCACCTCGTCCTTCATCATCAAGGGCATCTCGCTGAAATATAAGATTCTCGACCAGAACTTAGCTGCCTACAACGGTCTTGATACGAACACCTTCGCCACCGAGATTCTCGGCGGCTTGTTCAATGCGGGCGTGGCTGAACTCACCGTCAACGCGAAGAGCTATCTCCAAGTCACGAAGCCCTTCCATCAGCTTCCTCCTGCTGACGGTCGCATCCGCACCTACTCCGCCGGTCAGGTTTCTGTCTCGGTTGACGTCGAGCCTGATGTCACCCTCTCGTCCCGCTCGGAGAACAAGTATATCTGCGACCCGGAGATTTTCATCGCCGCCCAGCAGAACTTCGCCTTCAGCATCAGCTATCCATCCGGTCTGGTGCCCGTTCGCGCTACGAACATCATCACCTCGTCGAATATACTCTACGTCGGCGTCGTCCTCGACGGTATCGAACTCCGTCCTGTTCAATAATCATCACTCCAACCCGTCAGCCGTAAGGAGACATCCACATGACAAACTCACAAAAGATTATCACTCAGCTTCAGTCCAAATACGGCACCGCCGTGTCTGGCAAATACGAGGCTATTCGCTTCCAGTATTACGACTATGTTCGTATGCCCGCGAACAGCACCACCAACCGCCTGACCTTCTTCTCCAACCCCATCGGTGCGGTCGATCCCACCTCCGGTCTGGCGAAGACGCTGGAAGAGACGAACATTCGTCGCTCTGGCGAATTGGACGAGCGGTTCGCCATCATGCAGGTCCGCACCAGCATCGACGTGCTGCCTATGGCCCGTCAGGGTTCCACCGTCTCAGCCGTTACCACGGCTGTGGTGCAAGGCATGACCCCGACCATGCAGGTGCTTCGGAATCTTAACTTCCAAGGCGTCCTGAGCGTGAACTTCGGACAGAAGAACTTCATCCAGATCGAGCAGCCCTTCCAGACCTGCCCTCCCGGATACGGTCCTTCCATCCGCACTCTCAGTGCCAACGGTGCATCGCAGTCGATCACGACCTACCCTCCTGTCAGTCAGTTCGTCAGCCAGTCGGTCGATCCCCGTGACGTTTACGTCATGGACCCCGCGATCTTCGTGGAGAAGGGTCAGACCTTCGGAGCGACCATCGACTTCTACATGAATAACATGGTGTCTCTGCCTGCGTTCTCCGGGTCCGTTGCAGCCAAGATGAACGTCAACATCGGTGTCATCCTCGACGGATACGTTATCCGTCCAGTTCAGTAAGAAACCATCCAAGGGAGGGCACGTCACGTCACGGTTGGCGTGCCCTCTTTTAATTTTCAACACTTACGCCCATGCGAAACGAAGCCATTCCACTAGCTGTCCAACAGCCTTTCACTTACATCGTCCCGATCACGCTGACCGCCAGTTCTTCTGGCTCTTACAGCCTGATCCTCGCGAACGATTCGGAGTTCGATCTTCAGACCATTGAAGCCTCCACTTCCGCTGACACCAACAGTTCACAGTTGGCCAACAACTTCTCGCTGTTGATGCGCGACATCACCGGCGGGCGTGACTACTCGACTGCACCTGTTCCGCGCTTTCTCTTGGCCGGTATCGCGCCCCAAAACATCGTGCAGGAGGGTCGTTGCATTCGTTTCCCTCGCAAGCAGCAGATTGAGTTTCAGTTTCTCAATCTGACAGCATCCTCACTCACCGTGACGGTTGCGCTCAAGGGTTACAAAGTATTCCAGCGCGCTCTGTGACGGTGCGCGTCTGGTTTTGGTTCTAGCATACGCTGGGCGGGCGGGTCACACGTTGGCCCGCCCGTTTTTATTTAACACCTCAACGCCTCTCCACCATGCCTCCTTCTTGCGATTGTGATCCATTCGGCTCCTCCGACACGCCGTTCTTCTTCCAGAATTTCCTGACGCGCACGGTCACCGCCAACCTGACCGGGGCGCAAGTGGATGCGCTTGCCGCTGGCTATGTCTCCGGGGCAAGCTCGACATTCCCGCTCGCGGTCAAGGTCGCTGAAATCGACCTGCAATGCAATGCAGGCGTGATCGCCGTGTCGCTCTCGACCAGCATCACCAACTACACCGCCTCCTCGGTGTGTGCCATTTACTTCGGTCTGGATAACGGCCCAGTGAGTGACGTGAACGGAATGTCCCGGCTCTTCCTGAACCACATCTGTGGACAGAATGCGATGGCCGGGCTTCCCTCGGCATCGTCCAAGACGAACTCGATGCAGATGGGCCAGAACTCCTGCTACCGGGTAAATTCAGGCCAGAAGCTCGCGGTCTATATGTCGGCACCAAACGACTCGACCACCCTGCTTACCGCCGCCGCCTCGGTCTATTGGATTTCGATCTGATGAAGCCGTGGCACGCGAAGATTTAAGCAAACCGAGGATCGCTTCCCTCCGCTTCATTCAGGATGAAGCCGGGGGCAATAGCGGCGGCGCGGACGGAAGTGATGGCAACGACGGTGGTGCCTCCATGATCTTCGGCGGTCTGACCGTCTTCCCGTCCGTTTACGATGATGGTGGAGTGGTCAAGCAGGTAGGCTACATCAGCAACGTCTTCGGCCCGTTCGTGGCCATGTTTGCCGCCGCCGGGTTCGCCCCGGAGGCCGGGTTCATCGTGAATGAATACGGTGCGGCGTTTCCGGGCAAGACTCTGCTCACGTCCACCAGCGTGATTGGCGCGCTGCCTTTTGGCACCGCCGAGAGTAATGCCATGCTGACCAAAGACGGCGTCACCAACATAACCCGGTGGCTCGTCAGACTTGGACCATGAACTATTCACGACCAAATCTTTTTCAATCGTCCACGTCGTTCCCGAATTTAAGCACCGACCCGAATTATGCTATTTCTGGCGACCGGGCGAAGCTGTTGCGGCTGATGTATAATCTTGATGAACTGACCATCACCGCGAATTGGGCGTTTAATTTCACGTTCCCGCCCAGTCCAACCGTATATTATTCATACTCCAACAATCATACGATCAGCAGTAAATACCCTGAGATTCCGTCTTCGTCGCAGTATGGTTATTATTACAGTGCGTCCGACCTGAATCCCGCGACGGTATGGCCTGACCCGGCGAGCCGAGTTCTCAGCCTTGGCGGAAACAGACCCATGCCTGAATTTGAGTATGCCGCCGGTCTCGGAAATGATCAGTATTCCAACGCAAGTTTCAGACCGTCATTAAGCGGTAGCACATTTTCCGTGGCCGCGATTGTGGACATCTCCGGCGTCGATACGCCGGTAGGCGAGCGCGGTCCCTACACCGTTCGCGCCGTATTGAGCAACACCGCCGGTTATCAAGTGCTGGCAAGCAGCACGCTGTCCATCGTCGATGGAACAGGTTCACCAATGAGTTTCCCCATTGATTTGATCATTGAAGGCGGCGTCCCGATTATCGCATCTTTCACCACACCGTTTACGGTCACGGCACTCGCAACTTTTCATCCCATCATTTAAGATGCCCACACCTACACAGGCAGACAAAATTTACACCTTCACCCAGTCGGTCGCCAACTGGACTTCCGGTGCCGGTGATCCGAACTTGACCAACTTGGACAGCAAGCGCGGCTACGTCTATCAGGACTGGACCAACGGTCAGCTTTACATCTACGGCGAATCACAAGGTGCCGACCAATGGTTGCGCGTCTTGCGGGATGAAGCCTCCGGTGGCAGTGGAGGTGACGGCACGATCTTCACGAACTATCAAGGCTACAACATTTGGGCGCGTTCAGTCGATGCCGGTTCCGGGGTCATCTTTGATTGGGACATAGATCGCGGTCTCAAAGTTTACTCCGGTGATGGAACAAGCAATCAGAGCGCGGATTTCGATCTGCGTGTGCTGTATGATCATGACGGTGTCGCCGTCGCCGATTGGAACACCTATGTGCTGGCCAGCGTTACTGAAGGTCTTGTGACGCTGAATTGGGATCAAAGGAATCTTCTTTCTGAAGGCATACCCACCGTTGACTGGGCTAATCAATTGCTACGGGAAACCGGATATAGTCAGGTATGCCTTAACTGGAATCTGTTTGAACTCTACGATCAAGAATTTGCCGCAGTCTCGGCTAACTGGAACTTGAGACAGTTGTATGATAGTAGTGCTGGCGGTTTGTCGGTAGATTGGCAGGCCCGCCAGCTAAGGGCTGACGCATCCACCATCACAGCCGACTGGTTTTCCCGTATCCTGTATGGCGCGTGGACTACACAGGAAACATCCAAGACATCGGGCAACGTGATGAGCATGGCGAATTACGCGCCCACCACCACCAGCGGCACCTACAACCCCGCCGCGCCAGCCAACGCCGGGATGTCGATCTATCACGTCGCCAGCACGAATGCGTTGATCGCGGCGATGACTCTCGCGCTGCATGGCACTTCCAGTGCGATTGACTCCGTCCCCATCGGTGGAGTCATGTCCTTCACTTCACGATATGGCGTCACTGCCTTGACCGTGACCTACGGAGGCTACACGTTTTTGGGAACAGCAGTCGCCACCATCGCCGCCGGTGCCACCATTCAGTGGCGCAAGGTCGGCGCAACCACAGTCGCACGCATCTCATAATTTATGTCCACACCAACCATCATCAAACTCCGCGCCGTGCTTCAGCACGCTGAAGTCATTTCCAATTTCAGCCGCCTCCTCGACCGTGTCGCCGACCTTTTAATCAAGGGTCAGGTTTCCAACCGCCCCGACGTGCCCACCATCAGTGCGGCTGAACTGGTCGAGATCGTCGGCGAAGAGCAGGTCCGCAAAATTGTGGCGGCTCGCGCTGCGTTTTACGCCCCGGAGTTGCTTGATCCCAAGCCAGAGCCAGAGCCCAAGATCATCTACATCACCGAAGTCGCCGATCCCGTGGCCGTGCCCGACAATTTCCTCGCCGATCCCGTGACCGAGCCCGTGGCCGAGCCCGCCTTCATGGTCGAACCTCCCGCCGAGCCTGTTGCCGAGCCTGTTGCCGAGTCCGTTGTCGAGCCTGTCACCGAGTAACCAATGGACTGGACTTCCATCCTCGGCAATGTCGCTTCAGGCGGGGTTCTCGGCCTGCTGGGCACCGCCTTTGGCGAGGTGGCAGGGTTCTTCCGTCGCAAGCAGGAGCACAGCCAGTTCATCGAGCGCGCACGCTTGGAAGGTGAACTGACCGCCGCCAAGACCTCCGGTGAAATCGCCGTCGCACGCGAGCGCGGCGCGGCGGATGCCTTCACCGAGTCGCAGCGTGCCGAGTCCGCGCTTCGCGGCGAGCACCGCTGGGTCACCTCGTTCCGGGCTTTCACACGGCCCGGCCTGACGTGGACCGCGCTGCTCATCACGTTCTTCTTCGGCGTCTGTCCTCCGGTCAGCGAGCCCGGTATCACGCTGGCCATGACGGTCGGCACCTACGCCGGGATGATGATCGCATGGTGGTTTGGTCAGCGCGCTGTTGACAAATCCTCGATGCGTTTTGGAAATTCCACGGCGGGCGCAAGCGTTCAAACCAAATGAAAATTCCAGCCATACTGAAGAATCCCACAGTCATTACATGGCTGGTCGTCGGCGGTCTTGGGCTCTACGCCTTCTATCGTTTCCGCAAGGCCACTTCGACTCCCGATCAAGGTGACACCGCCAAAGAGGATGCCGCCAAGTTGATCGCAAGCGGCCAGACTCCATCTTACAGTGACACGGTCTATGTCGGGTTCGCCGACAAGATCGAGACTGCTGGAATGCTCAGTGCAGGCACCGACGAAGAATCCATCTACCGGGTTTTCTCGCAGATGAAGAATGACGTGGATGTCTTGAAGCTGATCCGGGCATTCGGCAACCGGCGCATGGAGTTCAGCCTCGCATGGGGAAGTTTGTCCGCATGGCTCGACGGTGAAATGAACGCCAGCGAGATCGCCAAGATCAACGCCATCTTGGAGACCAACGGCATCAAGTATCGCTTTTAACATGGCACTCACAGAAAACACTTTCGCCGAATCAATGTCCGTCAGCGTGCTCGGCCTGACCGTAAGCGTGATCGACCTGCTCAAAGGCGGCACCGTTGTGCTCGGCTTGGTGGGTGCGACCTTTGCCGCGCTCGGCGGTTGGGAAGCGTGGAGATCGAAGCGGCTGGAACACCGCTTGCGCTTGCTGGAACTGGAAGCCAAAACCAAGGAGTGGTCATGAATGAAGTGACCCTCAAACAAAAACTCCTGATCGCCGCCATCGTCGGCGCGCTGATCGGGCTCTTGTCAACCTACGCGCACGACCGGCTTCACAAGGGCTTTGTGAAGATGAACGGTCAGAAGAAGCTGGGAAGCTAACGCATGGCCAAAGCCCGCCAGACCCGCTGTGGAGGACGCCTTGTGCGCTACGGCGCGAAAGGTGCCAAGGTCATGCCCGGCACGCCCAAGGGCGATGCCTACTGCGCCCGGAGCCTCGGTCAGATGCGCGACTACCCGGCGGCGGCGGCTGATCCCTGCTCGCCTTTGCGATTGTCACGCAAGCGGTGGGCGTGCAAGGGTGCGGCCAGCATGAAACGTAATCCCGCCACCGATCCTCGCTCGGCCAACACGCAGGTGACCAACACCGTCAAAACCTACGCCAAAGTCGGGCAACTCCTTCGCACCTATGTTCCGAAGGGTGCGCTTGTCCTCGACTTCGGTGCGGGGCTGGGACTCGGTGCTGACGAGTTGCAGAGAGCAGGTCTGGCAGTGAACACTTACGAGCCGTTTTTTGAGAACTGGCGCGGCGCAAGCGATGCACCTGACTACGCCTACTCACACGAAATCCCCAAGGCATCGTTCAGTGCCGTCGTCTCGCTCAACGTGCTCAACGTGCTGCGTCCCGGCGAGCGCGAGGAAGCCATCCGGGAGATGTGGGGCGCACTCAAGCCCGGCGGCGTCCTGCTCTTGATGGTGCGCTCCCGTCAGGACGTGGAGAAAGCCAAGAACAAACGCCGTGTGAGCGACGGCTGGCTCGTCTCCAACCGGGGCGCGGAGAACTTCCAGAGAGGCTTCGATTTCGAGCAGTTGAAGGAGTTCGTTTTCACCGTGACCGACGTGCATGATTTCGACAAGCCTCGCGGCCTGTCTGGCGTTGCGATTGTAGTGAAGAAGCCTGACGCGAAGATGAATCCTATGAACGACGAAACCGGCATCACTCTTGTCTCACCGATAAAGACAAATCCAGCCCGCAAGAAGAAGTCTGAACCGCTTCCCTTGATCGCATCCAAGCCCGGATGGCCGGTGGCGGCGGACATCACCAATGAAGACGTGCAAGAGGATGACGGTGGCGTGACGATGGAAATCCGCCAGCCGGTCTATTCCGCTCTGGCGCGCTGCGTGCATAGACCTGTCTCGGATAACTTCCTTGCGCTGGCTGGCGAGCTACGTCGCGTATGCAAGATCGCCAACGAACTGAAACGAAACTCATGGGCCGAATCATGGATGCCTCTGGCCGAGTGGATTGAAGGTGGCATGAAATGCGACCCGTCCGACCCTGCACGCCCGGCGGGAATGTGGGCGATTTTTACCGAGGGCAACAGCAAGCTGCCTTACATCTCGTTTTCCAGCTTCCCCGGAGTGACCTGTCCCGGCGCGGGATCGTGCCTGATGGCAAAGTTCGATTCCAATTTGCCGCTGGATTCCGAGAATCCCGAACGCAAACTCATCGGTGGATGGTGCTACTCATTCAAAGGTCTGCGATATGCCGCCGCCAACCGTCGCTGGATCGGGAACACGCTGCTCCTTCTGACCCCGCAAGGTCGCGCCGCCGTGAAGCTCGCATGGGATTCGCTTATTGATTGGGCGCGAAAGAACGTGCCGCTTGATGTCAGGCTTTACGTCGATGGCGACATTCACAGTCGCGAGATACTGGATTTCTGGATGGACCTTTGTATGCGCGGCGAGGACGTGCTGAAGGTCTATGGCTACTCAAAATCATGGGACTTCTTCCTTGAACGCGAGCGCGAGGGCGCGAGTTGGCCCAAGAACTACCTCGTCAACCTCTCAGGCGGCTCGCGTTGGTTTGAAAGCAAGGTCGATCAAATGCGTGAACTGTCTTTCGTTCGCGGCGAGTTCAAGGCGGTCGATGTAAATTGGCCGGGTGGAGAATCCATTCCACAGATGGACTTGGACACCGACTATATTCGCGAAGTGATAGAGCAAGCCGCCGTGAAGGCCGAAGGCGACAAGAAGAAGTTGAGAACCATCCAGTCATGGCGGAACAAGCTCGCCAAGCTGATCAACCGCGAGACAAAGCGTGCCCAAGGCATTCCGCTGGAGAAATCGGAAAAGACCGTCGCGGTGCCTGAAGAGTTCTGGAGACCGAACCGTCAATACGCCGAGATGGTCAGAGCCGCCGCCGAGTCACAAGGACCGCGCCGGGTGTTCGTTTGCCCCGGCAAATGCGGAACCTGCCTTCACGCCAATGAAAAGGCCAAGCTGGGCGTCCATGCCTGTGGCAACGCCGCAATGAAGAACATCGACATCGTCATCGCAAAACATTGATCATTCCCCATGAAAATCGAACTTGATCCGATCAAGGACAACCCTGTAAAGCGCAACCATCCCGCCGCCACTGACGAGGTCTTCTCGGTGCGCTGGCTGGGTGCCGAGACCGAGGACTTCCTCGCCGGTGACATCTTCGACGCCTACAAGGACGAGCACGGCACCGTTTACGGTGCATCCCTTGGCGGTTCTTGGCTTCCCATCGGCGAAGAAAACGTCCATTGGGAATGGATGAACTACGGCAATAAAACCAAGCGCAATGGCAGGCACACCGTCCAGACTCCACGCCGCTGGTATTGGGTGAATCATGAGAACGGCGTCGTTGTCGGGCCAATGCCCCGCGCCAGAGCGGTTCGCATGATGGAAGATGCCAACCTCAATTACAGTGCCGATACCACGGCGGTTTCCGAGCCCACCATGCTGCGTGACTACAACGGCGGTCACTACAAGGTGCCGGTGAAGTATTCAAAGAGCAAAGACGATACGACCAAGCGCAACCCCTACTACGGTCGGACGCCCAAGTGGCGGCGGGAGGAGCAGTCTGATATGCCGCCCCAATTCCTGACCTACGAACAAGACATCAAGCGATTGCAGGGTCTGGCGGACGATGCGTGGAACGATGGCAACATACAGGGCTCAAATCGTTACAGCCAGCTTCTGTGGGACAAGCATGGCATCGTGTATCCTTACGACTTCAAGCCGGTGAAGGAAGTGAAGCCAAACGGATTCAAACACGCTCGCCCCTTCGGAGGCTCGGTCGGTCGCGAACAATACCATGTCCATTTCGAGGACGCGAAAGGCGTGATCTACTACTATGCCGGAAACACGGATCGTGGTGTGAAGTTGGAACGTGAATACACCAAGGCGAAGAAGTTCACCAAACAGAAGGCTGCGGCATTGGCCAAGAAGCTGGATCGCCTCTACAAGAACGTGCGCCATGACGGCGGGCACTTCTATGCGGAGAGTGCTGGCGACGTGAAGGCCAATCCACGCGATCCCGCCGCCACCAATGAGGCACAAATCGCATGGTTAAAGAAAAGGATAAACAAGGGACTGGCAATGGATCGGGACATTCATGGCAAGTTGTCCGCTTTGATTGCCAAGCTGGAAAAAGAGGACGACGTGAAGGCGAACGGTGTGGACACACCCTACGCAGGCTCCTACGCCGACGTCATGTCGCGCCGCGCCCTTGTCCGGGGTCTGCACGATCCGCGCAACCTCCCAATCATGCATCAGCAGCAGCAACGCTTGATGAACATCCAGAAACGGCTCGGCACCGGCGGCTATTCGCGAGAAGATGCTGCCCGCGCTCTGCGCGAAGAGATGTCGGAGTTTCCGTTGCCCGGCGACGTGAAGGCGAACGGTGAATGGGACGGTGCGGAAGGCGTCGTCCGCAAGACGATGGTCTAGTCAGACAAATCTTCGTCAGCATCGCCGACGATTTCATCATCGTCTCCAAGGTCGATCTCGGCCTCGCTGCACGCCTCGCGGGCGTGGATGAGGAGGGAGCGGCCATCGGTGGCGACGAAGTCGGGCTCGTCGGTCAGGTCGATGTCATCGGCCAGAGCCAGTTCAACGATTGACGCCTTTACCATTTCCAACTCGTCCTCGGTCATCAGACCTTGGGTGTGCATGAGTTCCAGCCGGTCGAATAGTGGGTCCATGTTTGGATTCGTGGATCAGTCGCGGTCTTTGTCAACGTCGTCTCCTGACTTTTTATCATCGTCAGGCTGGAAGACGCCGAACAGCAGAATCAACACCGTGCCAGCGATTATGGATGAACTGATGAACATTACCCGGAGCGTGTTAATCATCGTCGAAAAGTAGATTCCCTTGGGTATCTCCGTCGTTCAGAAGATCAAGGTTATCCAGCTTCGCCCGGACGTTCGCACAGATGTCCTCCTCGATGGTGTCGGCGGCAAACAGGACACGCTGGATCGAGCGTGAACCCTTGGCGCGGTGGACCCGCCCGAAGACCTGCCTGAGCGTGTCGGCGCGGAAGGTCGGCATGATCAAGGCGGCGCGCTCGCGTTTGCCGTGGAGCGAGATGGCCGCGCCCCCGGACTCGACGTTCAGGCCGAGCACGGGTTGAAGGTCGGTCTGGAAGAGGTCTTGCAGGCGTTTCCGCTCGTCGGTCGCGGTCGCCCCGGTGATGCACGCCTCCGGGTGACCGAGCAGGCGCATGGCCTCCTTCAGGGGAACGTCGAAGTTAAAGAACAGCGCGACCGAGAAGCCCTCGTCGAGGAGTTCGCGGGCCATTTCCACGACGAGAGGCACCTTGAGGTATTCGGTGCGCTGGCGTGCCGCCATGATGCAGCCGTAGCGCGATTCCTGATACCCAGCGGCGCGGGCGTTGAGTGCCTTGTAGGCGGCTTTCAACTCGGCATACACGTCGCTGATGCCTTCCACCTCGACCATGATCGGCTCGATCACCGTCTCCGGGAAGAGGTCGCCCAGTTCCGATTTGCGGATGCGGACGGCACAGGAATGGAACATCTGCTCATGCAGCGACCGCATGACCTCGGCGTTGTTGTTGAAGAACCATTCGGTGCCTCGCTGGAAGCAGCCGTGATTTTCGAGCCACTGGGGGAAGGACTGGTTATCGTGGAGGCCGAGAGCATACCCGGCGGATCGCATGAAGACCGGCGAGGTCGCGATGGTTGCCGACATGATATGCAGCGGAATGCCTTGGTATTTCGCCATCAGGAGCATCTTGGAATCGAGGGTGAAGTCAGGTGATTTGCACCGCTGGGCCTCGTCGAAGATGATCAGGCACTTCGACGGATCGACGCGCCAGAGAGGCCACTTGCTGTCTCCCCTCTTCTCCCACGTCACCGCCGGGTGCTTGCCGGTCTTGAGCCACTCATAGTTCGCGACCGAGCAATCCACGCCCATTTGCTTGGCGGCGTCCTTCCACTGGTGCAGCGCGGACTTGAGGGTCACGACGAAGGCGTGGCGGCGTAGTTCGCGGGCGTAGGCGAGGCCGACGTAGGTCTTGCCGACGCCGGTGTCCGAGAAGTCGGCGGTGGCGATGCTACCGGACTTCCAGAACGAAACCAAGCGGCGCACGGGATCGGGTTGCCATGTCAGGAGTCCCGACTCGTCAACCTTCACGTCAATCGGCGCGACCGGCTTCGCGGCCTCGGCGAGCACGCGAGCCTCCGGGATGCGGTCGAGATACTGGATGAGGTAGGTCGTCTCTCCTTCGCGGCGGAAGAAGATACCAGCAGCCCGGAGGTCGGTGGGGCGCGACTGCCAGAGCACACGCCAGAGGCGGCTGGGGCGGGCGTGACGCACCAGCCGATTCTCGGAGTCATGCGTCGGCTCGCCCCACTGTGCCATGTCCTCGATGTTGATGCCTGCGATGGAGGTCATTCGTCGTCGTCGTTGTTGAGGCGTTCCCAGCGTTCGACGCTTACGTGTGCGTCAGGCGTGTCACAGCCTCGGACGTAATCGGCCAAATCGTCGCCAGCGGCGCGAAGTTGTGCGTTTTCGTAGCGCAGATCGGTGATGATTCTGGATGCTGCGTCAGGGTTGTCTTTGCAGAAGTTGTAGTTGCTCATTGATGTTTTAATGCTGCGTCGATTTGGCGGATGCCGTCACTCGTCGCCTTGTATCCTTTGAGTAGCAGCCATGCCTTCGCCTTGCCCAGCACTTGGCGAAGCTCGGCGTTTTCACGTTGAAGATCGGCGATGACCTCTCCCTGACAGGTAATTATCTTACCCGCCGGGAGGTGTGTGCTGAAATCGAAGATGGTCATGTGCGTTTGTGAATGCCCTTGAGGGCGATCTTCGCGCCTTTGGTATCAAAGACACGATTGAGTTGTGCTTGTGCGACGATCAGGAACTTGTGGCACTCTGGACAGGTGACCATTTCAGTTTCCTTGTCGAGGAGGGTGACTGCGACATCGACGGCTTCGTTGCAGCAGTCGCAGGGGATGATGACGGCGTTGCTCATGGTCCGAGGTTGCGGCTCAGGATGTAGAGCACGACGCCGTAGAACGTGATCATGACGGTGACTGCGATGGTGTCGTTGATGTTCATGGTTTGACGATGGGTTCGATCCAGCCTTCGCGGAGTCCTTGTGCGACCAATGAAAGACCGTTCAGGAGGAGCGTTGACCGACCTTTGGAGGGTCCGCCTACCGGGTCTTTTATCAGCATGATGGAGGATTCAGGGTAGGGTCGGTCGAGCAGGTAGATGCCGTGCTTTTTAATGTTGAGGCGTGTGACGGTTTTGAGGGCGCGCCAGTAGGTGCCCAGCATCCCCGCGCCCCCGGTGAATGGTTGGTTCATGACGTGTAATCGTCGCAGATGTCGAGCACCAGCCCGACCATCAAGCGCATGGTGAGTTTGATCAGGATGTGGACTGCGAAGAGCGCACAGATGGATATGGTCAGGAGCAGGCAGAAAATTGCCGCTGGAATAAGGAGAAGAATTTTTATGAAGTTCATGGGGAGGGTCGAAGTCCGTCGTCGTTAAATGCGTATTTCACTCCTGCAAATTTGCAGGCGTAGTAGAATTTCCACGACAAGCGTTGCTCGAAAGGACAGGTGATGGAGTTAATCTTTGCGGTTGTTTTTCTTACTTGTGCGAGGGCCAGCAGACCCCGGAGGGATGCTGTCCTCACGCTTGGCGCGCTTGGCCCTGCGTGCGGCGTTGGCGGTTGCGAGGTTGGCGAGCACGGCTGCGAGTTTGGCCGGGGACCGTGACTTGCCGCCTTTTCTGGCGATGGTGCGTAGGTATTCACTGAGCGGGGAAGGTTGTATTGGTGAGGGCATTACTGTGGATATACTGGTGGCGTTTTCTTGGCAGAGTTTTTCCGCCACACGTTGAGCGTCGGTTTGATCAGGCGTGCCGCCTTGACCGTCTGGACGACCTTGCCGGGCGCGATGCCCGGCACCATTGCGAGGGAGATGGTCTTGTGGGTTTTCATTGCGAATCACTCGGAGATTCATGTGCCGCAATGGCGAGGTCGTATTGAAGTCTGGAATGTGCATAAGCCGAAAATGCTCGGCGTGCTTGCTCCATTACGTCATGACCCAATGAACTCGGTTCAGGTGCGGTGATGAACTTATCTACTGCATCATGCGATGATGCGCGTAGGTGTGCGTATGTTTCGTAGCAGTCGAGGCAGTGACGCCGTGCGATTTGCAGGTCTTGTTCAGTAATTTTCATATCAGTTCGACGATGGTTTCGATGGGCACCCGGAGGTGGAGGCTGACCTCGGACGAGCGAGTCTCGCTCGCGAGGAGATGATGCGCGATGGCCTCCTTGGTGTGGACGTTGAAGGCTGCATCGGTGAAGTGTGCGGTGCGGACAGCGGTGTCGAGCGGCTGGCATGAGAGGTAGACTCGACCGTTTTCCTTGTTGAAGGATAGGTGTTCGTTTAACCGGGAGGCGTAGTCATCCTCGGCTGGGCGGTGCTCCATGCCGTCAGCGCGGGCGGCTTTGGTGCTGGCTTGGTTCTCGTAGTTGTGGCCGATCCGCACTTGGTAGGTGCTGAACTTGGTGAACGCCGGTGCGCATTTGCGGACCTTGGCGGGACGCTTGGTGGCAAGCGTGATGATGGTGCCCTTGCGACGGTTCGCAAGGAGTGGCAGGATTTGTTCGATGGTCATGGGAGGAAAGAGAAGGGCCGGTTGGGATTTGCACCCTTTACAGCACACCGGCGAGGTGCTTTGTCGCGGGGGAGTTTGTAGCGTCCCGCGAAAGTGTTAGTTGGCGAACTCGGCGGCGAGGTTCCAAAGCTGGGAGTTCAGGCTGGCGGCGGTGTCAATGCTGGACACAGCGCGAGCGCGACGAGTGACGATCTCGGTGCCAATGGTGGGGAGGTGTCGGGAGACTTGAATGCCGCCCCGAATTAGGCTTTCCTGTGCGCGATTAAAGGTGCGCCACAGGTCGGCACCGGCGTCGGCATTTCGCAGTGGCATACCGAAGGTGGTCATGTCCACGGTGAGGTTTGCTTCGCTCCACCGGAGCGCGGAGGCGCGGCGGTTGAACTCGGTGCGCTCATGCCATGACAGCGTGCGCTCGGACCACCGGGCAACGATCTCAGGCAGTTGCTCGGTCTTGGCCGCGATGTCGCGGGCGGCGACGATTACACGGTTCTGGAGGTCGCGACCTACATGGCGGACGCGAATAGAGAAGCCGGGAGTGCCTACGGTCAGGCCGTTGGCACAAACGAGGCGAGTCAACCCGGCGGAGATTGGCAGGGCATGACACCCGTCGGCTGCGTTGCCGATAATGATTTCGCGGACGAACTCGCCGACGGCGAACTTGTCGTCGCGAAACCCAAGGCGGATTTCGTGAGCACGGTGCTCAGGGAGCAC
>JBBATS010000045.1:18856-23137 GCA_040398625.1 Chakrabartia sp. | reverse complement strand
CGAACCGGCGTGCAAGGATTTGCAGTCCTCTGCGTCACCACTCCGCCATCGGGCCTCGCTCGCGGTGAGGGGCGTCTCTGCGTCGGCCCGCCGCTTCTGTCAACCTTGCATGAAATTAAACGGGTTGCGGCTTGGCGCGGGAAAAAGGGGCGGCTAAAGCAGAAGAGACCCCTAGGTGTATTGCACCTATAAGACAGTTGTGCCACAGGAGCCAATGTGAGCAATCCAGATTTCCAGGCCATGCGCCGCGCGATGGTTGAAAGCCAGCTTCGCACCAACGCCGTGAATGATCCGCGCGTTACGGCCGCGATTGAAGCGGTCGCCCGTGAGGCATTCGTCCCGGCAGAGCGCCGGACAACCGCCTATATTGACCGTGCCGTGCCGCTTTCGGCTGGCCGCGCCATGAACCCGCCGCTGGCGACCGCGCGGCTGATTGTGGAGGCGGGTATCGGCCCGTCGGACAAGGTTCTGATCGTCGGAGCGGCCAATGGCTATGCCGCCGCAATTGTGGCCAGCCTTGCCGCATCGGTTGTCGCGCTCGAATCAGACGCGGGCCTCGTGGCGACGGCCAAGGGGCTGCTCAAGGGCCTGACCAATGTCACGGTCGCGTCAGGTGATCTGACAAAGGGTTGGACCAAGGGTGCGCCTTTTGACGTCATCTTGGTCGACGGTGCGGTTGAAGAGGTTCCCGATGCCCTGACCCGCCAATTGGCCGAAGGCGGTCGTTTGGCTGCCGCCATTGTTGAAAATGGCGTGACCCGGCTCGTCATCGGGTACAAGGCAGGGGACAGCCTCGGTTTTGATCGTATCATGGATGCGGAGGCTGTTGTTCTCCCCGGATTTGCCAAGCCCAAGGGTTTTGCGTTCTAATCACCCGGATGCGACGTTTTGAAGGATAGAAGATGTTCCACAGGATCAAGACAAGCCTCCTCCTGACCGGCGCCGCACTCGCAATGGCGACGCCCGCCACGGCGGAGACGCTGCGCGAAGCCTTGTGGAAAGCCTATCAGTCCAACCCGACGCTCACCGGTGCGCGTGCCGGTCAGCGTGCGAATGATGAGAATGTGCCGATTGCTCGGTCCAATGGCCTGCCCGACGTGTCGGCAACCGGCACCTTTAATGAAAACATCTACGATTCGACGATATCGCTGGCGCGGCCTTCCCGCGTTTTCTCAGGCGGGGCACGGGTCACAGTACCGCTCTATTTGGGTGGCGGCGTGCGCAATGCGGTAAAGGGCGCAAAGGCCCGTGTCGAAGCCGGACAGGCGAATCTGCGCGGAACAGAGGCCGATCTGTTTAGCGCGGTCGTGTCGGCTTATATGGACGTCATCCGCGACGAATCGATCGTGTCTCTCAACCAGACTCAGGTCCGTGTTCTCAGCGTCAATCTGGAGGCGACACGCGACCGGTTTGAAGTGGGGGATTTGACGCGGACCGATGTGGCGCAATCCGAAGCCCGTTTATCCCTTGCTCAAGCGCAGCTTCAGCAGGTCGAAGCGCAGCTGGTGTCCAGCAAGGAAAACTACATTCAGCTTGTCGGTTCGGAACCCTCCGCGCTGGAAACGCCGCCCGTCCTTCCCAATTTGCCTGCCGGTGTGGACACCGCTGTTGCCGTCGCGCTGAAAAACAATCCGGACCTGCTGGCCGCATCAAAAGCGCGGGAGGCTGCGCGTTATGACGTCGGCTCCGCCAAGTCGGCCCGCATGCCGCGTATCTCAGCTTTCGGCGATACGTCCTATACCGATTACTTGAATTCATTGCCCAGCACCTTCCCCGGGTCTGCAAAGTCCACATCCGCCGGCATTCAGACGACGATCCCCATTTTCCAAGGCGGGGGCCCGTCGGCGCAGGTGCGACAGGCACAAGCGCGCCAGAGCCAAGCGATTGAGCAGGAAATTGGCACGGAGCGTTTTGTCATTGCATCGACGCGCTCGGCTTATGCCCAATGGCAGGCGGCCAATCAGGTCATTAGATCGTCGCGTGTTGCGGTCGATGCGAACAAGCTCGCGCTGGAAGGCGTGCGCGCGGAAAACAGCGTGGGAACGCGCACCATCCTCGACATTTTGGATGCAGAGCGTGAACTCCTGAATGCGCAGGTCCAGCTCGTGGCGGCGGAGCGGAATGCCTATGTGGCCGGCTTCTCGCTGCTCGCCTCTATGGGTCAGGCCGAGGCGCGTGACCTTGGGCTCGAAGGCGGCGCGCTCTACGATCCGACAGAAAATTACCGCCGCGTTAAGGGAATCTTTTGGGATTGGGATCAGGACGCAAAGCCGGTCCCGCAGGCAACCCGCACAGTTGACTCACGGGCCCAGACGTCGGAAACACCCGCAAAGTCGGGGAATTAGGGGATTCGGGTCATGGCTGGTGCTACCAATGAGCCTTCAATGGAGGACATTTTGTCGTCCATCAAAAAGATCATCGCGGAAGATAGCGCAAAGCCGCAGGGCTTTACCCGCACCCGTGGCCTTCCCGTAGAAGAGACAGTCGAGATCGAGACTCCGGTTGCCGACAGCTATGTTGCGGAAGCGGACATCGCCGATGTTGATGTCGATGACGAGATCCTTGAACTTACTCAGAGTGCACCTGCCGATATGCCAGCCTTTGAACAGCCCGCGGCTCCCGCAGCCGCACCAGCCGAAGCGCCGATCCTGTCGACCGTCGCCGTTGAAGCCAGCCGCCACGCGCTCGCCTCGCTGTCGAAGATGGTCGTGAAGCCGGAAGTCGCAGGGTCCGACACGCTGGAAGGCGTGGTGCGCGATATGCTGAAGCCGATGCTCAAGGACTGGCTGGACGCGAACCTGCCCGAAATCGTGGAACGCATGGTCGCGCAGGAAGTTGCGCGCATCAGCGGGCGTTCGGTCTAAGCCATCCCCAAACACCGTTTGTCCCGAGCGAAGTCGAGGGACTGAGAAGGACGGTGTCTCGACGTCGCTCGACACGAACGGCTGACTGAGGCGGTCGCTGACACCCCAACCGCCTTGCCAGCCTTCCCTATGGCTGGCAAAGGCGCTCGACTATGTCAGAGCTGCCCAAAACCTTCGATCCTGCCGCAATTGAAACCAAATGGTACGCCCATTGGGAAGAAAGCGGCGCTTTTCGCCCAGACCGTCCCGACGCGGCGCCCTATACGATCGTTAATCCGCCGCCAAATGTGACGGGCAACCTCCATATCGGCCACGCGCTCGACAACACGTTGCAGGACATCCTCATTCGCCATGCGCGTCTGCAGGGCAAGGATGCCTTGTGGGTCGTTGGCACTGACCATGCGGGCATTGCGACGCAGATGGTGGTGGAGCGTCAACTTAACTCTGCCGGACAGAAGCGCACCGATTTTACGCGCGAAGACTTCATTGCCAAGGTGTGGGAATGGAAAGAGGAATCGGGTGGGCAGATCACGCGCCAGCTCCGCCGCCTCGGCTGTTCGATGGATTGGGCCAATGAACGCTTCACGATGGACGAAGGCTTCAGCCGCGCCGTCCTGAAGGTGTTCGTCGATCTCTTCAACCAGGGCCTCATCTACCGCGACAAGCGGCTGGTGAATTGGGACCCGGGCCTGAAGACCGCGATTTCCGACCTTGAGGTCGAAACGCGTGAGATCAACGGCAAGTTCTGGCACTTCCGCTACCCTCTCGCCGATGGCAGCGGGCATATTTCGGTCGCGACCACGCGTCCGGAAACGATGCTCGCCGATATGGCGGTCGCGGTGAACCCGGAGGATGACCGCTACAAGGCGCTTATCGGCACCAAGGTGCGCCTGCCGATTACCGGCCGTGAAATCCCGATTGTGGCGGATGAACATGCCGATCCCGAGCTTGGCTCAGGTGCGGTCAAGATCACGCCGGGACACGATTTCAACGACTTCGAAGTCGGCAAGCGCGCCGGGTTCAAGGCCGGTGAGATGCTCAACATGCTCGATGCCGAGGCGAAGGTTGTTCAGGTCGCGGATAGCCTGATCCCCGATAACTATCTGGGGCTCGACCGGTTCGATGCGCGCAAGAAGGTGGTCGAAGCTATCGACGCAGTCGGCCTGCTCGACAAGATCGAAGATCGCGTCATCCAGACGCCCTATGGTGACCGTTCTGGGCAGGTGATCGAACCTTGGCTGACCGACCAATGGTATGTCGATGCCGAAACGCTCGCAAAGCCCGCGATTGAGGCGGTGAAGACCGGCGCGATCAAGGTCGTGCCGCAGTCTTGGGAAAAGACCTATTTCAACTGGATGGACAACATCCAGCCCTGGTGCGTCTCGCGCCAGCTGTGGTGGGGGCACCAGATCCCGGC
>JBBATS010000045.1:0-18756 GCA_040398625.1 Chakrabartia sp. | reverse complement strand
CTCGGCTGGCCGGAACAGACGACGATGCTCGACCGGCATTATCCCAATGACGTGCTGATCTCCGGCTTTGACATCCTGTTCTTCTGGGATGCGCGCATGGCGATGCAGGGCATCCACTTCATGAAAGAGGTGCCCTGGAAGACGCTCTATCTGCACGGCCTCGTCCGCGCGGCCGATGGCTCCAAAATGTCCAAGTCCAAGGGCAATACGGTCGATCCGCTTGGGCTCATTGACCAGTACGGCGCGGATGCGCTGCGCTTCTTCATGGCGGCGATGGAAAGCCAGGGCCGCGACATCAAGATGGATGAAAAGCGCGTCGAGGGCTATCGCAACTTCGCGACGAAGCTCTGGAACGCATCACGTTTCTGCCAAGCGAACGGCATCGGCGCATCTTCGTCCGTGGCCGCACCTGCAGCGACAACGGCGGTCAACCGCTGGATCATCAGCGAAGTCGTGGACACCGTTGCCAAGCTCGACAAGGCATTTGAAGAGCTGCGCTTCGACGGGATGGCAGACACCATCTACCACTTCGTCTGGGGCAGCTTCTGCGACTGGTATCTGGAACTCATCAAGCCTGAGCTTCAGGGCGAAGAAGGGGCGGCGGCTGTCGAAACCCGCGCGGTTGCCGGTTGGGTACTCGACCAAATTCTGGTCATGCTCCACCCGTTCATGCCCTTCATCACCGAAGAGCTGTGGCACGCACTGGGCGACCGGCCCTATGATCTGATCCACGCCAAATGGCCGCAGCCCGCAGCCAATGTCGACGCACAGGCGACGGCCGAAGTCGACTGGCTGATCCGTCTGATCAGCGAAGTCCGCACGGCCAAGAACGAACTCGGCATCGCGCCGGGCGCCCGCCTCAACGCACACCTCCGTGACGCATCGGCGGAAACGACGGCACGGCTGGACCGGCAGCAGGCGGCGATCAACCGTGTCGCACGCATCGACAGCGTGTCGGCTGATCCGGCCCCGGAAGGCGGCGCGATCCAACTGGTCGTGGACGAAGCGACCTTTGTCATTCCGCTCGCCGGTGTGATCGATCTCGACGCCGAACGCGCCCGCATCACCAAAGCGATTGAAGCGGCGACCAAGGAAGCCAAGTCGCTCGAAGGTCGCCTCAACAATCCAGCCTTTGTCGAAAAGGCAAAGCCTGAGGCTGTCGAAAAGGCGCGGGCCGACCATGCTGAAAAGGCTGCAGAGGCTGAACGGCTGACAGCGGCCCTCGCGCGGCTCGGGTGAGGAAGATTGCGGTCCGCGGGCTCGCGCTGGCGGCCGCATTTCTTCTGACGGTTCCCGTATTCGCAGGGCCGGTTTATACGCCTGCTGCTGGCACGCCACAGCGCAAGGCCATCCTTGATGGGTTGCGCGCAGGCAATGAGCTGAAGTTCCGCTATCTTGTCGACACGCTGAATGTATTCGACGGCCAGTCCGGCTCGGTCGCCTATTTGATCGCCGCGCCGCAAAAGGGTGAGATCGACGGCGGCACCTATATCCTGACGCGAACGGGCAAAGCGAAAGCGTGGAAGCTAGTCTGGGCAGATACCGGCGGCGGGGCCAACACCTGCGAGGCGGGCGCAGTGCACTACCGCTGGGCAATGGACCTCTTCCGTCGCTTTGGCGTGGCACCGGAGAAGATGATTCCCGGCATCACCGAACAGGTGAAGACATTTGAAGCAACGGCGAAGGCCGAACCCGACATGATGTGCACAGGGGATCTGGGCGGGGGGGCGGAGCAATGACCAGTCATTCCCGCCAACGCGACCTGACAACTGGGCCGGTCGCTACAACGCTGTTCCTGTTCGCGTTGCCGTCTTTGGGTGTGAACATTCTTCAGTCGGCCAATGGTTCGGTCAACGCTGTGTTCGTCGGACAGTTTCTGGGCGAACGCGCGCTTGCCGCAACTGCCAATGCGAACATGACGATGTTCCTCATGTACGCGACCATGTTCGGCTTTGCGATGGCGACGACAATCCTGATCGGGCAGGCAATGGGCCGGCGGGATATCGTCGATGTCCGCCGCACGATTGGCGCGGCAACGGGATTGTTCTTTCTGCTCGGCATCCTCACGGCCGTGCTGGGCTGGATCTTCGCGCCGGATGTGCTGCACCTGCTGGCAACGCCCAAGGATGCCTATCCGCTGGCGCTCACCTATTTGCGGGTGATGTTTTTAGGGATGCCGTTCTCGTTTCTGGCCATCCTGCTCTCCTCGGCCCTGCGCGGCGTGGGCGATGCGGTGACGCCGCTTTGGAACACTGTGCTCAACGTGATCCTTGATGCCGGGCTGAACCCGGTCTTCATTCTGGGGCTTGGCCCCGTGCCCGCCATGGGCATTGCCGGGTCGGCGCTGGCGTCCGTGCTGGCGACGTTCGTCAGCATCATCGTGCTCGTCTGGCAGATTTACCGCCGCGACATCACCATTCGTTTGCGCGGGGAGGAACTGCGCTGGCTGATCCCGGATATGACCCATGCCCGGCCCATCTTCGCCAAGGGTTTTCCCATGGGCCTATCGATGATCGTCATGTCGTTGTCGTCGCTGGTGATGATTGGCCTGATCAATCGCGAGGGCGTGGATACGGCGGCAGCCTTCGGTGTGATGAACCAATTGTGGAGCTATGTGCAGATGCCGGCCATTGCGGTGGGCAGCGCCGTCAGTGCGATGGCGGCGCAGAACATTGGTGCGGGCAATTGGTCTCGCCTGTCGCGCGTGGCTTGGGCGGGCATGGGGATCAACGCGCTGATGTCGGTTACGCTGTTGGGTCTGATCACGCTGGGCATTCACCCGATCCTCTCGCTGTTCCTGCCGGATGCAGGTGCGGCCACCGCGATTGCGGTGCATATGAACCTGCTGGTCGGCTGGACGTTTATAGCTATTGGCATTTCGATGGTTCTTGGCTCGGTCGTGCGGGCCAATGGTGCCGTGATTGGGCCGTTTGTTATTCTGGTGCTCTCGGCGGTTGTGATGCGTTTTGCGGTTGGCTTCTGGCTGCACCCCTATTGGGGGGCCGATGCGATTTGGGCTGCTTTTGGGTCTAGCGCTGTTGTTTCGCTGCTGTTGACGATGCTCTATTACTGGCACGGCGGGTGGCGCAAATTGCACATGGTTGCCGCGCCTGCCGTCAAACGGCACACAGAAATATAATGAGATCAAAGGCCTGAGAGCGCGCAATTGCGTTCTTTTAAGGCGCGGTTAACTATCCTGGCCGGGGGCGTTCTTCATCCGGCTGATTCTCAGGTTTCAGGCAAGCGGTCGGCCGCCCCTTTGGTTGCGTTTTTGACCTTGGGGAGACTATCCATGCAAACTCTTTCACTTGGCGGGTATCAGTTTGATCCCGTCTTAGCAGCAGCGCTCGGCAAGAAAGCGCTGATCATTGCCATTATCCTTATTGTTACCTGGCTGTTGGCAAAGGCCGCCAAATGGTCCTTTGCAAAGTTGGTTGATCGCGTTCCTCTGTTCCAGCGGGCGGCGGCTTCTGGCGAAAGCGTTGGTGCAGCACTGGGGCGCATCGTGTCGCTATTCATCTGGCTGTTCGGCCTCGTTGCCATCCTACAGGCGCTCGACCTCAACAGTGTCATCGCCCCGGTGCAGAGCCTCATCAACAGCTTCGTTGCGTTCGTACCAAAGGTGCTCGGCGCGGGTATTATCTTCTTTGTCGGCGGCATGATCGCAAAGATCGTCCGCGACATTGTTGAGACGTCGCTGGCCACCGTCAATTTCGACAAATGGGCAAATCTTGGCGGGGCGGAAGCTGTTACTGGCAACAGTGCCATCAGCAAGACAATCGGCACGATCGTGTTCATCCTCATCATCGTGCCCGTCGGCATTGCCGCGTTGGATGTTCTTGACATTCCGTCGATCACGGGTCCGGCCAAGGCGATGCTGGAAATGGTGTTGTCCGCGGTGCCGCTCATCATCGGCGCCAGCCTCGTTCTCGGACTTGGTTATGTCATTGCCCGCTGGGTTGGCAGCATGATTGAAGAAGTTCTGCCGGGCTTGGGCTTTGACCGTTCGGTGGAAGCCATCGGCATCGTGCCGGAAGGGCGCAGTGCATCGGGGGTTGTCGCTACCATATCGCAAGTCGCCATCATGCTGTTCATGGCGGTTGCCGCAACCCGGTTGCTCGGGTTCCCTGAATTGACCGCCATCGTTGAAACGGTTCTTGAACAGGGCGCCAGCGTCATTTTCGGTGCGGTTCTCATCGCGGCAGGCGTCATTCTGGCGCGTGTGTTGCGCGGGTTGGTGGCCGCGGCTGCCGGAGAAGGCATTGCGCCGAGCCTCGTCCATTGGCTGACGGTCGGTCTGTTCGTGTTCATTGGCCTTAAGCAGATGAACATTGGCGGCCAGATCGTCGATTATGCCTTTGGCGCCATTGCTGTCGGCGTTGCCGTCGCCTTTGCCTTGGCCGTTGGCCTTGGCGGGCGCGAGGTTGCGGCGAAGAAGCTCGGCAAGCTGATCAACTAATCAGGCGCATATTCACCTCGGGCGGTGGCGACCGGCGTGTCGCTGCCGCCCTTTTTATGCGGCCCGCAAGGGAGGGCAATCTTATTGCACCGCAAAAAAAGCTGTCCTCCACAGGCATTTCTTGCCATGTGACGCCCCGTTCAATGAGCCTATAAGGTGATCCCATGACGGCCAGCCTCCATCTTCCCACCCGTATGCGGCGCACGCGCGCCACCGGCTGGAGCCGCGCGCTTCACGGGGAAACGGTGCTGACGCCGGCGGACCTCATCTGGCCTTTGTTCATTACGGCAGGCGACACCGAAGAACCGATTGCGACTTTGCCCGGCGTTTCGCGCTGGCCGGTTAAAGATATCGCCAAGCGCGCCAAGGAAGCGCGTGATCTGGGCATTCCCTGCCTCGCTTTGTTTCCCAACACCCCGCGCGATCTGCGTACCGATGACGGGCGCGAAGCGCTGAACCCCGACAATCTGATGTGCCGCGCGACCAAGGCAATCAAGGATGCTGTGCCGGACATCGGCGTGCTGACCGATGTCGCGCTCGACCCCTATACCGCGCATGGCCATGACGGGCTGATCGACACCAAAGGCTATGTGCTCAACGACGCGACGGTCGAGGTTCTTGTCGGCCAATCGCTTAATCAGGCACATGCCGGTGCGGACATCATCGCCCCGTCAGACATGATGGACGGTCGCATCGGTGCTATTCGAATGGCTCTGGAAGAGGCGATGCTGCCCAATGTCCAGATCATGAGCTACGCCGCCAAATATGCGAGCGCCTTTTACGGCCCGTTCCGCGATGCGGTGGGGGCGTCTGGCCTGCTGCAGGGCGACAAGAAGACCTATCAGATGGACCCGGCCAATGCCGAAGAGGCGCTGCGCGAAGTGGCGCTTGATCTGGAAGAGGGCGCGGACAGCGTCATGGTCAAGCCGGGCCTGCCCTATCTCGACATCATCGTGCGGGTGAAGCAGACCTTTGAAGTGCCTGTCTTCGCCTATCAAGTGTCTGGCGAGTACGCGATGATCGAAGCCGCCGTTGCAGCGGGCGTGGGGGATAGGGACAAGCTCGTTCTCGAAACCCTCCTCGCCTTCAAACGCGCGGGCTGTTCGGGCGTGCTGACCTATCATGCGCTTCACGCAGCGAAATTGCTGAATGGCTGAGTTCCACCTTGAGACCGAACGCCTGATCCTGCGGGAATGGCGCGATGGGGATATGGTTGCGTTCCACGCGATCAATACCGATCCGCGCGTCATGAAGTTTTTGGGTCCGGCCATGACCATGGCCGACATCGAGGCGCTCGTCGCCCGCCTGCGCGGCTTGCAGGAAACACTTGGCCATTGCTTCTGGGCAGTGGAACGCAAGGAGGACGGACGGCTGATCGGCTGGTGTGGCCTCATCCGTGGGGGCAAGAACACCCCGATTGAAGACCGCGTGGAAGTGGGCTGGCGCTTTGCCTTCGACACTTGGGGGCAGGGCTATGCGCGCGAAGCGGCCGCGGCCTCCATCGACTGGGCCTTTACGCACCTGCCTGACGAAGACGTCTGGGCGATCACAGTCGATAATAATGAAAAGAGCTGGGGTCTGATGGAACGGCTCGGCATGCACCGCCATGCCGAAATGGGGTTTGAACACCCCAATGTGCCCGAAGGCAGCCCGTTAAAGGCCCATATCACGTATAGCATCGGGAGAGCGGAATGGACGGCGTCAGCATCATCTCACTGAACGGGCACACGCCGCGCATTGATCCGTCGGCGTTCATTGCCCCCGGCTGCCGCATCATCGGTGATGTTGAGATCGGGCCGGAAGCGAGCGTCTGGTATAACTGCGTCCTTCGTGGAGACGTCAACGCCATCCGCATCGGCGCGCGCACCAATATTCAGGATGGCACCGTCATCCATTGTGATTCGGACAAGGGCGGCATGGTCGGCTTCCCCACCATTATCGAAGAAGGCGCGCTGATTGGCCATATGGCGATGCTCCACGGCTGCACCGTGCGCAAGAACGCGCTGGTGGGCCTAGGCTCCATCGTCATGGATGGCTGCGTGCTTGAAGAAAATTCAATGCTTGCTGCTGGTGGGATGTTGACGCCCGGCAAGCGAATCGAAAGCTTCCAGATGTGGGGCGGTCGTCCGGCAAAGCTGATGCGGGAACTGGATGAGAGGTGGGCGACAGGCAACAGCCTTGCCGTCGCGCATTACGTCCACAACGCCAAGGAGCACAAGGCCGCGATTAGCGGCTGATGCTCCGTAACAGCGCATCCATGGCCGCACCCTGACGCGCGTCCATGGCTTCGACGGTGCGGATGGCCTCTTGAACGCGGGCAAGGTCCTCACCGGGCGGGCCGGACAGAGTGGTACGGAGCACCTCTTCTAGATCGGCGAGGGCGGACTTCACCGAGCCGCGGTGTTGTTCCAGCGCAGAGACGGACATCTGGGCATTGATCCAGCTTTCCGATCCTTTGGCGCCCGCTGCATCTGCCGCAGAACGGGCGCGGGGCAAGGCCGCATCGAACGCCGATACGCCGCCCTGTGCAAGGCGGAGTGCTCCATCGATCTTCGAGCGCGTCTCCGCCGTGGCGGGGGCCAAAGTCACGTCGGGTGCGGCGGGTTCAGCCAGCAATCCTTCGGCCTTGGCCTCTATCGGGCGGGGGTTGAGCGAGGGATATTTTCCTGCCTCCGCACAGCCGGTAAGTGACAGGATGAGGGTGGAAAGGAGGATGCGGTTCATGTCCTTGCTTCTAGGAGTTGCATTTCCAAGTCGCAACGGGGTTGCACTTTGCAAAAAAGCCGACTAACCGCGCCACTTCAATGCGCGCCCGTAGCTCAGCTGGATAGAGCATCAGACTACGAATCTGAGGGTCGGACGTTCGAATCGTTCCGGGCGCGCCACTCCACCCTTCGCAAAATTTGCTGTTCTTCGCGGAACGCTGGGTTGTCATCCGCGACCCTCTTCCGAAAAGCGCTGGCCTGCACGCCGCTCATTTGTTACATCTTGATGACAAGGGCGTAGCAACTGCTGCTCCCAACAAAGGCAGATCAATCGATCTGCTTTGAGGATTTGGGTTGGCATTCGCAAACAGCGCAGTTTCAGGAAGGGCTGAGATCCTCGACACATCGGGTGATCGGATGCGCTTGGCTGTGCTTGGCATCCTCTCCATATGTGTGGCTGCCAGCATCATCTGGCCGGTCTTCCTTTATCCGCATCTGAACCTGGTTGAACTGGGTCTCCTCAATGGAGCGTATCTTGGCCTGTCCTTCTTGGCAGCCGGGATCGTCATTGCCTGTTGGCGCGTCCCGGCGTTTTTCCGTGCGACGACCGACCCGGCCGAATTGCGGACGCGGTGGATGGTGTCTGCCGTACTGGCAACGGGGGTGACCCTACCGCTGTTTCAGGTGTTCAAGCAGATCGTCCTACCGGCGCGCGGCTTTCCCTTCGACGTGCATATTGCTGCGGCCGAACGCTGGATCTTTGGCGGGCGCGATGCATGGGAAGTGACGCACGCCTTTTTGGGCGGCGTGTGGCCGACATTGGTGCTTGATGCCGCTTATGCCTTTTGGTTGCCGATGATGTTTCTGTTTCCGATGGTCGTCTCGGCCGCGATCCATGATGTGGACGCGCGGGGCCGCCTGATCGGGACATGGGTCGCCTCTTGGGTGATCATCGGCAGCATCGGTGCATGGCTGCTGGGGTCGGCGGGGCCATGCTATTATAATGACCTTGTCGGTCCCAATGCCGGGTTCTTGAAACTGCACGCCGCCCTTCAAGCGCTGGACGGGCAGGCGCAGTCTTTTGGCCTCAGCATCCGCGCGCTTTATTTTCAGGACATGCTGGAGGCAACACAGGCGGGGACCAACCTTGATTTTGCAAGCGGCATTTCCGCGATGCCCTCCATGCACGTCGCCATGGCGACCCTATTCGCCATTGCCGGGTTCCGCCGCAGCCGCCTGCTCGGCGGTATCTTCACGGTCTATGCGCTCACGATCTGGGTCGCGTCGGTGCATCTGGGATGGCACTATGCGCTAGACGGCGTGGTGGGTGCCGTGATGATGGGCGCGCTTTGGGGCCTTTCAAAGCCGATTGCGCGCATCCTCGCCCGCTAGTCGCCCGTGAAGACCGGCGGGCGCTTTTCGACAAAGGCGTTGATCGCTTCGCGGTTGTCGGCCGTTTCATGGATGATCGCCTGATACGCCGCCGACAGTTCAAGAATATCGGACATGCGGCTGTGCTGGGCTTCGCGGAGCAAACGCTTCGTCAGGCGCAGCGCGCGCGGCGGGTTGCACACGATCCGCTCGGCAATGGCCATGGCTTCATCCAGCAGCGCTTCATCATCAACCACGCGGCTAACCAGCCCCATCTCCTTTGCTGTCTCGGCATCGAAGCGGTCGCCGGTTAGGAAGAGCTCCGCAGCCTTCGCGTACCCGACAACCTGCTGCAGCGCCCAGGCGCCACCATCACCGGGGACAATGCCGACCTTGATGAAGCTACAGGCGAACAGCGCACTCTTCGCAGCGATGCGGATGTCGCAAAGGCAAGCGAGGTCGCAGCCAAGCCCAACCGCATGTCCGTTGACGGCAGCGATGGCCGGGATTTCGATGTCGAGCAGCGCGCGGGACACCCGCTGCACGCCGCGACGATAGTTAGAGCGCGTTGAATCCGGCTGGTCGAGGACGCCAATGCCTTGGCGCTGCTGCATCGATTTCAGATTGCCGCCCGCACTGAAGGCCTTGCCATTGCCGGTCAGGATGATGCAGCTGACGCCCTTATCGTCGTTGAGCGTCTGGAGCGTGTTGCAAATATCCTCGCAATCCTCATGCGTGCCGATGGCGTTCATCGACTCCGGCTTGTTCATGCGCAGGATGGCGATGCGTCCTTTGCGTTCGACTTCGAGAAATGCGCCCATGTGAACTGATCCCTTCCGATTATCGGAACGCTATTGCAAATTGCGCTTCCAAAGCAAAGCGCCACGGTGGACGGATATAGGTCCGATGTTACGCTGCTGACGTCATCACGTTTTTGGTGGCGGGCGGGGTGACGTCATGCTGTCAAACCGGCAAGTGGGCCGCAACGTGGCCAATGCAAGGCGATCCGAGGGTCCCAAAGGTTAACAGGAGTGCTATTAACTTTTATCTCCGTGAAGTCACCGTTAACCTGCACAGGTGACCACGGTTTTACGTCTATTCGCCATAACAGGGCTCATGTCGGGTGCATGTCTTGCGACTGTCGCAGGGCCGTCCCCCGCTAATGCTTTTAGGGGAATACCAATGGCCACCATTCGGGTCACCAATCAGACGCAGCTAGATGCAGCGGTGAAAGCCGCCAAAGCCGGCGATACTGTTGTTCTCGCCGCGGGCACTTACAAGCAACTTTGGGTCGACGATAAAAAGTCAGCTTCTGCGATCACGTTCAAGTCTGAGTCTGCCACCAACCCGGCGGTCATCGGATATGTGCGCACCATCCGCAGCGAGGGGGTTATCTTTCAGGACCTGAAGGTCGGCCGCCAGATGGTCGTCGGCGTGGATCAGGATTACACCAACATGGCGCTGGTGCAGGAATCAAAAAACGTCTCGTTCAACGGGGTAAACTTCTTCTCGACGGGTGCGGATAACAAGTTTCTCGGCCGTGGTCTTTTTGTGCGCGACAGCGCCTCTGTGTCTGTGTCGAATAGCGAATTTTCTCATCTCGCCGTTGGCATGTGTACGATGACGACAACGGGTGTTACGGTCCAAAGCAACAAGTTCCATGACCTCCGCATTGACGGTGTGGAATTCACGGCCGTCAAGAATGTGCTTATTGACGGCAATGATTTCCGGGATTTCCGCTCTTCTGCTATTGATCATCCCGACGCGATCCAATTCTGGACAAACGGCACCAAACAGGCATCGACCGACATCATGATCTCGAACAATGTGATCATGCCCGGGACCGGTGCCGGCAGCCAAGGCATCTTCATCCAGGACGAAATCGGTGGCCTTCCTTATGAGCGTCTGACAATCAAGAACAACCTTTTGCTCGACGCTGGAAACTATTGGAACGGCATTGCTGTTCGTGGAGGCAAGGACGTCGTCTTGGAAGGCAATACGTCGATATCGCCGACCGGCGACGACAAGGTCTTCTACATCCGGATCGACAATGTCACGGGCGTTAAGCTGATCAACAATTTGTCAGATCAGCTTATTCAGACAGGCACGACTGGAATGACTCAGACGGGCAACGTATTCCTCAAGGAGCAGAAGACTTTTGCGAGCAAAATCAGCGGTATAAACCACGGTGTGAAGGCAACTGTAGCGAGCCTGATTGTTCCTGGCGTTGGCTATCAATCAGCGGCCGGGGCCATCAGTCCTGTCACCCAGGCACCAGCCCCGACCGTGCAAACGCCATCGACCATTTCACCGGTCCAGCCCGTCACGACAACGTCTTTTGTAGGCAACGGTACTACGACGTCTCCCACGACGCGCGTCGCGGATTTTGCTTCGCTGCAGCCCTCTTCGCTTGCCAGCACGCTGACGCCGATTGTGGCGCCGCCGACTGCTGTCGTTGCAGCTGCCCCAGTGGTATCTGCGCCGGCGGTGACGCCGACGGTTACAGCCCCTGCGTTTGTTGCGCCGGTATTGACGGCCAAGCAGCAAAAGGCAGCCGCTGCGGCCGCCGCCGCTGCTGCAAAGGCGCAAGCCAAGGCCGCTGCTGATGCGGCGAAGGCAGCAGCAAATGCCGCGAAGTCGAACAGACCCGGGACATCCATCGTGGTAACCCCGGTTGTCTCGCAGCCGATGATCCCGGTTTCGGTGTCTCCGATTACGTCGTTCTCGACCACCAGCTTTATGAACCCGAACATTGGGGCAAACTTCTTGGGCCGCAGTTTCTAAGCTCAGCGGTGTGAGAAAAAAGGCCCGTCCGGCATTGCCGGGCGGGCCTTTTGCTGCCCAGTTTCGCGCAATGTGGGCGCCTTAAAAACTCTTAATGTAGCTGAACAGTGTAGGCCATTTGGCGGCCTCTATGGTTTTGCCCAGTTTACGGGATTCGCAGATCTAGGGTTTGGGACTGCGAATACAGTGCAGGAGAAGGCCGATATGTCAGTTCTCAATCCTGTTATCGACGGGGACAGTGTTCGTTTCGATCAGGAGGCGTGCGCCGCCGCCGGACGGGCGCAGGCCGCCGCCTATCGGGAGGCATCGCCTTTCCCGCATATTGCCTTGACTGATTTTTTGCCCTTGGCACCGCTGCGTCGTGTCGCATCGGCCTTCCCTGAAGGGTCTTCCGGCCACAGCTTTTCGCGTGCGCAGGAAATGCTGAAGACGCAATATCACCCCGAAGCCGTTCCCGATGATTTCTCCCGCAACCTTATTTACGCGCTCAATACGGAGCCATTCATCGCCTTTCTTTCAGAAATGACGGGTATTCAGGGGCTTGTGCCTGACCCTTATTTCATCGGCGGCGGCCTGCATGAAACACGCCGGGGGGGGCATCTGGGTATCCATGCGGACTTCAACAATCACAAGATCATGCGCCTGCGCCGTCGTCTGAACCTGCTGGTTTATCTGAATGACGATTGGGATGAGAGCTATGGCGGCCATCTCGAGCTCTGGTCCAAGGACATGAAGCGGTGTGAAAAACGCGTTCTGCCAGTGTTGGGGAGCTGCGTCGTGTTCAACACCAATTTGGACAGCATGCACGGCCAGCCCGACCCGTTGACTTGCCCCGAAGACCGGTCACGCCGGTCCATCGCGCTTTATTATTATACATCCACCGCTGACTTAAACGACCAGCCCGACCGCACGACCAATTTTCAGCCGCGCGCCAAAAGCGCAGACAAAAAAGATCACTCGGTCTCGTTCCGCCACTTCCTAAACGAATGGGTGCCGCCCGCGATCCGCAGGAAAATAGGACGCCACTGAGCGCACCGTGCTTGATTGAAGGACCGACACATGATCAATGAGAAGATACCAGCCTTTTTCTTCAGCAAGAAGGCGATGCGGGAAAAGGCTGAAGAGCAGCGCGCGCAATTTGAAAATGCGTCGCCTTTTCGGCACATTCATATCGAAAACTTCCTGCCTGAGGATATTGCACGCCAGGTCGCTGCAGCATTTCCACCGCCAACCGCACCTATGTGGAATATGGCCGGGCCCGGGGATTCCAAGCACACGAACGACCCCAATGTTGAAAAGATCAGCTGTCCGGACGAGGATCGGTTTCCGCCCGTCATCCGCCATGTCGTCGGGCAATTGGCGTCAGGTGTCATGATGGATTATCTTGAGCGGCTTACCGGCATCAAGAACCTTAGCCCCGATCCATCCCTTTTCGGGGGTGGCCTACATTCAACAGGACGCGGCGGGCGGCTTATGATCCACGCCGATGCGTCCCGCCATCCAAACCCGATGCTTCATCAGGTTATCAACCTGATCTATTATTGCACACCGGATTGGCAAGAAGAGTGGGGAGGGGATCTCGAGCTTTGGGATAGGGACTGCCAACATTGCGAAGTGAAGGCGATGCCCAAATTCAATTCCGCAGTGATCTTTTACACGGGCACGAACTGTTACCATGGGCACCCGCATCCGCTGACCACACCCCCGGGCGTTCGCCGCAATTCTATTGCCGTCTATTATTACACCACAGACCGGCAAACGGGTGACGACTATGACGGCCACCGCACGTTTGTGGAGTGGAAACGGACAAATGAACAGGATCAAAGCCTATCCACTGCGCATGTTGTAAAGGAAGCGCTTCGCCGTTATGCGCCGCGCGGCGTCGTCAATGCGGCTGCCCGCTTCGTCCGATGGGGACGATCAAAAGTTTCCTGAACTGGGGGCTGCTCAGATCGAAGGCGGTGTAGCCTTACGGGCGCCAAACGCGGACTTAAGCGCCAGCGCGGGCTTCTCCACAAAGGTCCAGGATAGGGCTGCAAGCACTAAGGTGATCGGCAAAGAGAGCGCGGCATTCGTCAGCCATGGCACCGCCGTTTCATTGGAAAAGGGCACGAGTGCTTGCTGAACGGGGAAGGCGTAAATGTAGACCCCATAAGATATGTCTCCGCGGTGGGTCATCTTCTTGAACCAGTCGGCGGCAAGGAAGGCAGACGCGATCAGCGCATATGACCCGAATATGGCTAAGGCTTCTGTATAGGCAGGTGTGAATGTCGCGCCGAGGACAACCGCCAAGGACGCCAGAGCCGCTGGCTTGGACAAGGGAATATGATCCCGCAGCAAGTAGAGCAACATGCCTGCGCCGTAAAAGCGGAACAACCAGACCATCCAAGCTCCATGATAAGCGGCGCCACGCTGTTCCAAAGGGTCTCCGATTATTGGAGCTGCGATCATGGCGCAGATCCAAAGGGCGGCCGTCACGCCTATTTTGAAACGGCCAACGCAGAGCAAGAGTGCACCAAACACATAGCAGGCAACTTCATATTTCAACGTCCACAGACTGCCATTGACCGCATCTGACCCCGGAAGGCCGTCAAATACGCCCCCGATAGAGTGGTTTCTTGGGATAAGGGCTAGATTGCCTAGGAACCCTAAAGTTTCGGGGCTTTGGAAATAGTCGGGTAGCGGCAAACGGGTCATGACCGGCCCGAAAAAGAGAACGAGGACGAGCACGCACACCCACAACCCGGGCAGAAGTCGAAGCGCCCGGTTTATTGTGAACTTGATCCAGGATTTGCTCCGCTCAAAACTCATGGAAATGAGGAGCCCGCTGACCACGAAGAACGCGGCGACGGCGCCGCGGCCAATCGTGATCTGGCCATCTGACAGATTGTAGAGCGGTTCTGCGCTCTCCCGGCCGTCCACCAGAACAAAGGCATGGGAGAAAATGACGAACGCTGCAGCGAGCAAACGGATGGTGTCAAAAGCGTTATCCCGCACGCCGGGGCCGCTCAAACAGTCTCCTAATGTTGCCCTTCTCATGTCCGATCCCCTTGTCAGATCTTTATCTTCATTTCTTTGAGGTGAAGTTCAGCTGCCCATGCCTGCGCAAGAGTGCGAACGATGAGCGCGCCGCTGATGGCGACGGCAGCACCAAGCCCCCCATAAGTCGGGACCAGTGCATAGAGCAGGCCCGCTGCCAGCGGCAGGGATGCAATAGCCACCCAGGCATTGTAATGCCCTTTGTGCGTCATGGTCATCAGCGACCCTGACGGTCCAAAGGCCGCCATCGCGCAGGTGCCGAGCAGCATGACGAGAAATGCGGGCTTTGCGCCCAGAAACTCTTCCCCAAATAGTAGCAGCAGGGGTTCAGCCAGCAGGGCCATAGACAGGAGCATACCGATCGCAAGAAGGAAAGAATGGCGCAAAGAGGTGCGAAACTCCTTATGGAGGTCGGCATAATTTTTGGTTTTGTAGAGCCCAGCAAATTTGGGCTCATACACGGCTTGAATGGAGGCCCCGAGAAAGGACAGCGGGAGAGCAAGTCGGGCTGCGACGCCAAAAATGCCGACGTCGGTCGGCGTTCCAAACAGGCCGAGCATGACAACCCCCAGCGAGTCATTGCCAAGCGATGCGATTGTGACGATCCACAACGGCAAGGCGCCTCGAAAAAGGCTGTGCCCATCCTCCGTGGCGCCGGGCTTTCTGCGCGTCAAAAGGGTGACGAAGATCGCGAGCGCCGCAAGAGCCGCGAACTGGGCAAGAATAAAGGCTTTGACAGCTCCGACGTAACTATCGTCCCGCGTCCAAAGAACGAAGATGACCGTGGCAACCAAGGGCACAACCATCGACCCTAAAATGTTGGCCGTTGATTGCTTACCAAGCCCGCGAAGGACAGCGGCGAGTGCAACAGCACCGCAGCCCGGGGCAATCGCAAGCGCCATCCATTGCAGCGCCAGCCCTGCGCGATGCTCTCCTTCAAAGGCGCGGGCGATGGCGTCTGCACCCAACCACACGCCGATGGAGAACAGCAGGCCAGCACCGAGACAGAAGAAGGCCGATCGTCGAGCAAGCGTCCGGATTGTTGACCATGATCCTGTCGCCCGCGCCGCGCCAATTTCTCGCACCGTCGATAAGGTCACGCCGCAGGGCGCTGCGGACTCCGCGATCCGATAAACCGAGACTGCAAAAAAGTAGATGCCGAGCGCCTCAACCCCCAGCAGCCGGCCCAGGACAACGCTCTGCAGAAACTGCAGGGCCGCCGCGCCTCCCTTGGTCGCAAATGCCGCAGCGACACTGAAAATCCGGGGCGAAACCATTTCGCGCAAGCGCATCAAGCGCCTCATTTGCCAATTCCGTTGCGGAGAAAAGCGTAAGCAGATGCCATGGATTCTGTCTGGTCATTCCCCATGATGCGGCTCTTCGTCATCATGTTCGCTCAATATGGTTTGTTTCAGATGAGAGCGACGCATGGCATTCGGACCGAGGTGCGACAAGGCCTTTAGCGCTGCCCAATGCCAAGATGGACGGGAATTAATGGCGGTGCAATGAAGCATAAATGCGTCGCGGCTAGGACGGATTCCGACAAAAAGGGTGGGCAGATGATCCGACAGGCGATGGCCAGCGTAAAGGGAATGTGGAAAGGGGCGGGGCAGAGCCTGGTCGCCCCTCCCTTTGTTGCTCTGTCGCCTTTCCGCAGCAAACCTGCGCCCATTTCCAGTTTGCTACGCAAAACGTTCTTTTTCAGTTTTTGCGTCTTTCTGGGTGTGTTTTACGGATTTTGGGGCACGGTTCTTCCACCCGCATTCATCATTCTGCTGATCATTCCCTTCCTTATATTTGCCTTGCTGGTTTTGTGGCTGCTGCCTGACACAGGGGATGCGCCGGAACGGACCTTGAAGCGCTTGTTGCTGGCCTTCACGGCGGTGACCTTCTTGTGGCCAAATTATCTCGCAGTTGTGCTGCCGGGGCTTCCTTGGCTTTCAATGCGCCGTATTGTGGGCTTGGCGATGGTTGCTGTTTTTCTGTACAGCCTTTCCACGTCGTCAAAGATGCGTCGTGAAATTGTAGATGCGATGAATTCGATCCCGCTTCTTTGGAAATTGATTGTCGCATTCTTTGTGGTTCAGGCGATATCTATTGCTTTCTCAACATACCCAGTGCTGGCTTATAAGCACTGGTTTAACTCGCAGTACGCGTGGACGACAGTCTTTTTTCTTTCTGTATATGTCTTCATGAAGCCAGGTCATATTTCTTCATGGGCCAAATTGATCTGCTGGGCAGCGGTTATTGTCAGTCTTATCGCGATTGCGGAGCAGCATAATCAGATGGTCTTGTGGGCCAACCACATTCCGCCATTTTTCAAAATTGAGGATGACGCTGTTGAGCGCATTTTGACGCCCACGTTCCGCGGGAACGAGTATCGCTCTCAGGGGATTTTTGGGGTGTCGTTGGCGCTGGCGGAGTTTCTCGCTCTGAGTTTCACTTTGCTGCTCCACCGTTTTGCCATCACCCGCAGCAGTTGGGAGCGTATATTGCTTGTCGCGGCAATGATCGCGGCCGTTGCTGGCATTGCAATGTCGCGCGCGCGCGTCGGCTTCATGGGGCTAATTGTCGGAATTTCCATCTACGCATTTATCTGGGGTTATCGCCGATATATGGCGAGCCGGACGGATATCACGGGCGCGGCCCTGACCTATGGCTATCCTGCGCTCGCCTCTGCAGCCTTTGTGCTCATCATGTCGGTAGATGCCCTACGCCTTCGTATCTTGGGCGGCGGCGGGTCGCAGGTCAGTAATGATGCGCGGCAGGTGCAGTTTGACATGGCACCGCCGGTTCTCATGCGCAGCCCGGTCTTCGGCTTCGGGGGTGGGCGCGGCGCCGATGCGCTTGGCTTCATGACACCCGGTGGCCAAGTAACGATTGATACCTATATTCTCTCCATCGTGCTTGATTATGGCATTGTTGGGTTCCTCATCTTTTATGGCGCGATGCTGTACGCTGGCGTTTTCATCGGCTTGAAAATTTTAACCTTGAAGAATGACGCCAGCGACAAGGACGCGGAGGAAATTGGGTATCTGTTCCCGCTCGTCGTCATGCTTGCCCAGTTTTTTGTCATCAAGACCGTGCTGAGCCAGGAAGAGAATCACTCGATTTTGTTTATGATCTATGGGGCTATGTTCGCGCTATTTTGGAGGTTGAAGCAGCGCGAGTCTTCCGCGCTCTCTGCCGGGAAATTGCCGCGTTGACCCCGTGAAGGCGCAGGAATGCGTGAATGATCCCGATTTGGGACAGGCCTATCGCAAAAAACCAAGTCAATTTAGGCCAATTTGAATTGACTATTGCTGCCATATCGGTGTTTATTACCAACACATTAATACTCCAAAAGAGAGTCGCCCGTTTGCCTGTAAGGGGCCTGGTAGCAAACGGACTGGTTAAGGCTCGGTAGTGAAATAAGGGCACTCTTATGAAAAAACTCATTGCGACCACAGCGGCAATCGCGCTCGCGGGCACTGCTGCCCCGGCCATGGCCGCCGTTATTTTCAACAGCCTGACGATCACGGCAGCGACCGAAGCAACGGTTGGCGGCGGCGGCGGCGGCACCGATGCTGACAGCAACACGATGACGTATCTCACGCTTCCCGTGAACGCGTTTAACGTCCAGAGCTCTGCCAAGAACACGGGCAATGGACAGGCCAACGCGCAGACGTCGGTAGCCGTGGCATTTGCATCGGCTGGCGCGTTCCTGTTTGATGCGACCTCGACGACGTCGATTTCAAACCTGAGCAACGGCATCAGCGCCTCTGCCAAGGCAGGTAAATATGTGTTCAGCTACATCTTCACGCTGACGACGCCGGGCACTCTGACCGCTGATTGGGACCTGTCTGCACCGAACGTGCTTCAGCCAGCCAATGGCCCGATCTTCGGTGGTGGCCTCCAGCTGGCTCCGACAGCCCTCGGCAGCACCACGCAGGCGCTTGGCGCTGGGACCTACAACCTCTCCATGACGGCGGATTTCCAAGATCTTATCGCGCGCACGGGCCCCGGCATCACCCGCGGAAACAGTAGCGATCACTTCGCGTTCCAGATTGCCACCGTGCCGGAACCCGCAGCTTGGGGCATGATGCTCCTCGGCTTCGGTCTGGTCGGCAGCTCGATGCGGTCGCGCAAGGGCAAGACCACGGTCGTTTACGCCTAAGCGTTTCGACATCGGACAAGAATTGGGCCGGGGCGCGAAAGCGCTCCGGCCTTTTCTTTGCGCTCTGGCCAGCGGAAAAAGCTTATCTGACCAATATTTAATTCACCGTTCGCCTGCTTGGCAGGTGCCCCTTCCTAGAAGGGCGCGACTGTTATGTGACTCGTGCGACAAGGACGGCGGATGAAGGGTATCATATTGGCGGGCGGCAGCGGAACGCGGCTCTACCCAGCGACGATTGGCGT
>JBBATS010000044.1:0-23600 GCA_040398625.1 Chakrabartia sp. | reverse complement strand
ATTTCGCTGCGCCTCCGCCTGCTGGCTGACGGCATGGCCAGCAGGATGTCCGTCACCTCTAGCCGCTCTGTCAGTTCCTGCAGATTGCCGGGCGCGTAGATGTTCTTTCCGTTTAGAACGCTGCCCTTCAGCAACGGGTCATCATCGACAAAGCCGACGACATACATGTCTTCGCTGTTGGAGATGGCGGCCGCCAGCTGGCGGCCCGCGCCGCCCGCGCCATAGATGAGGACCCGGCGCCGGTCGCTCATTTGCAGGAGAGCGAGATACCCTCCGCCCAGAACGAAGCGGACGACCACGCGCGACATGCCGATGAAGCCGATCAGCAGCATCGGTTGAATGATCCCGATTGTCCGCGGCACCGTCGTCACGCCGATCACCGTGAACACCGTTGCGTAAGCGAGCGTATAGAGACCACCAGCGCGGACAATTGCGCCGAGCGCTGGCCAGCCTGAATAGCGGAAAATGGCCCGGTAAAGGCCGTTTGTGATGAAAAGTGGGAGCGCAAAGACCAAGCTTGCAAAGATCGCAAGCCACTGAAGCCCCTGTGGAATGACCCAGTAATCGAGGCGGAGATAGAAGGCGACAAGGACCGAAGCAACGCAGGCGACGGCATCGGCGACCAAGGCAATGGCCCGCTTGCCAGCGCGCGGTATCTTCAGCACCTGATCCTGAAATTTATCCGACATTCACCGGTCCGCTTGGCTGATCAAGCGACCCGATATTCCAACAATGCCAATTCGGCAATGTTTTAAAGCCGGATTGGCAATAGATATTCAGCCCAAAGCGCCCCCCCATTCCGTATTTTCCCTCAATGCACGCCGCCTTGGACAGCATGTATTACGACCAGCATCTGGCAGCGTTTAGGGCTCTGCCGTGGCAGGAAGGCGGTCGGGCATGGCGGAGAACAATCTGATTTACATCGTGGATGATGATCAGGGTGTCCGGCTGTCGCTCGCTATGTTGTTGCGGGCGCATGGCTTTGAGACGCACAGCTTTGCTGCGGCGACCGATTTTTTTGAGAGCTTCACCGCCCTTCAGCCAGCGCCGGTGCTTCTAGACCTGCACATGCCGTCGATGGACGGGATCGATTTTCTGATGGCGCTGCGGGAGCGGACGCAGATCGGCTGGCCGGTCGTCATGATGAGCGGGAATGGCGATGTGCCGTCGGCTGTCCTGGCGATGAAACTGGGGACGGTGGATTTCATTGAAAAACCCATCCAGCCGGATACGCTTTTTTCGGTCATCAATGCGGCCCAGGCGCGGCAGGCGGCGATGCAGGGCAATGCAGAAGGCCCGCCTGTGGAGAATGAAGTGCGTGAGCGTCTGTCGCCCCGCGAATTTGATGTGTTGCAGATGATCGCCCATGGCATGGCAACGAAATCAATTGCGGTGCATCTTGGCATCAGCCCGCGCACGGTGGAAATGCACCGCGCGCATATTGTCCGGCGCCTTCAGGTGCGCTCCATGTCAGAAGCCGTCGCTTTGGCGGCGCGGGCGGAGCGTGATTGACCGAACATTAGATGATGACATTGCCGGTGCCATTTTATGGGCGGCAAAAGGTGCTTAATATTTGGTGACCTCAGCAATTGACTTGAATGCGGCGCTTGGTCTTTTTCCCTCTTTGGTTCCACCTAGGCACCCTTCATCCCGCCTCTTGGACTGATTCAAAGAGCTTAATATTGTAAGCCTGACAAAGAGATAGAGGCTAAACCGAGGGGATCCTCATCGTTCGCTGAACCCATTTTTGTCCCGTCCTAGCCCGTTGTCATCCACGCGGCCAACATGGCAATATATGTTGTCATTTTACAACCAATATAGTTGATTCAAGTCAAATGATCGACGATACTCCGTCCCTATAGTCGCATGGGGAGACGGAAAAGTTGACCAAGCTCATTTATCTCATCGACGATGACGAGTTGGTTCGGCAATCTGCCGCCCTGCTTCTGAAGGCACATGGCTACACTGTAGAACAATTTTCCAGTGGAGAGGCCTTTCTCGACATTGCGGGCGCCGCGGAACCGGGGTGCATTATGCTTGATCTGCACATGCCCGGGCTTGACGGCCACCAGACGCAAGAGGCCCTGAATGCAAAAGGCATCCGTTTTCCCGTCCTGATCCTGACCGGCATGGGGGACATCGGCCGCGCAGTCCGTGCGATGAAGAACGGGGCGTTTGAGTTCATCGAAAAGCCCTATGTGCAGGACCATCTGCTCACCACGCTGGACAATGCGTTTGGGGAACTTGACCGGCGCGTCAACGCGCTTGGCAAGTTGGACGATGCAAAGGAACGGATCGCAAAGCTGTCCAATCGGGAACGACAGGTGATGCAGGGCTTGCTGGATGGCCTGCCCAATAAGCTGATTGCCTATAATCTGGGTCTGAGCATCCGCACGGTTGAGAGCTTTCGCGCGACATTGATGGAAAAGCTCAATGTGCGGACTGTTTCTGCGGCGGTTCGCCTTGCCATGGTCGCGGGCCTGCCTGCCTTCAGCGAAGAGCATCCTGAAAGGGCAAATGGTTAGCAAAAGGTTGCAAGCTCGTCCGAAACGCTACGGTGGATTCAACAGGATTTCAGGCAAGGGCTGATTCAATAGACTGCCGCTAGACTGGGTGGACCAGATTGCGGGGTAACGAACATGCTGCACATCAAACCTTTGGAACAATTTGAGGCCGATATCTTCCCTGCGCCTGCCGGGCGGCTGGAAGGAGACACGCGCCGCGCGGCAGAGCGCAAGCGGGTTTATTTGAAGGCAGACGTCATTGCCGTTGAGCTTGATGCAAAGGCCAGCGTTATCAACGTGTCTGAAACCGGCATGACGGGGGAGACCGACGCCCGCATCATTGTGGGCGAGCATGTTGAAGTGTCCTTCAGCGGGCTGCAATATGTGCCGGCCACGGTGCGCTGGATCCATGGTCGCCGCTTTGGGCTAAAGCTCCTCGCGCCGCCGCCTGTCATTGGGGCGGCCGACGAAGATTTGACCCGCGATATCCGCCTGTTTGTTGGCCAGACGAGCCGCCGTGCGGTTGTCCGCAATGTATCTTCAACCGGACTGCAGATTGAGACAGACTTGCCGCTCCACAAGGATCAGCAGGTTCTGGTCAAGGTGCTGAACGGCTGGTCGATCATGACCAGGGTGGCTTGGGTCGATGGTATCCGCGCCGGCGTGTCCATGGTTGAACCGGTGGACCTGATCAACTTTGAAAAGACGGCTTGACTACAAACCGGGCGTCATCCCCGCGAAAGCGGGGATCCATTAGCACCACTGGCGCATCGGTTGAGCAGAGAAGTCTGGATTCCCGCTTTCGCGGGAATGACAGCGTGGGTTGTTTAAGCGGGATTTGCCGCCTTCCAGTCGCGCTTAATCTTCTTGGCGAGGCTCCATTTGTGGACTTCGGTTGGGCCGTCATAGATGCGGAAGGCCCGGATTTCGCGGAAGACCTGTTCAACGATGGTGTGATCGGTCACGCCCATGCCGCCCATCACCTGCACACAGCGGTCTGCAATGCGCATCAGAGCTTCGGATACAGCGACCTTAGTCATGGAGCTTTCTACTGTCCCGAGCGAGCCTGTATCGAGCACAGAGGCGCACCAATCGATCATCAGTTCGGCCTGCTTTAGGTCAATCATGTTTTCAGCGAGCATGAAGCCGACGCCCTCATGCTCCACGAGCAGCTTGCCAAAGGCCATGCGGCGATTGGCATAGTCGGTCGCGATCTCATGCGCACGCTGGCAGCTGCCATGCCAGCGCATGCAGTGCGACAGGCGGGCAGGGGAGAGGCGGATCTGCGCGTATTTAAAGCCTTCGCCAGCTTGCCCCAGCATCTGGTCTGCCGGAACGCGCAGATTGTCGATGAGGACGGTGGCGTGACCGCCCGGCATGGAATTGTCGATCGTATTGGGGACATGCTCGATACGGATGGCGGGGTCGGGCAGGTCAACGAGGAACATGCATGCGCCCTCATCAGCCTTGGCCATGACGATGCCCACCTTGGCGCCCTCTGCGCCGGTGATGAACGCCTTGCGGCCATTGATGACCCAGTGGTTGCCATCCAGCTTGCAGGTTGTCTGCATCATGGACGGGTCAGAACCGGCCCCGCCTTGCAGCGCAGGCTCGGTCATGAAGAAGGCCGACCGCGCCTCGCCTGCGATCATGGGCTTGAGGAAACGTTCCTTCAGCTCCGGACTACCTTCGTGACCGAGCAGGTACATATTGCCCTCATCGGGGGCCATGGTGTTGACGGCGAGCGGCCCCAGCGGGGAGAGGCCTGATTTCTGGAGAACAATCGCTGTCTCCTGCTGCATCAAATGGCTGCCATCGGGCAGGATGTGTGGCGTCAGCACACCGGCGGCACGCGCCTTGGCCCGCATTTCTTGGACCATCTCATCCAGTGGTGCACCGTGATGATCACGACGGGTGTCCCTTTCATAAGGGACGACGACGTCTCGGACGAAGGTCTCAACGCGGGCAGCAATGTCACGGGCACGTTCCGTCATAGCGATTGTCCATCATCAATATCGATGACCGCGCCGGTTGTGGCCGCAGAGGCATCGGAGGAGAAAAAGAGCATCATGGCATCGAGCGAATCAATGGGCTGAAGGCGCTTGCGGTGGAAGGCCGCAATCTGCGCCTGTCCGCCCGGCGACTGGAACCAGTCCCCCGCAATCTCGGTCTGAATGTATCCGGGTTGGATCGTGTTCACATTTATCCCCTGGCGCACCCATTCGCGTGCCAGATTGCGGCCCAGATGGGCAACAGCGGCCTTGCCTGCGGCATAAGCGCTGTCGCCTTGTCCAGTCAGGTGCGAGGTGATGGAGCCGATCAGGACGATGCGGCCCTTGCCGGTTTCACGGCTGCCACTGGCGATGAGGCGACGGGCGCCTTCCCGCGCTGTGAGATAGACGCCGGTGAAGTTTGTGTCGGTGACCATGCGCAGCGCCTCGACGCTGACCTCGGTTGCCCGGGCGGCGGCAGATGTGCCTGCATTGGCAATGATGGTGTCGACGGTGCCGAAGCGTTCTTCCGCCATGTTGAAGGCGTCTATGATGGACGCCTCATCAGTTACGTCCAGAGGAACGGCGAGGGCGCCCGCATCCCCTGCGTCCAATTCATTGGCGAGGGCGGCAATCCGGTCAGTACGACGGGCACCCAAGACCACATTGGCGCCAGCCTGGGCGAAGAGCCGGGCGAAGTGGGCGCCAAGCCCTGAGGATGCTCCGGTGATAAGCGCTGTGCGTCCGGCAAGCGAAAACGGTAACGTCATGGCAGAGACCCTCTCCGATCAAGTGGGTCTTTCCCTGCGCATCCCGGACGTTTGATGCAAGCTGACAAATAGGAGAGCGGGCGATTTCTCGATGCCGGTCTCGCGGTGCTATCGTCAAAGGGGGGTGGTCAGGATTTCCAGCCCATCATCGGCGTGACGTTGCTGTCTGCGAACGGGCCCGCTGCAAAGCCGGCATTGCTCTCTCCGGCTTCCTGTCCGGGCGCGTCCAGCAATGTCAGGTCCACCGGGCGGTCAACCTGCAAGCCAAAGCTATCGCCGCGCGCCCATTTCACCACGGCCTCAAAGTCACCGATTTTCTCGGCAAAGACGCGGAGATGTTCGCCGGGCACGAGCATGGCCCCGCGACCGCCAAGTCCAAATTCGGACGCGTCGCGGATGATCACTTCTCGGTGGGGGATGCGCTGAGAAGACAAAACGGCCCGGCAGGTATGAGCATAACGCTCCGCCTGCCGAGCCGTGCGCGCGAGCGCGCTGTAATTATATTCGATCTGGCTTTCCGCCATGAGCCCACCTCATTCGCTGAACTGACTGTTTGAGTCAGGTAACGACGGGGTGGGCCCCTGATTTAGGCCGGAGCCGATGCGATCAGGCGTGCGCCTTCTTCTTATCAGCCCACACGTTCTTATAGGCACCGACGCACAGGCCGAGGAAGATGAGAAGGAAGATGACGGCAGCGGTGCCGGCACGCTTGCGATTCTCAAGCTTCGGTTCTGCCGTCCAGGTCAGGAACGCGGTCACGTCCTTGGCCATCTGGTCGACCGTTGGCTTGGGTGCGCCTTCGCCATAGGTCACCTGACCGTCGGTGGTCAGCGGAGCTGCCATGGCGAGGTTCAGGTTGGCAAAGTATGGGTTATAATGGGTCGTTGCGCCGGGCATGGACGCCGGGAACTTTTCCTTCAACTCAGCCGGCGGCGCTTGGAAGCCGGTCAGCAGAGAATAGACATAGGCAGAACCGCCGTGGCGTGCCTTTGTCATCAGGGAAAGATCTGGCGGAACAGCGTTGTTGTTCGCTGCACGTGCCGCCACATCATTGGGGTAGGGCGACGGGATTTTGTCAGCCGGCATTGGCTTGCGCGTCGCCGCTTCACCCGTGTCCGGGTTGATCGACGGCGTTTCGGCCGGCCATGTCTGAGCAATCGTCTTCACCTGACCTTCGCTATAGCCAAGGTCCTTGAAGTCGCGGAACGAGACATATTGCAGGCTGTGACAGGCTGAGCAGACTTCCTTGAAGACCTGCAGGCCGCGCTGGAGCTGGGCACGATCAAACTTGCCGGCAGGGCCGTCGAACGAGAAGTCGACGGACTTTGCGGGCTTGTGGAATTCGTGCTCGGCCGTTGGCGCCGTCGGCGCGGTTACGAAAGCGAAGGCGCCCATCGCGGCTGACACAAGCAGCCAGCCGGAAAAGAACAGCCCAACAAGAAATGCACCTATGCGGATCATGTCGATATTGTCCTTATTCGGCAGGCTGAAGCGTCGCGTTCGCAGGCGTGTTGCCCAGAACAGCTTCGGTGATGGATGTTGGAAGCGGCTTGGTTGTTTCGACGCGTGCGATGATCGGAAGGATGATCAGGAAGTGTGCGAAATAATAAGCCGATGCGAGTTGGCTGACGAGCACGATGCCGTCTGTCGCGTGAGACCCACCGCAATAGCCAAGAATGACAATCGTGGGGATCAGGCCAAACCAGAAGAACTTCCGGAACAGCGGACGGTAGTGGCCCGAACGAACCGCTGATGTGTCCAGCCAAGGCAGGAAGAACAGCAGCAGGATCGAGGCAAACATCGCGAGCACGCCCAGCAGCTTTGCGGGGATGAACAGGAAGTCGACCGTGAACGCACGCAGGATCGCGTAGAATGGCCAGAAATACCATTCCGGAACGATGTTGGCAGGCGTCGCCAGCGGGTTGGCAGGGATGTAGTTGTCCGGCTCACCCAGGAAGTTCGGGCCGAAGAACAGGATCACTGCGAACAGCAGGAAGAACAAGGCCACGCCGACGCCATCCTTGGCGGTGTAATAGGGGTGGAACGGAACCGTATCCTGTTCCGACTTCACTTCCACGCCGGTCGGGTTCGAGGAACCCGGAATGTGCAGCGCCCAGATGTGCAGGATGATGACACCCAAGATCACGAACGGAAGCAGGAAGTGGAGCGAGAAGAAGCGGTTTAGAGCGGCGTTGTCCGGCGCAAAACCGCCGAGCAACCATGTCTGGATCGGCTCACCCACCAGCGGGATGGCGCCGAACAGGCCGGTGATGACCTTGGCACCCCAGAAGCTCATCTGGCCCCAGGGAAGGACATAGCCCATGAATGCGGTTGCCATCATCAACAGGAAGATGACGAGGCCAAGATGCCACACCATTTCCCGCGGCGGCTTATATGATCCGTAGAACAGGCCGCGGAAGATGTGGGTATAGACCACGATGAAGAACATCGATGCGCCGTTCATGTGCGCATAACGCAGGAACCAGCCCGCGTTCACGTCACGCATGATGTGCTCAACAGAACCGAAAGCAATGGTGCTGTCGGCGCCATAATGCATCGCCAGGACGATGCCGGTCACGATTTGAATCATGAGCGCCATGCCGGCCAGAACACCGAAGTTCCAGAAATAGTTCAGGTTGCGGGGAACCGGATAACCGGCGCCGACGGCGTTATAAACGAAGCGCGGAAGCGGAAGCTTCTCATCCATGTAGCGCATGAATGCGTTGGATGGCTTATACTCGTTAGCCCAAGGAAAACTCATCGATCTAATCCTCAGCCGACCAAAATGGCAGTGTCAGAAGTGAACTCGTAGGGGGGAACCTCGAGGTTCGTAGGCGCAGGGCCTTTACGAATGCGGGCGGCGGTGTCGTAGGACGAACCGTGGCATGGGCAGAAATACCCGCCATATTCGCCCTTCACTTCGCCTTCGGCAGCGCCAAGCGGCACACAACCCAGATGGGTGCAGACGCCCATAGTCACGAGCCACTGAGTCTTGCCCGCCTTTGTCCGCTCTTCCAGCGTCTGCGGGTCACGCAGATCGGAAAGCGGTGTGGCATCAGCCTCAGCGACTTCCTTTGGCGTCAGATGGCGCACAAACAGCGGTTGCTTGCGGAAGATCGTCTTGATGGCCTGACCCGGCTGGATCGCCGACAGGTCAACCTCAGTCGAAGCTTCAGCGAGCACGTCTGCCGACGGGTTCATCTGGTTGATGAGAGGCAGGACGATCGAAACCGCGCCCACCCCTGCGAAACTTACCGCTGCGACGTTTATGAAATCACGGCGGCGGACGCCGCCCTGTTCTTCGCCAGCGGTTGCGCTGTCTTCCATCAAACTTGCCATGCTTTCCATTTATCCCTGATTCGACTTAGACCTTACCATCCCACTGTTCCTTCTTGGAAACCGCGGAAAATCAGGACAGCGACCCCCAGAACCTTAAGATTTGCGGGCCTGATAGCGATGTTACCGGCAGTTGCAAATACGAAATCCAAGCCGCTTGCCGGGTGCTATGTGGATCGCTTATCGCATTGTGATGCGCATTGCACTTTACGAACCCGAAATCGCAGGTAACGTTGGCGCAATCTTGCGCCTTGCTGCCTGCATGGATGTGGCCGTCGATATCATCGATCCCTGCGGCTTTCCTTTCTCTGACAAGAAGTTGAAAAGGTCCGGTATGGATTATGCGGAGCGGGTTGATCTCGCACGCCATGCCGATTGGCCCACATTCCAGCGGGCGAAACCCGGCCGTCTCATCCTCATGTCCAGCAAGGCGGAAACCCTGTTGGGTGATTTCGCCTTCCAGCCCGAAGACACGCTGCTGATGGGCAAAGAGAGCGCGGGCGTGCCTGATGAGGTGCGCGCCGTCTGTGATGCCGCGATCCGTATCCCGATGGCATCTGGACTGCGCTCCTTCAACATTTCGGTCGCGACGGGCATCGCCGTGTTTGAGGCATTGCGGCAAACGGGCCAGTTGCCAGTCAGTTGAGTGGCTTGGCATCCCCCAATTGCACTTCTAAAGCGACCGCCATGAACAGACCCAATGTCCCCTTTGCGCTCGATAGCGAGCAGGCAGCCGCCCGATCATGGTTTGAGACGCTGCGTGACCGCATCTGTGCCGAGTTTGAAGCCATTGAGCGGGAAGTCGGCAGCGACGCATCGTTTGGCTATACGGCGTGGAATCGTGATGATGATCCCGAGGCCAAAGGCGGCGGTGGTGTGCGCGGCGTCATGAAGGGCAAGGTCTTTGAAAAGGTGGGTGTCAACGTGTCCACCGTTGGCGGTGCGTTTTCAGAAGAGTTTTCCAAAACCATCCATGGCGCGGGGGATGATCCGAATTTCTTTGCCACTGGCATCAGCTTGGTTGCCCATATGGCCAACCCACATGTGCCTGCTGTGCACATGAACACGCGCTTCCTCGTCACGCAAAAGCGCTGGCTGGGTGGTGGCGCGGACCTCAACCCGCCGATCCCGTATGAAGAGGATACCGCGGACTTCCATGCCCGGCTGAAATCGACCTGCGATGCTTATGGGACCGATTATTATGACCGCTTCAAAAAATGGGCGGACGATTATTTCTGGATTCCCCATCGCGGCGTGCATCGCGGTGTCGGCGGGATTTTCTACGATCATCTGGAAGGCGCGTTTGAACAGAATTTCGCCTTTACCCGCGATGTGGGGGAGGCATTTCTGGATGTTTACCCCAAGCTCGTGCGGCGGCGGATGAACCAGCCCTTTTCTGCGGCAGAAAAGGAGCAGCAGCTCATCTGGCGGGGGCGCTATGCCGAGTTCAACCTCGTCTATGATCGGGGGACACTCTTTGGTCTCAAGACCGGCGGCAATATCGACGCCATCTTGATGAGCCTGCCGCCCGAAGCGACATGGGCCTGACGCCAGTCCCAGTTGGTGAGGTGGCGACCATCGTCACGTCGCTGGAAATGCGCGCAAGGCCTAGGCCCGCGCCGCTAAACGCGGTGCCCCTGTCACTTGTGCCCTGGAAGGCGCCGACGCCTGCCAAATATCGCGCTCTGTTTGAACGCGTGGGGAGCCCATGGCTCTGGTTCTCACGTCTGGTCATGTCGGATGCTGAGCTGACGGCCATCATTCACGATGAGGCCGTCACCATCTGGGCCGTTTGTGATCGTGCGGGGATTGAGGTCGGCATTCTCGAACTTGATTTCCGAACCGACGGCGCCTGTGAGATCGCGTTCTTCGGCCTCGTGCCCGAACTCAATGGCAAGGGATATGGCCGCTGGCTGATGGCGCAGGCCATGGCTGCCGCTTGGCGCCCCGGCGTCACACGGGTGTGGGTGCATACCTGCACGCTCGATGGACCATCGGCGCTGGGCTTTTACATCAGGTCCGGCTTTGTGCCTTATGCCCGGGCGGTTGAGACCTTTCCCGATCCCCGTCTCCTTGGCATCCTGCCAAAAGAGGCCGCCCCTCAGATCCCGCTTTTGACTGCCGATAGCGCGCGATAAAAGCTCGCGGACAGGAGCACGAAGACAAGCATCAACGTCGTCGGTGTGATGGCGGACAGGATGTTGCGTGCAATGAGGGCCGCGCCTTCCGGCAGGAGGATCTGGGTCGGTATCCCGATGATGGCCACCAGCGCCGAGGTCGTGATCCAGGTGACGACCGCCAGAATCGCAACGAGCCCAAAGACCTGCCAGCCAAGCCCCCTTGTCAGATCAAAGCTGCGGGCAATGGCGCGCAACGGGTTGCGAACATCTTCGGCCATGACGGCGGCGTCGGAAACGACCGTGCGCGCAATCACATAAAGCCCCGGGACAATCAGAAGCAGAAATCCGCCCAGCATGATCAACTGTTCCACCAGCGAGACAATGAACAGGCTGGGCAACATCCGCATTGACGCAGCAATCGCGCTGCCGACCGTCGGGCGGGTGGGGTGGAGCAGCAGCGACAGCAAAGTGCCGACTCCTAAAAGTGTGACGAGCCGAAGCGCGAGCAGCGGGACGATGTTCGCCTCATAATAAAGCGCAAGGCTTTGCATCGATTTCTGGTCGATGCCGTCCATCTCCGGCGGTGCCAGATAAATGGCCTGCGCGAGTGTCGGCAGGAACATGAAGGCGCCGGCGACCACCAGAATGATGTCCGCATGGGCCTTCAGCATGGCCAGAATATCCTGCCAAATGGCATCGTAAGACAGCTTCACGCAAAGCAACTCCTCGTTAACTCCTGCTCCGTTACGACATCGGCGCGGCATGGACAATCGGGGAGGGGCATCGCCCTCGCCGGTCTTGGCGACGCGAGGTGCCACATCCCGCGAACTTAAATTGACAAAAATAACCAATAAGGACAGGTAACGCTGCCATTTTGGCTTAATTGGCGACCAGAGGGAGCCCCGTTCCAATTGTGACCCTGCTCGAAGCCCGGACTGTGGCCAAGCCCTGGGGACGACGAGATCTGCCGCCACCGTTCGCCAATCCTTCGGCAGAACCAATTGGTGAGATCTGGTTTGAACCTCCGCCCGCGCTGGATGCGCTGCTGGTCAAATACATCTTCACGACCGAGAATCTGTCGGTCCAATGCCATCCTTCCGATGCGCAAACGCAGGCGCGTGGGCTTGGGCGGCAGGGCAAGGAAGAGTGCTGGCTGGTTTTGGATGCGGAACCGGGCGCCCAAATGGCCATTGGTCTTAAAGCGCCTGTAGATGCAGACGTGCTGCGCCGCGCCGCGCTGGATGGATCGATTGAAGACCTTCTGGCTTGGCACCCCGCTTCTTCGGGTGATTTCTTTTATATTCCGGCCAACACCGTTCATGCGATCGGCGCGGGCATCACAGTGATTGAAGTGCAGCAAAATTCGGACATCACCTATCGGCTTTACGATTATGGCCGACCCCGCGAATTGCATGTGGAAGAAGGGATGTCGGTTGCCCATGGTGCGCCTTATCCGGCGGGTTTGCACCGGCGTCTTTCGCCTTCTGGCGCGGCCGCTCTAGTCGATGGGCCCTATTTCCGGCTGGACCGTCTGGATGGACGGCCGGATGCTGCAACGCTTGCCCGATATGAGGGGGCCGTCCTGCTTATGCCTGTCGATTGCCATGTTTCCGCCGGTGGCCGCTCCATCGGGCCGGGCCAGTGCGGCTATGTAGAGGCACTGGCCGGGGTTTCCTTCCCGCCCACTGGCCTGACTCTCATCGCCCAGCCCTGCTGATTTCACTCTTTTCACATCGAGTCACCAATATGGCCAACAGCCCTTTATGCGTTGCAGACATTATTGAACAGAGCGGCGTTGCCTTTGGCACCAGCGGCGCGCGCGGGCTTGTCAGCGCGATGACCGACCGGGTGTGCCATGCCTACACCACCGGCTTTCTCAGATTCATGTCAGAATGCGGCGCTTGGACGGTCGGGGGTCGCGTGGCGCTCGCGGGTGACTTGCGACCCAGCACGCCGAGGATACTTGCGGCCTGCGCACAGGCGGTGCGGGACTTGGGCGGGGAGCCTGTCTATTGTGGCCTCGTCCCGACGCCTGCGCTTGCCTTGTGGGCCTTTAGCGAGGGTGTGCCCTCGCTCATGGTCACAGGCAGCCACATTCCCGACGACCGTAACGGCATCAAATTCTACCGGCCCGATGGCGAGATTTTGAAAGAGGATGAACCCGGCATCCTGCGGCAGTCGATTAACGCGGATGACACAGGCTGGACAGCGGATGGAATGCTCATCGTGCGCCCAGCCTTGCCAAAGGCCATTGATGTCGGCCCCGCTTATGTCGCCCGATATCTCAACTTCTTCGGCGCGTCGGCGCTCCACGGCCTGCGGCTCGGTGTCTATCAGCATTCGGCGGTGGGCAGGGATGTCCTTGTCGACATTCTCGAATCGATGGGCGCAGATGTGGTCGTGCTTGGCCGGTCAGAGACATTCATTCCCGTCGACACCGAAGCTGTCCGCGCGGAAGATATCGAGCTGGCCTGCGGCTGGGCGGCGGAACACCGACTTGACGCGATTGCCTCTACCGACGGCGACAGTGACCGTCCCTTGTTGGCCGATCATGAGGGGGAATGGCTGCGCGGCGATGTCCTCGGCGTACTCTGTGCCCAGGCGATTGGCGCGCAGAGCCTCGTGACGCCGGTGTCGAGCAACACGCTGGTCGAAAAATGTGGGGCCTTTGGGACGGTCCATCGCACCCGAATCGGGTCTCCCTATGTCATCGCCGCAATGGCGGCGGCGCTGGCGGCGAACGAAGGCGTTGTCGGCGGATATGAAGCCAATGGCGGCTTTCTGCTGGCCAGTGATGTGACACGCGAAGGCCAGATGCTCAGCGCCTTGCCGACCCGCGATGCGGTGCTTCCCATTGTCGCGGCACTCGCTGCGGCCCGCCCCGGACGCCTAGCCGACCTTGTGGCGGACCTGCCGCCCCGGACCACCTTTAGTGACCGCCTTGCGGAATTCGCACCGGCGCGGCGGGATGCGCTTTTTGTCTGGCTGAAGGAGGGGGATGATGCCCGCCGGTCGCGCCTTGAGGAAAGCTTTGGTCCGATAGCAGGCGATGCCCTGATCGACATTGATGATCTGGATGGTGTCCGCATGACCTTTGCCAACGGGCGAATCATCCATTTGCGGGGGTCCGGCAACGCGCCGGAACTGCGCTGCTATGCGGAGGCCGAAAACAAGGCCCTCGCGGAGGCGCTGAGCCGTCATGCGCTGTCATGGGTCGCGGAGCGCTTTCCCGCCTGAACGGCGCTTGATCTCGACTCCCGTGCCACCACCCGCCATGCCGCGCCAATGACGCACGCCGATTCGGACATTGACTGGACCGTTGCTGACGGACTGACAGATTATGCGACTGCGCTCTCTGCGATGGAGGCGCGGGCCGCGGCCATTGCGGACGGTTCAGCACGTGAGCAGATCTGGCTGCTGGAACATCCGCCGCTTTATACCGCGGGCACCAGCGCAGACCCCGCGGAGATGCTGGACCCGCGCTTTCCCGTGTTTCGTGCAGGTCGGGGAGGGCGGTACACCTATCACGGCCCCGGCCAGCGCGTCGGCTATGTCCTCCTCAACCTGAAGGCACGGGGGGAGGACGTCCGCTGCTACGTTCACGCGCTTGAAGGCTGGGTCATCGCGGCTTTGGCAGATCTTGGCGTTACCTGCTGGCGCGCAGAGGGCCGCGTCGGCATCTGGACTGACGACAATGGCGTGGAAGCGAAAATTGGCGCCATTGGCGTTCGCGTGCGCCGTTGGGTGACTTTTCACGGCTTTGCGGTGAATGTCGCGCCGGACCTGACGCACTTTGAGGGGATTGTTCCCTGCGGTTTGCCGGAATTTGCTGTCACAAGTTTGCAAGAATTGGGCAAAACATGCTCGATGGAGGCACTAGACGCTGCTCTAAGCCGCCAATTTCCGTGCTTTCTTGCCTCTTTGGCAAAAGCGAACAAAAGGGCTTGAGCAACCAAGAACAACGCTGTAAATGTCCACCTTGATTTGGGTATTTAGGGCGCACCCCTGTCCAGATCATTTCTGCCTAGGGAGTTGATACCATGAAGAAATTTGCAATCGTTTCGCTCGTCGCTGTTGGCCTGACCCTTTCCGCTTGCGGCAAGAAGGAAGAAGCTGTCGAAGCAAACGCAACTGAACTCAACGAAGCTGTTGCCACCGAAGGCACAGCCAACGATTCGATGACGAACGTTGACGCAGCTGCTGGCGAAGAAGCCAACGCTGTCGACGCTAACGCTTCGAACGCAATGTAATTTCGCTTCAACGCGAATTTATAAGATTGGGGTCGTCCGGTTCGCCGGGCGGCCCTTTTCTTTTATGTTCATTTTGGCGTAATGCGGGCGGCCTCATTTAGCGCAAAAGAAGGAATGCTCCGCCCCATGCGCCTGTCCCGTTTCGTGCCTCTCGCTTTCGCGGCCGCGTCTTTCGCTGCCATTCCTGCAACCGCCCAGGTTTTTTACAAGCCCCCGGCCTTCGCGGCGAAGCCCATCATGGCGTTGGAACCGGGCTTTGACCCCGCCATGCCCGGGGCAACACCGGCCGAACAAAAGGCGGTGCTGACCTGGAGCCTGCGTCAGGCGCTGCTCTTGGGTGCGCTCCAGTGCCACACCCAATATCCCACGCTCTTGGCGACCGGCAATTACAACGCGCTCCTCACCAATCACGGAGAGGAACTGACCAAGGCCTTCAACACGATCAGCGGCTATTTCAAGCGCACCAAAAAGGCGCCCAAGGCCGCACAATCGGCGCTGGACGCCTTTGCGACCAAGATGACCACGAGCTATTCCACCGTGCGCGGCCAGCTTGGCTTTTGCCACACGGCCGGTTGGGTCGGCAGGCGCGCTCTCTTCACACCGCGTGGTCAGCTCGCCACCTTGGCGACCGAGCATCTGGGGGAACTGCGCGCGGCGCTAAAGCCCTCCATTGAGCAGCAGTTTCGCGGGGCAAGTATCGGCTCTTGGCTCTACACCCGTCGCTTCCCTTCTTTTGATGCCGCATGCTGGGACCGGAAGAATCAGTATAATCTGAAGAAGTGCAGCTAATCCCTCCCCATCGGTTTACCCGCTTCGTTGCCATTGACTGGTCTGGGCAGGCGGTGGCCCGGCCCAAAGGGTTGGCGCTCGCCATTGCGGGGCCGGGGACAGACGCGCCCGCATTGCAGACGCGCGACCATGGCTGGTCCCGCGCCGATATTCTGGATTGGATCGCTGATCTTGCCGCGCGAAAAGTCCCGGCACTTATCGGGATAGACCTGTCTCCCGCACTCCCCTTCGTGGATGCTGGGGCCTATTTTCCCGGCTGGTCCGACACGCCGCAAGACGCCAGTTCGCTTTGGCAGTTGGTGGAGCGACTTTGTGTTGAGGATGAGCATATGGCTGGAAACGGCGTCGTGCGGCATCCAGAGGCGAAGCGGCATTTTCGACTTCACGGGGATTGCGGCGATCTTTTCCCTGGTGGGATGGGCCGGATGCGCGTGTGTGAGCATGCCCAGCGGGAGATGGGACTTTCCCCCACGAGCTGCTTCAACCTTGTCGGTGCCTCCCAAGTCGGGAAATCAAGCCTGACCGGCATGCGGGTCCTGCACCGCCTGCGTGGGCGCGTGCCGGTTTGGCCGTTTGATCCCGTGCCAGAGGACGGCCCCCTCATCGTTGAAATCTACACCACCATCGCTGCCCGCACAGCAGGCGTCCGCAAAGGGCTCAGCAAGATCCGCGACGCCGCCGCCCTCGATGCCGCGCTGGACGGCCTCGGCGCCCGCCCACACGCACCACTCGCCCGCTATGACGACCACGCAACCGACGCTATCCTCACCGCCGCCTGGCTGCGCAATGCCCATCTCTCCCCCGACTTATGGCATCCTTCTGCCCTCACACCCAAAATTGCACGCACCGAGGGCTGGACCTTCGGCTGCATTTGAGGCTAGAGGCGCAAAACCACGGGCCGGCTTAGCTCAGTTGGTAGAGCACCTGATTTGTAATCAGGGGGTCACGAGTTCGAATCTTGTAGCCGGCACCATGGATTTCCGTCGTTTTCTAACACACCTCACGCTTGCTTCCGGCAGGCAGGACGGACATTTGCGGTGTTTGGGTGCTCGCGGTGTGTGGTGAAACAGGCCCCCACACCCTTTCGCATTTTGTGATCGTCAGACCCCTATTGGGGCGGCGCCTTCTATTCCTGCTGATGGGCCCCGCGCTTCCTTCCAGCATAGGATTATGCGCGATGGGTTAGATGCGTTTCATTCATAGGCATCTCTGCCTTCGTGTCTTTCACATCCCGGCGTCTCAGCCCAATTCTGACTGTGTATCGATCGAAATCTTTTCTGTGCGTCATCGGCATAATTGGTCCCTCGAACAGGACTTTAGCCAATGAAATGGCGAGAGCCAATTTGGCCGCATTCTCCAACCGAATTGAGAGGGACGTTGATTGACGATGTAAAAAGTCATCGATAATTCGTCTCACATATTACATATTTTTGATATTCATGTTTTCAGATGTTTGTCTTTTATTTGTAATATAAAATGTTATTTATCCAAAATGGAGCTATTTCTTATGTCCAAGACACTTTCCGCCGCGATCGTTGCTTTGTCACTCGTTGCTGTTGCCCAGCCTGCTTCGGCGCAGTTCAACGCAATAGCAGCAGCAAAAGCAAAAACAGCACAGTTGCAGGCAGCCGTAGTAAAGGCAAAAGCAGAAGCCGCAGCACGAGCAGCAGCAGCAAAAGCAGCAGCCGAAAAAGCAGCAGCAGAAGCCGCAGCAAAGGCAGCAGCTGGAAACTAAAATAAATCTAACATAAACTTCAGCTAGGGCCGTGCATCGTGCGGTCCTAGCACTTTTCCTTTGATATTTTGGCCGCTTTTATGCTGTGGATGGCTAGCGCTTTGCATGATCGATTTTAGCTTAGGTGCGCCGTCATGGCACTAAGCGGTGCAAACCGACCCAACTAGACCCCCATGGGGCTCCAGCATCTGCTACCGCCTCTTTTGCACTCACCCAAACAGATCTGGCCGAACGCGGATGTCTCTGACTTCCAAGGCTTCCGCGTTGCCTGCAAAATCAACAGCTTCTCCGATTTCTGCGTCGAGCATCGCGCGGGCGAGGGGGGCGGTGAAGGAAACAAGGCCTAGGCTCGCGTCCGCCTCATCATCGCCGACAAGGGTGAGGGTGTTTGGCTTGCCGTTCAGCGCATAGTCGACTGTGCAGCCGAAGGCGACGCGGGTGCCGTCTGGTTTATCGAGCAGCTGGGCCGTTGACTGGCGCGTGTTCCAATAGCGTAATTCGCGCTTGGCAGCTTTGATGTCACTTTCATCGGTGAGACTGTCGAGGTGCGCTGTCAGTTCCGCGAGCTTGGCAGAGATCTGCGCCAGCCCGCGCGCGGTTACATAATTTGGCCCAGCGGGGATGGGCAGCTCAAACGTGGGTTCAAGATGCTCGTCATCGCTTTCGCGGCGGAAGGCGACACTCATGATTGTTCCTCTTCAGGCGGGCTCCAGCCTCCAATGTCGGGTGCCTGGTTGATGAGTGCAAGCCCATGCGCAGTTGAAGTGGGCTCTCCACCGTTAGGGCGATCCAGCCCAATCCTGACTGCGTCCCGATCAACATCTTCCCTGTGCTTGGTCGGTATAATTGGTCTCTTGGACAGGACCTTAGCCACTCGGAGGACCGGCCCAGCTTGGCTGAATTCTTCAACCGAATTGAGAGGGACGTTGATTGACGATGTAAAAATCCAACGGTAGCTATTTTACAATATGTCATAATTGTTGAGCCAACATCTCGGCATCGGCGCTGGCATATGAAAAGGCCTACATCGACATTGGAGTTATTCATTATGTTTAAGACACTATCCGCCTCGCTCGTTGCGTTGTCGCTCGTTGCTGTTGCCCAGCCCGCTTCGGCGCAAACAAATCTAATTAAAAAATTGCCTCCGATTAAGACTCTTCCGGTGATCACGCCTCGCCCGATAAAGCCACCGGTAAAGGTGCTGACACCAGCAGAAAAGGCAGCAGCAGAAGCAGCAGCAGCAAAGGCAGCAGCAGAAGCAGCTGCAGCTGGAAACTAAAATAAGTCTAATATCAAACTTCAGCTAGGGCCGTGCATTGTGCGGCCCTAGCACCCCCTTTTGCCCGCGTCGGGCGGCTGGCGCCCATGGCAGCGTCGGCAGGGGCATGCAACCGGTGGAGTGAAGCCGCGCTGGCACCTGGAAGGAGTTTCCGGTAGGCTCTGCGTCGGGGACATTATCTCCACTAGGAACACCTCCATGAAAATTAGAGACCGCGCTGAGTTTGCCAGCAAGTCAGCGGTGATGACTTTTGGCCCGGACGAAACTGTCTTTCGGGCCACACAAGCGATGAGCGCTAAAAACTATGGCGCCGCTGTCATTGTCGATGCAGACCGAAAACCCATCGGCATCGTCACCGAACGTGATTTTATGCGCCGGCTGATCAACAATAGCCTTGATCCCGTCACGACCCCACTCAGCGCCATCATGACGACAGACCTCAAGCTGGCGCGCGCTGAGGATGATCTGCTCGATTGGCTGCGTCAGATGTCCAATGAGCGCTTCCGCCACCTGCCTGTTGTTGATGACAATGGCGTCCTTGTTAGCATCATGAGCCAAGGTGATTTCGTCAGCTATACTTGGCCTGAGCTCATGGGCCGGTTCCGCGAGCAGGCGCAGGCCACGTTCGCCATCAATCCATCGATGATCACGGCGGCGGCCGCAGGCATCGTTCTGCTGTTGATGGCAATATTGGCGGTCTTGGCGAGCAATTAATCTGTGTGGATGCTGCGCGGCGGTTAGTGCTTCATGCCGACGATCGAATTGACCTTGCGGCGCAGCATCGTCCACACCAGCAGGAAGACAGGGATCACGCTTGCTGCGACCAGTTGCTCATCGGGCACGTGGATCGCGGGGGCTACGGCGTGCAACACGTAAGCGAGCAGGCCCACGGCGTAATAGCTGACGGCAACGACAGAAAGCCCTTCCACCACGCGTTGCAGGCGCAACTGCCGCTCGGCATTGTTATCCATAGAGGTGAGCAGCGCTGCATTTTGCTCCTGCACAACCATTTCGACCTGCGTGCGTAACAGCGATGTCGCCCGTTCAACTCGGACCGACAGACTCTCCAGCCTCGCGCTGAACGACGCACATGTCCGTGTGGCCGGGAGCAGGCGTCGTTGCGTGAATTCCTGCAGGGATTGAAACCCGGCGACCCGGCTGCTGGCCAAAGTATCCAGCCGTTCCTCCACAATGCGGGCATAAGCGACGGTTGCACTCATCCGATAGGCTGTCGCCGCCGTAATCCGCGTCAGCTGCGCGGCCACGCCGCACAGTTCGTCCAAGAGTTGCTGGTCCGCAATGCCGGCCTCCATGCGCTCCGCAACGGCGACGAGTTCCTTTTCGAGCCGCGTCACCGCCACCGATTGTTCCTGGGCGAGCGGCAAGCCAAGCAAGGCGAGGTTGCGGTAATTGCCCAGTTCTTGAAGCTGGTGGATGATCCGGCCGAGGTCCGCCGGCGGCAAATCGCCACCTGTCACCACCAGTCGTCCAAAACTATCGCTGCGCACCAGAAAGTCAGACCAAATTTGCACAGGGCCAATTTGGGCACTGACCAATTCAGATGCGGTAAAGTCAGCAGCTTTGATCATCCGGTCTGCATCCGCAGTCCCCACGATCGCGATGCGGACCGCGCGGAGGACGGCGCCGGGTGCCTCCATAATCCACCGCATGGCGTCCTCATTGTCGCCCGCAATCTGAAACCCATCCTCCGCCGACGCCGGCATGATGAGCGTCATCGTCGATGCCTCGCTATGGCATTCCCAAACAAACTCTCCGCCGTCGCTGCGCTGCCCTTCAATGTGTCGGCTGCGCTCACTTTGTGCAGATGGCGCGACACCGGGCATTTGGAGAACATGGATGCGCTCTGCGTCGCGTTCCTCGGGGGTAACCAGCCGGACGATCTGCACCATCACCATGGCGGACGTCAGGGGTGGCATACGCCGCATGTGCATTTCGGAAACGATGCTGGCGCGTAAAGGGTGTTCTACGAAGGACATAGGCTTGCCCGATCACAATCTTTGGCGTCGCGCCCCGCCGCCGCGTTCCGGCAGAGGACCTCAGCTTGTGCGAGAGTGTCTCACAATCCGAAATCTATGCAAGTTATTGATTAACCTTATGTTTGCCCTGTGCGATATCCGCCTGCATGTCAGATATTGGGGGCGGGCGGGGTGTTCATCAGTCGTCCCTGTGGCCCAATCCCAGCACAGTTGCGCATTCGGCTTGCCGCGCCCCCCCAGAATGTGCGACCGAGACGGCGCGTTGGGCGAGAGTGAGGGCTTGTGACGGATTTCAGGGCAAAATGTTGGGCGGATATGCCCGGCCTGATTGCGCAGGTCCAACAGACCGGCGAAGAGCTGGGCCTGCCCTATATTGCCGCGCAGGCGGATCTGGCCGACCCGCACCCGATGGCCGATGCCGAAGACCGGCCTTATGCCGAAACCACCTTTCGCTGGGTGGACCCGGCCTATCATTATTGGCGCGACCGCAAGTTGGCGTTGCAGGACACGTTCCTGTCGGCGGCGCGGCTGGTGGCGGAACCCTTTTATTATCGCGATGGACAACTCGCCACCTGGCGGGAAACCGGGCTGTTTGCGCATATCGATTGCAGCAGCATTGCAGCCTACCCGCTGCTGGAGGAGGCGATCATCACGCCGGTGCACCAGCCGCGAGGCCTGATGGGGGCCATCGTGTGGTGCGCGAAGGAAACGATTGGCGTTGAGCAGGTTTTTGCGGAACATGCCGCGTGGATGCACGCGCTCGCCGTGCGTGTGGTCGCAACGCATAATGAAGCGCGTGGTCGGCCCCGCAATGCGACGCTGTCTCCCAAGCTGACGCGCCGTGAAGTTCAGTGCCTGCGCTGGGCGGCTGCGGGCAAGACCGATAGTGAGATTGGCATCATTCTTGATTTGTCCGTGTCCACCATCCGCTTCCATCTGCGCAACGCGGCAGACCGGCTGGGCGCCAAGGGACGGGCGCAGTCGATCCAAGTGGCCGCAGGTCTGGGTTATGTGGGCGCAGCCTGAGGGTGTTGACAGTGTAAACATATTGCCTAACTTGGCGCTGTGGACTGTTCGCGCGTTCGGAAAGGTCGGGTATGTCAGATATCAGGATGGGGCGTTGGACGGCGCGGCTGGAGGAGCCTCATGTGGTGTTCATCATCGGCATGCGGATCAACACGCTGTGGAAAGTGCATCGCTGGCTGCCTGTCATCTTCGCGATGGGCCGAATGCTCAGTGAGCTTTATCCAAGGCCAGAGCTTGGCTTTATGGGCGGCAAGACCTGGTTTGGGCGGACAATTGTCCTCATCCAATATTGGCGCTCATTTGACGATCTGGAAAACTACGCGAAGGCCAAGGGCTTGCAGCATCTGCCGGCATGGGCGGCGTTCAACCGCGCCACCAACGGCAATGTGGATGTCGGCGTCTATCACGAAACTTATCGCGTGCGCCCCGGCGATTATGAGAATGTGTTCGTCAACATGCCGCCAACGTTGATGAGTGAAGTTGCCCCTGTTGAACAGGCGGGCGGCAAGCTGGCCTCAGCCCGCGGGCGTATCGACGCTGTAAAGTAGCAGGAGACAGAAATCAGGATGCGACGAGGGCGGCTGCCGCCTCACGTTCCGCCGTCCGACGATCGCGTGCGTCGCGGATGCGGATTTCGCTATCGGCGAGCGCCTGCCAGGCGACTTGAGCGCGCAGATATTTGTCGCGCAATTGGGGAAGCGGCGAATTGCGCGCCGCTTCCGCGCATGTTTCGGCCTGAGAGAGAAAATACTCGCCTGATTGTGACATTTCTTTTCCTTCCAAGAGACCGATTTAGAATGGGAGCGGCTCAGCCTACCATATCGATAACGAGCCGCTGAAGTTCCCGGCGGGACAGAACGGGCGACCGGCGCCGCGTGTAGCTTCCATTAGAAGCGTCTGAATAGGCAGGGGTATGAGGTGCCTGAAGGTTCAGGCCTTTGGTCTTATAACTTGATTTAAACATGTATTTCCTGGGCGCAAAATCGCGCCAAAATGTGGGGGCAGGCGACTAACGCCGCCTGCGCTGCGGACCACCCGGTCCGCCCCCTCCGGGACCCTTGTCGCGGTAAACGATCCGGCCCTTGCTGAGATCATAGGGCGTCATTTCGACGCGCACCATGTCGCCCACGACCGTACGGATGCGGAAACGCCGCATCTTTCCGGCCGTGTAGGCGATGATCCGATGGTTGTTTTCGAGCATGACGCCGAAACGCCCGTCGGGATAAATCTCGTCGATCAGGCCTTCGAGGGTCATCAGATCCTCTTTGGCCATCGAGTTAAGCCGCTTCGAGGTTGACGGCTGATGTTTTGCCGCGCTGATCGGTTTCGAGCTCGTACTTGACGCGCTGATCCTTCAGGAGCGTGCGCATACCGGCACGTTCGACTGCGCTGATGTGAACAAAGCTGTCCGTCGCGCCATCATCTGGCGAAATGAAACCATAGCCCTTGTCCGTGTTGAAAAATTTGACTGTACCGACTGGCATTGCCGATATCCTTTCACATAAGAATATTGCCCGCAGACAAGAGGTGCCTGCAGGGCGAAAGAAGCGTGGAAAGGAGCGGAGGGCCGTGGCCGATTGTCCCGTCTCAAGCGACGTTAGCAAGCTTCATATAGGTGATGCGCGGCGGGAATACAATGCGAAAGGCCAAAAGGCCGCTTCTGAGCGCCAGATGGGCTTGTCTTCACGCCCAAGCGCTGTTAGTTGCGCGCTCCATTGCCGCTTTAGCTCAGTTGGTAGAGCATCGCATTCGTAATGCGGGGGTCAGGTGTTCGAGTCACCTAAGCGGCACCATTTTTCCAGA
>JBBATS010000043.1:0-23752 GCA_040398625.1 Chakrabartia sp. | reverse complement strand
CGCCGCCGCAAGGACCAGCCCACGATGGCGCGTGAACCGACGATCGACCAACAGCCATAGGGTCACCAAAATGACGAGGGCCACGCTCGCAATATCAAATTCCCGCCATTCCGCGCGCAGCAGATTGCGGACGCCGCTGATCTTGACTGTGGGCCACCAATTCTGCGCCAGAACACCACCGCCCTTGGTCACGCGCCAGATGAGCATGGGCAGGATTGGCGCGGCCCAAGGCAGCATCGAGACGCAGAAACGGACAAAAGACTTACGTTCTGCAAAGCTGATCCCGGCGACAATCAAGCCCAACACGCCCCAAGCCGAGGTGTGGCAAAGCCAGACCAGAAGGGCTGCAAAGAACGCATAAATGGCCCGCCAGACGATAGGCGCTCCGCGAATGTCCACCCAGATGGCAACCACATGGAAGACCAGCGCCATGCCGAGCCACCAGTTGATGAAACCGTGATGAAAGGTGAACGACCAGACGAGGATAATCGCCACATAGGCCGGTGCCTGCACTCGGCCGTACAGCGCCCGCGAAAGCCGGTAGATACCCCAGACCATCACAGGCAGAATAAGGGCGGCGATGAGATAGGCGGCCTTTTCCGTGCCCAGCATCGGCCCCAAAAGGAGCATCAGCAAATCCGCCCCGAGATTGCCAGTCACATGCCAGTCAAAGGCGTAATATTGGCTGAGCCATGTATCGCCCGGAGTGTTCATCACATGGTAGCGGCCGATATGGCTGAACAAATCTGGCAGAATCGGGATCGGCGCCACCATGAAGGGCAACGCCGAGGCAAGAGCCAGAAACAGCCAGACGGCCCGCTCCAGCGCGGGTCGGTTCCCCAAAAATGACATTGATTGCGCCCTACACAGGGTGAGCAAGATAAGCCAGCCGTCGCATTTCACGGCGGCCCCGCACGACCGTGTCGAGGATCAGACCACAAAATCCGTTAAGAAAGGCCAGCAGCATGATCCCCATCGCGAGCACGGCCGTCGGCAGGCGCGGCACAAGGCCGGTATCAAAGAAGGTGAGGAACAACGGAATGCTGATCACGACCGCAATGAAGGCGAGCGCTGCGCCGATGATCCCGAAAAAGGCGAGCGGCTTTTCAATACGGAACAGCGTCAGGATAGTTCGCAGGATGCGCCAGCCATCGCGATAAGTGCTCAGCTTTGATTCCGATCCCTCAGGCCGCGCTGCGTAAGCCGTCACACGTTCAGCCACCGGCATCCGCAGTTCCAGTGCGTGTACGCTGATTTCGGTTTCTATCTCAAAGCCTTCTGACAGGACCGGGAAGCTCTTCACAAAACGGCGGGAAAAGACGCGGTAGCCCGAGAGAATATCTGTGAAACTGCGGCCAAACAACCAAGCGAGCATCCCCGTCAGCATCGCATTGCCAAGTTTGTGGCCCCGCCGATACGCGGCTTCAACCTCAGATTTGCGCGCACCCACCACCATGTCGAGCTGGTCGCTGACCAGCAGGTCAATCAGACCCGGGGCAGCGGCGGCCTCATAGGTCGCGTCGCCATCAGCCATCACATAGATGTCCGCCTCCACATCGGCGAACATGCGGCGGACAACATTGCCTTTGCCCTGCATCCGTTCTGTCCGGACGATGGCGCCGGCCGCTGCGGCAACCTCCACCGTCTTGTCGGTTGAGTTGTTGTCATAGACATAGATCGTCGCATCGGGCAGCGCGGCACGAAAGTCTGCCACCGTCTGCGCAATGGCCGCGGCTTCATTGTAACAGGGCAGAAGAACGGCGACCCTTGGCGTTGTTATAGCGTTCATGCGCGTTCCCCTAACCCCAGATCGAGCAAAATTCGATTAATTTCGCGCGAGCCGCGCGGCAATCCATGCTGAAACCGTCAACTGCAATTGATGGTAGAGCATCAGCGGAATGACAATCATGCCTGCCTGTGCTGCTGGAAAAAGGATGCGGGCCATCGGCGCGCCGGTCGCAAGACTCTTCTGCGCGCCGGAAAAGAGCAGCGTAATCCGGTCCTCCCGCGCGAGGCCAAGCGCGCCGCCCAGCGCCCAGGCGCCGCCCATCGCTGCACCAAGCAGGAGACAAACGACGGCAAAGAGGCGCAGCATCTCCGCGCCGTCCAGCCGCGCCCACAGGCCATCGACGACGGCGGCGCTAAAGGCGACATAGACGGTGATGAGGATCGTCGTCCGGTCCAGCCGGCCGATCCAGACACGGTGGCGTTCCGCCCAAGCGGCCAACCAATATCGCGCCACCTGCCCCAGCGCGAAGGGCAATAGAAGCAGCACAGCGATCCGCCCGATGGTCGATAGGTCACCACCGCCGCCGCCAACATGGGCGAGGGCAGCAAAGATCAGCGGCGTCAAAATCACACCCGACAGGTTGGACAGCGCCGCCGCGATCACTGAGGCCGCAACATTGCCTTGCGCCATCGACGAGGCGGCAATCGCCGACTGCACTGTCGATGGCAGCGCACAAAGGAACAAAACGCCCAGCCACAGTTCCGCAGACAGAAAATCCGGCGCCAGCACCGACACCGACAGCCCCAGAAGCGGCAAGGCACCGAACCCAAAGACCAGCACCGCAAGTTGCAGCCGCCAATGCTTCAGCCCTGCCCAGACCGCTTCATGCGACAGCCGCAGGCCGTGAAAGAAGAACAGGCTGAAAATAGCGATATTGGCGATAGCCGAAACGACCAACATCCCCTTGCCCTGCGCCGGAAACAGCGTCGCGGCCCCAATCGTAGCGAGCAAAAGCAGGATGAACTTGTCGGGAATAAGACGGGCCAGCATCAACCCGCCCTAGCTTAGCTTGCCGCATCGCACAAATTCAGCTAGGGGCGCGGGCGAAACATTCCTCAAAAAACCGGAATACCCATGAGCCTCCGCAATGTGGCCATCATCGCACACGTCGATCATGGCAAGACCACCCTTGTTGACCAACTGTTCCGCCAGTCGGGCACCTTCCGCGACAACCAGCGCATCGAAGAACGCGCCATGGATTCGAACGACCTCGAAAAGGAGCGCGGGATCACCATCTTGGCCAAGTGCACCTCGGTCGAATGGGAAGGCCACCGCATCAACATCGTCGACACGCCGGGCCACGCCGACTTCGGCGGTGAAGTGGAACGCATCCTCTCCATGGTCGACGGCGTCATCTTGCTCGTCGATTCGTCGGAAGGCGCGATGCCGCAAACGAAGTTCGTGACCGGCAAGGCTCTGGCGCTGGGCCTGCGTCCCATCGTCGTCGTCAACAAGGTCGACCGCCCGGACGAGCGTATTCAGGAAGTGCTCGACGAAGTGTTCGATCTGTTTGTCTCGCTGGAAGCCAGCGATGAGCAGCTCGATTTCCCGGTGCTCTACGCCTCGGGCCGCAACGGCTATGCCTCGCTCGACCATTCGGCGCGCGAAGGCACGCTGACGCCGATGTTCGAAACGATCGTCAGCCATGTGCCGGAACCCAAGGCCAATGAAGACGGCCCGTTCAAGTTCCTCGTCACGCTGCTCGACCGTGACAACTTCCTCGGCCGTATCCTCACCGGTCGTGTCGACAGCGGCACCGTGAAGACCAACATGGCGATCCACGCGCTCGACCCCGATGGCAAGGTCATCGAAACAGGTCGCGCATCGAAGATCCTCGCCTTCCGGGGCCTGGAGCGTGTGCCCGTCGATGAAGCCAAGGCCGGCGACATCATCTCGATTGCCGGCATGACGACCGCGACTGTGGCGAACACGATCTGCGACATCGCTGTCACCGATCCGATCGCTGCCCAGCCTATCGATCCGCCAACGCTGTCGATGCGCTTTGCCGTAAACGATTCGCCGATGGCTGGCCGCGAAGGCACCAAGGTCACCAGCCGCATGATCCGCGACCGTCTGTTCCGTGAATCGGAATCGAACGTCGCCATCAAGGTCACCGAAAGCGCGGACAAAGACTCCTATGAAGTCGCCGGTCGCGGTGAACTTCAGCTGGGCGTGCTCATCGAAACGATGCGCCGCGAAGGCTTTGAACTCGGCATCTCGCGTCCGCGCGTTCTGTTCCGCGAAGAAGACGGCCAGAAGACTGAGCCTTATGAAACCGTCGTCATCGACGTGGATGATGAGTTTTCAGGCACGGTCATCGACAAGATGAACATGCGCAAAGCGGAAATGACCGATATGCGCCCCTCAGGCGGTGGCAAGACGCGCATCACCTTCTCAGCCCCATCACGTGGTCTGATCGGCTATCACGGTGAATTCCTGTCCGACACGCGCGGCACGGGCATCATGAACCGACTGTTTGAAAAATACGGTCCGCACAAGGGTAGGATCGAAGGCCGCAAGAATGGCGTGTTGATCTCCAACGGTGCGGGTGAAGCCAATTCCTACGCGCTGGGTCCGCTCGAAGAACGCGGCATCCTGTTCGTGGCGCATGGCGAAACGCTGTATGAAGGTATGATCGTTGGCGAAAATGCCAAGACGGATGACCTTGAAGTCAACCCGATGAAGGCCAAGCAGCTCACCAACTTCCGCGCTTCGGGCGGCAAGGATGATGCGATCCGCCTCACCCCGCCAACCCGCATGACACTGGAACAGGCCATTGCTTACATCGACGAAGACGAACTCGTCGAAGTGACGCCCAAGAGCATTCGTCTGCGCAAAGTCCACTTGGACCCGCACGAACGCAAAAAGGCGAGCCGCGCCAAAGCGGCCTAAGCCAAAGACATTGGAAAAGGGGCGCCCAACCGGCGCCCTTTTTTTTGGCGGCATTGCGGACCTGCCTGACGCCAGCGCACTGGTAAATCGCGCGGTGCGACCATAGATTGAGCCTATGCGCCTCCCCACTTACTTCATCAGCCATGGCGGCGGACCTTGGCCGTATCTTGATGGTCCGTTCCGCCAAGCCTTCGACGTTCTGGAACAGTCTCTTATCGCGATCCGCAAGGAATTGCGCGAGGCGCCGCGTGCTGTCCTGATGGTGTCGAGCCACTGGGAAGAGCGCGGCTTTGCTGTCTCCTCAAGCGCCACGCCGGGCATGGTCTATGACTATTCAGGCTTTCCCGAACATACGTATCACATCCGTTATGCCGCTCCCGGTGCGCCGGATGTGGCCGCACGGGTAAAGGAATTACTGGATGCAGGCGGCCTTGGCGCGCGGCCCGATCCGGAGCGCGGCTTCGACCATGGCACCTTCAGCATCATGAAGCCGATGTACCCTGAAGAGGCCATGCCCATCGTTCAGCTGTCGATTGACCCCGGCTATGACCCCGAACTGCATCTGCAACTGGGCCGTCTATTGGCGCCGCTGCGTGATGAGGGCGTGCTCATCATCGGCAGTGGGCTGACGTACCACAATCTTTCAGAGCTGCGCGGCGGTGGGCGGGCCGTCGAGGCCTCTCGCGCGTTTGACGCTTGGCTTCAGGAAACAGTGGTTGCGTCCACACCGGAAGATCGCACGGCGGGCCTGATCGCTTGGGCGCATGCACCCATGGCGCGCGCCGCGCATCCGCGGGAGGACCATCTTATTCCGCTCATGACCGTCGTCGGGGCCGCCGAGGGCGAAGCGGCGGCGACCGTCTATCATCAGCCCGACCTGTTCGGTGGCGTGACCGCCTCTAGCTTCCGCCTCGGTGTGCTGCCGCAGTAAAGCCACATAGCGCAGAGGGAAGCCCCAAAAGTCCCTCCGTTGACAAAGGCCCATAAATGACATAATGTCATTTTATGAAGAATGAGACTGAAATAAGAGAAGGCACAAAACGGGAGCGCACGCGCGACCGGTTGCTTGTCTCTGCCCAGACCCTGTTGCTCGAGAAAACGGCGGCAGGCCTCGGCATTCGCCAGATCACAAGCCATTCAGGTTTGGTTCATACAAGCTTTTACAACTATTATCCGGATATTCCAGCACTTTTGTCAGATCTCTCCGCATTATATGGCGCGACCCATTTGGCGGCGATTGCTGGACTGGATCTCGATAATGCGCCGCCAGGTGGGCGGCTTGCGCGTATCACCCGACTGACGATGCGCATTCTCACCCAGAAACCCGAGTTTGGCCGCCTGGTTTTTGACGTCGGGCTTCCAGTCGATTTCCTCGAATCAAGACTGCGCCTGCAGCTGAAAAGTGACCTTGCCCGCGTTGTCGAAAGCGGTCTGTACAAGGTTGCGGATATCGATGTTGCAGTCTCCGTTGCTGCGGGTTCGTTCACTGGCCTCGCGCTGGATATTCACCGCGGCCTGCTGTCCCCAGATAAAATTGACATCGCCACCGCCCAGATTCTTTTGAACCTTGGGATTGCCCCGGCTTTGGCTGAAGTCGCAGCACACGAGCCCTTTGTATTTCCACCTCCGCCAGCCTTTCCGATGCGCTGGCTCGCCCTGCCGGCTATGTTTCGGCCCGACGATCATCACTAATCATGAACCGGTCCACCGGAACAGGCCAGACCATCGGCCGGCAAGAACCCACGTTTGAAGCCGCGCTGCTCGGCACCAGCTTCAACGCGCAAGACCCCAGCCGTCGGCCCGACCTGATCGTGCAGGCAAATGACGTCGACGATGTCATCACCGCCGTAAAACGCGCTCGGGACGAAGGCCTGAAAATCGGCATCTGCTCGGGTGGACATAGCTGGGCGCAGAACCACATCCGCGATGGCGGCATGATGCTTGATCTGTCGCGCCTGAACGGCATCGCGATCAATGAAGCGGATGGCACGGCGATCATCGGGCCGGGATGTATGGCCGGGGAGTTGAACGAAGCGCTGGCGAAACGCCGCCTCTTCTTCCCCGTGGCGCATGCTTACACCGTCGGCATGGGCGGGTTTCTTTTGCAAGGCGGCTTTGGCTGGAACAGCCGGACCAACGGCCTTGCCTGCCAGAATGTGATCGGCATTGATGTTGTGCTGGCCGATGGCACGCTCGTTCATGCCAATGAGCAGGAGAATAGCGAGCTTCTTTGGGCGGCGCGTGGCGCCGGGCCAGGCTTTTTCGGGGTGGTGGTGCGCTTCCATCTAAAGCTGCACACACGCCCCAAATTTGTGGGTTTGAAGCTTCAGGTTTTCCGCATCCGCAATCTTGAAGAGGTCATGGCTTGGGCAGACCGCGTCGGCCCCGATGTTTCCCCCGCCGTTGAGTTTCAGCTGGTGTTCAACCGCAAAGCGACCGGAATCTTTTCCCACGGCCTTGAAGTGATGGCGCCGGTCCTGACCGACAGTTGGCGCGCGGCGCGGGACGCGGTTGCCTTCATCGACCAAAGCCCATTGCGGTCCAAGGCCAGCCTGACCCTGCCGCTGATGCCGATATCACTCAACATGATGATGAAGACTGGGGAAAAGACGCTCTTCCTGCCCAATACCCGCTGGACGGCGGACAGCATGTGGATGAACGACCCCATTGACCCGCTGTTGCCCGCGCTCCGCCAGATCGCCGACAGCCAGCCTGCCGCCCCCAGCCATGCTTTGTGGCTCAACTGGAACCCGCCCGCATCGCGGCCGGACATGGCCTTCTCGCTCGAAGCGCGGACCTATCTTGCGCTCTATGGTGGATTGCGGGGCAAGGCAGCCACGCCTGCCGATGAAAGCTGGGCGACCGACCATATGCGCGCGTTGCAGGCGCACAGTGTCGGCATTCAGCTGGCCGACGAAAACCTTGGGCGCAGGCCTATGCCGTTCATGGCCCCGGAGAATCTGGCGCGGCTCGACGCTTTGCGCGCGCGCTTTGATCCCGAGGGCCGGTTCAATCCTTATATGGGACGCCCCGCATGAAAAGCAGCAAACCCATCGCCGGACGCTATCTGGGCTATCGCGCGGAAGACGCGGCACAGCCCTATGCCCGCTTCTTCAATCCTGAACTTGCCCCGCTCTCAGCACATGTCTGCGCCGCGCTGGATAGGGGTGGCGTGCCGGACATTTTGCTGCCCGGGATTGAGGGGGCGGCAGAGAATCTTTTTGGCGATGCAGCCGTGCTGGAAGACGGCTGGGTGCTCACGCAAGACGGCGGCATGCGTGTCAGCGTGCGCACCGAGATGCCCGGCGTCACACCCGCGATGGTGGATTGGTGGTTCGGCTGGCACGGCGATGCCGCCGCCAAATACAAACTTTGGCACCCGCAGGCGCATGTCCACGTCGGATGGCGGGAAACGCCCCCTGCCGGCACCAGCGGCCGCGCGCTTTATGTCGGGCAGACCTCCATCGTCGACGAGTATATCGGCAGCGATCTGATCCGCGGCGCGATCAGCTTCGTTCCGCCCGCCAGCTTTGGCTTTACTGACCCGCGTCTGGACGATGACCAACAGGCGACCATCGTTTGCGCGCGTCTCGGCCTTGGGGATGCGCCGATCAACATTGGCTATCTCGCCCACCATGTCCGCGCGGCACCGGGAGGCAGCGAAATGCGGTCGCGCTTCTGGATGGGTGGTGCCCACGTCGCCGGGCGCAACCTTATCGGCAGCTTGGCCGCCACCGTCGCCAAGCGCGTGCTGCGGATTACAGAGAGCGATGCCCGCGCGCTGCTCGTCCACTGCGGGCAAGAAATGCCGCATCTGGCCGCGTTCCTGCCGGCGCTCTATGCGGAGTTCGGAAACGACCGCACCGCCTGACCTTAAGGCGCTGCACGGCTCGATTTTTCGCACAGCCCCGCTATGGGGAGGCATGATCCAAATCTTGATCGATGCTGACGCCTGCCCGGTGAAGGATGAAACTTATAGGGTCGCCGCGCGCTATGACGTGCCCGTGGTCGTCGTCAGCAACAGCCCGATCCGCGTACCCGCAACGCCGCTCATCTCCCGCAAGATCGTGAGCGACGCCTTCGATGCTGCCGATGACTGGATTGTCGAACACACCGCGCCCCGCACCGTCGTCATCACCGGCGACATCTTACTGGCCGACCGCTGCCTGAAACTCGGCGCCATCGTCATCGCGCCCAACGGAAAGCCGTTCACTGACGCCTCTATCGGCAATGCGGTGGCCGTGCGCGCCATCATGGCAGACCTCCGCGCAGGTGCTGGCATCACCGGCGGTCCAGCGCCGTTCTCCAATGCAGACCGATCACGCTTCCTGTCGAGTTTGGATCAGGCGCTGGTCAAATTGCGGCGGCAGTTCTGAGGCTAGGACGCGCGCGTTAGAAAGCCACCAAGCATTACATAACGGTAATTTTCCGACCACCAGACAGATGCCATCAGGCGCGCATATCGTCACTCAGACGGTCGGCGATCTCGCCTCCCCTGCCCCCCTCTGAGAGCAGTCGACCGTCTGCACACCCCTTTGTGGTCCGCCTCACCCTTGAGGCCGGGCCAATACGATTAACCAATTACTCAAACCCGCTCCGTTGATTTTTCAGAACATGAACCTTAGCCACATAGATCACTTAGATGTGCTTCTTATCCCGAGCCTCGCATGACGCAAAAAATCCTTGTAATTGAAGATGATAGATCAACTGCAGACTTCCTAGTCTCCGGACTTACAGAATCAGGATTTTGTGTCGACGCCGCTTATGATGGCCGGGATGGCCTTTTTCACGCGACCGACGGCAGTTATGACGTCATTGTTCTTGATCGCATGCTGCCGGGCATGAACGGGATGGCCGTGCTGAGCGCCATTCGCGCAGCGGAAATCCGGACGCCGGTTATCCTTTTGTCGGCTTTGGGCGCTGTGGGTGAACGTGTTGAGGGCCTCACCTCCGGAGCGGACGACTATCTGACGAAGCCTTTTGCCTTTTCAGAGCTGGTGGCCCGCATCCGCTTGTTGATCGGTCGCAAAAGCCTGGGCAGCGAAGTGGAAACAGCCATCAGCTGCGCCGATTTGAACATCGACCTCTTGGCCCGCCGCGTCACGCGGGGGTCGACGAAGATTGATCTTCAGCCGCGCGAGTTCAGGCTGCTTGAATATCTGGTCCGGCATCAGGGTCAGGTTCTGACGCGCACGATGCTGCTGGAAGCGGTCTGGGACTATCATTTTGATCCCGGCACAAATGTGGTGGATGTCCATGTCAGCCGTCTGCGTCGCAAGGTCGATCTGGAGGGGTTGGTGCCGTTGATCCACACTGTGCGCGGCGCGGGCTATCTTTTGGGAACAGAGCGGTAGCCCCATGCACCGCGCCGCTGAAACTCTATGAACCTGCTTAACACCAGCTCCAAGCGGATCGCCGGCACGTTTGCCCTTGTCCAGGCTTTGCTGGTCGCAGGCGCGTTGCTGTTTGTGCAGTGGCAGGCCGACCGGGCCGTCATCAGCAATGCGATGGAGGAGAACCGGGAAGCGCTGGAGGCCATGACCCAGATTGCCACGCGCAACGGGCTTGATGCGGTGCTCGCTGAGATCGCAGCGCAGGCACAACCCGAACACCGCGCAAAAGTCATCGCGCTCCGGCAAGCCGATGGTCGCATCTTGGCGGGTAATTTGGAAGTTTGGCCGGACTCGCTCGGGCCGAATATGCGCTGGCAGGTCATGACCATCCGCCTGAAGGGCGCGCAGACCGCCGATGAAGTGGGGTTGTCGACAAGGCGCATCAGCGGCGGTGTTATCATTTTGCACGGCTCCGTCCTGTCAACACACCGCTCCATCTCCGTTGCCGTAAAAACTGCGTTCTCCTGGGTTTTTCTTTTGACGGTCTTGCTCTCCGTCGCCAGCGCGTTTCTGTTTTCCCGCTTCCTTGACCGGCGGATTGAGCAATTTGCATGGGCGGCAGATGCCGTATCGCGCGGTGACCTATCCCGGCGCATTGACCGGCGCCCGACCAATGATGCATTCGACCATCTAGCCAATTCGATCAACGGCATGCTCGACAACATCGAGCGGCTGGTGGGTGAATTGCGGGGCGTCACGGATATGTTGGCGCATGATCTGCGCTCTCCCCTTTCCCGACTGAGCCTGAAGCTGGAGCGCGGCGTTACGCGGACAGAAGACCCAGAGGCGGTGACGGCGTTGGCAGCAGCCCAGCAAGAGGCAGGCATCCTCCAGCGCACGCTTGATACCGCCTTGCAGATTAGTCGCGCCGAAGGCGGCGTCGATAAACGGGACTTCGCCGATTTTGATTTGGCCGAGCTATTGGAGGACATCGCTGACCTCTATCAATTGGCCCTCGAGGAGAAGGGTGTCGACCTTCGCCTTGACTGCCCTCAGGCGCTCAAGCTCCTCGGGCATCGCGATCTGGTGCAACAGGCCATCGGCAACCTCATCGACAACGCCTTCAAATATGCCAGTCAGGGGCGCTTCATTGAAATCGCGGCCCGACAGATTGAGACCGGGATCGTGATCGAAGTGACAGATGATGGGCCCGGCATCCTTCCCGAATTCCGCGCAGAGGCGATGCGGCGTTTCGCCCGCCTCGGCAAGGCCCGCACCGAGCCAGGGGCCGGGCTGGGACTCGCCTTGGTCGACAGTGTTGTCAGGATGCACGAAGGGACAGTGACTCTGTCTGACGGCCCGCAAGGCGGCCTTCGGGTCACCCTATTTTTTCCAGCCCTTTCAGACACTTGAACACCCTTGGAAGATGGCCCCAAAATTACGGTGAATTCACGTGACTTTGCCAATACGCGGTCGCAATTTTGATGGCGGGGCAGGACATTGAAAGGATGGAAGAATGAATAAGTTCCTCATCACTGTCTTTGCAGCAACAGCTTTCGTTTCACCGACCCTCGCCAATGCGCAAGCGGCGCCGGCGACGGGCAACAAATATCCTCCCTGTTCGGCCACGCGCATGGATGAATGCACGCAGGCTGGAAAGGTCGTCCATAAGGCAAAGGGCGCGAAGGCCTCTGCCCATAAGGCGAAAGCCGGCAAGCATCACCAGATGAAGGCCAACGGCAAGAAGCCAGCCGCCAAAGCTCAGACTCCATCCTGAAGCTGGCGTGGGTAAAGGGGCCGGCCGAGCCGGCCCCGAAAACCGCTTAGAGCCCTTTGCAAAGCCGGCCAGCTTTTGCTGAACGGTGCCGACTCGCATCACTGGAGACACACAATGAAGGGAACCATCCTTCTCGCGACCGCAGCCGCGGCGCTCGCGTCCGTCGCCGTTTTCGAAAACGGGGCCTTCACAGATATCGCGTCACCGGCATCGTCCCAGGTTGACGCGAGCTTGCCTCAGCTACCGAAGACTGTCCCGGCCGACAGGGGGGTGGGAACCGTTTCCACTTACACCTTCCCTTCGGTTGGAAAGGTCACTCTTTACCAACCAAAGGGCCCACCAAAGGGCGCTGTGATTTTCCTGTCAGGCGATGGTGGCTGGAACCCCGGGGTCATGAACATGGCCCGTCGGATTGCCGGACAGGGCGCGGTTGTTGCCGGTGTTTCAACACCCGCCTTTCTGAAGTCGCTTGAGGGCGATTCTTCAAAGTGCATCAATCCAAACTTCGCTCTGCGCGCGCTTGCCCAGGACATTGAGCACCGGGCCGGCATGAGCACTTATGTTCACCCCATCTTGGGCGGATACTCCTCTGGGGCCACAGTTGCCTTTGCGACCCTCGCGCAATCTCCGGCCAACATTTGGCGCGGCGTTGTTTCGATGGGGTTCGGTCCGGATCAGGCGGGCCAAAAGCCCTGGTGCGCAGCGCCGGGCTTTACAGCCACACGGATCAGCAAGCCGCAACACGGGTGGTGGTTTGACGCAAAGACCATTTCGTCACCCTGGTTTATTCTACAGGGCATGCAGGATCAGGTGGTGGATCTGACCGTCGCACGAAATTTCGTCGCAAAATATTCCAATGCGCGCTTGATTGAGCTGCCAAAAGTTGGCCACGGATTTGGCGTGGAAGGCAATTGGGTGCCGCAGTTCCAGCAGATATTTGTGGGGCTGATGGACAGCGGCCCAGCCGCGACGGTCGCAGCAGATCCGGGCCTTCCCGTCACGCTTGTGGCCGATGCGGGTGCCCCCAAGAGCTCGACAATGGCAGTGATGTATTCAGGGGATGGCGGCTGGGCGGACCTTGACGCCAATGTGGCCAGCACGCTTGCGGCCCGTGGCATTCCGGTCGTCGGCGTTGATAGCCTGCGCTACTTCTGGACAGCGCGGAGCCCTCAAGGAATTGGGCAGGACCTTGGCCAGTTGATTGCGCATTGGTCCAACAAGTTGGGCCGTCCCAACGTTATGGTTCTGGGCTATTCCTTTGGTGCCGACGCTGCCCCCTTTGCAGTGGCACATCTTCCTCCGGCACAACGCAAGCAAGTGGTTCGCCTCGGCTTGCTTGGGCTTTCGTCCAACGCCGACATGCAATTCCACCTCTCCAGCTGGTTGGATTATAGCGGACCGCAGAGCCTTCCGACGATACCGGCCATTAAGGCGCTCAAGCCCATGAGCATGGTCTGCATCCGGGGATCGGACGAAGATGACAATGCCTGCCCGTCGATCCCGCCAGGCTTGGCGCGGCAAGTCGTGCTTCCGGGGGGGCACCATTACAATGGCCGCGGTGACCTGATCGCGGATGCCTTTACGGCCGGCCTGACGATGTAGATGCAATATCTCCCCCGGCGGTTTTATGACGCGATTTTCACATTCCGCCCAGTAATTGGTTGCTGAAATGCGCGCATCTATCATCCCAACAAGGGAGCAAAATCATGCGGCTTTTCGGTCTAAACATGCTTGCCGTCGCAGCAGCGCTGCTGATTGGGGCCGCACCGCCGGAATTGGCGCCACCCCAAGCGGCGGCGCCATTCGGCATGTGGAGAAGCCCACACAAGACAATTGTCGTCCATATCTATCCCTGTGCATCTGAACTCTGTGGCAAGATCGTCTGGGCCGCGCCCGAAGCTGTCGCGGATGCGCGCGACGCGCATTATGACAAGCCGCTCGTCGGCACCGAACTGCTGAGCGGTTATCGTCCAGATGGTCCGGGACGTTGGGCGAGCACAGTCTTCGTGCCCGATAGAGGTTCGTCCTATTCCTCGAAGATCGTGCTTCAACCCCCCGCCCAACTCGACATCTCCGGCTGTCTGATCGGTGGGTTCTTCTGCAAACATCAAACCTGGGACAGGGTGTAAGGCATGGGGAACGTCTTGCGCGCTGCGCGAAATCATCGCCGCTGGATCGAAGTTTTGGCCGTTCTACTGCTGGCGACTCTTGGCTTTTTCGCCTTGCGTCACATGCTGGCGGAAATCACCTACCGCGACCTGCAAGCGGCCATCAGGTCGATACCGGCCTCAAGCCTTCTCGCCTGCATGGCGCTGACCGCAACAAGCTATCTTGCGCTCACATTCTATGATTTCAACGCATTGCGCGTGATCGGAAAACGCCTGCCCTGGCGAAAAGCCGCCATCGCATCTTTCACCAGCTATACGTTAAGCCATAGCCTTGGCCTCGCGATCCTGACCGGTGGCTCTGCCCGGTATCGCGTTTACCGACAAGAAGGGCTTGAGCCCGGCGACGTCGGCGCGGTGATTGCAATTGCCAGCATCACCTTCTGGAGTTCGGTCCTGCTCATGGCCGGTCTGGGACTATTGCTGGGAAGTGGCCTCAACTTCCCCCTGATCGGGGATGCGCCTGTCTGGCAACACATTCTGGGCGCGCTTTTTGTGTGCCTCGGGCTTGTGGCATTCCTCTTGCGGCCGGCAGGGGTGCCGGCATTGCGTGTCGGATCATGGAGCATGCCTTTGCCCCGGCCCCGTCACTCCCTTGCCTTGGCTGCGGCAGGAATCGTGGATCTCGTCGCCTCCTCGACAGCCTTGTTTGTGCTGGTTCCGGATCTCGCCGCAAGCCTGTGGCCCGTTCTGTTTGCAGCCTATGCCATCGCCCTGATCGTTTCGCTTATCAGCCACATACCCGGAGGCATGGGTGTGTTCGAGGCTGTTATCATCGCCGCTTTGCCGGCCGATCGCACCGGTCTGCTCGCGGCTTTGCTGGTCTATAGGGTCATCTATTATCTGGCGCCGCTAGCCATCGCGGCGCTGCTCCTGCTTTGGAGAGAGCGCCACCCCGTCACGCAGGGCTTGGCAGCGGGGCTTCAGCGCAGCGGTATGGCAGGCAGGGATTCCCTGCTGCCCCCCATCCTCGCCGTGCTCACATTCTTCGGCGGCGCCCTCCTCCTATTATCAGGTGCGACACCGGCGCTCCATGGACGCGTCAATATCCTCGCGACATGGGTGCCATTGCCCTTTGTGGAGGTCTCGCATTTGGCGGCAAGCCTGACTGGTCTTGCCCTGTTGTTCCTGGCCGATGGATTGTGGCGAAAGCTGGACGGAGCGGCCAAACTGGCCCGCGGTGTCCTCATCGCGGGCGGCTTTTTCTCCATCATCAAGGGTCTTGAATGGGAAGGCGCCCTGATCTGCTTTGGGGTTGCCGGACTGATCCAGATTGGCCGTCCCGCTTTTTACCGCCGCACCGCAATCCAATCAGAGCCGCCGTCTGCCGCGGCTTTGATTGCGATCGCCATGGTATTGGCGGGTGTCTTTGCGACAGGTCTCTATGCTTATGCCCATGTTCCCTATTCGCATGACCTGTGGCTGCGTTTCGTGGTTCATGATGGTGCCCCCCGTTTTCTGCGGGCGTGCCTGGCCATCGCCCTATGTGTCTCAGCCTATACCGCCTGGCGGATCATGCGCCCTGCCCCGACGGAGGCGCCGGGGGAGCCATTTGATGCGGCGCGGATCAATGCGGCGATGGACGTATCGGACAGCTGCGACGGCTATCTTGCGCTGACCGGGGATAAGCGGTTCCTGTACGCCGAACAGGGGGATGCCTACCTCATGTTCGGGACTCAGGGTTCGACATGGATCGTCATGGGAGACCCTGTCGGGCCGGAAGCCCGATGGGGTGCCTTGCTGTGGCGCCTGCGCGAATTGTCCGACGAAGCACAGGCCAGCCTGGTGCTGTACGAGATTACCGAGCGTTGCCTGCCGCATGCCATCGACATGGGGCTGAAAATCACAAAATATGGCGAAGAAGCCTTGGTCGATCTGGCGGAGTTTAATCTCGCCGGATCCGCGTTCAAGTCGATCCGCCATGCCGTGCGCCGGGCAGAGACCGACGGCGCGTCTTTTGAAGTTCTCCCGCGGGAGACCATCGACAGCGTCATGCCGGAGCTGCGCGATGTGTCTGATGAATGGCTGGAGACAAAGCATCAGCGGGAAAAGGGATTTAGCCTTGGTCGTTTTGATCCGGACTATCTGCGCCAGTTTGATATCGCCCTTGTGCGGCAACAGGGCAGAATTGTCGCGTTTGCAAACATTCTGGCGCTCCCCAACCATCGGGAACTTTCTGTTGATCTGATGCGCCACCGCGCAGAACTGCCTTATGGCAGCATGGACTTCCTTTTCTCCTCATTGATGCTTTGGGGCCGGGAACAGGGCTATGACCGGTTCAGCCTTGGCATTGCGCCTTTGGCGGGCATGCCGAACCACCGGCTCGCGCCCATGTTTGGCCGCATGGGGGACAGGGTGTTCCGCCATGGCAGCAGATTCTATGGCTTTACAGGTCTTCGTGCGTTCAAAGCCAAATTCGTGACACGCTGGGCACCCCGTTATCTGGCCGCCCCGTCCAGCCTTGGGCTGATCCGGTCGATCGTCTCGCTCCACAGCCTGATTTCGAAGCCAGACCAGCATGAAGCCGATGACGCGACAGTCCTCGCACAGATCTGACATGGCCCCTCATCCAGATAATGCAGGAACCGAGAGTTGGTTCGCGCGCAACCGTCTGCCCCTCATCGTATCGCTAGCGCTGCTCATGCAGACCACCGACGCCACGATCCTGTCGACGGCGCTCCCGGCCATTTCGGCAAAACTCGATATTCCTGTGCTGGCCCTCAAACTCGCCATCTCATCCTATCTGATCACTTTAGCAGCCTTGGTCCCGCTGAGCGGCTGGATCGCTGACAGATTTGGCGCCCGCCGCACCTTTCTCACCGCCATGGCGATCTTCACGGCAGGATCCCTCTTCTGTGCCTTTCAGAACAGTCTGGCCGGATTGGTTGTCGGCCGGATTATTCAGGGGTGCGGCGGCGCGCTGATGGTGCCCGTCGGGCGGCTGATTGTTGTCCGGTCGTCGAGACCCGACATGCTGGTCCGCTCACTATCTTATGTGGCGATGACAGCGCTGATCGGGCCTGCCATCGGGCCGCTTTTAGGGGCGGTCCTGACGGCCAGTCTGGGCTGGGAATACATCTTTCTCGTCAATGTGCCCATCGGGGTCGCAGCGGTCATTCTGGCGCGCCGCTTTCTCCCCGTGGGATCGGATGTGCCAGCTAAGGACGGTGTAGGCCGCCAAAGACCTGACTTGGAGCGCATCCTGTACTTGAGCGGCGGCATGGTGCTGCTCCTCTTCAGCCTCACGTTGCTTGGAGACGGTCTGGCACCTCTTCTCGTTGTCACTGTCAGCGGCGCGGCAGGGATCGTTCTCCTTTCCCTTTACGTCGGTCGCTATAAGCTGGACCACCCCCGCCTTCTCGACATCTCTCTCCTGAAGATTCACAGCCTGCGCACCGCAGCGCTAGGCGCGCTCTTCATCCGGATCAGTTCGGGCGGCGCGACCTTCCTTCTGCCCCTCTTGTTTCAGATCGGCTTTGGCCTGCCTATTCTGACGTCAGGTGCGCTCAGTTCCGTCTACGCTATCGGCGCGCTCACGATGCGGGCCGGCGGGCCATGGCTTTTTGATCGCTTTGGCTTCCGACCCGTGCTCATCACGGGATCACTGATTTCGGCCGCATCTATTGCCGCCTTCGGGTTCATCGTCCGCGTTGATTACCCGCAGATGATTGGCCTTATGCTGATCGGAGGCATTGCGCAGGGCATTGTGTTTGGCGGTGCCAATGCGATGACCTTTGCCGATGTTGAAAAAAAGGATGAAGCCGGCGCCAACACACTTTCCCAACTTGCGCTGCAACTCGCCATGACACTTGGGGTCTCTGTCGCTGCAATGTCGGCACAGCTGGCAGGCGACCCGTCCATAAAGGAAACGCTGCTTGCGGAACATTTCCCACCGGCATTCCATGTCCTTGCCGCGATCGGCCTGCTTGGTGCGATCACCTTCAGTCGCCTAAGCCGCCGGGAAGGCCGCCGGCTGATCCACACAGCCCCTTAGCGGTGCGCCGGCCCGTTCACCTGACAAACATTACGCGAATTTCATATTGCGACCAGACATCAGATTTCTTGGCCGTTTTAATATCCTCTTATGAACAGATAGGAGGATAAGATAATGCGTCGGTTCGTAAATGGCCTCTCTTATTTTGGCCTCTTCGCGGCTGCACTTGCGAGCTCATCTGCAATGGCGGCGCCAACAAAACCCCAGGAACGTCTCGATGCCACGCTTGCGGGCTATTCGGCTGGAAAACCGCAATCTTGCATTTCACAATATTCGATTGATTCAGTTGATGTGTTCGATGGCATAGGCCTGCTCTACAAAACGTCGAGCAACCGTTATTATCTGAACATACCGACATCCGGCGCGAGCGCCCTGGATGATCAGGATGTGCTCGTCACGGATAATTGGTCATCGCAGCTTTGCTCCGTCGATACCGTTCGTCTGTGGGATCCGCTTTCCCGAATGACGACCGGGTTCGTGAACCTCGGTCCATTCATCCCCTACACCAAGACCAATTAATCTGGGCTACCCGCCCGGATGCAATCCCTGACTTAAAAGGAGAATGTAGATGCGTAGAACTCCCTTTATCTCCACCGCGATGGCGGCTCTGCTCATAACGGCGTCCGCCTGTTCGCAAGCTGGAACGACGCCGACAGGAACGAGTGATCCAGTCCATAGCGTCACCAACAAGGCGAAGAACCAGGCCGCGGTTAAGAGTGTCGATGAGGCTTTCCGCGCGATGCGTGAAATCCGCGCCGCACGGTTTGCCATCTTCGATGGTTCGACGGAGGCGGCCCAGACGCTCGTCGATGCCGCCTTGAACGACATAGAAAAGGCAAAGAGTGCCGCTGCAGACGCAATGCCCACAAATGCAAAGGCTGGCATGGCGCCAGACCTCGCGCCCTTCGATGTCTGGATGGCGGTTGGCGAAGATTATGTGCTGACGCCCGCAAAGCAGCAAAGCATCGCCAAGGCGAACGAGCACCTTGCCAAGGGCGATCAGCAAAAGGCCGCTGAAACCCTTCGGCTTGCGAACATCAACATCCTGACAAATGCGGCGATGGTTCCCACTGTTTCGGCAGCTGAGCATCTGACCGAAGCATCGCAGCTGCTGAAGGCTGGCAAGTTTTACGATGCAAATCTGGCGCTGAAGGCGATCGAGGACAGCGTGATCATCCAATCCTTCGATGTCGATGGCGTTCCGCAGGCCAGAGCAGCAGCGAAGGCGATGCCAAGTGCCGGGCCTGCCAAGGCGGCGCCGACACCCGCTCACTAAAGACTTCCTCCCCCCCTGCACCGGCTGGCCCACTCCCTGGCCAGCCGGCTTTTTTACAGGCCACTAAGGCCACAAAAAGTCTCACGCGCTGACGTTATGAGCGCCGCAAGAGCCGTTGCGCTGTGGCGCTCCAGAACCTCTGAAATCCGGCATCTTTTCTGCAAAGCCTGTCCGCTTTGACGGGCGGCGCGGCGCACCGAGCGCGCGTGTGGACCAAGGCGCTTTTCAACATCGCAAATCTGACATTTCCGTAATGGTGGGGATAGAGTTCAGAAATCACGACTGTCCGAATAGCGGGCATGGCCAATCGGTCATGCAACACACCCCTTGTCGTTTTTGAAAGGACAGAATGATGCGCTTCTTAACCCACCCGAATGTGGCGCGGGCCGTTACAGCTTCGGCTTTGTTGGCAATTGCGGCCAGTGCGGCATCCCCCGCCGCTGCCGCAAACCCGAATGCCCCGATCACAAAAGCCGATGTTCTTCAGGCAGAAACCGCCTGGGGTAATGGCATCGTGCAAATCGGAGACGTCTTCACCAAAGGCGGGGACTATAAGGCGGCGGCAGCGGCGTTCATTGCAAAGCACTATGCCTACAAGGACGGCACGGTTCTGTTCAAGCCAACCAAGGCGGCCGTGGATGAGTTTCGCGAAGACAAAGACCAGGCCCTTTCCTACTTTGTCGGTGGATCCGAGCCGGAAGACCATGGCTTTGCGATCACGCCTTGGTCGAAGGTCCGGTTCGATACCAAGGGCATCTATATCGACAAGGACAAGGATAGCGCCGTCGCGATGGGGAACTACTATTTCACCAACGCAAAAACGGGGCAGGATGTGAAGGTTGATTTCACCATGGGCTTCAAGCGGGCGCCGAAGAATGGCCATCTTGAGCTTTTCCTGCACCATTCCTCACTGCCCTACGAAGCGGAACATTGATCCACCTGCGATAGGATGAAAGGCGGGCTGCGGGCCCGCCTTTCTTCATCTGCCGACTTGAGATCGATCGGCATTTGCCCGGACGCGCTGCGCGGTGACAGCTGGCGGGCTCCCTGGAGAAAATCATGAAGAAAATTGTTTACGTGTCCGCTGTTGCAGCGGGACTGTTAAGTGCGGTTCCGGCTTTTGCCGAACCGGTTCAAGTGAAGCCGATTGTAGAGGCTCGGCTGCGCTACGAGGATGATAAACAAGACGGCATCAAGGACGCAGCCAATGCTGTAACCATGCGGGTGCGTGCAGGCGCGCAGGCCAAGACCGGCCATTTCCTGCTGCTCGCCGAGGGCGAGGGAACACTCGGTCTTGCGAACGGGTATAATGACGGATTGAATGGCAAGACCAACTTCCCGATCGTGGCGGACCCCCAAAATATCGAGCTGAACCGTCTACTCATTCAATATTCGGGTTTGCCAAAGACCGTCGTCACCGTCGGCCGCCAGCGGATCGCCCTTGATGATCAACGCTTTGTCGGGAACGCAGGTTGGCGACAGAATGAGCAGACCTTCGACGCCGCGCGGATCGAATGGACCGGGATCAAGGATGTGAAGGCGGATATCACCTACGCCAACGCCGTCCGGACGATCTGGGGCGTGAACGGCTTTGGATTTCGGCAGCCCGCAATCGACGGCAACAATATGTTCGCCAATCTCAGCTACAAAAACAAAGTCTGGGGTCTGACCGGCTTTGCCTATCTGGTCGATCAGGATGAAGCGGCTGTGCAGAACTTCCGGGAGTCGAGCCAGACCTATGGCGTGCGTGGAACAGCCGCCATCCCGCTTAATCCGGTCGCGAAGCTCAATCTCGCTGCAAGCTATGCCAACCAAAGGGACTATCATCGCAATCCCAACAATTACACGGCCAACTATTATGCAGGGGAAGCCGCGCTTGATGCCAAAGGCTTTAAGCTGACCTCGGGCTTTGAAGTGTTGGGTGCAGATAACGGCGCGGCCTTTACAAGCTTTCAAACGCCGCTCGCGTCCCTCCACAAGTTCAATGGCTTTGCTGACAAATTCCTGACCACGCCGCCCAACGGCCTGCGCGACTATTATGTTGGGGCAAGTTACAGCTTCCCCCATGTCACGGCTTTGTCGGGGCTCAACCTCGCCACCAGCTGGCACTCGTTTTCGTCAGACCGTCTGGGACAGAAATACGGAACCGAATGGGACATGGTCGGCGGCTTCAAGCTCAACAAGCAGCTTAACCTGATCGGTAAATATGCGAGCTACAACAGCCAAGGCGGCGGCAAATTTGCCGGCGACGCCGATACAAAGAAACTCTGGGTAGAGTTGGATTACACCTTCTAACCAAGGTCCCGGCGGCGAGGCGCGCGAGGGTCGAAACCATGTTTCATCCCCTGAGCACAAGCCTCGCCGCCAACCGCTGTGAACAGCCTCCCGCTGGGCAAGCGTAAGTTCCACCGCAGCGGCGCCGGACAACACCCGATCGACACCATATTGCTTGAGGAAAACTGGATCGGGCACTGGTGCAGCTGCGGCGGCAGGGCTGAGCCGCGCCGCATCAAACGTAACAGCATTGACGGCGGTGGGCCCCTGATTGCAAAGGCGGGTCAGGGCGGTTTGCGCCCATATAAAGGCCGAACTCTTCCATGATCTCTATCCTCGATCTGTTCCGCATTGGGATCGGACCCTCAAGTTCGCACACAGTTGGTCCGATGCGGATTGCCAAGCGCTTTCTGGATGGCCTCGATCGGACAGGCGACCTCGGCAAGGTCGAACGCCTGCACGTCCAGTTTCAGGGTTCGCTGGCCCTGACGGGCGCGGGCCACGGGTCCATTGACGCGAGTATGTTGGGCCTGCTGGGTCAGGTCCCGGATGAGCTTGACCCGGACACGGTGGAAGAGCTTCTGCGGCCCGTCCACAACGGGTCTTTGCGCCTCCTCGGCCAGCGCAGCATTGGCTTTAACCCCAAAAGCGACATCGAACTGGCATGCGACCTGATCCCCGATTTGCATCCAAATGGCATGCGCCTGCGGGCCTATGCCGGGGACGGCAGCCCGCTTGCCGACGAAACATGGTACTCCACCGGTGGCGGCTTCATCGCGAGCGAGCAACAGCTCCTTCAACCGGCGCCGGACGATTTGATTGCGAACCGGGCGGCTCCGCCTTTGGCCTTTGGCTCCGGCGCAGAACTGCTTGCCCTTTGTGCGGCAGGTCATCTCGATATTGCTTCTGTCGTCTTGGCCAATGAAGGGGCTTGGCGCCCCGAAGCTGAAACCTTTGCAGGGATCGACATCATTGCAGCGGCCATGGCCGACTGCATTGATCGGGGGCTGCACCGCGAAGGTGCGCTCCCCGGCGGCCTAAATGTACGCAGGCGCGCGCCCGAAATTTGGACGAAACTTGTCCTGCAATCCGGGACGAATGAGGCCGAGGCTCTGTTTGATTGGCTGAATGTCTACGCCATGGCCGTGAACGAAGAGAATGCAGCAGGTGGCCGGGTGGTAACAGCGCCCACCAACGGGGCGGCCGGCATCATTCCATCAGTTCTGCGGCATTATTGCACGGATGGTCCCGATGCCGTTGATAAGACGCGCAAGTTCATCCTGACCGCAGGCGGAATCGGCCTGCTCTATAAACAAAGGGCCTCTATTTCGGGGGCGGAGATGGGCTGTCAGGGCGAAGTCGGCGTGGCCTGCTCCATGGCGGCGGCGGGTCTGGCAGCGGTCTGGGGCGGAACCCCCGAACAGGTGGCGACGGCGGCCGAAATCGGGATGGAGCATAATCTGGGCCTCACCTGTGATCCGGTCGGCGGGCTCGTCCAGATCCCCTGCATCGAACGCAATGCGATTGGCTCTGTAAAGGCCGTGAACGCGGCGCGGCTCGCGCTGCACAGTCTGGAAACGCCCAAGGTCTCGCTGGATCAGGTGATCGAAACGATGCGTCAGACCGGGCTCGACATGTCGAGCAAGTATAAGGAAACGAGCCTCGGCGGCCTTGCCGTCAATGTCGTTGCCTGCTGACGGCAGACGACGGTCGCAGCAGAATCCTGACAAATATAAAAATCCGAAAAAGTCGCCAACGCGACCGTTGTTTTCTCGAGGAAAACTGGAGCGGGCGAAGGGATTCGAACCCTCGACCCCAACCTTGGCAAGTGACCGGTCGACAGCAATATATTGATATAAAACAATAATTATGGACTTGTGCAAATCCGTTTATGTTACGTTTACAAAAATCTACATTGAACCCTAGCAGATCCCAATTTTGCGGCGCAGAATTTTTTGCCGGATTTTGGTTGGAAACTTTTCAGAGTTTCCTTGACGGTCTTAATTAAAACAAGTCCCCGCTAAACCCCGTTTTAAGCAAGGTGAATATGGGACCCGTTTTTGAGGGTTGTTTTGGTTGCTTGCCTCAGCAAACCCACTCGTTAGTTTGATGACGTCTTCGACGCAATGAAGGCTATCCCTCCCGCACTTTATCCCTGCCTGTTCTGGCATTTCGATAATGTTTCGCCGTCTTTCAATTGTTCCGTCGCATTGTCGTAACTGAACATAATCGATGTCCCTCGTATTTCACCA
>JBBATS010000042.1:0-24665 GCA_040398625.1 Chakrabartia sp. | reverse complement strand
TCTTCTACGGCTATGAAGCCGATGGCCCCGCCTCAACAAAGGTGGCCTATCTGATCGCGGACAAGGACGGTAATCTGACGTCGGAGCAATGGTTTGACGTGCCTTATTGCTCTATGATGCACGACTTCACCATCACCGAGAATTACGCGCTGTTCCCGGTCTACCCGACGACATGCAGCCTTGATCGTCTGAAAGAAGGCGGCGACCATTGGATCCACGAGATGGACCTCGACAGCTGGCTGGGCGTGATGCCGCGCTATGGCGATGTGTCTGAGATCAAATGGTTCAAGGGCGGGAAGGGCGTGTCCTGCTATCACATGATGGGCGCGTTTGAGGATGCGGACGGCAACATCCACTTTGATCAGTGCCTGTCGAACGTGAATGCCTTTCCGTTCATCCGTGAAGCCTCTGGCATCCACATGGCGCCTTGGGATGTGAAGGGCGCCCTGACGCGCTGGACGGTCAATCCCAAGGGCCCCGCCGGTGACGTGGTGGAAACCATCGTCGGCCCGCCGGGTGACTTCCCGGTTATCCCGGCGGCAGAGCAGGGGCGTCCCTATGCCCGTGGCTGGATGCTCACCATGAACCCTGAAATGCGTGGGCCTCCGGTTGCTGGTGGCCCTGTCGGCGCAATGTTCAACATGCTGATGCGGCTGGACTTTAGTGGTGCGCCCATTCAGGCGCTCGCGCTTGATCCGGGAATGAGCTTCAATGAGCCGGTCCATGTGCCGTCCAAGACCGTGGGCCATGAAGGTTGGCTGGTGTTGGTCGTTGATACCCAGACGGGGCCAGATGACTTCACACATGCCTGCTGGATTATCGATGCGGGGAATGTCGGCGCCGGGCCTGTCGCCAAGATTGCGATCCCCACGCGGCTGCGACCACAGGTGCATGGCTGGTGGGTGAGCAGCGATCAACTCGCAAAGGCCGTCGCATGACGCGGATCGTCGTCACGGGCGCTTCCGGCAACTATGGCCGCGCCTTTACAGACGCGCTAATCGCCAAGGGGCGTGCACAGGACTTGATCCTGATTACGCGCACGCCGGACAAGCTGACTGATCGCGTCGCGCAAGGGTGTGAGGTCCGCTATGGCGATTTCGATAAGCCCGAAACGCTGGCCGCAGCAGTGACAGGCGCCGACAAGATACTGCTTATCTCCGGTACCCGTGTCGGCGCACGCGTTATTCAACACAAGGCGGCGATTGATGCGGCGGCAAAAGCGGGTGTGAAGCACATCGCCTATACCAGCTTCATCGGCATCGATGATCCCGCAAACCCTGCAGAAGTGCGGCATGACCATATTGAGACAGAGCAGCTCATCCGCGCCTCTGGCATGGCCTGGACTATGCTGCGCGATGCACATTATGCCGATGCGATGATCCTGATGGCTGGCCCCGGTGTGATGCAGTCCGGCCAGTGGATCAGCAATGCAGGCAAGGGCCTTGAGGCAATGGTATGGCGCGATGACTGTGTCGCTGCCGCCGTCGCTGTCTTGACGAGCGAGGGCCATGAGGGCCAGACCTACAACATCACAGGTCCTGAATTGCAGACCTTTGAAGACGTGACAGCGATCCTCTCCGAGGTGACAGGCAAGCCGATCAGCTACGTCTCCGTCGACGATGAACAGCAATATGCAATGTTTGACGTCATGGGCATTCCGCGTCGTCCGGTGGATGACCAGACGGTGGGTGGTCTCCCTTGGAACAGCGACGACATGGTGACGTTCGGACAGGCCATCCGCGAGGGTTTTCTGGAGATTTGTTCCGGCGATGTAGAAAAGCTGACAGGCAGCCCGGCACGATCGGTGCGGCAGATGATTGAAGAGAATGTGGACTTCCTTCGGGGTGCGGCCCGATGAACCGGGACGCTTACGAGCGGTATCTCGCCTGTTTCAACAGCAAGGATTATGACGGCGTCGCCGATTTCTATGCCGAGCCGATGAAGATGGATTTCTTCGGCGTCTCCATTCGGAACCGCGAAGACCTGACGCGGTTTTACAGCTTCCTGCACAGCTATGTGAAAGAGAGCGTGAGGGTTCTCAATTTTGCTGCCAGTGACACGCTCACCGCTGTGGACGCTATCGTCCGTATTGAGGCCACACGCGACCTGACGCAGGATGTGCTTGCGGCCAACGGGGCGAGTGCCTTCCACCCCATGGAAACAGGCCAGATCCTCGAAATGCGCCAGTTCATCTTTTACACAACCAAGGCCGGCAAAATCGTGCAGACGGAATGTGCGCTGATGCCCTTCGAGCCGTCGAACCCCTAAGTTAGCGCGAAATAGCGGACGAAGTTACCATCGGGGCGGCGTTCGCCGACGCCGATGAAGACGTGGCGCGTCATCCAGTCATGCTTCCCCTTGGGCGTTTCGAAGGTCGGCTGGGCCCGAAGATAATAGTCTTCATGGGCGACGGGTGGCCCGTCTTCAAACGCCCAGGCGCGCAGGCGCTGCATCGCGTCTGGCTTGCGGCCCCAGAGATAGCCTTTGTTCTGCATATAAATGATGGTGCCGTCATCCACTTCCAGCAGATAGCGGGCATCAAAAACCGCCGTGTCATCATCTCGGAAATGGGCATAGTCGCCGCCCGAATTCGGCACTGCCTTTCCCCTAAGACGCGGGCCCTCAAACGTTCCCTGATCGACGAGAACGGCGGACCGGAAGCCGCCATTATGGATATCGGGGATCGAGTAGACCCGCGTAAACTGGAGCCGACACTCGAACGCGAATTCGAGATGCGGGGTGTCGAGTGTCGAGTACATCAGGCGTCTTTCTTGCTGAAATAGGCAACGCCGCGGAACTCCATAGAATGGCGTTCATTGGCGTCGGTGCGGCTGGTGTCGTGAAAGGCGGTGTGGAGTGCCCGCCACGCCCGGCCGTGGTCGGAATCGTGGAATTTAATGAAGATGACCTCATCATCGGTCATGTTCGGGAAATACCACCAGCGATGGTCGGGATTGAAGGTGAAGATGCTGGCCGCCGCCATCTGGTCCTCGCCCGGAATGTGGGCGAACAACGCGTCGCCTTCGGGGATTTCATCGACATCGACCTTGGTGTTGGGCGTGCCTTCCTGTTCCGGAACCGAACGGAAGTCGCAGAGCGCCAGCGGCCAATCTTGTGGCGGCGGGGAAAGCGCACGCCACAGGCTGAAGCAGATGTAGCGGTCATAGCCGGGGCCATCCGGCATCTTGCCTTCATAGATGCGCGCGGCAACCCGGTCTGCGCAGTCCGGTGTGAAGTCGACATGGGCTTCGGCAGCTGGCGGCTGGAGCTTTTCGCCCGTCTCTCCAGATGTCCGGAGCTGTCCGGCCATGGTCAGAACAGTGTCTGCGCCCGTCATCTGTTTGACGATCTCGATCACCTCGGCTGCATAGTCCGAATCTCCGGCGGCAGCGGCGTCCCAATCAGTGATGGAGGTCGGGAAACTGGCAATGGCGAAGCCGTGCGTGTCGAGGGCAAACGGCTCCGGTGCCAACCGCGCATTGCGGATATGGACGCCATAGGTCTCATAGACGCCGGTGTTATACTCTTTGCCCGGCGCCCAGAACCGACGGTTGATCGTCGATGTGGGCAAGAGATAGTCCATCTTCGCGTCAACACCGGGCACCCGGTCGAGTGTCTGAAGGTCAGTCACGAAACCCCTCCCGGGCGCGGCTGTTGTCCACAACGATGGGCTGACCGGTCACCGGGTGCGGATAGTGGAACTCGATGGTGTCTGTGGCGGGCCAGAGGCGCGGCGGAGGGGAAATCAGTTCGTCAGGACCAAGCGGATCTTCCGGGAAGCACGTCTTGGACATTGGGATGTAATCGATCGGTGTTTTGGCCCAACCGTCTTCAAAGCTGCCATGCCAGAAGGGGAAGTAGCGCAGCGCCTTGATCTTCCAGATACCGTCTTCACGGACATATTCATTCTCATAGATGCCGCCTTCCCACCAGGCGCGCTGCGCGCCTTCGGCGCTTTCATGGAGGCCAGCCTGCATCATGGAGCGGCCGCGGACCTTGGCATGGCTGCGGTCGGGTGCGACGTCGATCACCATCTGCATCTGCGGGTGATCGAGCAGCCAGCCATAGCGCGGGCCATTATGGCCCTGCGTGAAATTGGTCTGAAACCGCTCAATATACAGACGGCGGACGCCCGCCTTTTTCTTGTAGATGCCGCCGAGGAACCAGACTTCGCCTTCCTCAGAAAAGAGGTCGGCCACTTCGTTATACTGGGATTTGTCGATCAGATAACCATAGGTGTACTGGATGCGGCGGATCTGGTGGATGTCCTGCTGGATGGCCAGTTCATGTTCGACCTTGTCCAGACGGGCGGCGAGGGCTGCAATGTCGGTCATGTGATCTCTCCCTTATAGTTTTCAGTAGTTCGACAAAATGGCGAGGCTCGGGGCGTCCAATGGGATGCCGCGCTTTTGCTTTGCCAATTCGTCCGCTCTTGTTTTGCGCTGTTCGTCGATCAGCCACGCATGGATGGCGGCAACCTCTTGCGGTTTCAGAACATCATCCCAGCGCGGCATGCCATTCTGAACCAGAAGACCTTCCAGCACGATCTTGTTGAAGGCCTGATGCGTTCCCGGCTGCATCCGCCGCAGATCGGGCGTGATCGAACGATGTTGGTTGGCATGGCACATCACACAGTTGGCGAAGAACAGTTGCTGGCCCTGTGCAATCGTTGCAGGTGTCACGCCTGCGGCTTGGGCCGGAGGTTCCGGCGCAACTTCCAACTTAGGCAGCTCTGCCGGAAGGGCGACTGTGCCGCCTCCCAATTTGAAGACGAGCAGCCGACCCTGATTGCCGCGCTGATAGGCTGCGGAATAAGGCGGGACATAGGCATAGCCGCCACCGCCCCAAGCCGCCATCACGGCCACATATTGCACGCCTTTGACCCGGTAGGTCATGGGCGCTGCAAGGATAGAGGAGCCGGTGTCGATACTCTTCAAAAGCTTTCCGGTCGCCTTGTCGAACACGCGCAACTGGCCTGCGATATTGCCATGAAACAAGAGACCGCCAGCGGTTGTGAGCGTACCGGCGCGGTCCTGCCAGCCATCGGCTGGGATCGCCCATTTGGTCTTGCCGGTCAGCGGATCAATAGCGCGGAGTTCACCTTTGCCGGGGTTTTTCAAAACTTCGGGCCATTCAGGGAGCGACGTCACGGCCGCCTGAACCGGCGGTGGCATAGCGGGCAGGGCGTCTTTCAGGACTGAGGTGAAAACGAGGGCGGCATCGACGTTGAGCATCTTCTTGCGCATCGGCTTGGCGCCGGGCGTTTGATAGATGAGGTTCCCCATATCGAGGACCGAGGCGTAATAGAGCCCTGTCTGCGGGTCATAGGTCGCGGGATGCCAGTTGCGCGCGCCGGTTGTGCCGGGGAAAACGATCTTGGGCGACGTCGCATAGTCAGCCCGGTCAGGGCGCAAAAGTGGCCGCCCGGTCTTGGCATCAATGCCGTCCGCCCAGTTGACCCGCACGATGGGGTTGGCCCGCAGCAGTTTACCGTCACGTCTATCTAGAATGTAAAGATAGCCATTTTTTGGCGCATGAATGAGGACAGGACGGTCTGTCCCGTCGATCTTCATGTGTGTCAGAATTATCGGCTGGGTCGATGTGAAATCCCAATTATCGCCGGGTGTCTGCTGATAATGCCACTTCTTGCGGCCTGTCTTCGCGTCGAGCGCGACAAGGCTTGCGAGATAGAGCTGGTCGCCGCCTTTCGGGCTGCGCTTGATGGTATGATAGGGCCCACCATTACCGGTGCCGATGATGACATTGCCGGTTTCGGGGTCATAGTTGATCGCATCCCAAGGGGTGCCGCCACCGCCAATGTCCCAGCGGCTTTTGGGGTCCCAGGTTTTGACGGCCTCTTCAAGATCGGGGTGGTCCTGCGCTCCAAGGGCCGGATCACGGGGGACGGTATGGAAGCGCCAGACCAGCTTGCCGCTGTCGAGGTCGAACGCGCTGACATAGCCGCGCGTATCATATTCCGCACCGCCGTTGCCGATGACGACCACATTCCCCGCCACTTCCGGCGCGCCTGTCGAGTTTACGCCGCGTGTTTTGTCGTCAACCGTATCGGCTTTCCACAGTACTTTGCCTGTCTTGGCATCCAGAGCATAAAGCTGGGCATCGAGCGTCGCGACATAGACCTTGCCGCGCGCGACGGCGACGCCGCGATTGGCCATGTCGCAGCAGACAGTGCGGTTCACCTGCATGTCGACTTCGGGTTCAAACCGCCAGAGCTCCTTGCCGGTGGCGGCGTCAAAGGCATAAGCGCGCCCTGCGACGCCCGACGTGTACATCACGCCGTCGATCACGACCGGTGTTGCCTCCAGCACGCGGTTGGTGCCGAGGTTCACTTCCCACGCCAGACCGAGCTTGCCGACGTTGTTCGGGTTCATGTCTGTCAGCGTGGAGTAATGGGTTTTGCCCGCGTCCCCGCCGGGGCTGGTCCAGTTATCCCCGGCTGAAGATTGCTGGGCAGGGGCATCAGGTGCGCGGTCAGACGCGCAGGCGGACAGGATCAGGGCAAAGGCAGCGGCAAAGTTTCTCACAGGGCATCCCACGGGCTTGGCATGTTGTACGGCACGGTAATGAAGTTCGCTTCGATCTGACAGATCATGCCATGGTCTATCTTGAACAGTTCCGAAATGTAGAAGCTGTGCGGACGCCGGACAGGAGATTTGACCGTCCGCCCGTCGGTGAGCTGATACTCATCCAGCCGCCCGCTATGGTCGATAAAGCCAAAGGCGAGCACGAGCCCGCGCTCCTCATCCACCATCGGAAAGCGTCGCGCGCGCAGGCGATCATCATAGCGGTAATTGCCCATGCGGAACTGCTCTTCGCAGCCCAACGCAGAGACAGGAACGATCTTTGCAAATTCAGGGTTGCGCGTTGTCTGGACGCCGTTTTCAACACGGTTGCAGTCCGGGTGGAATTTGGTGTGGATGGTCCCGTCGTTGAGCTGCAGCGTATCGAAATAGCCGTCAGACAGCTTGACCATTTCCGCGCGGGTCACGGGCGCTTCCACGCCAGCATTCAGGATCGGCTTGTCCCAATACCGGCAATTCTCAAACTTGATGCCGGAATCTGACTGGCGGACGACGACCATTTCAGATTCGCAGACCTGCCCTTGATCATTGACCTTGAGTCGCAACGTGAACGCTGATTCCTCAATAGCTTCATGGACGGTGCCGAAATAGCCGACCTGATTGCTCGACGTATCGGCGAATTTTAGCTGATAGTCGCCGACGCGCAGGATGGTGCCCCAGAGGCCGTCACCGACCTCCAACATCACATTATTCTCAGAATTTAGAGGGGAAGCAGCCCAGTCAACCCGCGAGGCGTCTCCGGCATTCAACGCCTCAAGATAATTGGCCAGCACGGCATAAAGTGCGTCGCGATTCATTCGATCCTCTGCCTTGTATGTTCTGTCTTGATCGTTACACGTAATAACAATTGTTACAATAGGGGAAGGGTGCAGATGGCCCACACGGACAAAGAATCCGCGAACCTCAAACTGGTGCGCGACGTGTATGAGAAAATTCTGATCCCCATGGACAGCAGCCGCGTCGATGATTTTATATCGCCAGACTATATCCAGCACAGCTCGCTTGCCGAACCGGGCGTGGATGCGCTGAAGGCTTGGCTCGATATGGTGCGGGTGGAGTCGCCCGATGCCCAACAGACACTCCACCGCCTTTTTGCCGATGGCGATCATGTGACAACCCATGTCCACGTCGTCCGTTGGCCCGGCGATCCCGGCCTTGCAGTGTGCGACATCTTCCGCTGCGAAGGTGGCAAGGTCGTGGAACATTGGGATGTCATTCAGGAGATATCGGAAAACCCCGTCAACCCCAACAGCATGTTCTAAAGGAGACTGTTATGCGTCGTTATGCGTTGATTGCTGCCAGCCTTTTTGCAGTGGCCTCTATGCCGGCAGAGGCTGCGAAATGCCGCCTTAAGCCCAAAGAAGTCGTCACCAAGTTCATGACCCAGCTTTATATCGATAAGGAACCACGCGCTGCGTTCGAAAAATGGGTTGTTCCCGGCTACATTCAGCACAACCCCATGGCAGCGACCGGGCGGGATGCTGCGATTGCGTTTCTGGAACCCTTTATGAAATCCAATCCGCACATCAGCTATTCGATCAAGCGGATCATTGCGGATGGCAATCTTGTCGCGGTACATTCACATGGCAAATTTGCGCCGGACGACTGGGGTATCGCCGTTGTCGACATCGTGCGCGTCGAAGGCTGCAAGGTTGTCGAGCATTGGGATGTTGTGCAGCCTGTCCCCGAAAAATCAGCCAATGAAAACGGTATGTTCTGATGCGTCGTTTTGACGGTAAAGCCGTGCTGATCCTCGGCGGCAACGCCGGGATCGGTGCGGCCGCCGCCCAGCTTTTTGCGGACGAAGGTGCACGTCTGGTCATCACCGGCCGGAACGCGGAGACACTCGGCGACATCGCGGCCCAAACCGGGGCGCATTCAATCCGTGCGGATATGGGCGTGCTGACAGAAAGCCGTGATGCGATTACCGCTGCGACAGATCACCTCGGCGGCATCGACGTGCTTTTCGTGAATGCTGGCGTCGGTGGCTTTGCCATGGTGCCTGATGTCACCGAAGACTTTTGGGACGGCATCCATAACGTGAATCTGAAAGGCGCCTTCTTCGCGATGCAGGCGGCTATCCCGCATATGAAAGAAGGCGGCAGCATCGTCGTGACGGGCTCAATCGGGTCGGTCGCCGCCGTCCCCGGCAACGTCGCTTATGCTGCCGCCAAGGCAGGCTTGCGCGCTGTCGCCCGAATTGTCGGCAAGGAGCTTTTGCCCCGCCGCATTCGGGTGAACATGGTCAGCCCCGGCCCGACCGACACTGAAATCTTCAAGCGGGATGCATCGCCAGAAAAGATCAAAGGGATGCGCGATATGCTATCTGGCGTGGTGCCAATGGGCCGCATGGGCACCTCCGAAGAGATTGCCCGCGCGGCCCTGTTTCTGGCGAGTGATGAAGCGAGCTTCATCAATGGCGTCGACCTTTACGTCGATGGCGGTTGCGTCGAGCTATAGCGTTGCCGGTTGACCGTCGAGCAGGATGGTCTTGAGCTCCAAATAGCTCATCATCCCTTCTAGCCCGCCTTCGCGGCCCACGCCGGATTGCTTGAACCCGCCAAAGGGCAGGCCAAAGTCCATGCGCAGGCCGTTCTGTCCGAAGCCACCTGTGCGGACGCGGCGCGCAATGCGATAGGCCCGCTCATGGTCATTGGTGAGCACCGAGCCGTTGAGGCCATAGTTTGAATCATTGGCGATCCGGATGGCATCTTCCTCGTCTTCGCAGGGGATGAGGCTCAGGACCGGGCCGAAGATTTCTTCCTGCGCGATGCGGCTGTCATTCTTCACATTGGCGAACAGGGTCGGTTCGATGAAATAGCCACGGTTGAGATGCGCCGGGCGACCGCCGCCGGTGATGAGGTCAGCCGTCTTCTTGCCTTCCTCAATGTACATTTCGATGCGCTCGAGCTGGCGCTTCATGGCAACCGGGCCAAGCTGCGTGGTCGGATCGTCTGAATAGCCGACGACGACCTTTTTCATTTCCGCAGAAATGGCACTGGCGAGTTCATCATGCCGATTGCGTGGGACGATGACGCGCGAGAGCATGGCGCAAACCTGTCCGCTCATCATCGTGATCGTGCCGGTGAGCAGACCGGCTGCTGCCTCTATGGGGAAGTCATCCGCGATGATCGCAGCGGACTTGCCACCTAGTTCCAGCGTGCAGCGGGCAATCCGCTCCCCACAGACGCTGGCGATCCGTTTGCCGGCGACCGTTGAACCCGTGAAACTGACTTTGTCGACGCCGTGATTGCAGACGAGATGGTCGCTGGCCTCGCGGTGACCGCAAACGAGATTGACGACGCCTGCGGGCACCCCTGCCGCTTCGGCCGCTTCGGCGATGATATAGGCTTCGAGAGGTGTCTCAGGAGACGGCTTCATGATGACGGTGCAGCCCGAGGCGAGCGCATAGGCGACCTTGTTGAGCATGATCCCATAAGGCCCGTTCCAAGGGGCAATGGCCGCGACCACGCCGACGGGTTCATAGGCGACGAGGCCTACAGCAGCGCCGATGGTGGGGCGTTGTTCGACGAAGGCGAACTTCTCCGCCATCGCGATAATGTTGTCGAACGTCATCGTTGATCCGCCGGTCATCGGGCCGGCAAAACTTGCAAGGCCACCCATCTGTGCCGTCCATGCCTTGGCGATTTCGCTTTCCCGTGCACGCAGATGGTCTGCCATGCGCTTGAGATAGCTGATGCGTTCCGCAGGGCTGAGGGCGACCCATGGGCCATTGTCAAAGGCATCGCGCGCGGCGGCAACGGCGGCGTCCATATCAGCCTCATCCGCTTCCGCGACGACAGCCACAACCTGTTCTGTGTTGGGCGAGACAATCTCGATGGAACGGCCGGAATGCGCTGCGCGCCATTGTCCGCCAATATACACCTTGTCAGGGTGGGTCACATTTACGCCGGTCGGTGTCATTGTTTCATTCTCCTCAGGTCAGGTCGCCAAGGTTGATCATTTTGCCGTCTGCTGCGGCGCGGTTGGCGTCACGGCGCAGCTTTTCAATATGCAGACGTCCCTCAGGTGCCGGCTCTTTGGGAAGCGCCTCAAGCGACGTGCGGTAAATCTCTTCAAAGTCCTCGGCGAACTCAGGATGCGTCAGGATGAGGCCCCGGTTGTCGGTCATCCCGGCAAGCGTTTTGCGGCCAACCTCAAGTGGGTCCATCCCCATATCAAATGCCGTCCCGAATTGCTCCAGCTCTGCCTTGTCAGCAGGCTTGAAGCCCGATCCCGCAAAGTCATCAGGGCGCTTCAGGGCCGAATCCCAGGCATTGGTTTTGGTAAGTCCGGGGCACATGAGCGACACGCCGATGCCATAAGGCGCGAGGTTGTAACGCAGTGACTCCGTCAAACCACGAACCGCAAACTTACTGGCCGTGTAGATTCCTGCCTGTGGGCCGGACAGATAGGCCGCCATCGACGCAACATTGACGACATGGCCGCCTTCGCCATGCGCTTTCATGCCGGGGAGGAAGGACACAAGGCCGTTGACCACACCGCCGTAATTGACGCCCATGATCCAGTCATGGTCCGCGTAACTTGCTTCATCGGTTGGCCCGAAGACGCTGACGCCTGCATTGTTGACGAGCACGTGGACCTTGCCAGCAACTGCGGCGGCGGCGGCAAAGCCTGCCCGGTCGGTTACGTCCAGCTTGACGAAACGGGGAAGGGGGCGTTCGTTTTGAACGAACCATGCTTCGGCATCGGCGCGATAGGTTTCGTTCCGGTAACTCAGGATCAGGTCCATGCCAACTTCGGCAAACGCGCGGGCGATGCCAAAGCCGATTCCTGAAACGCCGCCGGTGATGAAGGCGGTCTTGCCCTGCCAGTTCATGCAATTTCCTCTCGCCTTGCTTCGTAACATTCGTTAGCAAAGCATACAAATCAAAAGAGGAGAGATGAGGATGTCCGACGTCGAATCGAGACTGGCCGCGCTGGAAAACCGCGTAGGCGAACTGGAAGATATCAACGCGATCCGCCGCCTCCATTGGGCCTATGGCTATTATATCGATTTCAACCGGGCGGATGACGTGGCGGAGCTTTTTGCCGAGGATGGTGAGGTCATCTTCCTCTCTGGCGTCTATAAGGGCCGCGAAGGCGCGCGCCGCCTTTATGGCACTTGGTTTAAGAGCCTGTTTCTCGCGCCGGGTGAAGAAGGCCCGGCCTATGGCTTCCTGCTCGACCATTTCCAGATGCAGGACATCATTACCGTCGCGACAGACCGGCAGACCGCCAAGGGGCGCTTCCGTGGCATGTTGTTCGGTGGAAGCCATGAAAGCCGCGAGTTCAAGCCTGAAGGCCTGCCGCTCCAGTTCATGGAAGCCGGGATTTACGAGAATGACTATGTCCGCGAAGACGGCGTGTGGAAGATCAAACGGCTGGATTATATGATGCAGTGGCAGGGCGATTACGAAGCCGGTTGGTCAAAGACGACCGCCCACCTCCAGCCGCTCACCGAATGTTTTCCTGCCAACCCGATTGGGCCCGACACAATCCGCAGCGATGAAATCCGCCAGACTTGGCCCTATCGCCACGATGTACCGATGCACTTTGCCCATCCACGCTTTGGTGCCGTGATCGCAGGGCCGCAGGGCTAAGAGGTTGCAGAGGGTGCGGCGCGTTGGCTTAGTGGCCAGCGCGGTGGTGCCAGCCCATCACCTGATCATAGAGCTTGTCGAGCACAGCGGACATACCTGCGCGTTCATTGGGCTCCAGCGTGCTGAACAGGAAGGTTGCGACATCTTCCATGCGCGGACCCATCTCGCGATAGGCGCGCCAGCCTTCTGCGCTGAGCCGATGGGGTTTGCGGCGCCTGTTGGAGCTGTCGACAACTTCTTCGACCCAGCCGCGTTCAGAGAGAGACGCAAGGGCCCGGCTGACATTCATGGGGATCATCCCCATCAGTTCAGCAAGCTCGTGGCCGGCACGTTCCCCTTCGCCGCCAAGGGCGATGATGATCTTCAGTTCATTGGGGGAGACCCCAACCGGCAAGGCCACCCCATCGCGCATTGGGCTGTTAATCAGCGTCGCAAATCGCAGCATTGATATGAGTAACGCGACATCACTGTTTTCGGGTTGTTGTGTGGCCATGTCCCCTCCGTTCACGGGCGCCTAGCGGCCTTGATGCCAATTTGCCACGGTTAGCGATAAAATATTCTGCGCTAGGTTGGACCCATTTTACCTCTTGCAATGCGAAACTGTATGCATCACTAACAATAGTTACGGTGACCGGATCCAGTTCGGCGCCCCAAGCAGGAGAGGACTGAGAATGGCTATGACTTCCCGTAACGATTCCGCGCTGCGCACATTTCTGACGTTGTCGACGTCGGTTGCTGCGCTTCTGGCAACCCCAGCGTTCGCCCAGCAAGCTGAAGAAGCTGCGACAGATGTTGGCGAGATTGTCGTCACAGCTCAGTTCCGCGAACAGAAACTGCAGGATACACCGCTCGCCATCACGGCCGTTGATGCCGCGACGATCGAATCGCGCAGTCAGACCAGCTTGGCTGAAGTTGTAAAGCAAGCGCCGAGCGTGGTTCTGCTTCCGGCGACCGCTGCCTTTGGCCCATCGATCTCTGCAAGTATTCGCGGTCTCGGACAGAATGATTTCAATCCGGCACTTGAGCCCGGCGTTGGCCTTTATATTGACGATGTCTATTATCCGCGACTGACCGGTGCGAACTTCGACCTACTCGATGTTGAACGCGTCGAAGTTCTTCGCGGGCCACAAGGCACGCTGACCGGCCGCAACTCCGAAGGCGGTGCGATTAAGTTTATCTCACGCAAGCCGACAGGCGAAGGTGGCGGCTATGTGAGCGCCACTTATGGCAGCCGCAATCGCGTTAATCTGCGTGCCAGTGCTGACTTCAAAGTCGCCGAGAGCCTTTTCGCCCGCGTTTCGGGAGCCTTTTCAGATCAGGGCGGCTATGTACAACGGCTTGATTTTGGTTGTGCCAGGCCAACGGGTGGCTTGCCGCGAGGAACTCAGACCAACGCGAGCTGCGTCCAAGGAGACTTGGGCGATGTCGGCTACAGCGCTATCCGCGGTATTGTCCGTTATGCTCCCGGAGACACAATTGATCTTACGATCAGCGGTGACTATGTCCGTGACGAACGCAATCAGGGCGCCGAAGTCCTTTTGTTTGGCGGCAACACAAGTGCTGCGGTTCAACTGCCCGGCAACACGACTCCCTACGACAACCGCTTCATCTGTGGCCGCTATTGTAACTTCGCAGTTTACGGCCAGCCTGCCGATTCCTTCCGTGGCCCTGTAGCAGCCGGCTTCCCCTTGGCCGCAACGGCTGGCAGCGAAAAAGTAAAATATGAAGGCTGGGGCGTATCTGCTAACCTGAAAGTCAATCTCAGCGACACGCTAAACATCAATTCTATTACAGCCTATCGTGAATGGGATACGTCATTTTCTGTAGATAGCGATCTTTCGCCGCTTTCCGTAGGTTTTGGCCTGAATGCGCTGGACCACTTCTTTGTCAGCCAGGAGTTGCGCCTGAATGCGGAGTTGAGCGATAATATTCAGCTGACGGTCGGCGGCTATTATTCCGATGAGCGTACGACCTATTTTACGTATCAGGATATCCGCTACGCGACAATTCCACACCAGTTCATCGGGAACGATCCTGTCAATACCGATTCGAAGGCAGTCTATGCCACGGCCATATTCAAGCCGACGGAAGCCATGACGATCACGCTTGGCGGTCGCTATACCGATGAGCACAAGGATTATACCTTCTTCCGTCTGGGCCCGGATTTTAGAACCCCTAACGCTTTCTTGGGTGCATTGAACAATGTCCGCGGAGACTATGACGGCAGTCGCTTCGATTATCGTGCGTCTTTGGACTATCGCTTTTCGCCAGAAGTGCTGGGCTATGCGACAATTTCTACTGGCTTCAAGGGCGGCGGCATTGGACCTAGGCCTTTCAATCCGGCTCAAGCGCGGCCATTCAATCCGGAAAAGGTGACGACTTATGAAGTGGGTCTGAAAACAGATTTGCTTGATCGTCGAGTTCGCCTCAACCTTGCAGGCTTCTACAATGACTTTACTGATGCGCAGTTGACGCTCCTGTCATGCCCGCAGTTTGGTGGGCCAGGACCATGCGCTCTGCCTCAGAATGCCGGTGACGCCTCAATGAAAGGATTTGAGGCTGAGCTTCTGGCAACGCCTGTCGAAGGCCTGACCATCGATGGGTCGATGTCTTATCTCGATTTCAAGTTCAAATGCGTCAACCCGGCAGTGGTCGGCCAAGCATCTGGTGCCTGTTCGTCGGCACCGGGCGTGATTGGTCTTCTTGCGGATCCTTCGGATGGTTTCCGCTGGGCATTTGGAATTCAATATGAGGCCAATCTTAGTGGCTCGGGAACGCTGACTCCTCGGATCGACGTTTCGCATCAGTATGCGCTGACCGGCAATGCGCTCACGCCCCCTGCCGGATCGCCAAGTGCGCTTCTTGGGCAGGTTCCTGGCTACACGCTCGCCAATGCCCGCCTGACCTGGCGGAACGAAGACAAGGATCTGGATGTCAGCCTTGAGCTCACGAACCTGTTCGATAAATATTACTTCATCAACAAGTTCGATCTGACAGGCGCTGGCGCTGGTGCCATTTCCGGTCAGCCCGGTCGCCCACGCGAATGGGCCATCTCGGTCAAGAAGAAGTTCTGAGCTTCTAGGGGACCATAACTTGGAATTTTGGGGGTGGTCGAAAGACTGCCCCCTTTTTTCTTTTCCAGCCTCTGATAGCCTTGACCGACGGGGTGTGAGCCGTCAGAAGCTTAACTAACAATTGTTATAAAATGAGAGGAGCCCGGCGTTGAAACTCACGCTACCCCCACGCGTTTCGCCGATGCAGTTTGATGCCGCGCTGAAGGCGTTTGCTGGCGTCGTTGGTAAGGGATGGGTTCTTTCCTCAGATGAAGACCGCGATGCCTATGCGGATATCTATGCGCCGGGCCCGGAAACATTGTGGCCCGCCTCTGCTGCCGTCGCGCCCGCGTCCGCTGAGGAGGTGCAGGCGATCGTGCGGCTCGCCAACCAGTTTAAGACGCCGCTTTGGCCTGTCAGCCGCGGCAAAAACTTGGGCTATGGGCAGGCTGCCCCCCGCATGGCGGGCTCGATTGTGCTCGATCTCGGTCGCATGAATAAGGTTCTCGAGGTTGATCCGGAGCTTGGCTATTGTGTGATTGAGCCGGGCGTCGGTTTCTTTGATCTTTATGAGCATCTGGCCCGTGAAAAGGCGCCCTTGTGGATGTCGGTTCCGGGCAATGGCTGGGGCTCGGTGCTCGGCAATGCGCTCGACCACGGCATTGGCTACACGCCCTATGGCCTGCACGCACGCAACCTGTGCGGGCTTGAGGTGGTCATGCCCGATGGCGACATGATGCGCACTGGCATGGCGGGGATGGCGAACAACAAGGCGTCGCACCTTTTCCCGATGAGCTATGGACCTGATTGGACGCACATGTTTACCCAGTCCAACATGGGTGTTGTAACGAAGGCTGGCGTGTTCTTGCAGCCAGAGCCGGAAACTTCGCTCGAACTCTCTTTCGACATCCCCAATGAGGAGGATATCGGCTGGGTCATGGACATCATCGCGCCCTTGAAGATCGCGGGATTGATCGACCAAAACGTGTTTATTCCCTCTTGGCTCGGCAAGATTGTGCTCCTCGGCCAGCGTAAGGATTTCTGGGATAAGCCTTCCGCCATTCCGGACTGGCGCGTGAAGGAACTGCTCAAGGAGCACAAGCTCGGCTACTGGAAGGTGCAGATCCGCCTTTACGGCGATGAAAACGTCAACAAGGCCAAGGCCGAAGTCGTGAAGGCGGCCTTCAAAAAGCATCTCGATACGCCCCCACAGGAAGTGTGGTGGAGGCAGGGTGAAGAACGCAACATTTACGATCTGACGGTCGGCGTTCCGACAGCGGTACCATTGCAGATGGGCGATTGGGTCGGAGGGCGCAGCGCGCACCTTGGCTTCTCACCGGTCGTGCCGGCAACGTCCAAACATGTGATGGATCAACTGAAGCGCAGCCGCAAAATCATCGCAGATCATGATGTTGATTTTTATGCCAGCTTCACGATTGGTGGAAGATTTGCGAATAATATCAATATGTTGATGTATGATCGTGATAAGCCGGAACAGGTTGAAAGCATGAAGAAACTGTTCAGCGCGCTCGTCACAGAAAGCGCCAAAGCGGGTTATGCGGAATACCGTACGCACCTTGGCTGGATGGACGCAGTGGCCGACACGTTTGATTTCAACAATCATGCACAGCGCCGCATGAATGAAAAGGTGAAGGACGCGCTGGACCCCAATGGCATCATTGCGCCGGGTAAACAGGGTGTGTGGCCCAGCGTCTACCGGGATCAGTCAAAGGAGGGCCGGGCATGAAGCGCGTCGTTCTTTTGGGCGCGCTGCTCCTCGCCGCCTGTAACAAGACATCTGCTCCGGCACCTGAGACTGCGAAGGGCGGTCCACCACCGCTGCCGCCCTATCAGATGCGTGCCGAAGCGCCGACGGGAGATAGGTTGGCGGCTGGCGGGGACGGAGCGAAGCTCTATTCCGTTCACTGTGGCTATTGCCATTTGCCCGCCGGCATGGGGACAAACCTGCTCACCAAGCAGCGGATGATGATGGGAGAGCCCCCGGAAAACGGGCTGCTGACCAACCGAAAAGACCTGACGGCGGATTACATCAAGTCCGTGGTGCGAATGGGGAAGGTGGCCATGCCGCGCCAGACCCGCGTCGACATCACCGATGCGGAACTGGATGCCGTCGCCGACTATCTCGCAAAGGCAGGCAAATGAACCTCAATCGCCGAACCTTGATCAAGACGGGGGTCCTCACCGCGGCCTCCGCTGCAACGTTGACATCCGCTGCCGCGCAGGGGCCCGCGCTCGTCGTGTTTGACAGTCGTCTCCCGGAAAGCGTTGCTTTCGCAGAGGGCTTAAGCGGCGCCAAACTAGATGTGGCGCATGAAGACCGTACTTTTTGGGCGGCGCTGCGTGCTGGGGCGCCAAAGGGCCGTGTCGTTGGTCTGACCCGCTGGAGCGACCTTGTCGTGGTTCGCGGCGAACTGGAGGCGCAGGGCAAGCGGCTCAAGGCAGAGCGCCAAAGCGATCCTCACGCGGCTTTCCATTGGGAAATGGCCTGATCAACTTTGAAGGTATGTCCACATGGCAGATGTGACGCTTTATCATTGGGAGCCGAATGCCAATTCCGGCAAGCCCATGCTTGCATTGATGGAAAAGGGTGTCGCCTTCGACAGCCACTACATCGACATGCTGAATTTTGATCAGCACAAGCCTGAATATCTGGCGATTAACCCGCAAGGGACGATCCCGGCAATGACGCATGGGAGCCTTGTCCTCGTTGAGAGTACGGCGATCATGGAATATGTGAACGACGCCTTTGACGGCCCCAATCTGATGCCGGAAAGTGCGCGTGATCGGTTGCGCATCCGCTGGTGGATGAAGTTCATGGACCAGTGGCTGGCGCCAAGCTTTTCGATGTTCGGTTGGAAGTTTTTCGTCGGTCCCAATGCCCTGAAAGCGCACGGGCAGGAGAAGATCGAGGAACAGATTAGCCGCATTCCGCTTCCGGAGCGGCAGACTGCTTGGCGAAAGGCCGTGTTTGGCTTGTTCAGCGAAGCGGAAATGGCGGAAAGCGGTCGTCGCATCAGCGTCGGGATCCGCATGTTGGAGGAAGAGCTCGGGAAGCGTGAATGGCTCGCGAGTGACACTTACAGTTTGGCCGACGTGAATGGCTTCAACCTCGCTTACGCCATGCCGTTGTCACAACCCCATCTCGCCAATGATGATCTGACGCCAAATATCATGCGGTGGCTGCGGGCCATTTATCGCCGCCCGGCAACGCGGGACTGTTGGAAATTGGGACGTACACCGATGGCAAGCCGCGTTGAAATCCTGGAGCTGGACTACATTCCACCCAGGGATGAGTCCGAAGGCATTTCGAGCGGAGTGCGCTGAGATGAGCACAATTCTCTATCACGGTGAACCTGCAGGTCCTTCGCTGACAGTCCTCGCGGCGCTGGCTGAAAGCGGCATTGAGGTCGAGTGCCGGCCGATCAATCTGCTTGCCGGGGAGCGCCACACGCTGCCTGACATCACAGATAGCGTCGCGTTGGATATGGGCGTGGAGGGCGAAGGCCCCGTACTTGTCGTCGATGGCGAGGCAATGACCGAGTCTGTGTTCATCGCGCAGTATTTTGACGAACTGGGGCAGGGGACCTTGCAACCCAAGGACGCCTATAAGCATTGGGAAATGCTGATGTGGTGTCGCAGGGTTACAGAGCGCGGTGCGCCTGCAGCGGCCTTTTTGAAATGCCAGTCATATGCTCAACATAAGCTCGCTGGAATGGATGACGCAGCATTCGGCAAGATGATCTCCGCAATCGTCAGCGATGATTTGCGAGCGCGCTGGGAAGATGTGCGCGCGGGTCAATTCCCCGAAGCGCAGCTTTTGGATAGCCAAGCCAAAATCATCGGAACAGCGGATATGGCGGAAGCTGCATTGGCCGACGGCCGCGACTGGTTGATGGGTGACTTCACCATCGCCGATCTCGTTACTTATTCTTGGTTATGTGTCGATCTCGTCCCAGAAACCCTTGAGGGTAGGGGGCATTTGCAGGCGTGGGTTGATCGCATGGCGAGCCGACCTTCCATTTTGGCCGCGCGTGCCCGATCGACGGCCCTTAACCCAGAAGAGAGCTGGGCACCCGGTCCCGAAATCAACCGCTGGGGCTAAGCCTATAGATCGGGAATTAAGGGATCGCGCTCTGATTTTTTTGTATGCAACACAAACGGTACGTAGTAAAAGGCACGCAGTTTTGGCGTGTCATTCGCCCATAGGATGAGGAGAGTTTCGATGAACGAGATGACCACGATTTCGCGCGAGCAGCGCCCCTATTCGGAAGCCGCCAAGAAAGCCCTTTCCCGCAAGCCGGCCCTTTTCATTAATAATGAGTGGGTTGCATCTTCGCACGACGCGACAATCCCGGTTGAAGATCCGTCCTGCGGCAAAGAAGTCAGCCGAATCGTTGACGCGTCGGATAAGGATGTGGACCGCGCTGTTGCTGCCGCCCGTGCGGCGTTTGACGATGGCCGCTGGTCAAACCTTCCGCCGATGGTTCGCGATCGCACGATGCACCGCTTGGCCGATCTTCTGGAAGCCCATGCGGACGAATTCGCCGAACTGGAAGCGATCGACAATGGCAAGCCCAAGGGTATGGCCGGTGCTGTCGATATCCCCGGCGCGATTAGCCAGATCCGCTTCATGGCAGGCTGGGCCTCCAAGGTTGGTGGTGAAACCACGGCACCGTACACCATGCCCGCTGGCACTGTGTTCAGCTACACAGTCAAGGAACCGGTGGGCGTTTGTGCGCAGATCGTTCCCTGGAACTTCCCGCTGTTGATGGCCTGCCTCAAGATTGCGCCAGCTCTGGCTGCGGGTTGCACCATTGTGCTGAAGCCGGCCGAGCAGACGTCGCTGACGGCGCTGCGTCTGGCGGATCTCGTTGCGGAAGCTGGCTTCCCCGCTGGTGTGCTCAACATCATCACCGGCAACGGTCACACCGCTGGCGACCGCATGGTCAAGCACCCCGACGTCGACAAGGTCGCCTTCACCGGATCGACCGAAATCGGCAAGCTCATCAACAAGAATGCCACCGATACGATGAAGCGCGTCACGCTCGAACTGGGGGGGAAGTCGCCGGTCGTTGTGATGCCAGACGTTGATGTTGCCGCGACCGCACCGGGCGTCGCCGGCGCCATCTTCTTCAATGCAGGCCAAGTCTGCGTTGCCGGCTCACGCCTCTATGCGCACCGTTCGGTGTTCGACAAGGTCGTCGAAGGCATGGCGGAAACGGCGTCCTTCTGGGCACCGCGCGCCTCGCTGGACCCGGAAGCGCACATGGGCGCGATCATCAGCAAGGAACAGCATGACAAGGTCATGGGCTATATCGAAGCTGGCAAGCGCGATGGCGCGTCAGTTGCGATGGGTGGCGATGCACCGTCGGGCAACGGCTATTTCGTCAACCCGACCATTCTCGTTGATGTGAACCCGCAGATGAGCGTTGTGCGTGAAGAAATCTTCGGACCTGTTGTCGTCGCACAGCGCTTCGATGATCTGGATGAAGTTGCCAAGTCTGCCAACGACACGGCCTTCGGCTTGGGTGCAGGCATCTGGACCAAGGATGTGGCCACGATGCACAAGCTTGCGGCCAAGATTAAATCCGGCACAGTCTGGGGCAATTGCCACGCGATGATCGACACCGCGTTGCCCTTTGGCGGCTACAAGGAATCGGGCATTGGCCGCGAACAGGGTAAGGCTGGTATCGACGCCTATCTTGAAACCAAGACGGTTATCATTCAGCTTTAGGTTGAGAGAGCCCCTCCTCTTTAGGGGAGGGGTTGGGGTGGGGGATATCCGTCACTCTAGCGTCGGGCGCGTTGCCGCAAGGCAGTCCCCACCCCAACCCTTCCCCTGAAGGAGAGGGGCTTTAGGAGTTTTATAAATGCCCATCGACCTGTCTAAGATCAAAGCCATTGACGTTCACGTCCATGCCGAAGTGTCCTGCCATGATCCTGAAGATCCGGTCATGGGCAAGTTTTTCGACGCCGCGAGCGCCTATTTCAAGGCACCACGCGAACGTCCTAAAATGCCCGAAATCATCGAGATCTACCGCGAACAGCAGATCGCTTTCTGCATGTTCACCGTGGATTGCGAAAGCGGCATCGGCGCTAAGCGCGTCAGCAATTACGAGATTGCCGAGATCGCCAACAAGAATGATGATATCTGCATCCCGTTCGCCTCAATCGACCCGCACAAGGGCAAGATGGGCGCGCGCGAAGCCCGCGATCTAATCGAAAACCACGGTGTGAAGGGCTTCAAGTTCCATCACATCATGCAGAACCTCGATCCGGCAGCTGAAGTTGGCTATCCGATTTACGAAGTCATCAACGAGTATAAGCTGCCTGCCATCTTCCACACCGGCCATTCCGGCATGGGGACGGGCATGCGCGGCGGCGGCGGCGTCCATCTGAAATATGGCCAGCCGATGCTGGTGGATGATGTCGCGGTCGACTTCCCCGACATGAAGATCATCCTTGCCCACCCCAGCTGGCCATGGGTCGATGAAAGCCTGTCGATGGCGCTGCACAAGGACAATGTGTTCATCGATCTCAGCGGCTGGAGCCCCAAATACTTCCAACCGCAGATCATTCAGTACGCCAACACACAGCTGCGCAAGAAGATGCTGTTCGGGTCTGACTTCCCGCTGATCCATCCACAAAAGTGGCTCGATGCCGCACGTCAGGTTGGCTTCAAGGAAGAAGTTCTGCCGGGCATCATGAAGGACAACGCCGCAAAGCTGCTCGGCCTGGCATGACCGAGTTTAAGGGCCGCCACATCCTCGTCACCGGTGCGTCGACGGGGATTGGGCGGGCAACTGCACGGATGCTTGCCCGGCGCGGCGCGCGCGTCTCCCTTGTGGCCCGCAGCGAGGCCACGCTTCAGGAAGCGGTTGCGGATATCCGGTCTGAAGGCGGTGCAGCGGCCTATGGGGTAGCTGACGTCGGCGATAAGGCCGCTCTCTTATCGGTATTCGACACAGCAGAAGGCGCGTTCGGGCCGATTGAAGGCTTGTTTGCCAATGCCGGTATGGGCGGTAGTTTTGCGCCCTTTTCTGACTATGAAGATGACATGTTCGACACGGTGATCCGCACGAACATGACAAGCGTCTTCTGGGCGATGAAGCGGGTTTTACCAGGTATGGTCGCGCGCAAACGGGGATCTATCGTTATCACCGGTAGTCTTGCGAGCGAACGCGGCATGGCGAATAATCCCGGTTATGTCGCATCAAAGCATGCGGTACTTGGTTTGGCTCGGGCGGCGGCACTTGAGGTCGCTCCATCCGCTGTCCGCGTGAACTGCATATTGCCCGGTCTCATCGAAACGCCATTGCTGCACAATATTGGCGGAGACGACATTCCCGCAGCAATGGCATTTATGGGGCGCAACGTCCCGCAAGGACGGGTTGGCACCGCGGACGAGACGGCTGAAGTCGCAACGTTCCTGCTCTCTGATGCGGCTAGTCATGTGACCGGTCAGGCCTGGGCGGTTGACGGCGGCATACTCGGCACATTGTCCGTAAGATAAGCGTGACCAACCGAATGGTTGGCGATGGGAGGAAGCATATGGGCCTAAAATACTACCATGCCGAGCCGCTGGCCAATTCGCTCAAATCGATGATCCCTTTGAAGGAAAAGGGTCTGGCTTATGAGAGCATCTACGTCGACCTTCACAAGTTTGAACAACATTCGGAATGGTTCACCGCCCTCAATCCGGAAGGGCAGGTGCCGGTTCTGGATCATGACGGCGTCATCATTACCCACACGACCGTGATCAATGAATATCTGGAAGATGCCTTTCCCGACGATCAGCCGGAAGATGCGCCATTGCGCCCCCGTGATCCGGAAGGCGCCGCACGGATGCGCTATTGGAACAAGTTCATCGACGAACATGTGATGAACCATGTGTCGATGCACGGCTGGCACCGGATGATCCGCATCGTCACCCAGAATATCGAAGATGGGACGTTCGACGAGCTGATGGCGCGCATTCCGCTGCCGGATCAGCGCAAGAAATGGATGACGGCGCGGTCTGGCTTCTCGGAGGCTGATCTGGCCAATGCGACGAGCAAGATTGAGTATGCGCTCGACAAGATTGAAAAGCAGTTGGGCGAAACGGCTTGGCTGGCGGGTGAGACCTACACGCTCGCTGACATCAATTTCTATTCGCACTGTGGCGCGATGGTGGAGCGCATGTTCCCCGATCTTGAGGTCGCAGCCCGCTGTCCCAAACTGGTCGAGTGGCGGGATCGGGTCGCTGCGCGTCCGGCAGTGGCCGAAGCCTTGAAGAGCGAGGACCGCACCATGCCGGGTCTGCGCACTTGGTCAGGGCACGTGCGCTGAAAAGGCGGGGAGGGGCTTTATCCCCTCCCAACTCAGCTTAGTCTTTGAACACCACTGTTTTCGTGCCGTTCACGAAGACACGGTCCTGCAAATGCCAGTGCACCGCCTGTGCCAACACGCGACGTTCAATGTCGCGGCCTTTGCGGACGAGGTCTTCGGGCGTATCGGCGTGGCTGATGGCTTCCACATCCTGATGGATGATTGGGCCTTCATCGAGATCTTCGGTCACATAGTGCGCGGTCGCCCCGATCATCTTCACGCCGCGGGCGTGGGCCTGATGATAAGGCTTTGCGCCTTTGAAGCCCGGCAGGAAGCTGTGGTGGATATTGATGCAACGGCCGCTGAGGAAGGCGGAGAGATCATCCGACAGAATTTGCATGTAGCGCGCCAGCACAACTAGCTCGGCACCTGTGGCCGTCACGATTTCCTTGATTTGCGCTTCCTGCTGCGGCTTGGTGTCCTTGGTCACCGGCAGGTGATGGAACGGAATGTCTCCGAGCAGCGAGATATTGAGCGCGTCGCGCGGGTGGTTACAAATGATGCCGACCACCTCCATCGGGATTTCGCCAATGCGTACGCGGTAGAGCAGATCGCCAAGGCAATGGTCAAACTTGGAGACCATCAAAAGAACCTTACGTGATTCTCCCACGGGGCGAAGCCGCCAGTCCATTTCACATTCTACGGCATAAGCCGAAATGGCGGTGCGGAAGCCATCGGTGTTGGTTCCTTCGCCGATTTCAAAGACGACGCGCATGAAGAAGCGGTCGCTCTCTTTGTCATTAAACTGCTGCGATTCCATTATGTTACCGCCATTGTCGGCAAGCAGCCGCGCCATACCGGCGACCAGGCCCGGACGGTCTGGGCAGGAAAGTGTCAGAACATGGCGATGGTCGAGCATTTGTTTCTCTCCGGGAATTTATTGTTTGTGTTGCATACAAAAAATGATATGCCCTGCCTATCGTTTTTTTGAATGGGAGAGGCATTGATGTCCGCAAAGAACCTGGATCAGGTATTGCAGTCGTCTGGCAACATTGTGGAAATGCTCCGCAATTCGCCGC
>JBBATS010000041.1:7597-26687 GCA_040398625.1 Chakrabartia sp. | reverse complement strand
CTGACAGTGGCGACGACCTTTTCCTTTGCCCGAATTCGCAAGGCAGCAGCTTGGCTGCTCGTGCCGTACATGATGTGGCTCAGTATCGCCGCAGTCTTCAACTATCAGATCAATGTGCTCAATCCCGATGCCGAGACCCTTGTGCCAGAGGCACCGCGCACCCAAATAGCCCTTTAACGTCCCGGCCAATTTGCCAAGGAATTTGATATGCAGTCCGAAAATCGCCTTTTTGAAGATTTCGCCAAGCTTGTGAACGGCGCGGCCGGCACAATTGCCGGCGTGGGCCGTGAGGCGGAAGCCGCCACGCGCGAAAAGGCGAAAGAGTGGATTGGCGGGCTGGACTTCGTGAGCCGTGATGAGTTTGAGGCTGTAAAAGCCATCGCCATCGCCGCCCGCGAGGAAGCTGATGCGCTTAAGGCGAGGCTTGACGCTCTGGAAGCGGGCAAGAAGAAGGGCTGAGGCCTGCGCCCATCTTCTCCACAATTTTGTCAGAAGAACGGGCGCGTAGCCTTGCCCCTTGGCCGCGCGTGAAGGCAATCAGCCTGTGATGAGCATCGAACCCCTCGACATGGCGCAGGCCGCCGGCGCGCCAATCGATACGCTGGAGAGCTGGTTCTCGGCGCATGGTTGGCTTTGTGAGCGTTTGGGAGACGAGGAAATTGTCTCCTCCGCAAAAGGCGCTTGGTGCCAATATGAGCTGCGCGGGCTGTGGCGGGAAGATGACTGCGTTCTGCAGTTTCTGGCCTTTCCTGACGTTAAGGTCACGGATGCGCAGGCCTCTTCGATCTATGAGACGATTGGCCTGATCAACGAGCAATTATGGCTCGGCCATTTTGAGTATTGGCCGGCAACCGGCATCATCATTTATCGCCACGCCGTTCTGCTGGATTCGGGCAATGGTGAGGCGACCTTCTCGATCGAGCAAGCCGAAGTCATGGTTGAAGCGGCCATCGATGAGCTGGACCGGTTTTACCCCGTCTTTCAATTCGTGCTCTGGGGTGGGAAATCTCCGCGCGAGGCCATCACATCAGCCATGGTTGAAACGCAGGGCGAGGCTTGATGCAGGGCCCGTCCATCTGGCTGGTTGGATGTGGCAATATGGGCGGCGCGATGCTTCAGGGCTGGCTGACCAGCGGCGTCCCGGCTAACAGCATTCACGTCATCGATCCGATGGCCAAATCCGTTCCTTCAGGCGTGACGTTGAGCGCCACTCCCCCCACAGACGGTGCGCCAGATATTCTCGTGCTGGCGATTAAGCCGCAGATGCTTGCAGAAGTTGGCCCGACACTGCCGGTTTCATCGGCGACCATAGTCATCTCCATCCTTGCCGGCGTTGAAATCGCGTCGCTGTCAGCTGCTTTGCCGGGGGCGGGGGCCTTTGCCCGGGTTATGCCCAACATGCCTGCGGCCATTGGCGAAGGCGTCAGTGCTGTCTTTGGGCCGTCGTTGGATGCGGAGGGCCGCCAAAGGATAGATGCGCTGGTGGCGCCTCTGGGGCGCGTTGAATGGGTGGAGGACGAAAGCCTGTTCCACGCTGTCACAGGCGTGTCTGGATCTGGCCCTGCCTTTGTGTTGCGTTTTGCCGAAGCGTTGGCGGCGGCCGGTGTGGCGGAAGGCCTGTCACCCGATCTTGCGCAGCGACTGGCGCTCGAGACATTGGCTGGCACGGCGCGATTGGCCCTACAGTCTTATATGAGCCCGAGCGATCTTGTGGAAACTGTTCGCAGCCCAAACGGGACGACACATGCCGGTCTCGTCGTCATGGACGGCTCTCACTTTGCGGAAATCGTGCGGCAGACAATCGGTGCGGCTGCAACACGAAGCCGTGAACTAGCGGCAGCCGCACAAAAAGGCTGAAATTGAGCCGTTCCGCAGGTTGACGAGGCGCAAATCCTCGCATAGCGCAGGCAATAAGTTGCGGGTTTTCATCCCCGCGCAGCAAGAAAGTTTCAAGACCGATGGGCGCTGTACCCCCTTTCAACATTGAACCCAGCCAGTCACCTGTCCCGGAGGCCGAGCGGCTTGCGCGCATCGCAGCCCCGGGTTTCGGCAAAGTCTTTACCGACCATATGGTCACCATCCGCTATGCGGAAGGGAAGGGCTGGTATGATGCAAAGGTGACGGCGCGTCAGCCTTTGACGCTCGATCCGGCGACAGCGGTGCTCCATTATGCGCAGGAAATCTTCGAAGGGCTGAAGGCCTATCGCCTTGAAGATGGCGCCATGGCGCTGTTCCGCCCGGATGCCAACGCGCAGCGCTTCAACGCGTCTGCAAGGCGTATGGCGATGGCGGAATTGCCCGAAGAGCTGTTCATCGCATCCTGCCGCCTGTTGGCGGACATTGACCGGGCCTGGTTTCCCGATGTGGAAGGCGGGTCCATCTATCTGCGGCCCTTCATGATCGCGAGCGAAGTCTTCCTCGGCGTGAAGCCGTCTTCTGAGTATATTTACATGGTCATCGCCTCATCAGCGGGCGGATATTTCAAGAGCGGGGCGCCCGCCGTGTCGCTTTGGGTCTCGCAAGACTATAGTCGGGCAGCTCCCGGTGGTACGGGTGCGGCCAAGTGTGGTGGCAATTACGCGTCTAGCCTTGTGGCGCAGGCAGAGGCCATCAAGCAGGGGCATGATCAGGTTGTCTTCCTTGATGCCGCGGAGAACCGCTGGATCGAAGAACTTGGCGGTATGAATATCTTCTTCGTCTTTGACGATGGCTCATTGCAGACGCCGCCGCTGTCGGGGACCATTCTTCCCGGTATTACGCGCAATTCGCTGCTCACCTTGGCGCGAGAAGCGGGCCTAACGGTGCGGGAAGAGCCTTACTCGATTGATCAGTGGGAAGCCGATGCCAAGAGCGGACGGCTCGTCGAAGCCTTCGCTTGCGGAACAGCCGCGGTTGTGACGCCCATTGGCCGCGTCTCCAGCCCTTCAGGTTCGTTCACAGTCGGCGCGGGTGGCCCCGGGCAGGCGACACAGCGGTTGAAGGATCGCTTGGTCGGCATTCAGCGCGGCGTTTTGCCTGATCCACATGATTGGGTGATGCGTCTCGATTGACGCATTGAAATCAGACGCGCGCCCGCTATAGGGACGGTCCGCTCTCTGCTGGGGCGTCGCCAAGTGGTAAGGCACCGGTTTTTGGTATCGGCATTCGCAGGTTCGAATCCTGCCGCCCCAGCCAGCTATATGCTGATCTCGCATCCCTCAGCGGTCCTGCGCTCCGCGCCGTCCTGTAAAGCCCAGCATTGCCGTTTACGAGCCGCTCGTAACCTATTGGTGCAGAAAATGCGGCCTATCCTTGCATCTATACTTCGCGAGTGCTCCGCAGACTTAGGCGGTCAAATCCGGCCAGGTGATTCGGGTTGGGGCCGCCTTCACCTTAAAGTCTCGTCGTTTCATAGGCTTATCCTGATCACGTCGTGGCGCCGAGCGACGGCGTGCATCATGGAAAACGAAAATTAACCATCATTTTGGTATGGTTTCGTTAACGCTTTTCTATTCGTGCCTCGACGACGAAATCAATCAAATACGTCGAATAACCACTAGATTTTAGTCATTTTTTGAGGATTTCGGGCTTATGGGGGAGCGGTTGGTCGACCCTCGCTTTCGCACTTTTTATCTTGATTAACAGCCAAGTTGGTGCGAAGGGGGGGCTGACTACGGTGTAACAAAACAAAGGGAGCCCCCCAATGAACCTGCGCAACAAGATCACTACGGTTGCAGCTGCAATCGCCATGGTCGCTGTTCCGACCATCGCTTCGGCTGCTCCGGCTGCTCAAGCTTTGTCGGTCCGTGCGTCCGCTCCAGTCCGTGCTGCTTCGGTGCAGAAGGACGAGAGCAAGCTCGGCGGTAGCATCCTGATTGCTCTTCTCGCTGCTGCGGCTGTTGTCGCTGGCGTCGTGATCGCATCGGATGGCAGCAACGACGCTGTTAGCCCCTAGTCTTTCAAGACTTCGGTCAAGCTATAGGAAAGGGCGGTCTTCGGGCCGCCCTTTTTCTTTGTGCGAAAGGAAATTGCAGGCGACCCTTTCCCCTTAGGCGCTCGATGCCTATCTGAAGGACAAAGGAGATAGCGCATGACCGAGACCGCGATTTTTGCCGGAGGTTGCTTCTGGTGTGTGGAGGCAGTGTTTCAGGATCTGATCGGCGTTGAAAAGTTGGAAAGCGGCTATATCGGCGGTCACGTGCCCGATCCTACATACAAGCAGGTCTGCGGCGGTGATACCGGCCATGCAGAAGGTCTGCGTGTCACGTTTGATCAGACTCAGCTGACATATGGCGATCTGCTCGATATCTTCTTTGCGACGCACGATCCCACGCAGCTGAACCGTCAGGGCAATGATATCGGGACCCAATACCGGTCGGCCATTTTCCCGTTGAGTGAAGAGCAACGGTCAGAGGCTGAAGCGGCCATCGTGCGCGCGCAGCCGGATTGGCCGGCCCCGATCGTCACCACCTTAGAGGCGGCGACGACCTGGTATCCGGCAGAAGATTATCATCAAGAATATTGGAATGGCGAGGGGCAGAGAAACCCCTATTGCCTCGCCGTGATCCCCCCCAAGCTTGCAAAACTGCGCAAGAGCTACGCGGGGCGGATCAAAGCGGGTTGATTAGCGCGCCTTGCGGACGGCACCCTTATGGGCGCCGACGCCGGAAGGCTTGCGTGTGTTGAACCGGCGGCGCGGCTGATCGCCATCGGCGCGGGCGCCTCCACCATTGCTGTCGCGACGGCGGCCATCGCCAGCGCCGTTGTTGCGTGAACGGAAACCGTCATTGCGGTCGCGGCCTTCGCCAGCGGGCGTTGCCGCAGGCTTTGGCAGCTTGGCGGCTGCTTCTTCAAAGTTGGCGGGCAGGGGGACTTGCTCCAGCTGAACGCGGGTAAGGCGCTCGATCTGCTTGAGCCAGCCACGCTCTTCACCATCAACAAAGCTGATCGCAATGCCTTCGGCTCCGGCGCGCGCCGTACGACCGATGCGGTGAACATACTGCTCGGGCACGTTGGGAAGTTCAAAGTTGAACACATGGCTCACGCCAGAGACGTCGATGCCACGCGCCGCGATATCGGTCGCGACGAGAATGCGGACATCGCCCTTGCGGAAGGCCTGCAAGGCTGCCGTGCGCTGCCCCTGGCTCTTATTGCCATGAATGGCGGCGCAAGGAATGCCGGCGGCGATCAAGTTCTTTACGACGCGGTCAGCCCCATGCTTGGTGCGCGTGAAAACGAGCGCGCGGTCAATTTCTTCTTCCTGCAAGCGGATCGTGAGCAGGGCCTGCTTTTCACGCTGCGTGCAGAAGGTGACGAATTGGCGGATGCGTTCCGCCGTCGTTGCCTGCGGTGCCACGGAGACGCGAACCGGATCCTTCAAGAAGCGGCTGCCGAGGTCTGCAATCGTCTTTGGCATCGTGGCCGAGAAGAACAGTGACTGGCGCTGCTTGGGAAGCAACGTGTCAATGCGCTTCAAGGCATGGATAAAGCCAAGGTCGAGCATCTGGTCGGCTTCGTCGAGGACGAAGATTTCCACATTGCGGAGTGACAAGGCGCGCTGGTCAATGAGGTCGAGCAGGCGGCCCGGCGTTGCGACGAGAACATCGATGCCCGGGCTCAAGGCCTTGATCTGCTTGCCGATGGGGACGCCGCCAAAGACAGTTTCAATGCGGATTTGCGTCTGCTTGCCATAGTCCCGGAAGGACTGGGCAATTTGCGCTGCCAGTTCGCGCGTTGGCGAAAGCACGAGCATGCGGCAGGTGAGCGGCGTGCGCGGCTTGGGGTGTTCCATCAGGAATTGGATGGACGGCAAAGCGAAAGCTGCGGTCTTGCCTGTGCCGGTCTGCGCAATACCGCAAAGGTCGCGGCCCTGCAGCAGTGGTGGGATGGCCTGTGCCTGAATAGGCGTGGCCGACGTGTAACCTTTTGCATGCAAAGCATCGAGAAGCGGCTTGGCAAGGCCAAGTTCGGAAAACTGGGTCATAAAACTCTTTCAATACGTGCGCGGACGCGCCGAAAATGGGCGCGCACGTGCGGGGTCAAAACTGACAACCCGCGTGACAAGGGAAGCCTTGGGAAAGCACTTTCGGAACCGGCCTGCACTGCGTCTTTCGCAGTCAATCACGCTGGCCATTGGATCCGGCAAAGCTCTTTGCCTTGCTGCGCTGCAACATGCGTTAGGCCCATTTTCCCGAAAATGCAAGCAATTGCGTCGTGGCTATGCGGCTGCGCGGTTTAACCGGTCATTTATCGCAGCGCCCAGACCTTCGACGGGGATCGGCGCCACGGCGATCTTGGGGGAACTGGATGCATCGGCCTGATGGAGCAGATCGAACAAGTTGGCGGCGGCTTCCGTCAGGTCAGCATCCACACTTAGGTTCGCGTGACAGGCGATCGGGCCGAAGCCAATCAGCCATTCTCCCTCTTCGGCGGAGGTGGCGGCGAGCCGCAACGGCTTCGTCGGCGCATAGTGACTGGCGAGCTGGCCGGGGGCCTCAATGTCGCTGCCAGATGACGGGGTGAGCCCAAGATCGATTGGCCCTGGCCGGAGCAGTCGTGCATTGCCATCGGTCAGCGCGATGATCGTGGATTCTAGCCCCGCCTGCGTTGCCCCTGCATCAATGATGAGGGGAATACGGCCTGCAAGGCTCTTGAGAACATGCGCCGCGCGTGTTGGGCTGATGGTGCCGCTGGCATTTGCGCTGGGGGCGGCAAGCGGCTTGCCGGAGACCCGAAGAAGCTCTTGTATGGCCGGATGAGCAGGCACGCGGATGGCGATGGAGGAAAGGCCTGCCGTTGCCAGCGCGGCAATACCGTTGTCCGAACGGGCCGGCAGGACGAGAGTCAGCGGCCCGGGCCAATGTTTTGCAGCCAGCGCACGGGCAGTATCGTCAAAGACGGCCAGGCCCTCTGCTGCTTCCAGATCGGGCACGTGAACGATTAGGGGATTGAAGGAGGGGCGCCCTTTAGCGGCATAGATGGCTGCAATGGCCGCGCCGTTTGTCGCATCTGCAGCGAGTCCATAAACTGTTTCGGTTGCCACAGCGACGCATTGACCGGCCAAGATCAGGCGCGACGCCTCCGCAATCGCGGCGGTGCCGTAGGGTCGAACCTCGGTGGCCAAAGGGGAGATTGTCTCCATCGTGCGCAGCGCTATAGCCCTTGGCAGCCGCATGCAACATCGGGGATTTCCGCATGACCTATTCGCCGCCCACTGCTGAACAGCGCTTCGTTCTTGATCATGTCACTCGGATGGATGAACTCGCTGCTGCCCCGCGCTTCGAAGCGGCGACGCCGGATATGGTGGATGCGATCCTTGAAGGCGCAGCCGCCCTTGCCGTTGGCGAATGGGCGCCCACGAACCGGGTAGGCGATACCAACACCCCCAAATGGAACGACGGCACGGTCACGATGCCGCCCGGCTTCAAGGAGGCCTACCGCGCCTATGTCGATGGCGGGTGGGGCACGATTGACAGTGATCCGGCCTTTGGCGGGCAGGGTCTTCCCTTTGCCCTTGGTTTTGTTGTCTTAGAAAACCTTGGCACGGCCAATATGGGCTTTGGACTTTGCCCGATCCTGACCTCCGGCGCGATTGAGGCGATTGCCTCGCACGGCAGCCCGGAACAGCAGCAAATGTATCTGCCCAATCTGGTGTCGGGCCATTGGTCTGGCACGATGAACTTGACGGAACCGCAAGCTGGGTCTGACGTTGGCGCACTGCGGTCGACAGCGGAGCCTACAGCGGACGGCAGTTACCGGATCAAAGGCACCAAGATCTATATTACCTTCGGCGAACATGATCTGGTGGACAATATCGTCCATCTGGTGCTCGCCAGAACGCCGGGAGCGCCTCCGGGAACGAAGGGTATTTCGTTGTTCCTCGTTCCCAAGGTCCGTCCTGACGGCAGCCGGAATGACGTCCGTTGCGTTTCGATTGAGCATAAGCTCGGCATTCACAGCTCGCCCACGTGCGTGATGTCATACGGTGATAATGATGATTGCCATGGCTGGCTGATCGGCCCCGAAATGGGCGGGATGCGCGCGATGTTCACGATGATGAACAATGCGCGGCTCAATGTCGGCCTGCAGGGCGTTCAGATTGCCGAGCGTGCAACGCAACAGGCGATCGGTTACGCCAAGGATCGTATCCAGTCAGCTCGTCCCGATTCCGGCGGTAAGTCGGTGGCTATCATTGAACATCCCGATGTGCGCCGCATGCTGCTGCGCATGAAGGCGCTGACAGAGGCGGCGCGGTCTTTGCTTTATCTCGCCGCCAGTAACGTGGACCGGTCGCGTCTGGGCATGGAGGGCGCCCGCACGCGGGTGGACCTGTTGACGCCGCTCGCCAAGGCTTATGGGACCGACATTGGCTGCGAAGTCGCCAGCCTTGGCATTCAGGTGCATGGCGGCATGGGCTTCATTGAGGAAACAGGTGCTGCCCAGCATTATCGGGATGCGCGCATTGCGCCGATCTATGAAGGCACAAACGGCATTCAGGCGGCGGACCTTGTCGGCCGCAAGCTGACAGGCGACGGCGGCACCGGCATGGCGGCGCTGATTGCCGATGTCCGCGCTGAGGCGGAAGATGAGCGGTTGATCGCCCTGACCAATTTGGTTGAGCAGCTGACGGCTATATTGCTCGATGCGGATGTCGATGATCGGCTGGCTGCGAGCTACCCTTATCTGACGATGGTATCGGTCATGACCTGTGGCTGGTTGATGGAGCGGCAGGCGCGCATTGCTGCCGACTTGCTGGAGCGTGGCGAAGGCGACCCTGCGTTCCTCCGGGCAAAGGTGGTTACGGCGCGCTATTATCTGGCGCACATGGTGGGTGAAGCGATGGGGCTTGCCTCATCGGTGACATCGGGGGCGGAATATCTCTATGATCTGACGTCGGAAGAACTGGCAGCCTAACTTTGCAGACGCGCTTGGGGCGGTGCATTCGGCCCTAGCGCGCTTCGCCCTGCTTGGTTACATGGGCCGCCACGACTCAAACGGGAACACGACTGTGGCAATTGAAATTCCTCTTGGCCTGACATTCGACGACGTGCTGCTGCAGCCGCGCGATTCAGACGTCTTACCGAGCCAGGCGGATACGCGGACGCAGATTTCGCGCGATATCACACTCAATATCCCGATCCTGTCGTCAGCCATGGATACCGTTACCGAAGCCGACATGGCGATCGTTATGGCGCAGCTTGGCGGTCTGGGCGTCCTGCACAGGAACCTGTCCATTGAGGAACAATGTGACGCCGTTCGGCAGGTGAAGCGCTTTGAATCGGGCATGGTGGTCAACCCGATTACGATTGAGCCGACCGCGACTTTGGCGCAGGCGAAGGCTTTGATGGCCGTTCATCACATTTCCGGTATTCCGGTTGTGGAAGCGGGTGGACGTCTGGTCGGGATCCTCACCAACCGCGATGTGCGCTTTGCCGAAAATCCCAACCAGCCGGTTGCGGAACTCATGACGCATGAGAACCTTGTCACCGTCAGCACAGGCGTCGGTCAGGATGAAGCGCGTCGTTTGCTGCACACACACCGTATCGAAAAGCTGCTTGTCGTTGACACTGCTTTCCATTGCGTAGGCCTCATCACGGTCAAGGATATGGATAAGGCCGTAACCTATCCTAACGCCACCAAGGACGCCGCGGGCCGGCTCCGCGTAGCAGCGGCGACAACGGTCGGTGATGCGGGCTTTGAACGCACGCAGGCGCTGATCGACGCCGAATGTGATCTGATCGTCATCGACACGGCTCATGGCCATTCCAAGATGGTCTCGCTGGCGGTGGAACGCGTTAAGAAACTGTCGAGTACGGTCCAGATCATTGCCGGAAACGTTGCCACAGCAGAAGCCACACGCGCGCTGATTGATGCAGGTGCGGACGGCGTGAAGGTTGGCATTGGACCAGGTTCAATCTGCACGACCCGTGTTGTTGCAGGCGTTGGTGTCCCGCAGTTGACGGCGATCATGGAGTCCGCAGCGGAAGCCGCAAAGTCGGGTGTGCCGGTTATCGCCGATGGCGGTCTACGCACATCGGGCGACGTCGCCAAGGCATTGGCCGCCGGTGCCTCCAGCGTGATGGTCGGATCGCTGCTTGCGGGCACGGAAGAGGCACCAGGGGAAACCTTCCTCTATCAGGGCCGCGCCTATAAATCTTATCGTGGCATGGGCTCGGTCGGCGCCATGGCGCGTGGCTCGGCAGACCGTTACTTCCAGCAAGACATCAAGGATCAGCTGAAGCTCGTGCCGGAAGGCATTGAAGGCCAAGTTGCCTTTAAGGGCCCGGCACGTGACGTGATCCACCAGCTCGTTGGTGGCGTGAAGGCCGCCATGGGTTATACCGGATCACGCACGATCCCTGATTTGCAGGAGCGTGCGCGTTTTGTCCGCATCACCAATGCAGGCCTGCGTGAAAGCCATGTGCATGATGTGACGATCACCCGCGAAGCCCCGAATTACCCCACGCGTGGCTGACGCGGGAGCCATTTCCAGCTTATGAACCCCGCAGCGCGCGTCCAGACGGCGATTGAACTTCTGGATGCCATCCTTGCATCGGCGCGGGACAATGGTCCCTCAGCAGACGTCATCTTGGCCAAAGGCTTTCGGGAGCGGCGCTATGCTGGCTCAAAAGATCGGCGCGCGATCCGTGATCTCGTTTACCTCGTTATCCGCGCCCATGGGCAGCGGCCAGCCTCGGGTCGGGCAGGGGTGCTTGGCCTCAGTGATCCTGATCTGACCGCACAGTTCGGCGCAAGCAACTATGGGCCACAGGCGGCCAGCGACGGCGAAGCCGCCGACGCCCCCACAGCTGTTGCCCCTTGGATGCGGGATGCTTTTGTGCCGTTAATCGATGGTGCAGAACTCGATGCGTTGCTTGAACGCGCGCCGCTGGATTTGCGGGCAAATGCGCTGAAGACGACGCGTGACGATGTTTTGAAGCTTTATCCTGATGCTTTGCCCATTGGTCACACATCACAAGGGTTCCGTCTCGCTTCACCGGTCGATGTGGAGGCGGATGACGCCTATCAGACTGGCCTCATTGAAGTGCAGGATGCGGGCAGCCAGTTGATATCTTTGGCGGCCCAAGCGGCAGGGGCCGCAATTGTGGTCGACTTGTGCGCTGGCGCTGGTGGGAAGACGCTGGCACTCGCCGCGGATATGGCGGGGGCAGGGCGGCTCATTGCTTGCGATACGGATCGGACACGCCTCCAGCAATTGCCCAAGCGTGCAGAACGCGCCGGGGCTGAGGTCGAACTCCGCTTGCTCAATCCGGCGCGCGAAATGGAGGCGCTGGAAGATCTGCGATTGCAGGCCGATATCGTGCTGGTCGATGCGCCTTGTTCTGGCAGCGGGACCTGGCGGCGCAATCCCGAACTGCGCTGGCGGTTGACGCCCGAACGCCTCGCGCGGACGGAGGCATTGCAACGGCAGGTTCTGGACATTGCGGCGCAGCTTGTGAAGCCGGGCGGGGTGATCGTCTACGCCGTCTGCTCGCTCTTTGCGCGCGAAGGGGCAGAACAGATTGAAGAGTTTATGCAGCGCCATACCGGTTTCAGTCCCGAAGGCATTTTATCGGATACCGGGCGCCAGTCTGGCGCTGGCCGCCTGTTAACGCCGTTCCACGATGCGACAGATGGATTTTTTGTCGCACGGCTGGCAAGAAGTTGCTAGCCATGACCGCAACTGACGCCTTGGAGAAGATTATGCGCTTTGCCGCACCGGCTGTAGCTTTGTCCCTCGCGCTCGCGACGGTCTCCAGCGTGAGCTTCGGCAAACGCATTGCGGATGACCAGATCAACCCCTTGTCTATGTCGCTCACGAAGTCGGCCATGACTGATGCGGCCGCTGGTCGTCTGGAACAGGCGAATGACTCGTTGGAAACAGCACTCGCTGTCGATCCGCGCAACCGGGCTGCCTATGTCGAACTCGCTTCGGTCGCTCGCAAGCAGGGTCTGCCGGGTAAGGCCATCCGACTCTATCGGGAAGCGCTGCTGATTGAACCCAACGACATTATCGCGCTTGCAGGTCAGGGTGAGGCGCTCGTCCAAAAGGGCGCCGTGACGCGCGCGAAGGAAAATCTCGCGCGTATTCAGAAGATCTGCATGAATGCGTGCCCAGAGCAGACACGCCTTGCCAGTGCGATTGAAAAGGGTTCGACCCAAGCCATCGTATCGGCGCAGGCTGTTGCGCCCACGCCGTCGGTCAGCGCTGCGGACGAGAAGAAAGCAGACTAAACGCGCGGCCCAGTGCCACGAATTCTTCGACGGACACCGTTTCTGCGCGTCGGTCGCTCGCGATCCCGCACATCTCCAAACAATCGAGAGCACCCGGCAACCCCTTAAGGCTCTGGCGCAGCATTTTGCGGCGTTGCCCAAAGGCCGCTGCAGTCAGTTGCTCCATCGCTTTGGGAGAGACGCCCTCGGGCGCGTCGATGGATGTGATATGCACCACGGCCGACATAACCTTGGGCGGCGGCGTAAAGGCAGACCGGTGCACTGGCATGGCCATCCGTGCGGTCGTCCGCCACTGGGTGAGGATCGACAGGCGACCATAAGCCGAGGTGCCGGGTTCGGCGACAATACGGTCGGCCACTTCGCGCTGAAACATCAGCGTCAGGCTCTTCCAACGCGGCGGCCAATCTTCGCCTGTGAGCCATTGGACAAGCAGAGCTGTCCCGACATTGTAAGGAAGGTTGGAGGCGATATGTCCACCGTCTGGAAGGACATCGGGCAGGGCAATGGCAAGCGCGTCATCTTCCCGCACGGTTAACATGCCGGGAAACGCCTGTGAGAGTTCTTCGAGCGCGGGCAGGCAGCGGCGGTCGCGTTCGACAGCGACGACTTTGGCGCCAGCCTTGAGAAGTGCACGTGTCAGGCCGCCGGGGCCGGGGCCGACTTCATAGACGGTCTCTCCCGTCAGATTGCCGGGGACAGCCGCAATCCGGTCCAGCAATTGGCCATCCAGCAGGAAGTTCTGGCCGAGCGCCTTGCTCGCCGCGAGCCCGTGGCGCGCGATAACTTCACGCAGAGGGGGCAGATCGGGCGTCACGCGGCCTTGCTGGGACGATGCGATGCGGCCAGCGCTGCCATGCGGATGGCGGCGATCATGGCGCCGGGATGGGCCATGTCCTTGCCCGCAATGTCATAAGCCGTGCCGTGATCGGGTGAGGTGCGGATAATGGGCAGGCCCAACGTCATGTTGACGCCGTCATCGAAGCACAGAGCCTTCAAAGGGATCAAAGCCTGATCATGGTACATGCAGAGCGCCAGATCATATCTGTCACGCATATGGGGCGTGAAGAGCGCGTCTGGGGCGATGGGGCCCATCACGTCGAGCCCATCTGCGCGCAGCTGCTCTATGGCAGGCATGATGATGGTCGCTTCCTCATCGCCCATAGAGCCTTGTTCACCGGCATGGGGATTTAGCCCGGCCACCGCGATGCGCGGGGCTTCAATGCCAAAATCCTTGGTGAGGCCTTTGGCAGCAACGCGCCCACGGCTGACAATCAGCTCCGTCGTCAAAGCACTGGGCACTTCGGCGAGCGGGATATGGATGGTGATGGGGATGACCCGCAAGCCGGGCCCGGCAAGCATCATTGCGGCGTTCGAAGCGGAGACGCCGCAACGCTCGGCAATAAACTCGGTTTGCCCCGGATGGGTGAAGCCCACTTCTTGCAGTTTCTTTTTGGAAACGGGCCCTGTGACGAGAGCTGCGGCTTGGCCGGATTGCGCAATGCCGATGGCCAGACCCAGCGTATCGAGCGCACAGCGCGCACCTTCCAGTGTCGGGGATCCGGGTACTGTGTCGCCGCCATCATGCACGTTGATGAGCGGGAGGGCATCGTCAAAGGCTGCCCGCGCCTCTGATGGGGTGGAGATTAGCTTGATCGGGCCGGACCAGACATTGCGGAGCGCACGTTCATCCCCCACCGCGAAAAAGCAGGGTAGATCGTGCGCCGCCCGTTCAGCCCAAGCCTTGCCGACAATCTCAGGCCCGATCCCGGCCGGGTCCCCCAATGTGACGGCCAGTGGCTCCACGATGCGGATAATCAGCGATAATCGATGATGGCATCGCGGCGAAGATCGCGCAGGTAGATTTGCGCCCGACGGTTGATGCGTTCGTCGCGCAACTGGTTTTCAATCGCGTCCGGTGAAGGACCATCTGCCGACTGCGGATCATCACGACCACACAAGGCCAGAACACGCACGCCATCTGCCCGCGATCCAAAGGGTGGCGTCACTTGGCCGACCTGAAGCCCGAGCAGAATGTCCTGCAAGGCTGCCGGCAGATCGCGCACGCGGATCTGGTCATTGTCGACCACATCGGCATTGAACGTTTTCGCCAGTACGTCGGCGCCACCGCAGCCCTGCATGGACTGTGCGGCCTTGCCAAAGGCTTCGGCCTTGGTCTTGATCTGAGCGTCGGTGTCGGTGGCTGGGAAGCTGATCGTGATCTGACGCAGGCTAAGGACGGCGTCGCGCGGGTTGGCGACAAGGACCTTACGGCTGTCGGTCAAATAGAGGATTGAAAAGCCGCCGGGCACTTCAATGGGCCCAGCAATCTGGCCGATCTGGATTTCCTGCACAGCTTGCGCCAGCGAGTCTGGCAACTGCGCGGGACGGATCCAGCCAAGATCGCCGCCGACTGCCGCCGTTGAGGCTTCTGAAAACTGGCGAGCATAGGCTTGGAACGATCCGCCTTGGCGGATCTGTTCAATGATGCGGCGGCCGTTGTTGAAAACTTCCTGCGCATTTTCAGGTGTGGCGGAAAGGTAGATTTCCCCCACGCGATATTCGGATGTGCCCTTAGAGGCGGTCAGGCGATCGGCAATCTGCTTCACTTCTTCGTCGCTGACGTTGACGAACGGTTCGACCTTGCGGCGCAGCAGGCGGCTCCAGGCGAGTTCGCCTTCAATCTGGCGCTTCATGGTGCGGTCAGACGATCCCTGCTCACGCAGATATTGGTTGAAGCCTTCAACCGAGCGTTTGAAGTTGGTAGCAACACGGGCAAAGCTCTGGTTCACTTCATCTCGGCTGATCGAGATTTCGTTGGCCTTGGCCTCTTGGATCTGCAGTGACTCGTCGATGAGATTGCGAAGGACCTGCACACGCAGGCGATCCCGCTCTTCATCCGAAACGCGGCCACTATTTGCCAAAATCACGAGCGCGAGGCGCTGGTCGACATCGGTGCCGGTAATGACATCGCCGTTGACGATGGCCGTCGCCTTGCGGACCTGCGGATCGAACTTGCCGATCGTGTTGATCGTCGCGGGCAGATTGAGGCTGACACTCGGGGCGGCGGCTTGATCCGATACGGTTTGCGCCAGCAACGCGGCACTCGCCGAACCCGCTAAAAGAGTGGCGGCCAAAATCTTGCGATACGTGTACGTCATTCTCGTCCTAATCCCTCACACGCCAAACTTGGCGTGGCCCCAATGCCAATCGGGTGCTGAACGCAACCTTAGCAAGTGTGGGTTCTCTAGCGACCAAGATTGCGGAAGGATAGCCGCAATTGGAAGGTGTTGCCCCGCAAAGCGTCGCCCTGTGCGTCATAGTCTCGACGCCAGGTGAAGCCGAATGTTAGGCAATCATCTTCATAAGTGAGGCCAATCCGATGACGAACCGGTTCATAGCCGTCCGCCAGCGACGCGGGATCTTCGCGGCGGCCGGTCATATCGATGATGGTGGAGCCGAAGAGCGACCAATAGCGGGCAAATTGGAGGCGACCGCCAAGTCGGACTTCCTCACGGTCTCGCAAATCCTCAAGCTGAGGGCCAATGTTTCGGTTTAGGCGGAGATAGCCGATGGTGGCGTAGCTCTTCGTGCTGCCCACCGTTGCGTCGATTTCATTGCGGCGGATCGCCAGACTGTCCTTGTCCAGCCGATAGCGGTGCGTGAAGCTGATAAGATTTTTAAAGCGAACATTGGTTCGCCCGACAATGTCGGAGGTGCGGCCAGAAAGCCCCGTTCCGTCGGGGAAGGGCGTCAGGCGAGACGTCAGGCGATAGCTTTGGCCGACATTGGCATCTACCCTCAGGCCAGGCGCGTCCCATGCCCAGTCCACACCAAAGGTCACGCGGGAGCTGTCTTCCCAGCGGTCATAGCCTGCGAACCGGTTCAGCGCGAAAAGGTTGCTGTCTTCCAGATCGACGGCACGTGCGTCTTCGTTGGGGACTCGGAGATTTGCCGTGCGCGGTGTGCCAACAACTTGGAATCGAGGTGTAAGCCTTTGCTGCCCGCCAAACAGGGCGCCAACAAGTGGCCAGCGAACTTCGGCTGCAACGGCGCCAATGGCGCGGCCTGTCCACCCTTCCTGACCGCGATAGTCAACCGTGGGGGTGCTTAAGATGTCATCGGTATGATAGACATCGGCACGGCCATAGGCCGTCAACTTTACTTCCTGACCACCTGAGGTGATGCGGCGCAGATCCCACCGGGCCCCTGCAAAGGCGCGCTGCGTGTCTTGCCCGGCAGACCGGACCAGCGACAGGCTGTTCAATTGCAATTCAATCTGCCCACCGGCCAACGGATCGGCCATGCGCTTGCGCCAGTCGATCAGCGGCAAAGCGACAGGAAACTGCCCTTGGATTTCTCCGGTGCGCAGCGTCTGGAAGGCCCAACCCTGAATGGACAAATAACTGGTGCGGGTCATCCGCTCCAGATCGACGGTGGAGCGCAGCCGGTCATCGCGGGAAATGTCATAGCGACGCAGGAACGTCCGGTCGCTTGCAACGCGGGCGGACCCACTCAGGCTCCAACGCTCGTTCAGCTGAAATCGACCACTGCCTTCAAGATAGCCTCGAAAATCCTGAAAAGCGGGAAGGGTTGGATTGCTCGGGCTCAGGCGTCTGCCATAGGTCCCATAACCGCTGATTTGGTAGGCACCCTTGCTTGTCAAATGCCGGTAATCGGCCTGCAAGAGAGGCGCGACATCAGAGAAGATGTGCGGCGTCAGCGTCAAATCTCGGTTGGACCCGAACAGGATGTAGAACGGTGTTGCGACTTCCAGCCCGTTGTTCTTGGTATATTGGATATTGGGGATCAGGAAACCTGTCCCGCCACGGTCATCCGCCGGATGGGACAAAGCGGGAAGAGCGAGCACGGGGACACCGAGAAGTTCCAACCGCGCATTTTTGTAACTGATGCGGTTCTTTAAAGGATTGTGGGTGACGCGCAGTGCTGTGATTTTCCAGATCGGCTCTTTGGGGCAGCCTTCATCGTTCACCACGCGGCAGGGCGAGTAAACGGCGCGCTCCAGCGTCGACACACCATCTTTGCGCGCGCCGCTATTGGCGGCGAGGCGGCCGCCATCATTCAGGACGATCAGCAGGTTTTCGACAACGCCATCGCGCAGCGTATCCTTCAGTTCAACGCTGTCGCCATAGGCCAGATCACCCTCAGCCCCGCGCACAATTACGTTGCCCTCAGCTCGGACTGCGCCGGTTTTCCGGTTCCAGATAATCCGGTCGGCCCGCACGCGGTTGCCGTCGCGCGTCATCTGCACATCGCCATTGGCGGTGACGATGTCTGCATTCTCGTCATAATCGAGTTGATCGGCCGCGAAGTTGATTTCAACTTGGTCCGCAGGATCTGCAACAGCGGTCTGCGCGACGGCGGGCACCACAGCGGTCAGCTTCGCAGCAGCGACGGCAAGCAACAGTTTTCGGGCAAATTTCACGTGTGGCTGTCTTCCGATTCCAATCGCGCCTATCGCACTGTCCTTAACATCCTGCAATCACCTCGCAGGTGTGCCGCTATGCGGCCCCTTTCCGTGTCGCTAACAAACGACATCCCGAATCGATTCAAATGAATACAAATTGTCAGGACCCGATATGATCAAAGTTCGTTTCGCCGCGGCCCGTCCAGAAGGTTCGCACTGTGTTGTGGTTCTTGTGCCTAAGGATGCGCTCGCTGCAACAGCCGTCCCCGGCGACGCCACGCTCATCCGTGCTGCCGCTGCGGCGAGCCGCTTTGAAGGGGAAGCGGGCGCGGTGTCTGAGCATCATGTCGCGCACGCAAGCGGCGCACAGCGCCTTCTTCTTGTGGGTGTCGGCCAGTCTAGTGAAGAGGATTTTGAAAAGGCCGGCGCCGCGATTTCCGCACGTCTGCTGACGTCGGGTGAAACGCAAGTTGCGGTCGACCTCACCGGACTTGCGATCAAACCATCGGCGAAGGCTGTCGCGCGTTTCGCAGCCGGGGCCGTCCTGCGCGGTTGGCGCTATGACACCTACCGCACCAAGCTGCCCGAAAAGCAGAAGCCGACATTGGCCGAAGTCATCATCGTCGGCGCTCCAGAAGGCATTGAAGGCGCATGGGCGCATCAGTCCGCCATCGTCGAGGGCGTTTCCCTGACACGTGAACTGGTGACCGAACCCGCAAACATCATCTATCCTGCAACCTTTGTAGAGCGCTGCGCGCGCCTTAAGGAATTCGGCATTGAGATTGAGGTGCTGGGCCGTGACGAAATGGCGGCGGCCGGTATGGGGGCGTTGCTCGGTGTGGCGCAGGGCTCGGTTCGTGAACCCAAGCTGCTTGTCATGAAGTGGGATGGGTCTGCCGGCGCGCAGGCCAAGCCGGTTGTGCTCGTCGGCAAGGGCGTCACGTTCGACACCGGCGGTATCTCCCTGAAGCCGCCGGGCGGCATGGAAGACATGAAGTGGGACATGGGTGGGGCAGGTGCGGTTGCAGGCGCTATGCTCACGCTTGCATCCCGCAAGTCAAAGGCGCACGTCGTCGGCATTTGCGGCCTTGTTGAGAATATGCCTGACGGGAACGCACAGCGCCCCGGTGACGTCGTGACCTCGATGTCGGGCCAGACGATTGAGGTCATCAACACCGACGCGGAAGGCCGCCTCGTTCTGTGTGACGCGATGACCTGGGTTCAAAAGAAATATAGCCCCGAATATATGGTTGATCTTGCCACGCTGACGGGCGCGATCATCATTTCGCTTGGTCATGAATATGGCGGGCTTTTCACCAATGATGATGGGCTTGCCGATAAGCTCACATCGGCAGGTAAGGCCTCGGGTGACCCGCTGTGGCGCTTCCCGTTGAGTGCGGCCTATGACAAACTGATCGATAGTCCAATTGCCGACATCAAAAACGTCGGCCC
>JBBATS010000041.1:0-7497 GCA_040398625.1 Chakrabartia sp. | reverse complement strand
TCGATGGCATTTGGCGCGATCCGCCCTCTAGTGCGGCGCGCATTTTCTATTTCTTCGACGCGGACACACTCGACAATGCCCGGTCCGCTTGGCGGTCCGTCAACACTGACGCGTTTGAGCGGCGCTACTGGAAACAGACGGACGAAGGCCGCTGGATCGAAGGCCCTTAAGCCGAAACGCCCTTGCGGCGGACAGGCGCAACAGCTAGAGGCGCCGCCATTCAGCTATCCCTTTCTTTTAAATGGAGACGACCAGCCATGGCCGCCAATCGCACCTTTTCGATTATCAAGCCCGATGCCACACGCCGCAATCTGACCGGCGCTGTCACCAAGATGCTGGAAGACGCAGGCCTTCGCATCGTCGCTTCCAAGCGCATTCAGATGACCAAGGCACAGGCTGAAGGCTTCTATGCTGTCCACAGCGAACGCCCGTTTTTCAATGACTTGGTTTCGTTCATGATCTCAGGTCCCGTCGTCGTCCAGGTTCTGGAAGGCGAAAATGCCGTTCAGCGTAACCGCGACATCATGGGCGCCACCAACCCTGAGAACGCCGATGCCGGCACGATCCGCAAGGAACTGGCCGAATCCATCGAAGCGAACTCGGTGCATGGGTCGGACTCGGACGAGAACGCAGCGATCGAAATCGCTTACTTCTTCAAGCCGGAAGAAATCGTCGGCTAATTTCGCTCTCCTGAGTGAACGAAGGGGCGTGCCATTGGCGCGCCCTTTTTCGTTGGACGTCCGGAATTGCACTGGAGCGGACGATCCATTAGCCATGCTCGCTAGAAAAACGCTGGGGATGGAATGACATGGGCGACCGGATTCTGGTTATCGACGAAGGCACAACATCGACGCGCGCTATGCTGTTTGCGCCGGACGGAACGTGCCTTGGGTCGGCACAGGCGCCGCTCACGCAATCCTATCCGGCGCCCGGGCTTGTCGAGCATGATGCTGCGGAAATCTGGGAAAAGACACTCGCCTGCGCACAGGAAATGGTGGCCAGCGCGGGTGGCGCGGGTGCCATCGCGGCCATCGGTATTACCAATCAGCGCGAGACCATCGTGTTCTGGGACAAGCGCACGGGCGAACCGCTCGCCCCGGCCATCGTCTGGCAGGATCGCCGCACGGCCGACATGTGCGCTAGGTTGAAGGACGATGGGCTGGAGCCTCAGGTGCAGGCCAAAGCCGGTCTGCTGCTTGATCCCTATTTCTCTGCGAGCAAGATCAGTTGGGCCCTCAAGAACTGGCCGCAATTAGCGGACGCGGGTGCTAATCTCGCTGTCGGCACAATCGAAAGCTATCTGATTTTCCGGCTGAGCGGCGGCGCGCATGTGAGCGACGCGACCAACGCGGCGCGCACCTCGCTGATGTCCTTGGGCAGCGGCGCTTGGGATGATGGGTTGTTGGATGTTTTCGGTGTACCGAAATCGCTGCTCGCGGAAATTGTCGATTGCGCTGGGCCAATTGCCACCTGCCTTCCGGAACATTTCGGCGGCGCCATTGCGATTACCGGCGTCGCGGGGGACCAGCAGGCCGCCACCATCGGGCAGGGATGCTTTGCCGTGGGCCAGACAAAAGCGACTTTTGGTACAGGCGCCTTTGTGTTGACCAATACAGGCGGTATTGTTCCCACCTCGCGTAATCGGTTGCTATCGACCGTCTTGTGGCAACTGGGAGGGCAGCGCACCTATGCGCTGGAAGGATCCGTCTTCGTGGCCGGCAGCCTCATCAAATGGCTGCGCGACGGTTTGGGCCTGCTGTCATCTGCGGAGGAAACTGAAGCCCTAGCCCGCAGTGTCCCGGATACGGGGGGCGTATATGTCGTGCCCGCTCTATCTGGCCTGGGCGCTCCCCATTGGTCACCCGCTGCACGTGGATTGATCGACGGGTTGAGCTTTTCGACCGACAAGGCCCATGTTGCCCGCGCGGCGTTGGAGGCCATGGCCTACCAGACGCACGATCTGTTGGCCGCTTTTGCGGCAGATGGTGCCCACTGGTCAGAACTCCGCGTGGATGGCGGGATGGCCGCAAATAACTGGATGGTGCAGGATCTTGCCAATGTGCTGAATCTGCCCGTGGAGCGCCCGGCCTTTGTAGAAACAACGGCATTGGGTGCCGCGATGCTCGCAGCTGTGGGGTCAGGCCTGTATCACGGGCTGGAGGAGGCTGCTGTCATGCGTGGCACTGTTGAACGGTTTGATCCGGCGTTGGCAGAGCCCGTGCGGACGTCACGACTTGCCGGTTGGGCAGGGGCCATGAACCGCACGCTCCTCGGCTTGGGAGGCTGATTGTCTCCGAATTGACGCGAAGATTGACCGCTCCGGTTTAGATAGTTTTACATTTTGGCATCATGTGGCCGTTCAAGAGGATAGGTGCTGCCTCTGAGTTAAGATTTGTTAACCCTTCTTCAGCGATAGGACAGCTGCACGCGCTCGTTGCGCGCCTCTTCAGCGGCGCCAACTGTCGATGTTTGGAGGACGTTCTTGATTACTCGTTTCGCCGGTTCATCGGCTTTCGCTGTCGCCGCAACTTTTCTCGCCTTTCCGTCAGAGAGCTATGCAGAAGATGTGGGCGATGCGGCCGACATCGTCGTCACCGCTAATAAGCGCGCCGAGCGCCTTCAGGATGTCCCAATTTCTGTTTCCGCCGTTTCTGGCGAAAGCTTGGCGGCCAGCCATGTGACGCAGGCCGAAGACATTGCCCAGACCGTGCCGAACCTTCAGATGAACACGACGGTCGGCGACAACACGCCCATCTTTTCGCTGCGTGGCGTGTCGATGTATGATTACAGCCTCAACCAGTCGAGCCCCGTCGCGACCTATTATGACGAGGTTTACAAAGGCAGCTTCGCGCTGCTCGGCGCGACGATGTTCGACATTGATCGCATCGAGGTTCTGCGCGGACCGCAGGGCACGCTCTATGGCAAGAACACCACCGGCGGCGCGATCAACCTCATCACCAAGACCGCCAAATTGGGCGAACTCAGCGGATCGGCTGCAGTCGGCTATGGCAATTATGATCGCATCGACCTGAACGCTGCTGTCAACGCGCCTTTGGGCGACAAGGCCGCTGTTCGCGTGGCAGGCACGTTCACACGCGCCGATGGTTGGCTGGACAACCAGACGCCGGGTCAGCCGAATCTCAATTCCGTTCGCGAATTTGCGGTGCGTGGCAGCGTTCTGGTCGAACCGACCGATGGCGCCAGTTTCGTTCTGCGTATTGCCCATAGCTATCAGAACCCTCGCAACTACGGCATTTATGCCGAGCCTTTGGCTGCCAACCGCGCGGGGCTTTCGACCTACCAGATCCGCTCCAACCTGTCCGACGTGCGCCGGATCGCGCGTACGACGGCGGTGTCCCTGACCGGCAATATCGATGTGTCGGATGCGCTGTCGCTGACTAGCATCACGTCTTTCGACAAGGGCAAACTGTTCCTGTTTGAGGACACAGACGGGCAGGATTTGCGCGTGTTTGAGGTGTCCTACGACGCCAAGGCGACGCAATGGACGCAGGACATCCGACTGACATCCGACTTTGATGGCCCCGCAAACTTCATCCTCGGTGGCTATTTCAGCCACGAAAAGGTGTTCAACTCGAACGCGACTTACATCTTCGCTGATACGGACAGTGACGGCGTGCCTGGCATCAGCGGAGCGGATTGCGCGACTGCATTCCCGCTTAGCTGTGTGTTCACCAACCGTTTTGACCAGAAAAAGAAGAGTGCGGCACTCTATGGCGATGCATCTTTCAAGCCGAGCGACGCGCTGACTTTGCGTGCGGGCCTGCGCTATACCCGCGATACGGGCAGCCAGAATGATCTTGTCTCGGTAGCAACAGCGCTCAACGGCGATGTCGTGGCTACGCCAATCCCGCTGACGAACCTGTCCTACGCGACCAACAATCTTTCCGGCAAAGCGGGCCTCGATTATCGCCTCTCCGACGACGTGATGGCCTATGCTACGTTTAGCCGGGGTTATCGTTCACCGTCGTTTAATGCGCAGGCATTTTTTGCACCTGCCGAAGCCGGGTCGGCAGGGTCGGAGACGATCAACGCTTATGAAATTGGCCTAAAGAGCCAGTTTTCGGACAAGGCGGCGACGCTCAACCTCGCGGGCTTCTATTATGATTATCACAATCAGCAGTTCATCAGTGTCGACCCGGCAACAGCGGCGGCGAAACTGATCAACATCCCCGAATCCCGCATTTACGGCGCAGAAGCGGAATTGAGCTGGGAAGCCAATAGCACGCTCACCTTGCGCACAGGCCTTGGCTTTCTCAATTCCAAGGTTGAGCGTGGCGTGATCAGCGGCATCAACATTGCCGGAAAGAAACTGCCGACGGCACCGTCGTTCAGCATGACCGGCGGTATTGATTTGAAGCTTGTCGATAATGACAGCGGCAAACTCGTCCTGTCGGGCAGCGGCAGCTATGCCTCCAGCCAGTTTTTTGAGATCATGAATGTGGAGAGGTTGAAGCAGCGTGGATATGCGCTGTTCAACGCCCATCTGGATTGGACGTCGGCGGACAGGCGCTGGAATGCCGCGCTTTGGGGCCGCAATCTGGGCCAGAAGTTCTACACCACAGCGGGCATCGACCTGTCGGGCTTTGGCTTTGACTATAAGCAATGGGGCACGCCGCGCACCTATGGTGTCACGGTCGGCACCAGCTTCTAGGGCTTTCGCATCGCACCGGAGGGCGATAAGCCGTCTTCCATGACCAGATTGCTCTTGATGGAAGGCAACATTGCCGAGCGCCGCGCCCGGGCGAAGTCGCTTGGCATCCGTACCTCCAGCGAAATTTACGCGCTGTCGATCAAGGCGCATTTTCCCGAGATCGTGGTTGACGTCGTGAACGCCGCCGACCCCGATTGGGCGATCCCCGAAGGGCGGGGCTTTGACGATTATGCCGGCTTTGTCGTGTCGGGCTCGGCGCTTCACGCCTATGACACCGATTTTGCCGTCACCAACCAGATTGAAGTTTTAAAGCAGGCGGCCGACGCCGGTCTGCCCGTGTTCGGAAGCTGCTGGGGCCTGCAGATCGCAGCGATGGCGGGCGGTGGCGACGTCCGCTATCACCCAAAGGGCAAGGAAGTCGGCTTTGCGCGCAAGATCATGCCGACCGACGCGGGCAGGGGCCACCCGATGTTCGCGCACAAGCCGCCGGTGTTTGATGCGCCCTGCATCCACTATGATGAAGTGCTGCTTTTGCCCGAAGGGTCAACGCTGCTGGCGTCCAATGCGCATAGCGAGATTCAGGCCGCTGTCATTCCGCTCGGCAAGACGCAAGTCTGGGCCGTGCAATATCACCCCGAATATGATTTGCAGCAGGTTCTGGCGGTCTATTCGCTCTATGCCGATGACATGATCGGGTCTGACTTCTTCGCCGACCGCGAGGAACTAGACAATTATTGCGCGAAGCTGCGCATGCTGATCGCGCATCCCGATGACGCCGGGGCCGCATGGCAGTTGGGGATTGATGCCGACGTGTTGGACGATCGCACCCGGCGTGGGGAAATCATCGCTTGGGTGGAAACGCAGGTGTTGGGGGAGGCGGGGTAGGCGCAAAATCCCGTTCGTCCTGAGCTTGTCGAAGGACTGATTTTAACAGTTCACCGACAGACCAAAGCAAGGACAGCCCTTCGACAAGCTCAGGGCGAGCGGGCCTTGAAAACCGAGCGCCTACCCCAATTCCTCAGGCCAATAGAGCCGCATCGGATTGTCGATCAGCATCTTCTTCTGAAGGGCCTCCGTCGGCGCGATCCTTGGGATCATGTCGACCAGATGCCCGTCATCGGGGATTTCGGTGTCCATGTTGGGGTGCGGCCAATCGGTGCCCCACAGGACGCGGTCCTGATAGTCGGCCACCAGCGGCGCGACGGCGAGGGCAAAGGCATCCCACGGATCGCCTGCGCCGCCTTCCTTGATGGCATCGAGGCGGTCAGGGCAGGTGGCCTTGAACCAGATGTCGTCACGGCCATCGAGAAAGGCGCGGAACGCCTTCATATCCACGCCGTCGGGTCCCTGACGCACATCGGGCCGGCCCATATGGTCGATCACGAGTGGGACGGGGATCGCGTCCATGAAGGGCCGCAGCTCCTCCAATATATCGGCCTCGAAATAGATCACCACATGCCAGCCCTTGGGCAGGCGCTGGGCAACCTCAAGGAACTTGTCTTTGGGCGCGTCATCGACAAGGCGTTTGAGGAAGTTGAAGCGGATGCCGCGGATGCCGCCATCGTGCAGCGTCTGCAATTCGGCTTCTGAAATCGCCGGATCGACAACTGCCACGCCGCGCGCCTTGCCGTTCGATTTGGCAATGGCGTTGAGTGTCGCGGCATTGTCGGTGCCATGGCAGCTGGCCTGCACGATGACGTTGCGCGCAAAGCCGAGATGGTCGCGCAGCGCGAACAGCATGTCGGGACCGGCGTCTTCCGGAAGATACTTGGCCTTCGCGCTGAACGGAAACGCTGCCATCGGGCCGAACACATGGCAATGCGCGTCAATGGCGCCGGCGGGCGGCGTATAGAGCGGCTTGGACGGGCTGGCGCGCCAGCTGACAATACGATCGCTCATCCGAATACAACTCCGTCCATCAATTTGCGCGCGGTGCGCAGCAAGGCAGCGGTCCTGACTTCGCCGGTCTCGTCGAGTTCCAGCACGCAGCTCATTTCGCCGGTCGGGTGTTCGACCGACAGGGTTTTGCGGTTGCCCTCCGGAATGTCTGCCACGTCCGCGGCGGGGGAGCCGGGGATGAGGCAGGCTGTGGCGACGCTGACGGCCCCCAGCACGCCGATGGTGGCATGGGCGCGGTGTGGAATGAAGCTGCGGACCGTCACGGCGCCGCCGTTCTTGGGCGGGGCAACGAGCATCATCTTGGGGACCGACTTTTCGGTCACGTCACCGAGGTTCATCCGTTCGCCCACGGCCAGCCGGATGGCTTCGATCCTCGCCTTGAGCTCGGTATTGGCATCCAGACTGTCGCGGTCTTCATAGCCGGTGATACCGACGTCTGTGGCCTTCATCACGACGCAGGGCATGCCATTGTCGATCAGCGTGACGGGCACACCGTTCACGACATCGACGGCATTGCCGCTGGGCAAGAGCGCGCCGCAGCTGGAGCCTGCGGTGTCGCGAAATTCAAGCGGGATGGGCGAATGGCTGCCCGGCACGCCGTCGATCTTGGCGTCTCCGGCATAGGTAACTATCCCGCCGGGCGTCTGTACCGCCGCGACTGCGACCTGGCCGGTATTCTCCATGAAGATGGCGACGCGCGTCTCGTCACCCGTTGCCGCGACAAGGCCGCGCTCAATGGCAAATGGCCCGATGCCAGCCAGGATATTGCCGCAATTCTGCGCATCAGTGACGATGGCCTGATCGACGAAGACCTGCAGGAACAAATAATCAACGTCGATGCCCTCACTCTGCGACTTCGAGACGACGGCGACTTTGCTCGTCAGCAGATGGGCGCCGCCCGTGCGGCAGAACTGGGGCGGGTCGGG
>JBBATS010000040.1:0-26731 GCA_040398625.1 Chakrabartia sp. | reverse complement strand
ATGCGATTGCCGACCAAGTGGCAGGTCAGCGATCTGTCATGACCCAACCCCTCAACATCGTCTGGTTCAAACGCGATCTCCGGATTGAGGATCACCAACCTTTGGCAGCGGCCGCGCAAGCCGGGCGGGTGCTGCCGCTCTACATTGTCGAGCCAGAGCTATGGGCGCAGCCCGACGCATCTGCGCGCCAATGGGCGTTCGCCGCAGAATGCCTACGTGATCTCCAAAAGGCACTCGCAGCGCTTGGCCAGCCCTTGTGCATCATGGTCGGAAATGCGGTCTCAATCCTTCAGAAACTCCACAAAGACCAAGGCATTACGGCGTTGTGGAGCCACGAAGAAACCGGCAATGGATGGACCTATGCCCGTGACCGGGCCGTTGCGGCATGGGCCAATGCGGGAGGCATCCCGTGGCACGAAGCACGACAATTTGGCGTTATTCGTCGGCTGAAATCCCGGAACGGCTGGGCCCAAGGCTGGGACCGCGACATGGCCAAGGCGATCACGCCGGCGCCGCAGGCGATCACGCCAATTTCAAGTGATTGGCCCACTTACATACCGAACGGCGAAGATCTAGGGCTTGCGCCAGACCCCTGCCCCAATCGCCAGAGTGGTGGACGGCCAGCCGCGCTGGACACCTTGAACAGCTTCCTGAGGCAACGCGGCCGCAATTATCGCTATGAGATGTCGAGCCCCGTCACGGCCTTTGATGCGAGCTCACGCCTTTCGCCTCACCTGACCTGGGGAACGATGTCCATGCGCGAAGTAGCGCAAGCCACCTGGGCGCGCATGCAGGCGTTGAAAACGTCGAACGCAACCGATCCCAGAAGCTGGCGCGGATCGATGCGTTCCTTCAGCGGGCGGCAGCACTGGCATTGCCACTTCATGCAGAAGCTCGAAGATGAACCCCGTCTCGAATTCGAAAACCTGCATCGCGCCTATGATGGTTTGCGGCCTGACTGTGCCGATGCCGAGCGGTTAACGGCTTGGAGCGAGGGCGCGACGGGATTTCCGTTCATCGACGCCTGCATGCGCGCACTCAATCAGCATGGCTGGATCAATTTTCGTATGCGCGCCATGCTGATGTCATTCGCCAGCTATCACCTCTGGCTGCCTTGGCGCGAAAGCGGTCTCCACCTCGCCCGCAAGTTCGTGGACTATGAGCCTGGCATCCACTGGTCACAGGTGCAGATGCAATCCGGCACGACGGGGATCAACGCCATGCGGATCTATAATCCCATCAAGCAGGGCTATGACCATGACCCCGAGGGCATTTTTGTGCGGACCTATGTGCCGGAACTGCATAGCGTTCCTTCCGCCTTCCTCCATGAGCCCTGGCGCTGGGAGGACGCGGCCAGCTTGTCCTATCCAGCCCCCATCGTCGACAACGTCCTCGCGGCAAAGGCTGCGCGCGAAGCGCTCTACACCATACGCAAAGGCGCAGACCACAAAGCTGCCGCGCGCAAGATCGTCGCCAAACACGGCAGCCGCAAAGCGGGCGTGCCGATGGCCACTCAGAAGCGTCGGCAAAAGGCCAAACCAGTCAACAGCGGGCAATTGGCACTCGACTTCTGATGACGTTCATTCGCCTTGGAACGACAGCACCGCCCCTAAAATGCCAAGCCTGTCAGCGCGTTGATGTTCGGATCTCGCCGCCAGATGTCAGGAAGGGGCGCTATCTCAGCCGACGAGGCAAACGCCCAGTCTCAGAACTGGTCGAGGTCGTTCGCCAGCGTTAACGGACCACGGTAATGTGACCTGATTTGCGCTTTGTACCCTGCGGTTCGGGTCTGATCCGGGGCGCCTGCCGCGAAGTGGGTGATGACGAGCGCCTTCACCCCCGCTTTCGCCGCAAGCTGGCCCACTGCATCCGGGGTCAGGTGATGCGTCGATAGATGCTGCTCCAGCCGCTGCCGGGCTTCGGCGGGCATATTGGGCGAGTTGCGCGCGACATTTGCCATTGTCCCGCCCATGTCGATCATCTCGCTGACCAGGAGGTCTGCACCCTTGGCAAGCTCTTCTACCGCCATGCTCGGCCCGGTGTCCCCGGTGTAAACGATTGATCGCCCGGGCAGATCGAAGCGGAATGACAGCGACTTGTAGTTGCGGTTCTCGATGCTTTCGGCAGCAAAGTCGTAGTGCGAGTTTTGCGCGGCGGTCACCTTTATGCCATCGATGCTCAGCGTCTCGCCGCCTGCGATCTCGATCACGGTAACGGTGTCGGCCGGCGGCATCCAAGGCTGGCCGGGAATGCCATAACCCACGCGCGCTGCCGGCTGCATTGATGCCACCATACCTGCGACCAGCTCGCGGGTGCCGGGTGGGCCATAGATGGTCAGCCTGTCCCGCACATTGGTCTGGTTGCGCAGGGCAAGCACCGCAGACAGCCCGCCTGTATGATCGGCATGAAGATGGCTGAGGAACACGCCAGCGACCCGTGGCAGCATGATACCAGCCCGGCTCAATTGCTGGACCGTGCCGTCACCTGCGTCGACCAGATAGACACGGCCAGAGTATAACAGAGCGTTCGCCGGTTGCGACCGGTCTGGCGCGGGAACTGGCCCGCCCATCGTGCCCAGCGTGATGAACGTGCCCTGCTCTCCCGAAGCAGTAGTCGGAGGAGGTGGCGCGGGGTCGGCCAACGCTGACGCCGCAGCGAACATTGCTGCGAACGCCAGCAAGTCCGAGCTCTTTCGCATCAGAAGTTGAAGCCGAGACGCACACCATAGGTCCGCGGCGGGCGAAGCGTCCCCACCGGGAAGTCGAGGATTGGACGGGTGCCTGCGCGCGCCAACACCACTTCATCGGTGATGTTGTTGATGAAACCGGTAATGCTCCAGCCACCAGCGGCTTCCAGCGTGGCATAGACGTCAGCCATGGCAAAGCTGCCCTGGCGTTCCTCTGGCCGGAAGTTGGAGTTCATGAAGCGGCCACTTTCGATATTGCCGCGCGCGCCGAAGACCAGATCCAGGTCACCATTCAATTCAAAGGTGCGCTCATACCCCATGTTCAAGGCCCATTTGGGTGAGTTGACCGTGGGCTTTCCAGAACAGTCAATGTCATAGAAGCGCGCGCCATTCACGCCCGGATTGGCCAATCGGCTGCCCAGTGTTGCGCATCCGGTGGTCACCGGCGCACCAGTGGGCGAGAAGTTGGCTGTTTGAAGGCTATTGTACTTGCCATTCAGGTACTGGACGTTGAGATTGAACAAGTCGTTGCGGCTCGGCGCGAAGCGGGCTTCGAACTCTGCACCGTAGATGCGCGATTTGCCTGCGTTGACCGTGGTCGACCCTTGCGCGAATGTGCCGCCCGCTGTCCGCACGCCGCCAACGAAGGTGATTTGCTGGTCCTCATAGTCCCAGTAAAATGCCTCGATGTTCAGTTGCAGCTTGTTGTCTAAGAACCGGTTCTTGGCGCCCACTGTATAGGCCGTCAGGGTCTCGGGTGCGAACGTGTTGTTGGGCGGTTGGGCCACGAAGAAACCGCCCGATTTGAAGCCTGTTGCGACATTGGCATAGACAAGAGATTGCGGCCCCGCATCCCATTCAAGTCCGGCCTTCCAGGTGAACTTCTCAAACGAGAGATCGCCGGTGAACGGCGCGCTGAGAGGCGGCGCAATCGGACCTGGCAAGCCGCCTGCGGCAACTGAGGTCAGCTGCGATTTGTCTTCTTTGGTATAGCGACCACCGGCAACCAGACGCAGCGCGTCTGTGACGTCGAAGGTCAACTGACCAAAGGCGGCAAAGCTCTCCGTATTCAGTCGTGGCGTGAAACGGGTGGTTGAGAGGTTCCCCTGACGGAAGAAGTTTTCCGTCACCTGATCCTCGCCGAAATAGAAAGCGCCGAGAACATAACGCAACTGCTTGTCCTCATTCGAGGCAAGCCGCACTTCCAGCGAGGTCTGCTCGGCCACGTCTTGAATTGTACCCGCAAAGCCCGGCAGATAGGTCAGCACGTTCACGTCAGACCGACGATAAGCGGGAATGACCGTCAGCGTGCCAAAGCCCATGTCACCAACCACTGAGGCGCTGACGCCATAGAACTTATTGTCGAGGAAACCGTCTGTGCCCGGCACTGCAATGCAGCCACTATTCACGAAGTTGCCAAACCCTCCGCAGAAGGGCGGTGCAAAGATGCCGGCGGCGAGGCCGCGAATTGCAGTACGGGCCCGCAGATCGGAGATGCTCACGCGGTCTTCCAGCGCGGGAACAGTGTAACGCGCCTCAGGCAACAGGACTGCGCCTGCGCCTTTACCGTGTTGGTTGTAGTAGTCCGCGGTCAAAGTCATCGACCAGCGATCCGAAGGCTCGATCAGCAGCGACGCCCGGAAAGCCTCGCCTTTGTCGTCGTCATAGCCGTCCGAGATGAAACCATCGCGATTCACAACCTGCCCGGCAAGACGCAGCGCCGCTGTGCTACCGATCGGAATATTCAATGCCAAAGAGGCCTTCTTGCTATCGTAATTGCCATATTCCAACAGCCCCTCACCGGCGAAGGTGCCGAGCACAGGCTTTTTGGGGATCACGTTGATGGCGCCGCCGGTGGCGTTGCGGCCATAGAGGGTGCCCTGCGGTCCCTTGACCACCTCGACCCGCTCAAGGTCATGAAACACACCCGCAGGCGCGGTTGGACGGCCGACATAGACACCGTTGAAGTTGAACGCGACTGCGTTTTCAGCAAATGAGTTCTGCGAGTTGGTGCCGACACCGCGCAGGAAGAAGCTGGTTGTGCCGCCCGTCGGCTGGACGACCAGCGAAGGAACAAGCCGACCAAGGTTGGCCGTTTCGGTGATACCCGATTTGGTCAGATCATCTCCAGTAACGGCCGTCACGGCGACGGCTGCCTTTTGCAGGCTTTCTTCGCGACGCTGGGCGGTAACGACGATTTCTTCCAGCCCCTCAGACGACGCAGCTTCGGCAGCGGCATCCTGCGCTAGGGCCACGGAAGGAACGGCAAGTGCGGTAAGCGCGCTGGTCACCAGCAACAAAGCTCTCATCATACATCTCCCCTAAACGCGCGGGTTACCTGCTCGGGCGCCCGCTTGATCGATGGTGATGTTTAAGCGATGCTCTAGCCATAGGTTAAATCTTTTGTTTTAATAGGAACCCAATCATTTTAGTGATAGGTTGTTGCGATGAGGTTCAAAGGTCTCGATCTCAATCTGCTGGTCGCCTTCAATGTGTTGATCGAAACGCGCAGCGTCTCACGCGCGGCTGAAGTCCTGCATCTGAGCCAACCGGCGATGAGCGCGGCGCTGGGCAGGCTGCGCGATTACTTTGGCGACGACCTGCTCGTCCTGCAGGGCAAGCGCATGTTCCCTACCGCCTATGCTGAATCGCTGGTGCCCATGGTGCAGGAAACGCTTCGGCAGATCGATACCCTAATCTCCACGTCCACCAGCTTCGATCCGGCCACCTCGCAGCGCACCTTCCGCCTGATTGCTTCTGACTATGTCACCGCCGCAATCATTGCACCTCTGTCGCGGCGCCTGGCGAGCAGCGCGCCGACCATCCGGCTCGAATTGATCCTGCCATCCGATGGCAGTGCCGATCTGATTGCGCAGGGCGCGTTCGACCTGCTGATCACACCGGAGGACTTCATCAACCCCAGCCAGCCCGCCGAACTGTTGCTCGAAGAACGTCACGTGGTGATCGGCTGGCGCGGCAACCCGGTGTTTGAAAGGCCCCTGACAGAAGCGGATCTGATGACTGCCAGCCATATCGGCATCCAGATGGGCAACCAGCGCACCAGCGCGTTCGCCGACAAGATGATGGAACAGCTCGGCCGGGTCCGCCGGATGGATGTGATGGCCTCATCGTTTACGGTGGTCCCCTGGCTGGTCATCGAGACCAACAGGCTCGCGCTGATGCACGAGCGGCTGGCGCGGCAGATGGCCAGCATCTTTCCCTTGGCGATCGCACCCATCCCCTTCGAGTTCCCATTGATGCGCGAAATGATGCAGTACAACCGCGCACGCGCCAATGACGAGGGCCTCCAATGGCTCCGCGAGCAATTGCGGATCGTCAGCCGCCTGCCACCTGATCTGGTCAAATGATCAACAAAGCTGATGCCAATCGATCAATTCAATAAGATTTACAGATTTACTCCCCCTCCCCTAATAACGTGACCTGACAAGCACCCCGGAAGGGACGGGGCGCACGGAGAGGCTGCGCGTGAAAAACCTGAGCATCCTGATCATTGGCGGCGGCATTGGCGGGCTGACAGCTGCGATCGCTCTGCGCCGCAAGGGTTTTGCAGTAGACGTTATCGAGCGTGACCCGGACTGGTCAGTTTATGGCGTGGGCATCATCCAGCAGGGCAATGTTGTGCGCGCGATGACCGAACTGGGCCTGATCGACGATTACATCTCCGCAGGGTTCGGCTTTGACCGGGTGCAGGTATTCCTGCCAACCGGTCAGTGCGTGGCTGATATCCCCACACCCCGGCTGGTAGATGGCTATCCCGGCAATGTCGGCATCGGCCGTCGGGCGCTGCACAAGGTTCTAGGCGACCGGACAATTGGGGCCGGAGCCACTGTGCGGCTGGGCGTGACAGCGACGAACCTTAATGACGATGGCGCCGGAGTGTCAGTCACCTTCAGCGATGGCAGTGCCGGACGCTATGATCTCGTCATCGGGGCAGATGGCCTATACTCGCAGACCCGCATGATGATCTTCCCGGATGCGCCAAAGCCCGAATTCACCGGCCAGTCGGTCTGGCGCTATAACTTCAAACGGACCAGCGATGTGATCGCGCTACAGGCATATGAAGGGCCGACCGGCATTGGACTGGTCCCGCTGTCTGACGAGTTGATGTACATGTACATCACCACGCCCGAACCGGACAATCCAAGGTACGCCTTTGATGGTCTAGCTGCCAGCATGCGCAACAAACTTGCAGGCGTCCCCTCTCCCGCCATTGCGGCCCTGGTCGATCAGATCACGGAAAACGAGGAGGTGGTTTACAAACCGCTGGAATGGATTTTCCTCGAAGGCCCGTGGCACAAGGGCCGCGTGGCACTGCTGGGCGATGCGGTGCACGCCACGACGCCGCATCTGGGCCAGGGTGCCGGTATGGCGATCGAAGATGCGCTGGTTTTGGCCGATGAACTGGAGGCTGCAGAGACGCTGGACCCCGCGCTGGAAGCCTATCGTAACCGCCGATTTGAACGCTGCCGCTACATCGTCGAATCCTCGCGCGCGATCTGCTTCGGCCAGATCGGCAAGGGTCCGTTGATCGACAACGCAACCGCCACGCGCGAGATGTTCATGAAAGTTGCCGAGCCCATCTGAGGCCGGTTTATCCATTAGTCTTCAAGGAGTATGTCTACCATGGCCAGAGTTAGCGAGATCCGGCACGTTGGCTATGCCGTCACTGATCTGGCAGCGGAAGCTGCGTTCTATCGGGACACGTGGGGGCTTAAGGACGCAGGCGAAAAGGACGGAATGTTACATTTCGCCGCGCAAGGGCATGATGAACTTTATGCCGTGCGCCTGAGGCAATCCGACGTTCAGCGGATCGATATCATCACGCTGGCAGCAGACAGCCGGGCTGATGTCGATGCTTTGCATGATAAGGTTGCCGCTTATGGCTGCCAAATCGTGTTCGCGCCGAAGGACCTCGACACGCTGGGCGGTGGCTATGGCTTCCGCTTCTTCAGCAAGGATGGTCTGCCGTTCGAAATTTCCAGCGACGTCGCGCGCGGCCCGTCACGCGAATTGTCGCGATGGGAAGGCATCCCCCAGAAGATCAGCCACATCGTACTGCACTCGCCCGATCATCAGGAAATGGTGCGTTTCTTCACCGATGTGCTGGGATTCAAGGTCAGTGACTGGCTGGGCGATTTCATGTGCTTCCTACGCTGCAACCAGTGGCACCACCGCATCGCCTTGCTGCCGGGGCCACCGTGCCTCAACCATGTCGCCTATGACATGTTGGGCGTCGATGACATGATGCGCGGCATCCACCGCCTCAAGCAGCGGGGCACCGATATTCGCTGGGGCCCGGGCCGCCACACGGCAGGTAACAACACGTTCAGCTATTTCACCACGCCGGCCGGTTTCGCGGTCGAATACACCGCCGATCTTGAAGAGGTGAATGATGCCACGTGGGAGGCGCAGGTTCATGCGCCCGCGCCGTTGGTGATGGACCAGTGGGGCATTGGCGTTGGCGGTCCGCAAACGATGCCACACCCCGCGCCCGACAAGGGCCTTTTCCAGCCGGCGGGAGTGTAAGCCATGGCGTTATTTGAGTATTTCCCCAACTATATCTGGAACCTCTCCGTCGCGATCGCCATCGAGAGCGGCGGGCAGATCGGTGAGATCATCGACATGTGCCAGCCGATCCGCGATGCAGCGGCCAATGGTGCCGATGCCGGGACACCGCAGTTCATGCAGGCCTGGGTGGCGATGGGCGACAAGCTGATCGGGCTTGCCGCCGAAGACGAAGCGCGCGGACGCAGCTTTTCCGCTGGCAAAAAGCTGGAACGGGCGGCTTTGTACCTGCTGGTCGCCGAGCGGATGCAGGGTCGGGGCAATCCCGAACGGGTTGCGACCTTCGCCAAGGCACAGGACACCTTCAAGCGTGCCATGAGGTTGGGCAACCACCCCGTCGAGCGCGTCGAAATACCCTATGAGGGCAGCACATTTCCCGCACTCTATTGCCGCGCGCCGGGCGATGGCCCCAAGCCCGTGGTTGTCTACTGCAACGGCCTCGATAGCTCGAAAGAGCTGCTCTATTGGTCGTGGCTGCCGCATGCGCTGGCGCAGCGCGGCATTTCCACATTGTGTGTCGATCAGCCCGGCACTGGTGAGGCGCTGCGGATCAACAATCTGCCCGCCACGCCGCATTCGGAAAAATGGGCCTCCCCTGCGGTTGACTGGCTCGTGGAGCAGAAGGACGTAGACCCTGCCCGCATCGGTATGACCGGAATTTCGCTGGGTGGCCATTTCGCGCCACGTGCGGTGGCATTCGAACCGCGCTTTGCAAGCGGAGCCGTCTGGGGCGCAAACCACAATTGGGCCGAGGTCCAGCAAAAGCGTCTGCGCCGCGAAGGCGAGAACCCCGTGCCGCATTATTGGGCGCATGTGATGTGGGTATTCGGTGCGACCGACATGGACGACTTCCATGAGAAATCAAAGGACATGACGCTGAACGGCGTGATGGAGCGCATCAAGGTGCCCTTCCTCGTCACGCATGGCGAGAAGGACCGCCAGATCGGGGTGGAATATGCCCATCAGAGCTTTGACCAGTTGACCAACTGCCCGCAGCGCGAACTGAAGATCTTCACGGATCGCGAAGGCGGGGTTGAACATGTCGGGGCAGACAACATGTCGTTCGGGCGTGACTATATCGCAGACTGGTTCGCCGAAACGCTGGGTGGCCACACCTCTGGCACCACAGCAAGATGAGCTTTACCGCAACCGCCCGCATCCCGACGGCCAGCGCCAGCAAATATCTGCAACAGGTCTGCAAGCACTGGGAACACAATCTGCCCGTCACGTTTGACAGCACCCACGGCCAGATCACCTTTGCCCGGGATGCCCGCGGCGCGGACTGGCCCGCCGATGCTGTTATAACGCTGGATGCGGAAGACGACCTTCTGGTCTGCACAATCAACGCCAGCGCCGAAGGCCAGAGCGATGGCCTGAAAGGTGCGCTGGAACGCCACATCGACCGGTTTGCGTTTCGTGAGGTTCCGCTGACCTACAATTGGGCCGACGCATGATCGCTGCCTTTTTGTCTTGGCACACCGGGCTTGCTATCAAAATGACCTATGCCGCGCCGCTGAGAGGATAAGATTATGCCCCGCCAGTTCATCGATCTGTCGATCTATCTTGAAAACGACGTCATCACCGACCCGCCGTTCATGCGGCCCAAGATCACTTATCAGCAGCACGCCGAGACCGTGGCCGAACTTGGCCATTTCTTCCCCGGGGTGACGGCCGAGCAGACCCCCGACGGTGCTGGCTTTGCGGCGGCCGAATGGGTCACGCTGACCACGCATAACGGCACGCACCTTGATGCGCCCTGGCATTTTCACCCCACGATGGACGGCGGCCAGCGCGCCATCACTATTGATGAAGTGCCGCTGGAATGGTGTTTCAACCCCGGCGTCAAGCTTGATTTCCGTCACTTTGAGAATGGCTATGTCGTCACCGCAGCCGATGTCGAAGCAGAGCTGGCCCGTATAGGGCACACGCTTCAGCCGTTCGAGATCGTTCTGGTCAACACCGCAGCCGGCGGCGCGGTCGGCAGCGACCATTTTGTCGATACCGGCTGTGGCATGGGGTATGAGGCCACAATGTACCTGCTGGAACGCGGCATCCGCGTCACGGGCACCGATGCCTGGAGCTGGGACGCACCGTTTAGCTACACTGCCAAGAAGGTCGCAGAGACCGGCGACACCTCGCTGATCTGGGAAGGCCACAAGGCGGGGCGCGACATCGGTTACTGCCATCTCGAAAAGCTGCACAATCTCGAATGCCTGCCCGCAAATGGGTTCACGGTAAGCTGCTTCCCGCACAAGATCCGAGGCGCATCGGCCGGCTGGACCCGCGCCGTCGCCATTATCGAAGACTGAGGATGCTACCGGGCGCGTTCAACTTGCACGGAAAGACGGTCCTCGTCACCGGCTCCACGCGCGGGATCGGGCTGGGCATAGCTAGGGCGTTGGGCAGTGCTGGCGCGCAGGTCGTCATATCCAGCGAGGACCCTCACGATACCGACAAGGTCGCGGCCGATCTTCGCGCTGAAGGCTATGTCGCACATGGTATCGTCTGCGATGTCACCGATGATGCGGCGCTCAACACGCTGGTAGAAGGCACCCTCTCTCATTTCGGCGGCATCGATATTCTTATCTGCAACGCGGGGATCACCGGCGAGGCCGGAAGCTGGGCGCTTGACGATTTCGACCGGGTGATGGCGGTCAACCTGCGCTCGATGGTTACGCTGACCACCCTCACGCTGCCGCATATCGCCGCGCGTGGCGGCGGCAGTGTCATCCTGATGTCCAGCCTGTCGGCCCTGCGCGGCAACGGCGCAATCAACGCCTATGCGCTCGCCAAGGCGGGCGTAGCCCAGCTGGCCCGCAATCTGGCGGTGCAGTGGGGGCCGCAAGGTGTGCGTGTGAACGCGATCGCGCCGGGGTTGATCGATACGCCGCTGTCGGCACCGCTGATCGCGGACGAAGGCTTCATGCAGCGGCGAATGCAGATGACGCCGCTCCGCCGAACCGGCACGGTGGACGACGTCGCTGCAGCGTGCCTTTTCCTTGCCGCGCCCGGCAGCAGCTTCATCACCGGCCAGCAAATTGCCATCGATGGCGGAACGTCGATCACCGATGGCAGCTGACCTGTCCCGCCATGTCCTCGTCACCGGCGCTGGCGGCTTTGTCGGTCAGGCCCTGGTGCGCGCGCTTTCGACCGGCTGGCGCGTTATCGCCACCGACCGGGCGGAGATGGACTTTGCCGAACTGCCAAACGTCACCGTTCTGCCCGGTGATCTTGATGACCCCACACTTATCGCGGCCATCACCGCGCAACCGCTGGACGCCGTCATCCACCTCGCCACCATTCCCGGCGGGGCGGCCGAAGCCGACCCTGCCTTAGCGGCCCGGATCAATGTGGCGGCCAGCATGGCGCGGATCGATGCGGCATCTGCGCAGGGCAACTGTCCCCGCGTCCTCTTCGCCAGCAGCATCGCCGTGTTCGGCGATCCGCTGCCAGCCCATGTCGATGATGATACTCCGCTCACGCCCATGCTGCGCTATGGCGCACACAAGGCGATGGTGGAGGAGTGGATCGCGACGATGACCCGGCGTGGCGCGATCCGGGGGCTTTCGATGCGCCTGCCCGGCATCCTCGCGCGGCCGCTGGCGCCCTCAGGCATGAAATCAGCCTTTTTGAGCAACCTGTTCCACGCGCTAAAGGCCGGTGAACCAATAACGCTGCCGGTCTCAGCCGATGCCACCAGTTGGCTGCTCTCCCGCCGCACCTTGATCAGCCAGATAGAACACGCGCTTGATCTACCCTGCGATCCGGCTGATGCCCGGCTTACACTGCCTGCCTTGCGCGTGGTGATGCGCGATATGGTCAACGAGATCGCCCGCCAGACCAGCAGTGACCCAGAACTGGTTAGCCATGCGCCTGATCCCGCCATTCAAGCTGCGTTCGGCAGCCAGCCACCGCTTTCCACGCCGCGCGCCGATGCACTCGGCCTGCATCACGATGGCACCCTTGCCGCGCTGGTCACCCATGCGCTGGCCGACCTTTGACCGTTTGAAAGGACCCACATGAAACTCGCAACCCAAGACAATGGCACGGCTGACGGCGCACTGGTTGTCGTCAGCGCCGATGGCAGCCGCTATCTCAATGCAGAGCCGGTGGCCGCAACCCTGCAGATTGCACTGGACGATTGGGCTACTGCCGAACCGGCGTTGCGAGGGCTTTCCGAAAGGCTGGCAGCGGGCGAAGGCGAAGCGGCGCAAGGCCTGCACTTTGCCGCCCCCCTGCCCCGCGCCTGGCAATGGCTCGATGGCTCTGCCTTCCGCAGCCATGGCGAACTGATGGAAACCCTGTTCGGCACCGAACCGCCGCCACCGGGCAGGCCGCTGATGTACCAGGGTCTATCGCACCAGTTCCTCTCCGCCACCGCTGATGTGCCATTGCCCCGCGAGGAAGACGGCATCGATTTCGAGGGTGAGTTCGGCATCATTACCGATCATGTACCGATGGGGGTGACGCCCGCCGAGGCAATGGCGCACATCAAGCTGCTGGTGCAGATCAACGATTGGTCACTGCGGGCACTTGCACCTATCGAGATGAAGACCGGCTTCGGTTGGGTGCAGGCCAAGCCAGCGTGTTCGGTCGCGCCATTTGCGGTGACGCCCGATGTGCTGGGCGATGCATGGCGCGATGGGCGCGTCCACCTGCCGCTCAGGGTCGACTGGAACGGCGCGCTCTTCGGAGAGGCGGTTGGCGGGGTGATGGAGTTCGGTTTCCATGATCTTGTTGCCCATGCCGCCAGCACCCGCTCGCTGTGCGCCGGCACCATCATCGGATCGGGCACCGTCTCCAACAGCAACTTCCGAGAGATCGGATCATCCTGCATCGCGGAGCGGCGCGGCATCGAAATGCTCGATGAAGGCACCGCACGCACCGACTATATGCGCTTTGGCGATACTGTGCGGATGGAGGCGCGCCAATCCGATGGTAGCCTGCTGTTCGGCGCGATCGACCAACAAGTGATCAAAGGATGACCCGACCCGCATCTCCGCCCGTTCGCCGCATTGTCACCGGCCATGATGATGCCGGAAAGGCCGTGTTCCGCAGCGATGAACTGCTGCCGGTCAATCCCATCCCCTCAGGCGATGCCGCGTTCAGCCTCATCTGGACGACCGCCAGCGTACCGGCTGACAATAATGACGACACTGATGGCCGGCAGCGCGAAGCCGGGCTGACCCTGCATCAGGGATCGGTGATCCGCATCGTCGATATGGTGCCAGGCGGCACGTCACCCATGCACCGCTCCAGCAGCATTGATTACGGCATCGTCCTGGCCGGCGCGGTCGAACTGGAACTCGACGACGGCGTGCTCACCACAGCTCGCGCGGGCGACATCATCGTCCAGCGCGGCACCATCCACCTCTGGCGGAACCCCTCTGCGACCGAGATCTGCCGCATCGTCTTCGTCCTGATCGAGGCAGAACCCAGAATTGTCGAAGGAAAACCGCTTCCCGATGTGATGTGAAGCGATCAGAACATGGCAAAATCTGCACCTCCCGCTGGGAAGTGATTTTATAACCCGTTGATTTTCCTATGATGTCACATGGGTTGACGTCCCTTACTAAACCAAGATGCTCAGGATACCGCCAGCATATTGGTCTTGTCGGGGTCAATCTAGCCGACCCGGTAGACCGCCAACCGGACTGTCGTGCCGAATTTTCCGCCCTTGGCGAGAAAGAGCGACTGGTTCACCCAGTCATAGCGCGGATCGCCGGATTGCAGACGGATGAGAGTGCGCATGTAATAGCTTTCCGGATCGACCGCTTCGCCGGTGGCAATGCGCTGGGCGACATCGGCAGACATATGACGCAGACCCTGGCTGCTGACTTCAATCAGGGCACCATCGTATGTTTCGATAGCGTAGCGGGCATCAAGTTGGGCAAGCGTGTCACCTTCCATCGATTGCCAGTCGGCCCCGACGTTCAGGATCTTGCCAGACAGGCGGGCGCCTTCCACCTTGCCGCCAACGATCGGAATGATCCTGCGGGCACCTTCTGTGCTTTGTCCAATTTCATGTGGGCGGGCGACCTCGACAATGAAGGTGCAAATCTCTTCCAGCGAAATGGTCATGCCATCTCCTCCTTCTTCACCCGTGCACCTTCTGGAAGGGTCCGGGGCGCGGCGTTGAGGGTGTCACGCGCAAATCCGGCAGCTGTCTGATAGGCGAGCATGAACTGCTTGCGGTCCGTTTCGCTTACGACATCGTCAATATTGTCGAACACGCCGCCACATCGATCGTCCACCAGTTGAAGTAAACCGAACGGCCCGGCCCCGCGGTTCCGCAGGGCAACCTGACCTACGGGCAGGCAGAGTTCGTCATTAAATCGTGCCAGGCTTTCCGCAGTAAGGCCGGATTCTGCGAAGTGCCGACCCAGCACGCGGGTGTCGATGATCGCCTGTGACGCGCCGTTGGAGCCGGTGGGGTACATTGGGTGGGCGGCATCGCCGATGAGAGCGACTGGCCCATCAACCCAAGAAGACAGTGGATCGCGGTCAATCATCGGGTTTTCATAGACGACCTCTGATTGGGCCATAAGCTTTGGCAAGTCGAGCCAGTCATAGACAAAGCCTTCAAACTCATGCGCAAAGTCAGATAGCGGGGCAGGGCGGAACCAGCCGCTCTTCTCCCAGTCGTGTTGGTCGTCATACGTCTTTTCGGCAATCCAGTTGATGTCAGACAGGCCGTCCGCGTCGGGCGCCGAAATTGGGTAGAAGACGACACGGTGCCGCGCCGTGCCCAGCCCGACAAAGGACGAACCGGACCGGATTGGCACGCCCTTGGCCGTGCCGCGCCACATGATGGTGCCGCCCCAATGGATGGGCGGTTGATCGGGGTGCATCTGCGCCCGGATGGCCGAATGAATGCCGTCCGCACCGATCAGGAGGCGACCCGCCTCTTCCGTCATGCTTCCATCCTTGCCGGTGACCTGTGCGATCACACTGCCATCGGCCTGTTTGCGATAGCCGCTGACCTTCGTACCAAGTCGAGCCGCATCCGCCCCCATCCGCGCGATGACATGGCGGTAGAGGAGGAGATGGAACGCGCCGCGGTGCACGGCATATTGGTGCCACTTATAGCCCGCGAGCTTGCCGCGCGGCTCGCTGTAAATGTCCCGCCCATTCAGGCCCACCAGGGCCCATTCCTGCGCTGGTATGCCGACAGTATCGAGATCAGCCTCGCCAATGCCAAGGTCTTCCAGTTCACGGACTGCATTGGGTTGAATGTTGACGCCCACGCCCAGCGGCTGAAGTTCAGGGACGCTTTCAAAGACGGTGCAGGCCACCCCGATGTCATGAAGGGTCAGCGCCAGCGTCAATCCGGCAATGCCTCCTCCGGCGATCAATACCCTATCGTTGGTCATTCTATCCTGCTTTTCTTCTTCGTCGTGCCGGTGAACTGCCCCTCACGAAGCGGCGCGGGCATCAGGAAGGCACGGTCGTTTAAATTGCTGTCGGTCAAACCGCAACTTGTCTCCAATTGACCGGGCTAACGGAGGGTCGGCGGAGCATCAGGCGGTGAGTGACGCTCATCTAGCCCTTGTGGCGCGGGGTAACGACCAGACCGAAGGCCTGCCCGGTCGATTGGCGCCGATTTCACGAAGTGTAATTGTGAATGCTACTATCGCTAGGTTCTGTTGCCAATGCCGATAAACTAATGGAACTTTGACGAGCTTAGACTTGCAATCGATAACCAGAGAGGACTCTTAGTCATGCGCAGGCTGATCACGATGTTTGCCGTTGGAACCGCTTTCATTGCCAGCTCTGCAATGGCCAAGCCGCTCGAAGTGGAGATCCTGCGGACCAGCGAAGCCTCGCTCTATTCCAATATCGCGCTCATCAAGGGGGAAAAGAAAGCCGTCTTGGTTGATGCCCCATTTACCCGCGCCGATGCGCACCGGGTCGTCGCGATGGTCCTCGATAGTGGCAAGGATCTTGAGACGGTCTTCATCACCCACGATCACCCTGATCACTTCTTTGCGATGGAAGTGATCATGAACGCATTCCCCAATGCCAAAGTCGTCGCGCATCCCACAGTTGCCGCAGACATCTGGAAATCTCTGCCGGCCAAAGTGAAACGCTGGTTCCCGGTGATGGGCGCCAATGCGCCACGCACACCGACAGCACCGCAGCCATTGGACGGCGATACCATCATGCTCGAAGGCAATGAGCTGAAAGTGATCGGCCCCACCCAAGGCGATCACAAGCACGCCACGGCGCTCTGGGCGCCTTCGATAAAAGCTCTTTTCCCCGGTGACATGGTCCACAACGAAGTGTTCTTGTGGTTTGCTGAGACTGACCCCGCAGCCATCGTTGCGTGGGGCCGCGCGCTTGATAACATGATGGCATTGAAGCCTGATTTGGTGGTTTCAGGGCATGCCAAGCCGGGCAAGGGCAACGATGCCACTGCGCTGGCCTTTACCCGCCGATACATTGATGAGTGGCCAAAGCTTGTCGCCGCATCAAAGGATTCCAAAGATTTGCAGGCACGTGTCCGGAAGGCGTTCCCTGAGAGCGTCGATGTGTTGGGCGGCTTCCTCTTGGTCAATTCGACTGAGGTTGCGATGGGCGAACAGAAAATCTGGGACGAATGATAAACGGCGAGGTGTTGTAAGCCAAATCAGGGGTCTCGCAGACAGACGGCGACATATGCGCGCGATTTGTGCCTAATAATGCAAGCTTCTGAACGCAGTCCACGCCTGCGGGCAGTTGTTCATTGGAGTACAGAAAAGGTTCAATGGCGCGCCCGGCAGGATTCGAACCTGCGGCCCCAAGCTTAGAAGGCTCGTGCTCTATCCAACTGAGCTACGGGCGCGCACCAATTGTTCCATAGAGGGGTTTTCGCCTGAGCGGAACCTCCAGACGTGACAGAGCGCTGATTTGCCGTCAGGGACGGCAATGATGGCGGCGTTAATCGACACACCCACAGAAGACCGGAACAAGCCTCGGCTTATGTCGTGGCTGCTGATCTGCTTGGTTGTCTTTGGCTGGATAGTGGCCTTGGCCGAGCGCCTCTGGGCGGGACGAGCTCTGCCGCTGTGGATTGACGAGACATGGACCGCGATGATTGCCGGGCAATCGGATTGGGCGCGCTTCTGGCACGAGGCCTGGCTCGATGTGAACCCGCCGCTATATTATGGCTTTATGGCGCTTTGGACGCGGATTGCGGGTCTGTCGGACTTCGCATTACGGCTGCCAAGCGTCCTCTTCGTTATCATCGCGGCCCTCCTCCCCCTGATGTGGCGCGGCAACGCGCTGTCCCGCAGCGGACGATTATGCGGGTCTGCGCTTCTCATCCTGTGGTGGCCGGGGTTTGAAATCTCGCTGGATGCGCGCGGCTATGGCTTGTTGTTGTTGCTGTCGGTGGCGCAGACACTCGCCTTCGCGACAGTTCTGGAACACCCCGACCGACGCACGGCAGGGCTTTGGTCGGCGCTCGCCGCGGCCGCCATCCTCACCCATTATTTCGCGCTGATCCCCGCGGCCTTGCAAGGCATGGTCCTGTTGGTGCGCGAGCGACGGCGCGTGGTGCGGTTGTGGCCGGCAGCGCTTCCCTTCGTGCCTGCAATGGCCTGGCTCACCGTCCACGCGCCGCGCCTCGCAGACTATGCGCGCCCGGACGTCGCCTGGTATGAACCGTTCACAGCCGAGCTCGCCGCCGGCTTTATCCAATATCTTGTCGGCCCACCGGGCTGGGCCCAATGGGCGCTGATCGGGGCGGCCCTTGTTCTTGTGACGGCAGCCTCGCTCGGCCGAACCATGCGCCCGCCGCAAGGAACGAAAGAGCTGGAGACCGCCGCGGTGTTGGGCCTCGTTGCCCTTCTCCTCCTGATCGGCCTTGGAATGGCGCGTGATACGCTGACGGACCGCTATCTGGTGCCGGTGGTGCCGTCTGTCCTCCTCGCCTTGGTCATGATCGCACAGCGCTTTGAAAGGGCCACTCTCGGACATGCGCTGCTGGTCCTCGCCTTTCTTGTACCGCTCGCGACCCCGTCTGACTTGCAGGCCCGGCTGCATGCGCGGAACGCCTATGGCTTTGAACAGGCCAGCAGCTTCCTGCTTCCCTTTGCGCCTGCGCGGCTGGTGTTTGTGTGGGATCATCCGGCCGCCAAGGTCCTTGATCCGCATTCTCTGGAAAAACTGGGTCGTTTCTTTTTTGAGCGGGCAGGCCAAAGTCCCACGACGCGCACAGTGGTTTTGACACCGGAACAGGACGGCAATGTCGTGCTCAGCGCCGCCAAGGGCGAGGCTGTCATCTGGATCTACAACCGGGCACGCAATACCTCTGCGCGCCTGCACCGACCCGATGAACAGCGTTTTGAAGGCAGGACATGCCAGCACCAACGCGCGCCATGGGTGGGCACCCTGGCCTGTGCCCCCGTTGCCAAAGCTGATGGCGTGGCTAAGGTTAATCCATGACCGATCAACATCCACGCGCCGTAAAGGCGGAGACCATTCACCAGTTCCGCAGCTTTGATGTCGTGATGGCCGCCTTTGTTGCCATCCTGTTGCTATCAAATGTTATCGGCGCGGCCAAAGTCGCGACGCTTGGCGGATGGGAATTTGGCGCGGGCATCCTGTTCTTTCCATTGGGCTATGTCATCGGTGACGTGCTGACCGAAGTCTATGGCTATGCCCGCGCCCGGCGCTGCATCTGGGTCGGCTTTTCGGCGATGCTGTTCATGGCGTTTATGAGCTGGGTTGTCGTCTCGCTGCCGCCGGCTCCGGGCTGGGACGGGCAGGGCGCGTATGAAAGCGTGTTCGGGCAGGTGCCCCGGATCGTCTTTGCCTCCATCATCGCCTTCTGGGCGGGGGAGTTCGTCAATTCCTATGTGCTTGCGCGCATGAAAGTGTGGACGCAGGGCAAGCATCTGTGGAGCCGCACGATTGGCTCCACCATCTTCGGCCAAGGCGTGGACAGCATGATCTTCTATCCACTCGCCTTTTGGAACGTCTGGTCAACGGACCAGATCCTTACCGTGATGGTGACCAATTGGGGCCTAAAGGTGTTGTGGGAAGCGCTGCTGACACCCGTGACCTATGTGGTCGTCAACAAACTGAAGCGCCATGAGGGCGTCGATCTGTTTGACGAGGGCACTGATTTCACCCCGTTTAAGACGCGGGCGTAACCGAGAACGCATCCCCACCCCGTTTGGGCTGAGCTTGTCGAAGACCTGTCCTTCCCTATGCTTCAAGCAAGAAGGACGACCCTTCGACAGGCTCAGGATAAGCGGGTGGTAAGGGCCTAAGCCCCCCCGATCAAAACGGGACGTCGTCGTCCAGATCGCTATCGAACGGGCTCGGCGCGCCGGAGCCGCCAAAGTTGCCCGATGAAGCGCCGCCACCGGCATTGCCGCCGCCGGAGCGTTCCTTGCCCCAGTCACCACCGCCGGAGCTTGCGCCACCGCCACCGCCGCCGCTTTCGCGACCGGAGAGCAGGACGAGTTCCCCACGGAAGCGCTGCAGCACAACCTCAGTCGTGTAGCGGTCATTGCCGTTCTGGTCGGTCCATTTACGGGTTTGCAGCTGACCTTCGATATAGGCCTTCTGGCCCTTGCGCAGATAGTTCTTTGCGACCTTGCCGAGGTTCTCGTTAAAGATCACGACATTGTGCCACTCGGTCTTTTCCTGCTTGTTCCCGTCGCGGTCGTTCCAGGTTTCTGATGTGGCGAGGGTGAAGCTCACCACTTCCCCGCCATTGTTCATCGAACGCGCTTCGGGGTCTTTCCCCAGATTGCCGACCAGTGTGACTTTGTTGACGCTCCCCGCCATGCTCTATCCTTTAAAGACCCAAAAATGTTGAGAGCCAGTATGTAACGCCTGCCGCGACATATGCCAGTGCGAACAGATAGGTCACCATGATCACGGGCCATTTCCATCCATTGGTTTCACGCCGCACCACGGCAATGGTGGAAATGCACTGTGGCGCAAAGACGAACCAAGCGAGGAAGGCGAGCGCCATCGGAATGGTCCAGCCCGCGCGGAGTTTTTCCCGAAGCGTCTTCTCGCCTTGCGCGTCATCCGCAGAATCGATGGCATAGGTTGTGGCCAGCGCAGAGACGGCCACCTCCCGCGCGGCCATGGCCGGGATCAGCGCCAGCGCCATATCGCGGTTAAAGCCGATAGGTGCCACGATGGGTTCCAACCCGCTGGCAATGCGCCCGGCAATTGACTGGTCGATCTGGCTCTTGCTCGACCCGGCAGGCACCTGCGGGAAGCTCAGCAGCGCCCACAAGATGATGGTGGTCACCGCGATGATGGTGCCCGCACGGCGAAGGAACGCAGCGGCCCGCTGCCAAAGGCCAAGCGCCACGTCCTTCAGGTTCGGCATCTGGTAACGCGGCATTTCCATCATAAACCCAAGGCTGGAGCCTTGCGCCACCGTCTTGCGGATGACGAGGGCGGCCAACATCGCGCCGACAATTCCGGCAATGTAGAGGCCGAAGAGAACGAGCCCCTGCAAGCCGAGCCACGGCCCGACAGACCGTTCCGGAATGAAGGCGCCGATGATGACGGCGTAGACGGGCAGGCGCGCCGAACAGGTCATCAGCGGAGCAATGAGGATCGTCGTTAACCGGTCGCGCGGATCTTCAATCGTGCGGGTCGCCATGATGCCGGGCACAGCACAGGCAAAGGAGGAGAGGAGCGGGATGAAAGCCCGGCCCGACAGCCCGACGCTGGCCATCAACCGGTCCATGATGAACGCCGCCCGCACCATATAGCCCGACATTTCGAGCACGAGGATGAAGGCGAACAGCACGAGAATCTGCGGCAGGAAGACCACCACCGCGCCGACGCCTGCAATGACCCCGTCGGTGATTGCCGAGCGCAGCAGCGTATCTGGCATAGAGGACCGCACGAAATCAGACAGAAGGCCGATCCAGCCTTCGATCAGGTCAACAGGCGCTTCGGCTGCGGCGTAGACAAGCTGGAACATCGCAAACAGTGTCGCGAACAACAGGATTGGCCCTGCAATGGGGTGGAGCACAACCGCGTCAATCGTGCGGGTGATCTGCCGTTCCTGCGTTTCGCCGACGATGGCCGATGCCGCCGCCGCATGCGCCCGCGCGCGCAAATCCGCCGCGCTGATCTGGGGCACGTCTGCCGCCACGGCCGTCTTCTGCATGACAGCGCTCGACAGTGCGGCGCGCAGGTCCTCAAGACCACGGCGCCGCACCGCGACAGTCGGGATCACCGGCACACCCAAGGCCTCTGACAAACGCTGCGCATCGAGCGTCAGCCCGTCCCGCTCCGCCAGATCGATCATGTTGAGGGCGACCACCGTCGGCAGGCCGAGCGCGATCAGTTCAATGGCGAAGCGTAGGTGATTGTCCAGATTACCGGCATCGACCACAACGATGAGGGCATCGGGACGCCGCTCCCCCGCCTGCTTGCCAAGAATGACATCGCGCGTGACGGCCTCATCGGGGCTGGCAGGTTGCAGGCTATAGGTTCCGGGAAGATCAACGACCTCAACCGGCCGCCCATCCTCCAATGAGAAGCGGCCCGCATGGCGTTCCACCGTGACGCCGGGATAATTGCCCGTCTTCTGGCGCGCGCCGGTCAGCGCATTGAAGAGCGCGCTCTTCCCGGCATTGGGGTTCCCGGCAAGCGCAACAAGTGGGAGGGACGTCACGCGGTCGTGACCTGCACAGCGGCGGCATGGGCCGCGCGGATGGCAACGGTCATGCGGCCAACACGGACGGCGAGCGGGTCTTTGAACAGGAACCAGCCACGGTGCAGCGGCTCCACTTCGGCCCCCGGCTCAAACCCCAAGCAACGCAGGCGGTGCGCCTCGGTGTCGCCAAGGCGTGTCCAATCAATGGCGGCAATGTGCGCAACCTGATTCAGTGGCAATTCGTCGAGTTGCACTCCGGCCCCAGCTTCATCCAAACCCAATTGCAATTGATTATCATTTTCTTCAGCTGAATACCAGACGATTCAAGCGGCAGGGTAGCGCAGCCGTCCGAGGAAACGGGCCATGCTGAAATGGCGGTCATTCCCGCCGCCTGTCCATTTCGCCTTGGCCTTTTCAAACCGCATGATGCCGTCAATCCGCCGCGCGAGAAACGCCTGTGTGTCGGCCCACTCCTCGCTGTCATCATTGACGAAGATCAGCAGCGTCGCGGCATAGACCGAGCCCAGAATGGCGCGCTTTGTGTAGTGATTATAATCCGTCGCCACATCGCCCGCCGCGCGCCACATGACGTCAGCGGCGCGCCAGCCAAGGCGGGTCGCGACAGCAGCGTTCAACGGATTGGCAAGAATGGCCTGTGCGCGCCGCAGGGCCTCCCGATTGGGGGCGAGGATCGACAGGCGGCTCTCCACCAGAGTCGTGATCCGCTCCCGGATTTTCATCGTGGCCAGCATGTCGGATGGGCAGGCAGCCAGCATGTCGGCGTCCACCGACGCGAACCAGGCGTCGATCATCTGGAGGGCGCCATCAGGGAAGGCGAGACCGGCCACATCGCCGTCCACGCCCAACCGTTCTGCCGTCGCCTGCAAGGCCGTTGCCGTCCATCCGTCAAACGCAGCGTCCGCAGGAAGTTCGCTTGCCAAAGCGCCGCGCAGCTCTTCAAGGGTCATGTTATTGAAATCGACGGACACGTGCCGGGCCTTTCGCTGCAACCAAGGTGACATCGGCTAGATGGGATGTTAGGTTCGCTGCGTCAATCAAAGGTTCAACCAATTGGGGGAGTCGTCAAAAATGGCGAAATTTTTCGGAAATCTAAACGCGGTACTGGCCGCAGGCGTCGTTCTGATGCTCGTCGTGCTGTTCGGCGTGCAGGGCGTTTACGATAACAACTATATGTGGCGCTGGGCGCACGTGATCTGCAGCATCATGTGGATCGGGCACCTTTATTACTTCAACTTCACGCAGATCCCGACCATGCCGAAAATCCCGGCAGAGCTGAAGCCGGGCGTGTCCAAGCATATCGCACCAGTTGCTCTGTTCTGGTTCCGTTGGGGTGCAGCGGCAACAGTCGCCACCGGCCTCGTTGTCGCCATTCAGGCAGGCTACGCACATCAGGCGTTCACGCTGCAATCGCCTTACCGCACCATCGGTATCGGCATGTGGCTCGCGGTGATCATGGCGTTCAACGTCTGGTTCATCATCTGGCCGAACCAGAAGAAGGCGCTTGGCCTTGTTGAAGCGGACGACGCCACCAAGGCCAAGGCTGCAACCACGGCGATGATGTTCAGCCGCACCAACACGCTGCTGTCGATTGCCATGCTGTACTGCATGATCTCGGCCGAAAGCGGCTATTGATCCTTTGACCGGTCGGGCTGGCGCACCATCAGGAGTGCCAGCCCGATCAGCCCTGCGCCGATCCAGTCGGGCAAGGCGAGCATTTCTCCATAGCTGATCCAGCCCATCGTGGCTGAGACAACAGGCTGTGTGAGCAGCGCCAGCCCGAAGACGAGCGGCGTGACACGCCCAAGGGCATAGACCATCATCCCCTGACCGATCAGCTGGCTGACCACCGCCAGTGCGATGACCGGCGTCCAATTGTGCGGCATGATCGTCTCGCCAAGCGCCAGCGCGATCAGCAGCAGCGGCAAGATTGTCGCAACCGTGGACCAGGCCAGCAACGTCCAGCTTTGCAACTGCGCGCGCGCCTGCGCGACGACGACGAGATAGGCTGTGTAGAACAGGCCGGCGGCAAGGCAGAGCATATCTCCCAGCAGGTTCTGCGTGCTGAGCTCAGCCGAACGCCCCAGCAACAGGACCGTGCCGATCGTGGCGACAGCAAAGGCCGTCCCTTCCCGCCGTGTCGGCCAAGCGCGCGCGACAAGAAAACCCCAGATAGGGAAGAATAGGCTCGCCGCATTGGCAAAGAGCGTGGCGTTGGCCATTTTCGTCTTGAGGATACCAATGTGCCAGGCGGCCAAGTCAACGGCGAAGAACAGGCCCGACAACAACATCGTCCAATACAGGGCGTTGTTTGGCAAGGTCAGCGGCTGGCGGCGATAGGCGGCGATCAGGAAAAGCACGGGTGCTGCCAGCGCCAAGCGCCACATGGCAGACGCACTGGGGCCAACATCGGCCATACGCACGAGCCATGGCCCGAAGGCGAGAGCAAAGTTGCCAATCAGCAGCGCCGCGATGACGGCGGCTCGGCTGCCAACTTCTTGCCCCCCAAGAGATTGTTGCTGTTGCGTGGACCCCATCGCCCTCATATCCGTGAGCCGAACTCACAAAGCAACTAGGGGCCCACATGCCGACACTTTTCGATCCGATTGATCTTGGGGCCATTCATTGCCCGAACCGCATCCTGATGGCGCCACTGACCCGTGGCCGCGCCGACCCCGGCCATATCCCCAATGATCTGATGCGCCTCTATTATGAGCAGCGCGCGTCGGCGGGCCTCATCATCTCGGAAGCCACAGGCATTTCGCAGGAAGGCCTTGGCTGGCCATCCGCACCGGGCATCTGGACAGATGCGCAGACCGAAGGCTGGAAGCCGGTGACGGAGGCTGTCCACAAAGCCGATGGCCGCATCATCCTGCAACTCTGGCACATGGGTCGTCTGGTCCATTCCAGCTACAACAACGGCCCCGGCGTTTCGTCTTCGGCCACAACTGGTCCGGGCCATGCCTATACCAAGACGGGCAAGCAGCCGCTGGAAGAAGCGCGCGCCTTGCACCTTGATGAAATCCCCCGCCTGATCGGCGATTATGTGAAGGCCGCTGAAAACGCGAAGAAGGCGGGCTTTGACGGCGTCCAGATCCACAGCGCGAACGGCTATCTGCTCGACCAGTTTTTGCGCGACAACAGCAATTTCCGTGACGATGCCTATGGCGGCTCCATTGAAAACCGCATCCGCCTGACGACCGAAGTCACAGCGGCTCTGTGCGATGTATGGGGCGCAGACCGCGTCTCGGTGCGCCTGTCACCCAATGGAGATTCACAAGGCGCGGATGACAGCAACCCCGAAGGCCTGTTCACCGCTGCTGCGGCTGCGCTGCAGAAACTGAACATCGGCTTTTTGGAACTGCGCGAACCCGGCCCGGACGGCACCTTCGGGCGGACCGATGTGCCCAAGCAGTCCCCCGCCATCCGCAAAGTCTTCACCAACAAGCTGGTGCTCAATTCCGACCTGACGGCCGAAGACGGAAACGCCCTGATCGCTTCGGGACAGGCAGACGCTGTCAGCTATGGCCGCCCCTATATCTCCAACCCGGACCTTGCTGAGCGTATCCGCGATGGCAAGGCATGGACCGAGACCAATATGGCGACTTGGTACACACCGGGACCAGAAGGTTATACGGATTATCCGGTGGCTGGGTGAGGTCGGTTAGGCCCCCCCCACTGCGACTAAGGCGACCGAAAACCGCCTAAGTCTCGCTCCCCTCCCGCGCGCGGGAGGGGTTGGGGGAGGGCCCATCCTAACTACAAATCAACCGAACTGAGACTTCAACTCCAGCAACGCAATCGCGGCCTTGGCAGCTTCGCCGCCCTTGTCCTTCTGCGCCGGATCCGCGCGGACGAGGGCCTGCTGTTCATTCTCGACCGTTAAAATGCCGTTGCCGATGGCGATGCCGTCCATGGTCAGCGCCATAATGCCGCGTGCGCTTTCGCCCGCGACGATTTCAAAATGATAGGTCTCCCCGCGGATGACGACACCAATGGCGACAAAGCCATCATAGCGCCCGCTTTCCGCGGCCAGCGCAATCGCACCGGGGATTTCAAGCGCACCGGGGACGGTGATGACCTCGGCCTTATGGCCTTCGTCTTCGAGCGCCGCCTTTGCCCCTTCGACCAGCATGTCGTTGAGGTGATCATAAAAACGGGCTTCGACGATCAGAAACTTTGCCATGGACTTATGCCTCCGGAATGGGGCGCTCGCCCACGATGTTGATGCCATAGCCTTCAATACCGACGACATTGCGGTGGGCGTTGGTGAGAAGGATCATGTCGTGAATGCCAAGATCGGCGAGGATCTGCGCGCCGATGCCATAGCTGCGCAGGTCCATTTCCGGCGCCTTGCCAGAGGCCGCGCTAATTTCACGCGTGAGCGAGTCCGCGTCTCCGGGCATCAGCAGCACGATCACACCTGCGCCGGCCGCGCCGATTTCCGCCATGGCCCGCTGCAGCGTCCGCTTGCGCGGTCCGGGTGCGCCCAACACATCGGAGAAGATCGAGATGCCGTGCATGCGCACCAGCGTCGGCTCCCCATCGACCACGCGGCCCTTTTGAAGAACAATGTTGACCGATCCATCGACCTTGTTGCGATAGGTCTTGGCCGTCCATTCGCCCCCATAGTCGGACACGAACGGCGCTTCGGACACGCATTCGACCAGATGGTCATGCTTGCGGCGATATTCGATGAGGTCACGGATCGTGCCCATCTTCAAATTGTGCATCCGCGCGAAGGAGACGAGGTCATCCATGCGCGCCATGGTGCCGTCATCCTTCATGATCTCGCAGATCACGCCCGACGGGTT
>JBBATS010000039.1:0-26777 GCA_040398625.1 Chakrabartia sp. | reverse complement strand
TGACATAGACGTCGGGCAGGAAGTGCATCTCGATCTTGATGACGCCGTCGCCCTGACAGGCTTCGCAGCGCCCGCCCTTCACGTTGAAGGAGAAACGGCCCGGCTTATAGCCGCGTGCTTGCGCCTCGGGGAGGCCCGCAAACCAGTCGCGGATGTTGGTGAAGGCGCCGGTGTAGGTGGCGGGGTTGGAGCGCGGCGTGCGGCCGATGGGGGACTGGTCAATATCGATGACCTTGTCGAGGAACTGCAGGCCTTCGATCTTATCGTGCTTGCCCGCAACGATCCGCGCGCCGTTCAGCTGCCGTGCGGCGCTGGCGTAGAGCGTGTCGATGGTGAAGCTCGATTTGCCGGAGCCGGAGACGCCTGTGACGCAGGTAAAGGTGCCGAGCGGGATCGACGCGCTGACATTGCGCAGATTATTCTCGCGCGCGCCCTTCACGGTCAGTTTCTTGCCGGTACCCTTGCGGCGTTTGGCAGGGACGGGGATTTCGCGCCGGCCGGTCAAATAGTCGGCGGTCAGGCTCCCCTCAGCCGCTTCGATATCCGCGAGAGACCCTTGTGCGACGATGACGCCGCCATGGACGCCGGCGCCAGGGCCCATGTCGATAATATAGTCGGCATGGCGGATGGCGTCTTCGTCATGTTCGACAACGATAACGGTGTTGCCAAGATCACGCAGCCGCTGGAGTGTCGCGAGCAGCATGTCGTTGTCGCGCTGGTGCAGGCCGATGGACGGTTCATCAAGAACATAGAGCACGCCCGACAGGCCGGACCCAATCTGCGAGGCGAGGCGGATGCGCTGGCTCTCCCCGCCGGACAGCGTGCCCGATGTGCGGTTGAGGTTGAGATAGTCGAGCCCGACATTGTTGAGGAAGCCAAGCCGCTCGTTGATTTCCTTGAGGATCGCCTTGGCAATTTGTTGCTGTTGCGGCGTCAGCTGGTCGGCCAGCGCCCCGAACCACGCGACGGCATCAACCACGGACAGCCTTGTTGCATCGCTGATCGTGGACCCTGCGATCTTCACGCACAGCGCTTCCAGCTTCAGCCGGTCGCCATGGCAAGCCTCACACGGAGCTGCGCTTTGATATTTGGAGAGCTCTTCGCGCATCCAGGCGCTCTCGGTCTGCAGCAGGCGGCGGTTGAGATTGCCGATGACACCGTTGAACTGTTTGTGGACGTCATAGCTCTTGCGGCCATCCTGAAAAGTAAGTCGGATGATCTCTAGCGAGCCATTCAAGAGGATGTCTTTGAACTCTGCAGACAGGTCTTTCCAAGGCGTCGTCAGGCTGAATTCAAAGTGGCGCGCAACGGACGACAGCACCTGCATATAATAAGGGCTGGGCGGGTTGGATTTCGCCCAGGGCACAATGGCCCCGTCCTTGATCGACAGGCTCTCATTCGGGACGACCAGCTCGGGGTCAAAATACAGCTTTTCACCCAATCCGTCACAGACCGGACAGGCCCCTTGCGGCGCGTTGAACGAAAAGAGGCGCGGCGCAATTTCTTCAATGGTGAAGCCGGACACCGGGCAGGCGAACTTTTCGGAAAAGACGATGCGGCCTTCAGGCGCATTGGTGCCGAGGACATCCTTGGCTGTCTTGTCTGCTTCCGTCGGCGCGTCTGCTGGATCGACAAAGGTCAGCCCATCGGCCAACTTCAATGCGGTTTCAAAGCTGTCGGCCAGTCGTGTTTCGATGCCTTCGCGCACGACAATGCGGTCGACCACGACCTCAAGGTCATGCTTATACTTTTTGTCGAGGGCAGGGGCCTCATCAATCTCGTAGAATTCGCCATCGATGCGGACGCGGGTGAAGCCCGCTTTCTGCCATTCGGCCAGTTCCTTGCGATACTCTCCCTTGCGACCGCGCACGACGGGCGCGAGCAGATAAAGGCGGGTGCCTTCCGGCAGGGTCATCACGCGGTCAACCATCTGGCTGACAGTCTGCGCAGAGATCGGCAAGCCGGTGGCGGGCGAATAAGGGATACCAACCCGCGCCCAGAGGAGGCGCATATAATCGTAGATTTCCGTGACGGTTGCGACCGTGGAACGTGGGTTCTTGCTTGTCGTCTTCTGTTCGATGCTGATCGCAGGCGACAGGCCCTCAATGTGGTCTACATCGGGCTTCTGCATCATCTCCAGAAACTGGCGTGCATAGGCCGACAGCGATTCAACGTAACGGCGCTGCCCTTCGGCATAGATGGTATCGAAGGCGAGGCTCGACTTGCCAGATCCGGACAGGCCAGTGATGACCGTCAGCGTGTCGCGCGGAATATCGACGTCGACGCCCTTAAGATTGTGCTCGCGGGCACCCCGCACCTGAATATGTGTCAGCATGGACAGTCTGTTCCATATTTGTTCGACTCAGGCAAGTGCCCGGCACGGGGAAAGAATCGGGCAAGCGATCATCGCTGCACCGGCGATATGGGATCGACCGGATGGGTGGCAAGGGAAGCTTTGGCAACGTGTCCTTTGGGACGGTGCTTTGGATCAGTCCCCGATCCACTGCCCTGAATTGCGATACTGCGGGAGCACATCGCTGTCAGGCAGGGCATTCTTCACATAGCGGTTGTCTTCGCCCACGCGCCGGGAGGGCGGTGCGGCGTTGGTCGCAGCGGCGGGCGCTGTCGCCTGATAGGTCGGGTAAGGCGCTGTCGGCATGGCCGCGACATTTGTCGGGACAGGCACAGGCGACGCACCGGGTGTGGCAGGCGTCGGCCAAGGCGTGCGGCGCGGCAGCGGGCCGGGATAAGGCTCTGCGCCCGCATAGCGGCCATAGAAGGCCGTCATGGCGCCCCGGGTGCCCGGCATACGGTAGAAGATGTGATTGCCGATCACGGCCGAAATGATGAGCGAGCGGTTCCACGTCGGGTTGACCGCCGGCGTGTGATAGAAGGTCGCCAAGCCAACAGGCGCGTGGACATAGCCCGCCAGCGCTGCGCGTGCGACGCGGCTTGCCCGTGCCCAGCCGTCGCGGCTCGGGACGCGCGCCATCGATCCATCGCAGGCATAGCTGAACTGGCAGCCCGGCATGTCAGACCCCTGATAGATGACACCGCATACGGTCGACGGCCAAGCCGGATGACGGACGCGGTTGAGGATGACCTGCGCAACCGCGCGCTGGCCATCATCGCTTTCGGAAGCCGCTTCATAATAGATCGCCGATGTCAGGCAGATTGCAGCGCGCAGTGTGTCAGCGGGGGTTTTGCCTTTGAAGACATAGGGTGCAGCCGCAGGGCCAGTGTCAAATCGGCTCGGTATAGAGAAGGGTGTGGCCGGCATTTGTTGGGGTGCTGCGGGAGCTGGGATGGCATTTCCGGCCGCGTCGATGGGTGTTGGCATCGGAACTTCGTCGCCGAGACCGACCGATTCGGTCGCAGCGGCGTTGGGCTGCGGCGCGTACATTGGCAGTGGCTCATCCAGCGGGATGGTCAGTTCATATCCGCGCACACCGGGAATGACCGTGTAGTTAGCTGCCTGCAATCCAACGAAAGACATGGTTAAGGCCGCCAGCCCCCCGATCGACCAGAGGGACAATGTCCTCTTTCTGATCATCGACATTGCGCGGAGGCGCGAAGCAAACATGACAGCAAATACTCAATACAACACGGGTCGGTGGTCAGCCTATGCACAGCTAAACGACCAAATCTCTTACAAATTTGCCCCTGTCCCAGCTTGGCACAGCGCGACCAGCATGTGTGAACAGGGTGAAAGCGGAACTGAAATTGGCAATTCCCAATCGCGCTGCCGGACCCTAAAGGCAGCGCAGTCAAGATTTCTGGAGCATGTGGGATGGCAAAAGCGTTGCGGGTGGCACTGGCCGGTCTGGGAACCGTCGGCGCAGGCGTGATCAAGCTGATCGACGCGAACCGTGACCTAATTGAGCGTCGCGCCGGACGCCCCATCGAGATCGTCGCCATCTCTGCGCGGGACCGCAACCGGGACCGCGGTGTCGATCTCTCCGGCTTTGAGTGGATCGATGACACAACTTCGCTCGCCAGCCATCCGGATATCGATGTCGTCGTGGAACTGATCGGCGGGTCCGATGGCCCGGCACTCGTCCTTGCCCGCAACACCATTGCGAGTGGCCGCGCGTTCGTGACCGCCAACAAGGCGATGATCGCGCATCACGGCTTGGAACTGGCCGGACTGGCCGAAGGCAAAGGCGTGGCGCTGAAATACGAAGCGGCTGTGGCTGGCGGCATCCCCGTGATCAAAGGCCTGCGCGAAGGTGCTGCCGCAAACGAGATTTCAGGCGTGTTCGGCATCCTCAACGGAACATGCAATTACATCCTGTCCACCATGGAAAGCGAAGGCCGGGACTTTGCTGAGGTGCTCGCTGAGGCACAGGCGCTTGGCTATGCTGAAGCAGATCCGAGCTTTGACATTGATGGTGTTGATGCCGCGCATAAGCTGTCCATTCTGGCGAGCCTCGCCTTTGGCACGGCCATCGATTTTGAAGGTGTCGACATTCGCGGCATCCGCCATGTGATCGCCGCTGACATTGTGGAAGCGGAGTCGCTCGGCCACCGTATTCGCCTTGTGGGCATGGCGTCGGCCGGCAATGGCCTGCTGCAACGCGTCCAGCCCTGCCTTGTGCCGCTCGCGCATCCTCTGGCCCATGTGACGGGATCGTTGAACGCTGTGGTCGCGGAAGGCAATTTCGTTGGTCGCCTGTTCCTGCAGGGACGGGGCGCGGGAGAAGGGCCGACCGCATCTGCCGTGGTGGCCGACTTGATCGATATTGCGCGCGGGGAAACTGGTCCCGCCTTTGCTATGTCTGTTGCGAGCCTCGCCCGCACCGACCGCGCCCCGGCTGGCGAAAGCATGGCCCGCACTTATCTGCGCTTCATCGTGGCGGACCGGCCGGGTGTGCTGGCGGAAATCACGGCCGCCATGCGCGACGCCGACGTGTCGATTGAATCCTTGAGCCAGCGTGGCGTGACAGCAGAAGGTGCCGCCGTCGTTGCCATCGTCACGCACGAGTGCCGCGAGGCCAATGTGGTGAAGGCGCTCGGCCTGCTCGAAGGATCAAGCAGCTTGCAAGCCGCGCCCATGGTGATGCCGATCCTGGAAGTCTAAGGGCCGCTTACTTGGCCAAGGGGCGATAGCGAATGCCGTCGCGGCCAATGGTCGTGGAGACTGTCACGCCGACCATCCCGCAGCCGACCAGATAGGGGCCGCGCTGCTGGCAGGGCGTGGTTTTATTCTGGATGCGCTCGCGCTCTCCCATCAGGGTTTCCCCGCGCGGATCGCCGGGGTCGCGTTCGATGAGGGGAACACGATAGCGGTCCGCTTCCCGACGGCCGCAGACGATGATCTCGTCGCCTGCCGCCTGCCGACAGCGCGGCTCCACGGCGGTTCTCTGCTGATAGATTTCGAGCGCGGAGGGGCGGAGGACATCGGGTGTGGTCGCATATCCGGCAGAGGCGCTCAATGACGTCAGCATGACGGCCAGATTAAACACCCTCCATCGTCTCGACATCATACACGTCCTGTCCTACGGGCAAGCCAAATTGACTCAACCTGGAGTGATTGTCCAATGGTATCGGCAAGCAAGGTTCTTGATCGCGTTCTCGTTCTGGAAATGGTGCGTGTCACCGAAGCGGCCGCCATTAATGCGTCCACGCTCATCGGTCGGGGTGATGAAAAGGCAGCAGATGCAGCCGCTGTGGAAGCGATGCGCGCCGCGCTGAATGAACTTGCCATGGACGGTACCGTCGTCATCGGCGAAGGCGAACGCGACGAAGCGCCGATGCTCTACATCGGTGAAAAAGTCGGCTCCGCCATTGGCACCGGCCCGCGCATCGATATCGCGCTTGATCCGCTGGAAGGCACGACCATCACGGCCAAGGCTGGCCCCAATGCGCTGGCCGTTTTGGCTGTTGCCGAAGAAGGCAATCTGCTGAACGCACCCGATGTGTACATGGACAAGCTGGCCGTTGGCCCCGGCTATCCCGATGGCATTATCGATCTTGCGAAATCTGCGACGGAAAACGTGCAGGCGGTCGCCAAGGCCAAGGGCGTCGAACCCAATGAAATCATCGTCTGCGTGCTGGATCGCCCGCGGCATGAAAGGCTGATCGCGGAACTGCGCGGCATTGGCTGCGGCATCATGCTCATCCCCGATGGCGATGTGGCGGGCGTCATCGCGGTGACGAACCCTGAAACGACCATCGACATGTACATGGGCTCGGGCGGCGCGCCCGAAGGTGTTCTTGCGGCGGCTGCGCTGCGCTGCGTTGGTGGCCAGTTCAAGGGGCGTCTCCTGTTCCGCAATGATGATGAACGGGCCCGCGCGCGCAAATGGGGCATCACCGACCTCGACTATATCTATGATCTGAAGGAACTGGCCAAGGGCGACTGCATTTTTGCGGCGACCGGCGTCACCGATGGGTCGCTTCTGGCTGGCGTGAAGCGCCTGCCCGGCGGCAAGATGACGACCGAAAGCGTCGTGATGCGTGCAAGCTCCGGCACGGTGCGTTGGGTGCGGGGCGAGCACCGCAAGAACGGCTAAGCTTGCGGCACGGCACTCCGGCATTTTGTCGGCCTGAAGGGGCGTGCGTTAGATGGGTCGTTTCACAACGCGCCAACGGAGGCGCTGACGCCGATTGGACCGCATTCAGCGAGGCTTCATCCACCTTGGTCGAAACGCCTCTCGCACTTGCCGTCTTATTCGCATAATACAGGACCCCATGGCTGAACGCACACCGGGCATTTCGCCCTTTGAAGCATGGGATGGGGAGAAGGACGCTGCTGCTGCGCCTGCGCCTGCGCCTGCGCCGACGCTTGCCCCCGATGCGCCGAAAGGCCCGTCGCCTTGGCCCACGCGGATGCTCTGGGCAAAGCGCGGCCTTTGGGCGGCGCTGCTTCTCTTTCTGGCGACGTTCGTCTGGTTGGCCTTCACAGCCCCTCTGTCCAAATCGTTGGAACCGATTGCGCCACCTGAACTAACGTTGCTCGCGTCCGACGGGCAACCCATTGCCCGCAACGGCGCAAACATTGATGCGCCCGTCAAGGCGGCGGAGCTCCCAGATCATGTGAAACAAGCCTTCATTGCCATTGAAGACAGGCGCTTTTATTCGCACTGGGGTGTTGATCCGCGCGGCGTTGCGCGGGCCTTTGTCAACAATATGGGCGAAGGCGGCACGCAGGGTGGCAGCACAATCACGCAGCAGCTCGCCAAGATCACTTTTCTGACGCCGGAACGTAGCCTCAGCCGCAAAGCGCGCGAAATGCTGATTGCCTTCTGGCTGGAAACATGGCTGACCAAGGATGAGATTTTGGAGCGCTATCTCTCCAACGTCTATTTCGGCGACAATGCTTACGGGCTGCGCGCAGCGTCCCTGCATTTCTTCCACCGTAAGCCTGAGCGGTTGACCCTTTCGCAGGCGGCGATGTTGGCCGGCATGGTGCAGGCGCCCAGCCGCCTCAACCCGACGCGTAACCTGAAAGGCGCGCAGGCGCGGGCAGAGCGCGTCTTGCAAGCGATGGCGGCGGCAGGTTTCATCTCTGAAGCCGAGGCCAAGGCCGCACCGGCTGCGCGGCTTGATGTCCGTCCCGAGCCCGGCCCTCCCACAGGGACCTATTTTGCGGACTGGGCGATCGCTCAGGCCCGCGCGCAGGCCGAAGACGCCTATGGGCAGGGCGAGATCAAGACGACGCTTGATGCCCGGTTGCAGCGGATTGCCCGCAACGTCGTTGCCCGTGCGCCATTGGGGGAGGCGCAGGTCGCGCTCGTGGCGATGCGGCCCAATGGTGAGGTCGTCGCGATGATCGGCGGCAAGAGCTATAAGCAGTCGACGTTCAACCGCGCCACACAGGCACGTCGCCAGCCGGGATCAACTTTCAAGCTGTTCGTCTATCTGGCGGCCATGCGCGCCGGGATGACGCCGGAGACGACAATTTCAGATACGCCTTTTACGCAAGGGGCCTATCGCCCCAAAAATGCCAATGGCAGCTACCGTGGAGAAATTTCGCTCAAGCAGGCCTTCGCCAAGTCGAGCAATGTCGCGGCTGTTCGCCTCTATGAAAAACTGGGCGATAAGGCTGTGCTGCAAGCCGCGCGCGACCTTGGCATTCGCAGCCCGCTGACGGCTGACCCCAGCCTCGCCCTCGGCACGTCGGGCGTCACGCTGCTGGAACTGACCTCGGCCTATGCGGCCATTGCGGCCAACAACTATCCCGTGGACCCGCATGCCTTGCCCAAGGACGCGCCGGGCATCCTTGCCCGCTTGTGGAGCCCGCAGCGCAGCCTTGGCGGCAAAGTACATCAGGGCATGCTCGACCTGCTCTCTGCCCCCATAAACGGCGGCACGGCGCGTGCGGCCAACCTTGCCGTGGCGGCCTATGGCAAGACGGGCACAACGCAGGACAATCGCGACGCGCTGTTCGTCGGCTTTGCGGGGGATCTGGTTGTTGGTGTCTGGATTGGTCGGGACGATAACCAGCCTCTGCGCGGCATCCATGGCGGTGGTTTGCCCGCGCGCATCTGGCGGGATTTCATGACGCAGGCTGTGGCAGGCGCGCGCGTCGAAGCGGCGCCCAAGGAAGAGGCACTGTCGGACACCCCGCTTGGCAATGACATCATGGAGGCGCTGCCGCCCCTCGACATTCGCGATGCCGATATTGATCTTGGCGCAGAACCCTCAGCGCGGCTCAGCACGGACATTGGCGGCGTCAGCGTGGATGTGAAGATCAACAAGGATGGAGTTTCGGTCCAGCCCAGCAATCCGGCCCCCAGCGAGCCACCGCCGCCGCCTCGCTAGCGGCTTTCCCTTGCCGCCCTTCGGGCGAACCGGCTATGCGGTGGTGCGATGACACTTCCCGCAGTCTTTGAACGATCGATCACCGGACAGGCCTGGCGCTGGCGTGGCGCAGGGGGCGAGGCGGACGATCTCGTCACGCAATTGCTGCTCGCGCGCGGCTGCCCCTTTGAGGATCTCGACGCCTACCGCAACCCGACGATCCGCGCCTTCATGCCGGACCCGTCCATCTTCCGCGACATGGACACTGCGGCTGAACGGCTCGCTGATGCCGTGACGTCTGGGGAGACGGTCACGATCTTCGGCGACTATGATGTCGATGGCGCCACGTCTGCAGCGCTCCTCATTCGCCTGCTGCGCCAATTGGGGCTGGAGGCCGGCTATTATATTCCGGACCGTCTGCTGGAAGGCTATGGCCCTTCGGGCGATGCCTTGGTGCAACTGGCGGCAGGCGGCTCGACACTCGTCGTGACGGTCGATTGCGGCGCGCAGGCGTTTGAAGCGCTGGCGATGGCCAAGGCCGCGGGCCTCGATGTCATCGTTGTCGATCACCATAAATGCGCCGCCGCGCTTCCCATCGCGCACGCGCTCGTCAACCCGAACCGGCTGGATGAGGGTGAAGGTGCAGCGCACGGGCATCTCGCCGCCGTGGGTGTTGCCTGGCTGCTGGCCGCGGCCCTTGTCCGCGTGCTGCGCGGGCGGGGCTGGTTTGCGACGCGGGACGAGCCAAAGCTGCTCGAGCTTCTCGATATTGTCGCACTGGGCACCGTGGCGGATGTGGCGCAGCTGCGCGGGCTGAACCGCGCGTTCGTGGCGCAAGGCATCAAGATTATGGCCAACCGCCGCAATGTTGGGCTGGATGCCCTCATCACGGCCTCACGCCTGACACGAGCGCCCATCTGTTCTGATCTCGGCTTTGCCCTTGGCCCGCGCATCAACGCAGGTGGGCGCGTCGGCAAGTCGGACCTCGGCGTCCGGCTTTTGACCACAGAAGACCCCGTTGAGGCGCAGGAAATTGCGACGGAACTTGATCTGCTCAACACGGAGCGCCGCACCATTGAGGCATCGGTGCAGGAAGAAGCCGACACGCTGACCGGCGCGCAAGGCAACCGGGCTGTCGTTGTTGTTTCGGGCGAAGGCTGGCACCCCGGTGTCATTGGCATCGTTGCAGGCCGCCTGAAGGAAAAGCTCGGTCGTCCCGCCATCGTCATTGCCGTGGACGCGGATGGGACGGGCAAGGGCTCCGGTCGGTCCATTTCAGGCGTGGACCTTGGGGCGGCGGTGCTGGCGGCCAAGGATATGGGCCTGCTCGTTGCGGGCGGTGGCCATGCCATGGCGGCCGGGTTGACCGTCGCTAAGGACAAGGTCGACGCCTTTGCGGAATTCCTTGATGAACGTCTTGCCAGTGACGTTGCAAAGGCCAGTGAGAGCCGTGCGCTGCTGATCGATGCCGTGGTGGCCCCCGGCGGCGTCACACCCGCTCTGGCAGACGCTTTGGAGGAGGCGGGTCCCTATGGCATGGGCTGGCCCGCGCCGCGTATCGCCGCAGGGCCGATGCGCGTGGTGAAGGCGGATGTGGTTGGCAAGGATCACGTCCGCGCCATCATGGCGGGGGAGGATGGCCGATCCTTGAAGACCGTCGCCTTCCGTCAGGCAGAGACCGAGCTGGGGCAGGCCATTCTTCATGGCGCGCGCGGACGGCGCCTTTGGGTCGCAGGGCGCGCCAAGGTGGATGACTGGGGCGGACGCGCAAGCGCAGAACTCCACATCGATGATGCCACATGGTGTGATTGAGGTGTTGACGCCTGCCGTCCGAATCCCTAATGGCGCGGCTCCATCACTGATGGCCCCTTCGTCTAGCGGTTAGGACGCGGCCCTTTCACGGCTGAAACACGGGTTCGATTCCCGTAGGGGTCACCAAATTCATGGAGATAAAAGGCGCTCTTCGGGGCGCCTTTTTTGTTGGGCGTTGCCGCTCTTTTACGGCCAGTCTCTAATCTCGCTTCGTGTCCGGCTGGGCCGTCACGGCGGCGCGGACATCCTGCAGTTCCGTCACCAGCTTTTGGACAGCGTCGTAGTTGGCGGTCAGTTTGTCCTGCATCATATTGGCGGCAGCGCGCACGGTGCGGGTGAGCTCGTGGAGCAGAATGGCCAACCAGCAAATGAGCCCAAATAGCGCGACGAGCAGAATGACGATCAGCGCTTGAGTAAACTGCATTTCAGACATCACTCTTCCTTGGCGGCTTTGCCGACCGTTGTTGAGCCGCCGGTTTTTGGCGTGACCATCTTATCAACCGACTCCTTAGCAAATTGCACAAAGAGTGCGACATTGAATTGCCCCGAAAGCAAGCGTTCCTTCATCTATCGCTAACCTATTTTGCAGTGCAGCAATCTTAGGGAACAAGACCGCTTTCCAACGCTTTGGCCTTCGTCACCACGTTGGAGTACCCAAGATGAGATTGTCTTTCCGCACCGCATCGCTCTCTGCTCTCGCGCTCACAGCCGCAGGTGTCGCCTCGCCTGCCTCCGCCGTCGTCCTCTTCATGGCACCGCCGCCCGTAGCTGTGACCGGGGGATATGAGTTTAGCTATCAAGGCAACTTCTCAGATGACGAGGGGATCCAGACCGGCTCTACGCTCGTCATTTTTGACTTTGCCGGTTATGTCGCGGGCTCTGTCTTTTCGCCTTATGCCGATGTGTCCGCTTCCGCCGAATTACTGAGCAGCGATATGCTTGGCAGCCCAGATTTCACAGACGATCCAAACCTATTCAACCTGCGCTTCACCTATACCGGGGCGGCCATGCAGGATCTGTCGAACATTACCTTTGGGGGGTTGACCGCCCAGTCCATCTTGGGCGGCATCTCGATTGACGGCTTCAGTGCAATCACCGTGAAGTCCGCGGGGGTTGCCAATGGCAGCCAAGTTTACAGCATCGGCTTGGTCGGCGTGCCCTTCGGCGTCCCGGAACCGGCTGTCTGGGCGATGATGCTTGGCGGCTTTGGCTTGGCTGGCGCCGCCATCCGCCGCCGCCGCTGCGCAATGTCCTTCGTTACAGCCTGACAACCTTCCCCTCCTTTGTCAGGTTGTGCCGCGCCGGGTGACGTCATGTTCCCCGGCGCGGCTATCTGTCGATGTAAATGCCGGTAGATTTCCGGTTTCCCTGCGCTAGAAGCGGGGAATGAAAATAGGGGAGCGGCTGAAAAGCCTTCGCAAAGAACCCCTTGTCCACTTTCTGGTGGCGGGGCTTCTGGTCTTTCTGGTCGCAAGCTGGCGGGGCGGGTCTGTCGATCCCGCTGACCGGACGATCACCATTGATGCGCCGCGCGTCACCTGGCTGGCCCGACAATTTGAGCAGACTTGGCAGCGCCCGCCCCGCCCGGCGGAGCTGGATGCCCTCATCCGCGACTATGTGATGGAGGACGTCTATTACCGGGAGGCGATCCGGCTCGGCTTGGATCAGGACGATCCTGTCATTCGACGCCGGTTGCGGTCCAAGATGGAATTTCTGGCCGCCTCGCAAGTGGAAAGCGTGATCCCCGATGAGGCCACCCTGCAAAAATGGCTGGATGATCATCCTGCGCGTTATGCCGGGAAGGCGCGTTTCAGCTTTGATCAGGTCTGGATCGGCAGCGCGGCAGACGATGGCGTGGCAGCTGAGGCATCGCAGCTGCTTGCCCGTTTAAAGCGCGGCGAAAGCCCGGCGTCCGCCGGCAAGGCGATCTCTTTGCCAGCGTCTCTCGATAAGGCAGACAGAGCCGATATCGCCCGCCGGTTCGGTGATGACTTCGCCGAAGCCCTTGCAAAGGGCCGTCCGGGCGATTGGTTCGGGCCTGTGCCATCGGGCTATGGCCTGCACCTCGTCCGCATCCGTGCCGCTGACGTCGAGGCGCAGCCCAAGCTGGCTGACGTGCGCCAGCAGGTTGAAAATGACTGGCGGTCCCAAACCCTGACCGAACGGCAGGCCCGCGCCTATCAGACGCTGCTCGACGGCTATACGGTGAAGATCGCCAAGCCGTGAGGATGCTGCGGCTTCTGTTCGCGCTGCTGGCAATGCTCGGTGGGGCAGGGGTTGCCCATGCCGATGAACTGCGCCCCGGCTATCTGGAACTGACGCAGCTGACGCCCGTTACTTGGCGCATGACATGGAAGGCGCCGCTGCGCACCGGGCTCGTCAGTCGCGCCGCGCCCATTGCCCCTGAAAACTGCAAGGGGGATGTTGGCACCCGGGAGATGACATCGACGGGGCTTCTCGTCATCCGCACATTGACGTGCGCGGGCAACCTTGCGGGCAGGTCTGTCTCGGTTGCGGGGCTAGATGCGACTGTCACCGATGTCCTTGTCCGCGTCGCGCCGCTTGGTCTGCCGGTACAAACCAGCCGACTGACCCCCGACAACAGGGTGTTCAACATCGCCAAGAAGGCGGACCGGTGGGAGGTTGCCCGCACCTATTTCGTGATTGGCGTTGAGCACATCGTGTTCGGCTTTGACCATCTGTTCTTCGTGCTCGCGCTCGTTCTGCTGCTGCAACGTGGGTGGATCGTCGCGCAGGCGGTGACGGCTTTTACCGTCTCCCACTCGATCACTCTGGTCGGCACGACGCTGGGCTTTCTGGGCCTGCCGCAGCGGCCGGTGGAGAGCATCATTGCGCTGTCCATCGTGTTTCTGGCGGTGGAGATTGTGAAATCCGGCGATGGCACGCCGCGCCTGTCGCAGCGCATTCCCTGGGTCGTCGCCTTCCTATTTGGCCTGCTCCACGGCTTTGGTTTTGCCGGGGCCTTGAAGGAAATTGGCCTGCCGCAGGGCGAAGTGCCGATGGCGCTGCTTACATTCAATCTGGGCGTCGAGGCAGGGCAGCTCGCCATCGTGATCGCAGCCTTAGCCGTTCTGGCGCTCATCCGCCGCGTGCACCCGACATCGCTGCGCCCGGTGACGATCGGGGTGACCTATCTGATCGGGATTACGGCAAGCTATTGGTTCATTGAACGGACGCTGGTTTAGGGGGGTGGTTGTCATCCCGAACTTGTTTCGGGATCCATTCGCATCGACGGCAAAAGGTGAACCGCCATTTACTGGTGCATTTGCCGGGACCTGAGGTGTTGATGGATGCTGAAACAAGTTCAGCATGACGTTCGGCCTTTGGACGTCTAGAGGCCACCCCTCATGTCCGAGGAAGCAACATCCAGCAAAAGCCTCTGGCGCGCCGAGTTTCGCGCGACGCTATCGCTTGCATGGCCGCTCATCCTCGCCAATTTGTCGGGCGCTTTGATCCACGCGACCGATGTTGTGCTGCTCGGCAGGCTCGGTCCGGAAACGCTGGCGGCAGGTGCCTTGGCGACCAACCTCGTCATGTCGATCTCGATCTTCGGCATGGGGTTGATGATTGCGACCGCGCCGATGATCGCCTCGGAAATCGGGCGTAAGCGTAATTCGGTGCGGGATGTCCGCCGCACCGTGCGGCAGGGACTGTGGATGGTCGTCAGCTTCTGCGTGCCGGTCTGGACGCTGCTCTGGTTTGCCGAAGACATTTTCCGGGGTTTAGGCCAGCAGCCCGACCTATCACGGGGTGCGGCGCAAATGGTCCATGCCCTGATGTGGAGCATCGCGCCGTTCCTCGGCATGACGGTGCTGCGCTCTTTCCTGTCCGCCAAGGAACGGACGATCTGGACGCTCTACGTCACATTGTTCGGTGTCATCGCCAATGGCGTGCTCAACTATGGCCTGATCCTTGGGAATTTCGGATTTCCGCAAATGGGTCTGGTCGGTGCCGGGATTGGCAGCAGTATCGTCAACCTTGCCATGTTCGCGATCATGGCGGGTATTGTCGTGTTGCATCCCGATTTTCGCCGTTATCATCTCTTCGGACGCTTCTGGCGGGCCGATTGGCCGCGCTACCGGACGATTTTCCGGCTCGGCATCCCCATCGGCTTTACGATGGGGTTTGAGGCGTCGGTGTTCAGTGCGGCGGTCTTCCTGATGGGGTTGATCAGCACCGCGTCGGTGGCCGCGCACGCGGTTGCGCTCCAGATTGCGTCGCTTACCTTCATGGTGCCGCTGGGCCTTGCGCAGGCGACCACGGTGCGGGTCGGCATGGGTTATGGTCGGCGGGACGCGGCAGACATGGGACGTGCCGGCTGGACAGGCTTCGTCCTCGGTGTCGGGTTCATGAGCGTGACCGCTATCCTCATGTGGCTGTTCCCGCGTCCGGTGATCGCCTTGTTCGTGGATGCAGGCACGCCGGACGGCATGGGCGTGACGCAACTGGCCGTCACCTTCCTCGCGGTGGCCGCCATCTTCCAGATCGTCGACGGCGCGCAAGTGATGGGCGCTGCCATGCTGCGCGGCCTGCATGATACGCGTGTGCCGATGCTCTTTGCCCTATTCGGCTATTGGGTGATCGGTATCGGCGTGGGCGCTGTGCTCGCCTTCCCGATGGGTCTGGAAGGTCTGGGCGTCTGGATCGGCCTTGCGACCGGGCTGGCTGTCGTCAGCGTGCTGATGCTTTGGCGCTGGTCGCGGCGGGAGACGTTGGGGCTGGTGGCTTTGGCGACAAGTTGAGCCGGTCATTGGGAACTTAACGTGCAGCAGTGAGTAATCAAAGAAGCTGAAAATTTCTCCGCCCCGAATCCTTGACGCTCGCCACCGCGCTACCCATATGCTGTCTCGTTAGCACTCGTGTTATGTGAGTGCTAATCCACATTCACACTTCGAAAGAGGGTCATACACATGGCATTTCGTCCGTTGCACGATCGCGTGCTCGTCCGCCGTATTGAAGCCGTAGAAAAGACGGCCGGCGGCATCATCATCCCAGACACCGCCAAGGAAAAGCCACAGGAAGGCGAAATCGTCTCCGCTGGTTCCGGCTCCAAGGCCGAAGACGGAAAGGTCACACCGCTCGACGTCAAGGCTGGCGACCGCGTTCTGTTCGGCAAATGGTCGGGCACCGAGGTCAAGGTTGATGGCGAAGATCTGCTCATCATGAAGGAATCGGACATCCTCGGCATCCTCGGCTGAGGATTAGGGGAACGGATTTCCGGGGCTTGAGGGCCTCAACTTCCTCCACTTCCAATTCAAACAGAATTTTTAAAGGAGCATCCAAATGGCTGCAAAAGACGTAAAATTCGGTCGTGACGCGCGTGAACGCATTCTGCGCGGTGTCGACATTCTCGCTGACGCGGTAAAGGTGACGCTTGGTCCTAAGGGCCGCAACGTCGTTATCGACAAGTCGTTCGGCGCCCCGCGCATCACCAAGGACGGCGTTACCGTCGCCAAGGAAATCGAACTGAAGGACAAGTTCGAGAACATGGGCGCACAGATGATCCGCGAAGTCGCTTCCAAGGCGAACGACGCAGCGGGTGACGGCACCACCACCGCAACGGTTCTGGCGCAGGCCATCGTTCGCGAAGGCATGAAGTCGGTTGCGGCCGGCATGAACCCGATGGATCTCAAGCGCGGCATCGATCAGGCGGTCGGCGTTGTGGTTGCAGACCTTAAGAAGCGGTCCAAGCCTGTTTCCGGTACGTCGGAAATCGCACAGGTCGGCACGATCTCCGCCAATGGCGAACTTGAAATCGGCAACATGATTGCTGAAGCCATGGAAAAGGTCGGCAAGGAAGGCGTGATCACCGTCGAAGAAGCCAAGGGCATGGACAGCGAGCTGGACGTGGTTGAAGGCATGCAGTTCGACCGTGGCTATCTCTCGCCTTACTTCATCACCAATCCGGAAAAGATGTCGGTCGAACTGGCTGATCCTTATATCCTGATCCACGAAAAGAAGCTGTCGAACCTGCAGGCGATGCTCCCCATTTTGGAAGCTGTCGTTCAGTCGGGTCGTCCGCTCCTCATCATCGCGGAAGACATTGAAGGCGAAGCACTCGCAACGCTCGTGGTCAACAAGCTGCGTGGCGGCCTGAAGATCGCTGCTGTGAAGGCACCGGGCTTCGGTGATCGTCGCAAGGCGATGCTCGAAGACATTGCGATCCTGACCAAGGGCGAAATGATCTCCGAAGACCTCGGCATCAAGCTCGAAACCGTCACGCTCGCCATGCTCGGCCAGGCCAAGCGCGTCACCATCGACAAGGACAACACAGTCATCGTCGACGGCGCTGGCGATGCGGATTCCATCAAGGCCCGCACCGAAGCGATCAAGCAGCAGATCGAAATCACGACCAGTGATTACGACAAGGAAAAGCTGCAGGAACGTCTCGCAAAGCTTGCTGGCGGCGTTGCCGTGATCAAGGTTGGCGGATCGACTGAAGTCGAAGTCAAGGAACGCAAGGATCGCGTCGACGATGCGCTGCACGCAACCCGCGCAGCCGTTGAAGAAGGTATCGTCCCCGGCGGCGGTACGGCTCTTCTTTACGCCACCAAGGCTCTCGAAGGCCTGAAGGGCATCAATGACGACCAGACCCGCGGCATCGACATCATCCGCAAGGCAATCATCGCGCCGTTGCGTCAGATCGCCACCAATGCGGGCCATGACGGCGCTGTCGTCTCGGGCAACCTGCTCCGTGAAAATGACGAAAATCAGGGCTTCAACGCCTCGACCGACGTCTATGAAAACCTTGTCGCTGCAGGCGTGATTGACCCGACCAAGGTTGTTCGTACAGCGCTTCAGGACGCAGCCTCGGTTGCTGGCCTCCTCATCACGACGGAAGCCGCGATCTCGGATGCACCGGAAGACAAGGCCGGTGCCGGCATGGGCGGAATGCCCGGCGGCATGGGCGGCATGGGCGGTATGGGCGGTATGGATTTCTAATCCATCCGACCACTCAGCTAGGAAAACGGGGCCGGAGAGCAATCTTCGGCCCCTTTTTTATGGGAAAGGTTTTTAAGGCGCAGGCGGCTCCGGATCGCGGGGCAGGTCAGCGGCGTTATTGGCCTTGTCCAGCATCTCCGCCGCATCGTCGAGCGCCTGCTTTTCGCTTTGCGTCACGCCACCGGGGGCCGGTTCTTCGCCGCCGCCGCAACTGGCGAGCATAAGGAGGGGGGCAAGCCAAGCGACGCGGGATCGGGCAGGCATCATCTGATCAATTCTCCAGATACGAAAAAGGGCTGCACCCTTTGGGGATGCAGCCCTTTCGAGACATGCTCAAGCCCGAAGGCCAGATTACATCTTGTTGGCAGCAGCTTCTGCAGCAGCGCCAGCGGCATCCTTGGCAGCATCAGCAGCCGTCGAAGCAGCATCAGCAGCGTTGGTCGCAGCTTCAGCAGCCGAACCGGCGGCATTGGCAGCTTCATCAACGGCGCCCAAGGCTTCGTTGGTAACCGATTCCATGGTGTTGTCTGCCATGGCTTCTGCGTTGGCAGCTTCGTCAGCAGCCTTTTCACCGCAAGCGGCAAGGCCCATCGAGGCCGCGAGAACAAACGAAAGAACGATCGACTTTTTCATGGGTAACCCCTCCCAATAGGAAAGAAAAACAGTCTCCGGCGTCAGGGTGCTACACCCATTCTGACCGGCAACCACGGCGTAATGGCTCCATTTCGGCTTGGCAATCGCTTTCTTGCTGATCTGTAGGCAAGCTGTCATGCTTTCAGAATATCCCGCATTTGGCTGCACTTGACTAAATATAAAGAATTCTTTATGTCTTTATATCATGACGAAAATGCTCGATATCTTCCGCTCTCTCGCGGACCCGACTCGGCTCCGCATCGTTCAATTGCTGCGGACGATGGAGCTTTCGGTGGGAGAACTCGCCCAGGTTTTGGCGCAAAGCCAGCCCCGCGTTTCCCGCCATATCAAGATCTTATGTGATGCTGGCGTTGCCGAGCGGCGCAAGGAAGGCAGTTGGGTCTTTATCGGTCCGGGCCCAGCAGCAATCACAAGCCCGCTCTTTGATGCCATTGATGTCTGGCTGGAGTCGCTTGGGGAAGATCATTGGCATGTCGCTGACGCCGCCCGGCTGGCCGCCGTCCGCGCCGACCGAGCGGCTGCTGCCGAGCGCTACTTCGCCGGGCATGCCGACCTTTGGGATTCGCTCCGCTCTCTCCATGTGGCGGAAAGCGAAGTCGAGGGCGCCATGCGTGATCTGCTGGGTTCAGCCTCGCTTGGGACGTTGGTCGACATTGGCACAGGCACAGGCCGGATCATCGAGTTGCTGTCCGCAAATGCCGACCATGCGATCGGCATTGACCGCAGTCCGGAAATGCTGCGCGTCGCACGCGGCAAGTTGACCGCGGAAGTGTCGAAGGGCTGGGAGTTGCGGCAGGGGGACATCATGGCATTGCCGCTGGATGATGGCGCTGGCGATACTGTCGTGCTCCATCAGGTTCTCCACTATTTGCCAGCACCGGAGCCTGCCCTTGCGGAAGTGGCGCGGCTGGTGAAGCCGGGTGGGCGCCTGCTGATCGTCGACTTTGCGCCGCACAGCCATGAAGAGCTGCGAACGCAAGATGCCCATGCCCGTCTTGGCTTTTCAGATGAGCAAATGGGGCAGTGGTATGCGGCCTCGGGTTTGACGATGGAGGCGGTTCGGGAACTTCCGGGCAATGAGCTGACAGTCAAACTGTGGCTCGGTCGGAAGACCGCAGGTAGCGGCCTGCGGGTGGTCTCGGCATGACCATGTCGCTCGCCAGTCTGCAGGAAGCGCGCCGCGCGCTCGACACGCCCTTGTTCGCCGACCTTGCCGGTGACGCGCAGGTGTCGTTTGAATTCTTCCCGCCCAACACGGAGCGGATGGAAGAACAGCTTTGGGAGACGTTTCAGACGCTGGAGCCGTTCAATCCAAGATTCGTGTCAGTCACCTACGGTGCCGGGGGCTCCACGCGGGAACGCACCCACGGGACCGTCGCCCGCATTGCCAAGGACTCCAATGTCCCTGCCGCCGCACACCTGACCTGCGTTGCGGCAAGCAAGGACGAGATTGCCGAAGTTGCCCGCAATTATTGGGATGCCGGTGTGCGTCATATCGTGGCCCTGCGCGGCGATCCGCCGGAGATTGGCCAGAAGTTTGAGCCGCACCCGCAAGGATATGCGTCCGCCGCAGATTTGGTGGCGGGCTTGAAGGATGTGGCCCCGTTTGAAATTTCAGTGGCGGCCTACCCGGAGATGCATCCCGAGGCGCTGTCACCGGCGGCAGATATCGACAATCTGAAGCGCAAGCTCGACGCCGGGGCGACGCGTGCGATCTCCCAGTTCTTCTTTTCGCCGGAAGTCTTCTTCCGCTTTTGCGATGCAGCGGCGGCAGCCGGGATCAGCGCGGAAATCGTGCCGGGCATTCTTCCCGTCTCGAACGTCGGTCAGGCCCGCAAATTCGCGCAGGCCTGTGGGGCAACCATCCCCGATTGGATGGACCGGCTGTTTGAAGGGTTGGACGATCATCCCGCCTCCCGCCAGCTGATTGCCGCGACCATTTCCGCTGAAATGTGCCGCAGGCTTTATGCAGGCGGCGTCCGCAATTTCCATTTCTACACATTGAACCGCGCCGAACTCAGCTTTGCGATTTGCCATCTGCTGGGCCTGCGCGCGCAAGGAGCCCGATAATGTCTGCCCGTGAACGTCTGATCGCCGAAGCGTCGAAGCGCATCCTGTTGACCGACGGCGCTTGGGGCACCCAGATCCAGAACTTCAAGCTGGCGGAAGCCGACTATGCGGGTGGTCTTGGCCTGACGCATGACCAGAAGGGCAATAACGACATCCTCGCGCTCACGCGGCCTGACGTCGTGGAAAGCATCGCGCGTGCTTATTTTGATGCCGGTTCCGACATCATCTCCACCAACACGTTCAGCTCCACGCGGATCAGTCAGGCGGATTATGGGGCGGAACATCTGGTGCGGGACCTCAACCTCGCTAATGCGCAACTCAACCGGAAGGTCGCGGACGAATATGCCGCAAAGGATGGCCGTCCCCGATTTGTGGCTGGTGCCATTGGCCCGACGAATAAGACGCTGTCGCTGTCGCCCGATGTGAATGATCCGGGCTATCGCGAAATCGACTTTGACTATCTGAAGGACGTTTACCGGGATCAGGTCGACGCGCTCGTTGAAGGCGGGGTGGACTTCATTCTGATCGAAACGGTGTTCGACACGCTCAATGCCAAGGCGGCAATCATGTCGGTGCTGGAGGCGCAAGCCGCGCTTGGTCGCGATATCCCGATCATGATCTCGATGACGCTCACCGATCTGTCGGGCCGCAACCTCTCCGGCCATACGGTTGAGGCGTTCTGGTACGCGGTCAAGCATGCGCGGCCGGTGACCATTGGCCTCAACTGCTCCTTTGGGGCAGAGCAGCTGCGCCCGCACGTCAAGCTGCTGTCGGGCATCGCTGAGACGCTCATCATGGTCTATCCCAATGCGGGCCTGCCAAATGAACTTGGCGAATATGACGAGCTGCCGGCAGAGACGGCCGCCTTGGTCGGTGAATGGGCAGCGGCAGGGCAGGTCAACATTCTGGGCGGATGCTGTGGCTCTAGCCCCGCCCATATCGCCGCCATGGCAAAGGCTATCGATGGGCTCGCCCCGCGTGTCATCCCTGTGCCTGACGTCAAGACACGGCTCGCCGGTCTTGAACCGATGACCATCGCTGCCTGATCCGCGCACCTTAGAATTTTGGAACTGACATCGTGACAATCACCCAGACTGCCATCTTCGTCAATGTGGGCGAACGCACCAACGTCACCGGCTCGGCAGCTTTCAAAAAGCTGATCCTGTCGGGGGACTATACCAAGGCCGTGGAAGTCGCGCGCCAGCAGGTTGAAAACGGTGCGCAGATCATCGACGTCAACATGGATGAAGGCCTGCTCGACGCCATTGAGGCGATGACGACCTATCTCAAACTCATCTCTGCAGAGCCCGATATCGCCCGCGTGCCGGTGATGATCGACAGCTCCAAATGGGATGTCATCGAAGCGGGCCTGAAGTGCGTTTCGGGCAAGCCAATCGTCAATTCGATCAGCATGAAGGAAGGCGAAGAAGCGTTCTTAGATCATGCGCGTAAGTGCATGAATTACGGCGCTGCCGTGGTCGTGATGGCGTTCGATGAGAAGGGCCAGGCTGACACCAAGGACCGCAAGGTCGAGATCTGCGCGCGCGCTTATGATTTGCTGCTCAGCATCGGCTTCCCGCCGGAAGACATCATTTTTGATCCCAACGTCTTCGCGGTCGCGACGGGGATTGAAGAGCACAATAATTACGGCGTCGACTTCATTGAGGCGGCCCGGGAGATCAAGGCGCGCTGCCCGCACGTCCACATTTCAGGCGGCCTGTCCAACCTGTCGTTCAGCTTCCGTGGCAATGAACCGGTGCGCCGGGCGATGCACTCCGTCTTCCTGTTCCACGCCATTCCGGCGGGCATGGACATGGGCATCGTCAATGCGGGGCAGCTGGATGTTTATGACACCATCGACCCTGAATTGCGCGAGCTTTGCGAAGACGTTGTTCTCAACCGCCGCCCGGATGCGACCGACCGTTTGGTGACATTGGCCGACAAGTTCCGCGGCACATCCCCCGAAGCCGAAAAGCAGGCGGAGGAATGGCGCAGCTGGCCGGTCGTCAAGCGGCTGGAGCATGCGCTGGTGAAGGGCATCGACGCGTTCATCGTTGAGGATACCGAAGAAGCGCGCCTTGTCGCTCCGCGTCCGATCGAGGTGATTGAAGGCCCTCTGATGGACGGCATGAATGTCGTCGGCGACCTGTTCGGCTCCGGCAAGATGTTCCTGCCGCAGGTGGTGAAGTCTGCGCGCGTCATGAAGAAGGCGGTGGCGCACCTCATCCCCTATATCGAAGCCGCGAAGGAAGAAGGTGCGAAGGCCAAGGGCCGGATCATCATGGCGACCGTGAAGGGCGATGTGCACGACATCGGCAAGAACATCGTCGGCGTGGTCCTGCAGTGCAACGGCTACGAGGTGATCGACTTGGGCGTCATGGTCCCCTGGACCACGATCCTGCAGGCCGCGAAGGACAATGACGCGGATATCATCGGCCTGTCCGGCCTGATCACCCCGTCGCTCGATGAAATGGTGACCATGGCCGAAGAAATGCAGCGCGCTGGTTTCACCATTCCGCTGCTGATCGGCGGCGCCACGACCTCCAAGGTCCATACCGCGCTCCGGATTGATCCTGCCTATGACGGACCGGTGATCCATGTGCTCGATGCCAGCCGTGCGGTTGGCGTGGCGTCGCAGCTCCTGTCAGACACGCAGCGCGATGGTTTCGTTGAGACGACGGCAGCCGACTATCAGCACGTCCGCGACGTGCGGGCAGGTAAGGAAGCGAGCATCCTCTTGAGCCTAGAGGATGCCCGCGCCAACGCCTTTGTGGCCGACATGAGCCATAAGCCACCGCCGCCGGAGCAGCCGGGGCTCCATGTCTTTGAAGATTGGGACCTGACCGATCTGCGCAGCGTTATCGACTGGACGCCCTTCTTCCGCGCATGGGAATTGCACGGCAATTACCCGGCTATTCTCGACGATGAGATTGTGGGCGAAAGCGCACGCAGTCTGTTTGCCGACGCGAACAAGATGCTCGATCAGATCATCGCCGAGAAATGGCTGACGGCGAAGGGCGTTGTCGGGCTCTGGCCATGCGCTCGCGATGGCGACGATGTCGTTGTCCATCTCGCTGAAGAAGAACGGAACGTCACCTTTAGCTTCCTGCGCCAGCAGATCCGTAAGAGCCGCGATCGCGCCAATATGTGCTTGGCTGACTTCATCAGTCCCGATGGGGATTGGCTGGGTGGCTTTGCCGTCGGCATCCATGGGATTGACCCGCACATCGCGCGGTTCAAGGCGGGGCATGATGACTATCAGGATATTCTCCTGAAGGCGCTGGCAGATCGTTTTGCCGAAGCCTTTGCGGAACGTCTGCACCAACATGTGCGCACGACGCTCTGGGCCTATGCGCCGGGTGAGCAGTTGACCAATGAAGCGCTGATCAAGGAGCAATATCGCGGCATCCGCCCGGCACCCGGCTATCCGGCCTGCCCGGACCACAGCCTGAAGCCCCTCCTTTTCGAGTTGCTCAGCGCAGGCGATACGGCGGGCCTGGTGCTCACCGAAAGCTTCGCCATGCTGCCAACAGCGGCCGTGTCCGGCTTCTACTTCGGCCATCCGCAAAGCGAGTATTTCGGCGTTGCGCGCGTTGGTCAGGATCAGTTGACCGATTATGCGGTGCGGCGCGGTGCCGATCTGGAAACCGCAACACGCTGGCTTCGTCCCAATCTCGATTGACGAATAGAGAAAAGCCCGCCCGGCAAGCCGGACGGGCCTTTCTTCCGTGTGACCGGATGTTGGTTCAGGCGACCTGAAGTTTGTTGCGACGGCGCATGGCGGCGCCCGCCATCCCGAAACCGGCGAGCATCATCGCCCAAGCTGCGGGTTCAGGTACACGGTTGCCGAGGAACTGGACTTCGCTGACAAAAACCCAGCCTTGAAGATCTTGCTGAAACTCGATCGTGTGCGATGCGCCGGTGAGATTGAGACCCGTGAACGTGACCCAGCCGATTGTGCCATTGGCAGGGCCAGAGAACGCCGTGTTCACGCCATTGATCAAAACTGCAGCGGGTGAATACACAGCGCCCACGCGGCTATTGTCCAGGTGAATGCGGATTTCATTGACTGTCGGCGTGCCCGACAAATTGAAAGTTACCTTCGGGTTCAACGTTCTGGGTGTATACCAGCCGACATAGGGGCCTTCACCAGCAGAATTTTCGACGTTGAACCAAAAGTCTGTGGCCACAACGCCGTCAGTTAAATCGCCCACGCCGCCGGTCAGAGGAGCACCATCCGTCGTTTTTGCGCCAGCCCCCGTATAGTTTTTGTCCCAGTAGTTGAAGGCCCCGCTGCTGGCTTGGCCGTCGCCATTGGGCGTATCGTAGGAGTTGACAACCAGTTGGGCTGCGTTGGCCACTGCCGGAACAGCAAAGGAAGCCAGAAGAGCCGAGAGAACCAATTTTCGCATCGCAAAATCTCCTTTCGTTGCCAGACGGAGTCTGACGTGAATTGATGATTGCGACCGCTGATTGTGGAGACCGTTCGAGCCGGCACCATTATGGTTACTGAAAAGTAACCATAATGCACCGTCTGCGGCAAGCTGCAAACGCGTGCCTGTGCGGCCCTAGTCGAAACAGGTGGGTGTTTTAACGCCCGCTCTTCTTCGGCGGGGGCGGCACGGTGATCTTGACGGTCTCACCCGTGCTCCCCGGGAAACCGGTGAACATCGCTTCAATGAGGTTGGGCACCAGATAGGTCAGATTGTCATTGAGGGACTGTGCCTGCGCCTTACCCTCAAAGACCCGCTCACCGCCTGTCCGTTCGATCTTCATGTCGAGCTCGCTTGTGTAGACGGTGTAGCTTTCCACCCCGTCAAACCCGCCGGGGCCAAAGAGGAACGGATCATAAAATCCCGGATAAAAGCCATTAAAGCGGCCGCGATAGGGGTGGCCCCAATAGCCGAAGCCGCCACACCAGGGATCATAATAGCCGAAGCACCGTCCGAAACCGCCGCCCGGACTGCTACGAACCTTCTCACGGCCCTTGTCCACATCATAGTTGACGCTGACGACAAGGTTAGGAGCTTCCCCCGACGCCACCGGACGATAGCCAACCTGGGATAGCTTGGAGGAAATGAGCTGCGCATAGTTGGCGAACTCCAAGCCGCCATCGAGCTTCGGGTCGGCTGCCTTGATAGCAAACGTCTGGCCTTGTGCGGCCGGCATCTGCTGAAAGCGGCTGACTTTTGCATCAAAATTCTGGGCGCAACCGCCGACGGCGAGAAGCGCCAGCGGTGCGGTGGCACGAACGATAGACCCAATACGCGACATAGACTTATCCCGTTTTTACGACTCAGCCGTGGCACGGCCCTACTGTGAACGTAGGTTCGACCAGCCGCTCTGAACAGAGGTTGAATGGAGACTATTTTTGCAAGCCGAGCGCGGCATAGGTTTGCGCAAGTGTCGGCGCTGCCAACTGGGACGCGCGCTCTGCCCCGCGGATCAAAATGCTGTCCAGCGTTGCTGTGTCTTGCCGCAAGGCATTGAACCGCTCCGTAATCGGTCGGAGCGTCTCGATCAGCAGTTCGCCAAGCGCCGGTTTAAAGGCGCCAAAGCCTTGTCCGCCAAAGCGGGCAAGGATGGTGTCGACGCTCTCATCGGCGAGTGCCGCGTAGATGCCGACCAAGTTCTGGGCTTCGGGCCTGCCTTCGAGGCCAGCCTTATCACCGGGCAGAGGCTCAGGGTCGGTCTTGGCCTTCTTCACCTTCTGCATGATGGTATCTGCATCGTCGGTCAGGTTGATGCGGCTCAAGTCGCTCGGGTCGGACTTGGACATTTTGGCAGAGCCGTCGCGTAGGCTCATGATCCGGGCAGCAGCGGGGGGGATGATCGGCTCGGGCAGGGTGAAGACCTCTGCCTCGAAATCGGTGTTGAACTTCTGCGCGATGTCGCGGGCGAGCTCCAGATGCTGCTTTTGGTCTTCGCCCACGGGCACGTGCGTTGCCTGATAGAGCAGCACGTCTGCCGCCTGCAGGACGGGATAGGCAAAGAGGCCAACACTCACGCCTTCGCGGTTCTTGCCGGCTTTGTCCTTGAACTGCGTCATCCGGTTCAGCCAGCCGATGCGCGCGGTGCAGAAAAGCAACCAGGCGAGCTCAGCATGCGCTGGGACGCGCGCCTGATTGAACAGGATGGAGCGGTCCGGGTCGATGCCGCTTGCGATTAGCGCGGCGGCCATCTCCCGCGTGTTGTTCGCGAGGTCATCCGGCTTGTTGTAGACGGTGATCGCGTGAAGGTCGGCCAGGAAGTAGAGCTTGTCGCCTTCATTTTCGTCCTGCATCCGCACCCAGTTGCGGATGGCACCCAGATAGTTGCCGAGGTGGAGATTGCCTGTCGGCTGGATGCCGGAAACGACGCGCATGACTTCTATGTCTTCCTGTTTGACGAGACGTGAGGCCGATGCCCGTTCAAGCCAAATTAGGCAAGGGGCGGGTCGCGATCAGGCGGCGGGCTTCTTCCGCTTGAGGAGGATGAGCACATCCTCCCGGTCGATGGCGCCGATCATCCAGCCAAGGCCGAAATAGACGATG
>JBBATS010000038.1:0-27511 GCA_040398625.1 Chakrabartia sp. | reverse complement strand
CGCCAATTTGACGAACGCGAAATACATCGCATACGAAGGCACTAAAGACCGTCCAAGCGAGGTGGAGCAGATCGGCTCCCGCTACTTGTTCGGTATCCGCTTCGATTTCTGAGGATCATTTACCATGCGTTTCAAGCGACACGTTCTTATGGGTTTGGCTGTCATCGGGATTGCCAGCCCAGCGGCAGCGCGGAACATTGTTATCACCAATGATGATGGCCTCACCGGCAATGTCCTAGCGCTTTACCGTGCGCTCAAGGCAGACGGGCACGACGTTGTCGTGGCGGTACCATGCACCAATCAGAGCGGAATGGGAGCGGCCGCTTATTTCGGCAGGCCGCTCGTCCCCCTTGCCGAAGCATGTCGAAATGGCGCGGCCATGCCTGGTGACCCCGGTGCCGGACCGATGACCCGCGCCGGATTGCCAGCGAACGATTTCTATTATGTTGCGGGCACGCCCGTGATGGCTACTCTCTATGGAATTGATGTTGTGGGGCAGAAGCGCTGGGGCGCTGCGCCTGACCTCGTGCTGTCTGGTCCAAACGAAGGGCAAAACGTAGGCGCCATAATTCTTAGTTCCGGAACGGTTAGCAATGCTCAGTATGCCGCAGTCCGGGGCATACCGGCTATTGCGCTCAGTGCAGGTCCAAACTCGACAAGCCGAGAAAACTTGGAAAATCCGGTGTCGCAGGCAGTCGCGCAACGCACCGTCGAACTCGTGCGAGAACTGGACCGGACGGCGCGTGGGAAGCAAATGCTTCCTGATGGCTTGGCGTTGAACGTCAACTTTCCTGACAATCCTGAAGCAGCCGAATGGCGACTGACGCGCGTGGGCACTTATAATGCTTATGCGGTTAGCTTCACCGACAACATGGCAAAGACTGGCTCGCAAATGATGCGCGCGATGGCGCGCGAGCAAGGTGCTTCAATTCCGGAATTACCGGGCCTTACTATAGACATGAATGCGACTAGGCCGTCGGCGCGCCAAATGAATGACGAATCCGTCGTGTATAAGACGTCCATTGCGGTCAGCCCTATGAAGGCTGGTTATGATGCCGGATCTGCTGATGCTTCTGTCTTGCAAAATTTGCTTCGCCGGCTGTTCCTCACACAGGGAAAGTAGCTGTTTCTAGGTGCCATCTGTGTCAGACTGCCAAGTTGGAGACAGGTACCAGTCCGACTGAATCCTCCGCCATCCCTATCTCGTGAGCCCGCAGTGCGGCTTCCCGGGGTCATTCTGACTTCTATTTGCCGGAGACTGGTCGCGCTCCGAATCCGTCCCTCCCTGCGTGCGCTGGCGCCGTTTCAGGCATCCGCCAAAAAACAATGATCACGCATAAGGCGACACATGCGATCATGGCGCCGGGTGCAGCCGCCCATCCGCTGTTTTTGACTAATAGATGAGCCACCAAAGGCGTCAGTCCGCCGAAAATGGCGGTGGCGGTTGTCGCGCCCAATGCGAGGCCGCTGAGCCGCCCTTCGCCCGGAAATTGTTCTGCCGTCGCGACAGCGCCGACGGCGCTCACGGCACCGCCGAGGGCCGCCATGGCGATGGCCGCAACCCAAGTCGCCGCGCCCCCGCCAGCCATGACCGCGAACATACTCGTTGGCAGCACCATGCCGCCAAGCGCTAGCGCCAAAAGAATAGGGCGACGACCAAAACGGTCCGAAGCAAGCCCTATGAGAGGCGTTACGAGGATCACCGTCAGCGCCGCAAAGACCGAGATTGATAGCGCGCGCGTCTCCGGCATGGTGCCCGTGGCATCAAGGAACACCGGCACATAGGTAATGCCGACATAATACGTAATGGAACCCAGCGCAGAGATTGCAAAACCGCGGGCAATTGCGCTCCGATGTCGCGTGAGTGTCTGTCGGATCGGGCTTATCGGCACGGTGCCAGCATCACGTTGGCGCAGGAATTCCGGCGTTTCTTCGAGTATCGCGCGGGTTATCAAAACCAAACCGGCGAGCGCCGCGCCGAACAGGAAGGGCAGGCGCCATCCCCACGATACGAGCGCCTCTTCTGGCATCGCCCAAACGGTCAGCGCCGCTGCCCCTGCCGCCAGCAGCGCGCCGATCTCGCTGGCCGCCGACGCACAGCTGGTGATCAATCCGCGCCGGTTGTCCTTGGCCCCTTCCAGCAGATATGCGACGACGCCGGTGTATTCTCCGCCAACCGAAAACGACATCAAGCAGCGCAGCGCGATCAGCATCACGCCGGCAAGCGGGCCAATCTGCGCATAAGTTGGCAGCATTGCGGTTGCGAGCATGGCAAGGGTCATCAAAGCCATTGAACTCAGCATCGTCACCCGTCGGCCCAGCCGGTCACCAAAATGGCCAAAAACCAGCGCGCCGATGGGCCGCATCAGATAAGCGATCGCAAAGCCGCCGAGTGTGACCGTCATCGACTGGGGGCCAGTTCCAAAAAACACACGACCCAACACCGTCGAAAAATAGAGGTAGAGGGTGAAATCATACCATTCCACAACCGTAGACAGGCCCGCGACGACCATGGATCGTCGGGACATCGGCCTACGCGAAGCGCTGAGCGCAGATTGGTTCGCGATTTCGACCACGAGCAACGGTGGCGAATTTCGCGACAGGAGACAAGGCACCTTTACCTGATCCAATTCGGGAGCTGGGTATTCGGGATCGGTCCGACATGGTTCGCTCGAGACAGGACCCGACGGCACCGACTGCCTAACAAGATTAGCAATGCTTATTTTATCTATTGGTTCAACTTGCCCTAGAAGATTGCTTGGACAGGCCGATTTCGGCCCGATAGCGTCAGTTCATGACGCAGCCCCCAAATATCCTCATCCTCATGGCCGACCAGATGGCCGCGCCCTTCCTCCCGTTCTATGGCCCTTCGCCGGTCAAGGCGCCGACCCTGTCGCGACTGGCCGAGCAAGGCGTGCTCTTCCGGTCCGCCTATAGCAACAGTCCTCTCTGCGCGCCGGCGCGCTTCACGCTGCAATCGGGTGTGCTGCCGTCGCGGATCGGCGCTTTTGACAATGCCAGCGAATTCCCGGCTTCGACCCCGACTATGGCGCATTACCTTCGGCTTGGTGGCTATCGCACGATCCTGACCGGCAAAATGCATTTCGCAGGCCCCGACCAGATGCACGGCTATGAGGAGCGGTTGACGACCGACATATATCCGGCAGACTTTGGCTGGACCCCCGACTGGACCGATTTCCCTACCCGGCCGACTTGGTACCATTCGCTCGATTCCGTGCTGGGAGCCGGTCCGACGATCCGCACCAACCAGATCGATTTTGACGAGGAAGTTGTCTTCACCGCGCGCCGTAAGCTTTACGACATCGCCCGCGACAAGGACGAGCGGCCTTTCTTTATGACGGTATCACTCACCCACCCGCACGATCCCTATGCGATCCATGAAGACTATTGGAACCGCTATGAAGGCGTGGACATTCCGATGCCCACCGTCCGGCGCGGCGATGTGGAACAGGATCCCCATTCGGAACGTCTGCGCCACGTCTGTGACCTCGACGCAGCCGAAGTGACCGATGAGATGATCCGCACGGCGCGTCGGGCCTATTTCGGATCGATCAGTTTTGTTGACGACCAGTTCGCGGCGATCCTCGAGACGCTTCGCGAAACCGGCATGGCCGACAAGACCGTGATCATCGTGTGCGGCGACCATGGCGATATGCTGGGGGAACGCGGCCTGTGGTACAAGATGCACTATTTTGAAGGCGCAGCGCGCATCCCGCTGATCATTCACGCGCCCGGTCGCTATCGTCCCGCCGCAATTGACGCCAGCGTCTCGCTGGTCGACTTGGTGCCGACCCTGCTCGACATTGCAGGGCTTGATGTCGATCCGGCGCTGCCTTTTGACGGGCGCAGCCTTGTGCCGCATCTGAACGGCACGGGCGGGCATGATGAGGTGATCGGTGAGTATATGGGCGAGGGCACCATTGCCCCGCTCGTTATGATCCGCCGCGGGCCTTGGAAGTTCATTCATTCGCGCGTCGACCCGGACATCCTCTTCAATCTGGTGGACGACCCTTACGAACTCGACAACCTCGCAGCGGATCCGGAAATGGCGCAGTTAGTTGCCGATCTGCGCAACGAAGTGGACCGGCGCTGGGACTTCGACGCCATCACCAAAGCTGTGATCGAAAGCCAGCGGTCACGGCGCGTCGTGGGTGCCGCCAACGCGGTCGGCAAGGCCACAGTTTGGGATTACCAACCGCCCCGCAATGCAGGTGAGGAATATGTCCGCGCCCATATGGACCTCGAGGAACTCGAAGCCATGGCCCGCTTTCCGCGGGTGAGAAGCTGATGGCCAAGGGCGCGCTGGGGGAGCGCCCCTTTGCCTTTACATTCATTGGGATTGGCGCTGCGTCCACCGCGGCTCATCTCGGCAACAATTTTACGACCTATTTGGTCGGCGGCCTGATCGACCAGTACAGCTTCTCGCCCTTCGCGATGGGAGCGTGGAACATGGCCGAGACGTTGAGTTATGCCGCCGCGATGTTCATCATTGCACCGCAGGCGCGGCGGCTTGACCCGCGGGTGCTGGCGCTGGTGGCCAGCCTGCTTGTAATCGTCTCGCAGGCCGGGTCCGCGCTGACCGGCAGTTTCGGCCTGCTGCTGGCCGGACGGATCGGGACCGGGCTCGGCTTTGGCATCCTCAATTCCGCGGTCAACCTTGCGGCGGGACGAACCAGCCATCCGGCGCGCTGGATTTCGCTCGGTATCGCCTTCCAGACTGTGCTCTTCGCGGCAATCGCCCTAGGCCTGCCGCAGGTCGGCGCACGTTACGGAGTGAACGGCATGTTCATGGCCCTGGCCGCAATCTCTGCAGGACTGGGGCTCATGTCCTTGTTGCTTCCGGGTGGGAAGGATCAAACCGCCGGCGATGTCCGCCAGCCGAACCCGCCTCTGGGCGCGGATGGCCTTCGCGTTCTTTTGGCTATGGCCCTGTTCGCCTTCGGCACCCTCGCGCTATGGCCCTTCATTGAACGCACTGCCAACGCGATTGGCATTCCGGCAACCGAGTTTGGTCGTTACCAGTCCCTCGCTACGCTGGCGAGCGCCCTTGGCAATGCGGGGCTTGCCGCGATCAGTACGCGCCTCACCCGCGCTAAGCCGCTGGCGCTGGTCCTAGGCGCCTGTGGTGTGACATGTGCTCTCCTGACCACTGTGGGCGCGCCGACGGCCTTCGCTGTGGCCTTTATAGGCTATTATGTCAGCTGGTTCCTGACCTACCCCATGTTGCTGGGGCTCGCCTATGACTGCGACCAGAGCGGGCGCCTCGCGGTGATAACCACCGGGACTTGGCTTCTCGCGCAATCGCTCGGATCACTGGCCGCTGGCGCCATCGCGCAAGGCTTTGGTGGCTATGCCCCAATCGGCCCGCTGGGCGCGCTGACCTGCATCGCCGCCATCGTCGTGGTTTGGCCCCTCGCCCGTCGTTTCGACGCGACCAAGGGTCCAACCGCGCCAAGCCCCAAGCACTGAAAGGCTGGCGCAGGCTCCACTCAACCAAACGCAGCCGATCGACGGAACATTGCTTTCTCGCACCTTCAACGGCATGTCGACCGAGGCGGGATTTACGGGGTTCACTGAATGCATACGAAAGTCATTACACGCCTACTTCTCGCTTGTTTTTATTTCGCCGCTGGGGCGCTTCACCTGCTCGATCCAGTTCCGTTCCTGAAGATTACGCCGAGCTGGGTGTTGGCCGCACCGCTCGTGATCGCATTCACCGGGATTGCCGAAATTGCGGGCGCGCTTGGCTTGGTGCAGCCGTGGTGGCCCCGATTGCGCTTGGCGGCAGGTTGGGGGCTTGCGGCCTATGCGCTGTGCGTGTGGCCCGCGAACATCAATCACGTTCTTATGGATATGGCGCGGCCTGATCACGGCCTTGGTTGGGCCTATCACGGCCCTCGGATGCTCGCTCAGCCTGTGCTGATTTGGGCCGCTTTGTGGTCGAGTGGGGCGCTTGCCCGATTTGGCCGCTGACGCCGAGCTGACCACCTCTTTAGCGCGGGATTACCGCTTCTTCTTGGCGATTGTTGCCGTAAAATCCGGATCCTTATTCGCCACCCAATCAACAAACTTACGCACTGTCGGGTTGGCGAGCAGACCTTCCACGTCCATTCCGTGACGCTGGAGTTCAGAATTGGTGAAATTGGTGATCAGCGTTTGCTGACAAATGGGATGCATCGGAACAACATCACGCCCGCCTCTGCTCTTTGGTATGGGATGGTGCCAGATGATGTTCTTTGCAGTCGGACGCCCGCAGAGCCAGCAAAGCACCACGGCCTCTGGAACCTCTTCGTCCCGGTGGAGGTCGCCATAGGGGTCATTTTTCGAATGTTTGCGAGCCATTGGTCTGCCTGAATTGTCTCGATGACGATAAGCACCTCATACCGCGCGCCGTTGGCATTGCTATACCGGAGTGCCGCGCCAACGCGTTCTCCCTCGCTATCGACAGATCGGCTTCCCTCATTTCGCTATTGCGAATAGTTTGCAATATCGATATCGGCCTTTGCGACACCAAAGACTCGATCAGGGACAACCATGAAATATCTTCTGCTCATCACTACAGCATTGGCCGCGGCGCCTCTGCCTGTTTTTGCAGCGGAAGCGGAAGATGTTGAGGCGACCACGATCATCGTGACAGGGTATTCTGAAGGATATGTCGCGACCAATTCTGTGACGGCGACCAAGACCGATACACCGCTGATTGATGTGCCACAGACGATTTCCGTTGTGACGCGCCAGCAGCTGGATGATCAGGCCCAGCACAGCATGGCGGATGTCCTGCGCTATGTGCCGGGCACGACTGTCGGGCAGGGCGAGGGCAACCGGGACCAGATCACCATTCGCGGCCAGAATTCCACCGCAGACTTCTTTGTCGATGGCGTGCGCGATGACGTTCAATATTACCGCAACCTTTACAATATCGAACGCGTCGAGGTGCTGAAGGGCCCCTACGCACTGATCTTCGGACGCGGCGGCGGCGGCGGGATCATCAACCGCGTGCAAAAGGCGCCCAGCGCGGAACGTCCGTTTGCGGGCGTGACCGGCAGCGTCAACAGTTTTGGCAATTGGGACGTGGCCGCGGATGTGAACACGCCGCTGTCCAGCACGGCCGCACTCCGTGTGAACGCCTTCTACGAACATCTCGACAATCACCGCGATGCCTTTGGTGGGGAGCGGTACGCGATCAATCCGTATATCGCCGCTGACCTTGGTGGCGGATGGCGCGCGGGCCTGTCCTATGAATATGTGAAGGATGATCGTGTCACAGATCGCGGCATCCCGTCGCTGGCGTGCGCGCAGCCCTGCACGCCCGGCCCCTTGCCGGACCACCGTGATACATTCTTCGGCGTTCCCGGGCTCAACCATACTGGGCTGGAAGCCCACCTTCTCAAGGCGCGTCTGGATGGGGACCTGACCGACACGCTGAAATGGTCGACGACGTTGCTCTATGGTCACTATGACAAGCTCTACACCAACGTTTATGCCAATGGCCCGGCGACATCGCTCACCGGAACGGTGGCGCTTGCGGGCTATACCGACCCTACCAAACGGGAAAACCTGATCGCCCAGACCAATCTGGTTTGGGATGTGGCTGTGGCCGGCGTTGAGAATAAGGTGCTGCTCGGTCTGGAATATGGTGAGCAACACTCCGCCAACCAACGCAGCAATGCTGTGCTTTCGTTCTCGCCGCTCAATCTTGCCGCGATCAGCTACCCGACAGCGACCTTCCCAACCGTGAACCGGGACAGCACGTCAAACGTGACGTTCTTTTCCGCCTATGCGCAGAACCAGATCAGCATCGGCCAGCATGTCGATATTGTCGTCGGGTTGCGCTTTGACCGGTTTGATATTGCCGGCACGGACTTCGCCCCCAACCCCGACCGGCCATTTGCCCGTGTGGATGAGAAGGTCAGCCCGCGCCTCGGCCTCATCTTGAAGCCGCAGGAAAATGTGTCGATCTACGGCAGCTACAGCCAATCCTTCCTGCCGCGCTCGGGGGATCAGTTTCTGGCCCTGTCAGCCGTTCAGGAAAATCTTGCGCCGGAAAAGTTCACCAACGTTGAGCTTGGCGCAAAGTGGGATGTCCGCCCCGGACTGTCGACAACGCTGGCGCTGTTTCAGTTGGACCGCACCAATGCGACAACACCCAATCCTGTCGACCCGACGACCACCATCAACATTGGTGAGACACGCACCAAAGGCGTCGAGTTCGGCGTGACCGGCCGGATCGCCCGTCATTGGCAGATCAGCGGGGGCTACACCTTCCAAGACGCAAAGCTGCGGGGCAATGATTTTGTCCGCCTGTCGCAAGTGCCCAAGCACCAATTTGCCGTTTGGAACCGCGTTGATGTGACCTCAAAAATTGGGGCTGGCGTGGGCGTCATCCGGCAGTCGGCCCAGTTTGCCGCCATCCGGACCACTGCCGCCACAACGCGCCTTCCCGGCTATACCCGCGTGGATGGGGCCTTGTTCTTCAATGCATCAGACCGCATCCAGGTTCAGCTCAACGTCGAGAACCTGTTCAACGCCACCTATTTTGCGGACGCGCATAACAACAACAACATCACCCCGGGCGCACCGCGTAATGCCCGGCTTTCCGCGCGGCTGAAATTTTAGGAGGGGAACGGCGTCGCCTGCTTAAGGCGTAGCCGGATCTGGCCCCCGAACGGTGAATCTGAAAATGGTGCCGCCATCGGGATTTGGTTCGGTCCAGATGTGGCCACCATGCGCTTCAACAATGCTGCGTGTGATCGACAGGCCCACGCCCATGCCGGTTTTCTTTGATGTGACGAAGGGTTGGAACAACTGACTGGCCATTTCTGGCGTCAACCCTGTGCCATTGTCTGTGACAGAGCATAAGATCATCCCGCTTTGCGTCGGCGCGGTTTCAATAAGGAGCCTTGGCGTTTGACGCTCTCCTGTCGCTTCGACTGCATTGCGGATAAGGTTGATGAGAACTTGCTGGATCTGCACCTTGTCCACAATGGCGATCGGGCAGAGGGGAGACAGCTTGGTTTCGAGCCGCACCTTTCGCGACCGGGAGCCGACAAGGGCGATCGTTGTTGCCTCATCGGCCAGCTCGGCCAGGTTCTCCGGCCGCATTTCGGACTCGCCTCTCGACAGGAAGCTACGCAGCTTTCGGATGGTTTCACCAGCGCGAATGGCTTCTTTTCCGGCATGGTCGAGGACCTCGTCCAAAAGGGCCGGATCACTGCCCTTTGCGGCCAGTTTCTTTGCCCCTGCGATATAGTTTGCAATGGCAGATAAAGGTTGGTTGATTTCGTGCGCCAGCGCGGACGCCAGTTGGCCGAGCGCGGATAGGCGTGAGACGTGAAAGAGCTCGTTCTGCAACTCGTGCATCCGCGCTTCGGCCTTTTGGCGCTCCGTCAAATCGCGAATGAAACCGACAAAATGATGTTCGCCCGCAAATTCGAGCTCGCCGACGCTGACTTCTATAGGGAACGACGTCCCGTCTTTGTGCAGCCCCGCCAAAAGCCGGGGTCGTCCGAGAACGGACGACGCCTGCGTGTCGATCTCGCGCTTCAAGAAGTCCGGATGCTGCTCACGATAGGGTGAAGGCATCAACATCGATACATTCTGGCCGACGACTTCCTCAGCGTCCCATCCAAATTGCTTCTGTGCGCCGGGGCTGAAGCGGGCAATGATGCCTTCATGATCAATCATCACGAGGGAGTCGGGCACAGTGTCCACAATGGCCCGCAGATCGGCCTCTCGCCTCTGTATTTCCAGATTGACCTTTGCCGCGTTGATCAGGGCTTGGCGAAAGAGATGGCCGCCGCCTGACATAATGACACCCGTCACGGCAAAGGCGACATTTGTCCAAAACAACCGGGCTTCAAAACCAGTCATGAAATATTCGGCGGTCGCATCGAAAATGAAAGCGAGGCCTGTTAGCACCAAGCCTGGAACAAATCCGCCAAGGCCAGCGGCCAACACAATAGCCGGGATCAGGAAGACATTGGATTCATGGCGGCCGGTCTCAATATCAAGAACCAAGCCAACCACCATACCCAAACAGAGTACCAGGACCGAGAGCAAAATGGTCTCGCCTGCCTTCCACGGATGGGCAATGCCGTTTTCGGCCAGATCCTGAATACGCCTTAACAGCTTCATATAGTTTGCCCCGCCGGGCTAAATTGAGCCGATTTGGCTGCAATCTATGTTATTGTTTTTACGATTGGCAACCGAAAGTTAGATGTCCGGGCGAAGGCTCTTGGGCGCAATGCAAGACAGGCCCCATTCCTAATGTAGGATAGAGTTGGGGTGTCGCAGGGAACGAACCGCAGCAGGTGTCGTTGAATAACTGATCGGACCGCGGTGGCGCGAATGCGCCGGACCACCGCATTTTCAGCCGCAATCTCTGGTTTCCTCGTTTTCGGGGGCAACCTTGCATGGGAGAGAACAATCAGTGTTTCGTGACGCCAGAATCCCCAAAATAACCGTTCCAGCTGGTACGCCAGAGCCTGTCGGCAAAGGCGGCGCTCCATCGGACAACAAAACGAAGCTGATCTGTTTTTCACATCTGCGCTGGAACTTTGTTTTTCAGCGGCCCCAGCATCTCATGTCGCGCTTCGCGCGCGACTATGACGTTCTCTTTTGGGAAGAACCATTGGAGTGCGATGGTGCGCCGGGCTTAGATGTCATGCATGATGAAAGCGGCGTGACAATTGCCACGCCGCGGCTCCCAGCGGGATTGTTAGAGGAAGAACGCACCCGCATTCTCCGCTCCCTGCTCAACGAGGTATTGGTGGGAGAACCGGGTCGGCTCGTCCGCTGGTTCTACACGCCAATGATGCTGCCGATCGCAAAGCATCTCAATGCGGCATTCACCGTCTATGATTGCATGGATGAACTCTCGGCCTTTAAATTCGCGCCGCCCGAACTCGCCGCGTTGGAGCGGGACTTGTTCGATGTCGCCAATGTCGTGTTCACAGGCGGGCATAGCCTTTTCGAGGCAAAGCAGGCGCAGCACGCCGACGTCCATCCTTTCCCGTCTGCGGTCGACATTGGCCATTTTGCCCAGGCGCGTGCTGTGCATCCGAAAGACGACGCTCCGCCGACGATTGGCTTTTACGGCGTCATCGATGAGCGCCTAGATATCGACCTTGTCGAGCAAGTCGCGGCTTTGCGGCCGAACATCCGGTTCGAAATTGTCGGGCCTGTGGTGAAGATCGATCCGGCGGCGCTGCCGCAGCGGGACAATATCCTCTACACGCCGTCCCAGCCTTATGCCGCGCTGCCGGACTGTCTTGGCCGTTGGCATGCGGCGATGATGCCTTTTGCGCGCAATGACTCCACGCGCTTTATCAGCCCCACGAAAACACCTGAGTATCTCGCTGCCGCCCGTCCGGTCATTTCCACGGCCATTCGCGATGTCGAACGGCATTTTGGCGACCTGGCGGGCGTCCTGATCGCCGATGAGGCAGAAGGCTTTGCTGCTGCCTGTGACGCCGCCATTCTTTTGTCTCAGGACAGAACGACTTGGCTGCCGGAAGTCGATCAAGTTCTTTCCCAGATTTCCTGGGATAAGGTGCATTGGGATATGCGCCGTCATATCGAGGCCGGACTTGCGCGGACGGAGTCTCTGGCCAAACTTCGCTCGCTGTCACGGACGCGCTATGACTTTTTGATCGTCGGCGCTGGATTTGCAGGTGCTGTCATGGCGGAACGGCTGGCGGCTGACGGCGGGCAGCGCGTTCTTCTCATCGACAAGCGGCCCCATATCGGGGGCAATGCCTTTGATGAACGCAATGCGGCCGGTCACCTCGTCCACCGATATGGTCCGCACATCTTCCATACCAATTCAGCGGACATCTTTAGCTATCTGTCACGGTTCACCCAGTGGCGATCTTATGAGCACCGGGTGTTGGCTGAGGTCTCAGGCAAGCTGGTCCCTATTCCGATCAATAGAACGACGATCAACGTCCTGTACGGGCTGGACCTCCAGACTGAAGCGGAGGTGGCGTCGTTCCTTGAAAGCCGTCGAGAGCCGGTGCACGACATCCACACGTCAGAAGACGTGGTCGTCTCCACCGTTGGTAGGGAGCTCTTTGAGCTGTTCTTCCGCGGATACACGCGCAAACAGTGGGGCCTTGATCCGTCCGAGCTCGACAAGTCGGTCACAGCGCGCATCCCGACCCGGACCAATGCCGATGACCGCTATTTTACCGATACGTTCCAAGGGATGCCGCTGAACGGGTATACCGAGATGTTTAGAAGGCTGTTGGCGCACCCCAACATCGATGTTCGCACCGGTGTTTCTCATGAAGAAATCGCCGAGCAGGTAGACTACGACCGCTTGATCTGGAGCGGGCCTGTCGATGAGTATTTCGACTGCTGCTTTGGCAAGCTGCCTTATCGATCTTTGATATTCGACCACCAGACGCTGCCTGTCTCGCGCTTCCAGCCAACCGGGACAGTGAACTATCCTTCGGAGGACGTGGCCTATACCCGGATTACCGAATTCAGCCATCTGACCGGGGACGTGAGCGACACGACCAGCATTGTCTATGAATATCCAGCCGCTGAGGGTGACCCCTATTATCCCATTCCGCGGCCGGAAAATCAGGCACTTTATGCGCGCTATGCAAAGCTCGCGGACGCCAGCGACACGATCTTCGTCGGTCGTCTCGCCACCTATCGCTATTACAATATGGACCAGATCGTGGGGCAGGCACTGGCAGCTTATCGCCGGCTTGTGCCATCGCTTAACCGAGGGGCCAACGCGATCGCCGCTGCACAGACGAAGATCGCGAGCTAGTTGATGAAAGGCCACAGGGAGCAAGGCCACGCTGGACCCATGCTCCCTGACGGTGGCCGAATGTGTTCAGGCCGCAGCCTGATCGCGCGCCATGGCCTTGGACTCCCGATGGAAGAGCAAAGCTTGCGCGATGGTGGCTGTCAGCACGGCCGCGTCGAAGGGCTTGGTAATGAGGTAGGTCGGCTCCGGTCGTTCCCCGGTCAGTAGCCGTTCGGGAAAGGCCGTCACGAAAATCACAGGTGTGTCTATGCTTTCCAGAATATCTTTTACAGCGTCGATCCCGCTCGATCCGTCGGCCAGACAGATGTCGGCCAGAACAAGCTCCGGTTCGGTTTCCCGAGCCATCGCAACGGCTTCATGATGGGTGCGCGACACGCCAATGACTTTATGGCCGATCTCACGCACGATCGATTTGATATGGAGCGCGATGATTGCCTCATCTTCAATGATCATCACATCGGAGCAAAGCTCATCGGCAAGATGCGTCCGCGCCTCAGCAATGTCTTCACGAACCACGTCGGGCGAGATGGCGAGAATGGCCGCCGCTTCATCGACCGAGAAGCCCTCAACGGCGGTCAGCAAAAGCGCCTGACGCGATCGGGGTGTGAGGTGGGCAATCGGCCCGGACGACTTCAGCGCGGAAATCGTTTCGGACCGCCACAGATGGTGGAAGATGCGATAGAGTTCGAGCCGGGGTGGCTGGGTGACATCGAATTCCCGCGGGGACTCAAGAAGAGCCTCCAGCGTTTCCCAAACCGCCGCGTCTCCCAGATCAGCAGCCCCGGTGACTGTGCGCGCGTAACGTCTCAGATATGGCAGCTCAGCTGCGACAGATCTTATGAATGGCATATGCCCTCCCGCTTCCTATGATCTGAACTGCTCACTTTTGAAAATGTTCCATCAGCTTGGAACATAGTTGCTCGCGATCTGTTTGTGCCATCGACGAAGTGGGTAGATCCCGCGACCGGGGGTGCGTCAACGTGACAAGTTTGATCAAGTCGGACATCGTGAGCAAGGCCGTATCTATGCATCCGCAGGAGTCCATCACGATGCCGGAGGAGACCGTGCCCGAAAGGGGCTTAAAGTCAGTCAAGGAGACGGTGATCGCTAGCGATGATCCTATTGGTAAGGCGCTGCGCCGACTCCACGACGAAGTCGTCGCTGAACCTATCCCTGAGGAATTCTTGCGTCTTCTGGGAGAAATTGAGCGCAAGCTGAATGGAGCGGCGACGCCGGAATGAATGATCCGGTACCAAAAACTGTCCCACTGGATGACAAGGATTTTCGGGATCAGCTGGTTGCCATAATCCCACCGCTTCGCGCCTTTGCTCGGGGTTTGTGTGGAACGCGGGATATGGCGGATGACATGGTGCAGGATGCCATGACTCGGGCTTGGGCGGCGCGGCAGAGCTATGCTGCGGGGTCAAACTTCCGTGCTTGGATGTTCATGATCCTGCGCAATCATTATTACACAACGCTCCGCAAGAATGCGCGCATGGTGTCTTGGGACCCTGAAGTGGCTGAGCGTGTGCTCGTTGCTGGCCCCACCCAACAGGATGGCCTCAATGTTCAGGATGTTCAAAAGGCGCTCCAGAAGCTGCCTGCCGAACAGCGAGAAGTTCTCCTCCTCATCGGCGCAAATGGCGTTTCCTATGAGGAGGCCGCAGACATCATGGGATGCGCGATTGGCACCATCAAGAGCCGGCTTGCGCGCGGCAGAGTTGCGCTCACGGCACTTATCGACGGCCCCGCTTATAAGGATGAGCCTTCCGACAAAGGGTCAAGGTCGCCTGCGATAAGTCCAACAGGGTGATAAACTGGGCGGCGGAGCCGACGAACCGGCTAACCCTAAATGTGACGCTCTTGCTTGTCTTTGGGATCGCACTCCTGCCCCTTGCGTTGGTCAGCATCTACCAGAGTATGACAGTCCGGGAAAACCTCCGCCAAATGGCCAGAGACCGTCTCCTTGCATCCGCTTCCGTGACAGCACTTGAACAGCGCGAACCGATCCTCACAGCGCGGCGCATTCTTGAACGAATTGCACGGGAAGATACCATCCAGAATATGGCTCTGAATTGCAGCCAGATTCTGAAAGACCGGGCCGAAGGGCGGCTGCCCATTGTCAATTTCGTTCGTTGGGACGCTGCCGGTCAAGCGAGATGCTTTTCACGTTCGCCGACACCGACAGCCGTGAACGCCGAAATGGCGTGGTGGCTCGAGGCGAAGCGCACCCGGCAGTTTTTGATCAGCGCGCCCGTTCGTGGACTTGGGGTGCCGCAGCGTGTCCTTTTGGCGGTTCAACCGGTGACTGACACATCCGGGACCTGGCAAGGCGCGTTGACCGCCGCCATCGACTTTTCGTGGATTGAACACGCGCTTGCCGATCGCCGACTTTCGCCAAACGCGATGGGGGGTATCGCCGATGCGTCTGGCAAAGTTTTAATATCGACAGGCCCGCCCAACTTTAGCAGCATTGTTCCGCGTGCATCGGGGCGCCGGGCCGCTGTCCTGTACGGGCGAGAGGGGGATGCGTGGACATATGCCTCCGCCCCGCTTTATGATGGGCAATTGTTCGTTTTTTATGCAGAACCCCAGCAGTTGGCGTTCTCGATGTCGCGGGACCAATTTCGTTACAGCCTCTTGCTGCCATTGTTGGCAATCCTTCTGACCGGGGTTGCGCTTTGGCTCTCGCTTGACCGCTTCATTCTCCGGTGGCTGCGACACGGAGGGCGACGCGTGCGGCAATTGGCAGACGGCAGTTACAGCGAAGATCGTCGCCTATTCCGGACAGCGCCTTTGGAGTTGCAGCGCCTCGGCAGGGACCTCGACGACATGGCCCGCTCGGTTGACCGGCGGGATCAGGCTTTGCGCCGTGCGCTCGCTGCCAAGGATGCCATGGCGCGCGAGGTCAATCACCGGGTGAAGAACAATCTGCAGATGATCACCAGCATTGTCAGCCTGCAGGCATCCCGGCTGTCAGACCCAGAGGCCCGCCGTTTGATGACTCAGACACGCCTGCGGGTGGGCGCTTTGGCGCTGGTGCAGCGCCTCATTTACGAAGTTGATGAGAGCGAGCAGGGCGTCGTGAATACAGACCGCTTGTTCTCTGAGCTCTGCGATCAGGTCCAAGCCAATTCCCAGCCCTCCAAAGTCCTGCTTTTCTGCCATTCCAATCTGGGCGTGATCTCCGGCGATCATGCAGTTTCAGCGGCGTTGATCGTCATTGAGGCCGTGACGAACGCCCTGCGCCACGGCTTTCCCGGGGATCAAGGCGGGACGATCAAAGTCTTGTTGGAGGCAGCAGGGGAAGACGGGCTTTTGACGATTTGCGATGACGGGATTGGCGCAAGCGATGATGATGATCCGGCGGGCATGGGCCTTGAACTGATCCGCGCCCTTACGTTGCAGTTGGAGGGGCAGCTGACCCTATCCCAAACAGAAGGCGGTGGACGGACTGTTGCCGTTCGCTTTCCCTGTCAGGAGGCGGTTGCTCTAACTTGACGTCATGGACTCAATTTCCCGACGTAGCTCTGCCTCAGTGAAGGGCTTTGTCAGCTTGTGCCAGTCAGGATCCAGATCATCCTCAAGTTGTTGGTGGCCTGTCATGATGAGCACCCGAAGGCCTGGCCGCTCCTGCGCTATTCGGTGTGCCAACTCCACTCCGGTCATGCCCGGCATACTGTAATCCGTAATGAGGAGATCGACGCCAAGGCCCTGATGCACCATCGGCAAGGCGCGCATCGGGTCTTGCGCGGCGATCGCGCGATAGCCGAAGTCCTGCAGCATGGAGACGATGCCGAGCCGAAGAAGTGGATCGTCATCGACCACCAGAATGTCCGTGTTAACTGGCATCACAGGCTCTGATTGCCGTTCCAGTATCGTCATGGCCGCACGACACGTTGCCGCGCTCAATAGCTGGGCGGGTCGCTTGCGGGGAAAGACTCGTCCCCCGCCTGATCGACTTTGTCCCACGTCTCTCCGGGCGTATCGCGCATTCCTTCCGGTCCGGCGGAACGGGTCTGGTCGAAATTGGCTGGGTCACTCTCCCCGTGCGCAAAAGCAGCAGAGGTGGCATGGCCTTCCGCATTATCCCGCATACGCCACCAGGCATAGACGGCGGCGCTTGTGATGAGAGTTGCAGCCGCCAGCGTGAGGGTGCCCAATAGCTTCATGGTCATCGGCGTCATGCCGAACGATGTGTCGTCGACGTGCGGTTGGTTCGGCCTCTTGGCCATATTGATGTCCTTTGATGGGGATGGCAGCGCGGATAGTCAGGCCGCCGCTTGAAAACTGTCTCTCGCGCTGCGCACGGCAAGATAGGCGGGGTCAAACCAGGCGATCCGTCTCAAGGATTCCCAATCCAATATGGTCAGCCGTCGCGATTGCAGCTCGATCAGTTGCATGGACCGCATTTCCTGCAGGGTGCGGTTGACGTGCACCGGGGTCAGCCCGGCGAGATCGGCCAGGTCGAGTTGCGTGAGCGGCATGTCGCACGACTTTTGGTCGGCAGCACCGACGCTCGATAACCTCGTATAGAGTTCGCACAGCAAGTGTGACAGGCGCTCCATCGCGTTCTTCCGGCCGAGATTGACGAGCCATTCCGCCTGAATTTGCTGGGTAAACTGCGTCTGACGCCAGAGAAACTTCATGAGACCAACATCGTCTGCGGCTTGGGATTCCATTTCGCGGCGCGATGTGCGGCTTGCCTGAATTGGTGTCAGCGCGACGACAGATTGGACCGCGCGGCCGCCATCCAACCAACAGGGATCGCACAGGTCTCCAGGTAAATAGAGGCCAGTGATCTGACGACGACCGTCCGAAAGGAGGCGGTAGCGACCGGCCCAACCTTGCAGAATTTGATGGAGGTGGTCCGGCCGCTCTCCACTACGGGCGAGATGTTGATGATGGCGCAGAGCGAACGCCGTACTCGGCAGGCGTTCTGTCCCTGCTGATGCCACGGCGGGCGGCGCCCAGCTTTCGCGGGGCTGGATTGCGTCTTGTAGCACGACGTGTGTCCCCTTGTTTCTTTCAAGGAGAACGCAGGAGTGCGCAGAACGTTCCCGCAGCCGAGACCCCGCAAGGGTGATCCAGCATTTTGGACTGTTGCTGGAACAAGTGCGTGCGGCCGCCGTTCCCATCTTGTCAGACCGTCGACTGCCACGCTCTCCCCCCCGTGGCCCGGCAGTCGAATAAGCGGTCTGACATTATCCCGGGTGCCTGTCGCCCGGATTTAGAGTGGGCGGGGTTAGTCCCGCCAACCCCTCAGGCCCGCCATCCGCCCCCGGATGGCGGGCCATTTTGTTCGGGCTGCCCCGACAGGTCCGTTTCCCAGCAGCCTCTGTTTCGGTTAGACAGCACAAATGACTGATGCACGATTCCTGACCGGCCGCCTTCTTCTGGCCATGCCCGGTATCGGCGACCCGCGCTTTGACCATGCCGTCATCGCCATGTGTGCGCATGATGAGCAGGGCGCGATCGGCCTTGGCATCGGCCATGTGCTGGAAGGCATTCGTCTGCACAAATTGTTGACGCAACTCGACATCGAACCTGGTTCGGTGATCGACGCGCCGGTCCATTATGGTGGCCCGGTGGAGCCGTCACGCGGGTTTGTCCTGCACAGCTTGGACTGGGGCGGCGAGGGGACGGTGCAAGCCTCCAATCGCTTTGCTCTGACGGGCACAATGGATGTGCTGAAAGCAATCGCCGGGGGGCGTGGCCCTTCACGCTGGCTCGTCGCGCTTGGCTATGCCGGATGGGGCGCGGGGCAGTTGGACGAAGAAATGCATCATCATGGCTGGCATGTTGTCGACGGCGACGATGATCTTATCTTTGATGTGTCGGCAGAGGAGCGTTGGACGCGCGCTTTCCACGGAGATGGAATTGATCCGCGATTGCTCTCGCCCGCAAGCGGAAACGCCTGAAAAGGGCCGATAACAGGCGTAAGCGCGCCGGAGCATCGCACGCTATTTCAACCGGTTCGGATACAGCCAATCCGTTCATCGCAAAGCCCGGGCGTTAACCAGTTTCGTTAACAGCCCAACAGCACGGTTCTGGGACCTTCCTGTCGTCATTGGTGCGAAGGGAACGACAAGATGAAGGTGGGACATTCAAGCTTTTTGGGGTTGGCGGTGGTTGCCGCTCTACTGGCAACGCCGGTTCAGGCGGCGTGCTGGAGCAAGGAAGCGGTGGCTGCGGCCAAGATCCGCGAGTTTGAGACGATGTTGATGGTCTCAGCCTTGCGGTGCCGGAATGGCGGGCGCGATTTTCTGGCGCGCTATAATCAGTTTGTACGCGAAGGGCGCCCCGTGCTGACTAAGGTCAACGATACGCTCAGGGCACAATTCACGTCAGAAATGGGCGCGGGCCGCGGGCTCAACGCCTATGATGGCTTTGTGACCTCTATCGCCAACCGCTATGGTGCCGGCGTTGCCGATCTGAACTGCGGCGATCTCAGCGACATCACCAACGCCGCGGTCGCAGGCAGTCGCAGTGCTGCGCAACTCGAACAACTGGCCGACGCGGCGGACATTCGACCACCGGTCGGGCGCCAATGCCTAACGGCTTTGGGCCCAGCGACGTTGGCGGCTGCGCGCTAACAGTCGTGTAAGCAAGTAAAAGTGATAATGATGGTCCGACTCCTTTTAAAACATTGGAGTCGGACTGTCCCATTTTGGGACATTAAATAGCATTTGATCGATTGACGTGCTTGGGCCGCTCAATCAACCTCCGAACATATCCAGATAAATACGATTATTTGGATCACATGCGGGGGCGTCATTGTGAAAATATTTTCTAAATGTTTGATAGTGATGGTATTTTTATCAACATTATTTAGTTCTCCTCTTCGTGCGACTCCAACTCACTGCTGGTCGGGCGAAGCATTTGATGCTGCGCGTGTCAGAGAATTGGAAACGATGCTTATGGTGGCGGCGCTCCGGTGCCGGACGGAAGGCGGCAATCTCCTGACGCAATACAACGCCTTTATTGGCGAAAGCCGTCCGGCGCTGATCCAGATCAACGACCGGCTTCGCCAGCATTTCACGCGCAGTGTCGGGCCTATCAAATCCTTGAATGCCTATGATAGCTTCGTCACCTCGCTGGCCAATCGCTATGGCGCGGGGGCGGCCGGGCTAAACTGTGGCGACATGGAATCTATCCTGTCTGCCGCCATCGCAGAAAAGGGTTCGATTGAAGGATTGATCCGCCTAGCAAGGGACGCGGACATGACGCCTGTCCCGCAAACTGCCCTGTGCACGGTGTCCCAATCTGAGACTGCCGCCAAATAGTTTCCGTGCGATATAAAGAAATCTTTATATTCCGATTGCGTTTCATTTTTTCTGCCGCTAGGGGCGGGCGAATTCCAATAATTGCCGGAGATTCCCCGTGGCCCATGACTATGTCGTTGCTGATCTGAGCCTTGCCGATTTCGGTCGCAAGGAAATCGCGATCGCTGAAACCGAAATGCCGGGCCTGATGGCTCTGCGTGCTGAATATGGCGCGTCGAAGCCGCTGAAGGGCGCGCGCATCACCGGCTCGCTCCACATGACGATCCAGACCGCTGTTCTGATCGAAACGCTTGTCGATCTGGGCGCGGAAGTGCGCTGGGCCACGTGCAACATCTATTCGACGCAAGATCACGCAGCGGCTGCCATCGCCGCCGCCGGTATCCCTGTCTTCGCGATCAAGGGTGAAAGCCTCGCTGATTATTGGGACTATGTCGGTCGCATCTTCGATTGGGGTGATGGCCAGACCGCCAACATGATCCTCGACGATGGCGGCGACGCCACGATGTTCGCGCTCTGGGGCGCTCGCCTCGAAGCCGGAGACACGCTGGGTGAGCCGGGCAATGAGGAAGAAGTCGAATTCCAGCGCGCGCTCAAGGCTTACATCAAGGACAAGCCGGGCTACCTCACCATGTCGGTCGCGCACATTAAGGGCGTGTCGGAAGAAACGACCACGGGCGTGCATCGCCTTTATCAGATCGCCAAGGACGGCAAGCTGCCTTTCCCGGCGATCAACGTGAATGACAGCGTCACCAAGTCGAAGTTCGACAACCTCTATGGTTGCAAGGAATCGCTGGTCGACGCCATCCGCCGCGCCACCGACGTCATGCTCGCCGGTAAGGTTGCCTGCGTTGCCGGCTTCGGCGATGTCGGCAAGGGCTCTGCCGCCTCGCTGCGTCAGGGTGGCGCCCGCGTGATGGTCACCGAAGTTGATCCCATCTGCGCGCTGCAGGCCGCGATGGAAGGCTATGAAGTCGTGACGATGGAAGAAGCGGTGACCCGCGCCGACATCTTTGTGACCGCGACCGGAAACGAAGACGTCATCACAGCTGACCACATGCGGGCGATGCGCCCCATGTCGATCGTCTGCAACATCGGCCACTTCGACAGCGAAATCCAGATTTCGGCACTCTCCAACTATAAGTGGGATGAGATCAAGCCGGGCACGGACCTTGTTGAGTTCCCCGATGGGAAGCAGATCCTCATCCTCGCCAAGGGCCGTCTGGTGAACTTGGGCTGCGCGACCGGCCACCCGTCATTCGTCATGTCCTCCTCCTTCACCAACCAGGTGCTGGCGCAGATCGAACTGTTCACCAACCCCGGCCAGTATGAAAACAAGGTCTATGTTCTGCCCAAGCACCTCGATGAAAAGGTGGCAGCGCTCCACCTCGAAAAGCTGGGCGTGAAGCTGACCAAGCTGACGCCAAAGCAGGCCGCTTATATCGGCGTTGGCGGCGAAGGCCCGTTCAAGCCGGATCATTATCGCTACTAAGTGGTTTAGACCACACGCAGGAAATTGGGGTTGGGTGGCAACACCCGGCCTCTTTTTTTGCCCGCCAAAGGTGCGGAAGTGGAGGAAGTTGAGGGCGTCGGCGCCCTGAAAACGGCGCTTTGTAGGAAAGAGGGAATTTTGGGGGTGCAGCGGCGGCGGTCGGTCGCGAGCATGGGTAGATGCTGGCACATTTTGGGGGCTGTAGGAAAGCGAAAAATGGTCTCGCGCAGAGACGCGGAGGGTGCAATCCTCCCCCATCGGGGGAGGTGGCAGCCCGAAGGGCTGACGGAGGGGGCGCCGGGTGCACACCATACTCGTCAGCTTTGTGCCCGGCTCCGCTCCCCCTCCACCATGCTCCGCATGGTCAACTGATCCGTCAGCTTGCCCCCGGCAAACTGACGGATTGCGTTCCCCCGACGGGGGAGGATTTTAAACCTCCGCGCCCTCTGCGTCTCTGCGCGAACAAGCATCACCCCCCCCATCCCCATCATATTTCCCGCAGCCTGCCATCCGACTGTTCCAATCCGGCGCGGTCCTTCGTAAGAGGTTGTGCATGGTGCCGGGCGTCTTTGCAGTTCTGATATGGTGACGTTGTCCACGTCGGCCACTGTGCTGTTGGGCATGGTCATGGCGCTGTGGCTGGCGGGCAGTGCCTGGGCGCTGGCGACGGGGTTGAAGCTGCGCCGTCGGGCAGTGTTCAGTTCGGATCAGGCGAGCCGGTTGGCGACGCTGCTGGAGTCTGCGCCGGCCATCCCGTTGATCGTGCGCAATGATGGCCGGGTGGAGGCGCAGGAGCGGCTGGTGACGTGGCTCGGGTTGCAACGCCTGCCCAATTTCCTGTCAGACCTGTCATTGGGAGACCTCGGTCTGACGCCGGAGGATGTGCAAGCGCTGTCCAAAGATGTGGCGACCGTCCAGCGCACGGCACGGCCGTTCAATCGGACCATCGTGCCGCGGGGCGGCAACCGGACGCTGATGATCCGCGGGCTGCCCGCGGGCGGGCGGCTGGCCGGGCAGAATGCAGTGACGCTCTGGTTCTTTGACATGACCGAGAGCCAGGCCGAAATCACCCGGCTGTCTGAAGAGGCAAGCGCGGTGGAGCGGGCCTTCACCACGATGACGGGCCTGCTGGAAGCCGCGCCTTTCCCCATGTGGCACCGTGGCCCTGATTTGCGCCTCGCCATGGTCAACACCGCTTATGTCCGCGCGGTGGAGGCAGAAAGTGCAGCGGACGTGATTGAGCGGGGGCTGGAGCTCATCGATGCGGATGGCGGGCCGACGCCGATGGCCGCTGCTGCTGCTGCCCGATCCAAAGGGGAGCCGACCGCCCGCGTTGTGCCCGCCACGATCAACGGGGAACGCCGCGCGTTGCGCATCGTCGATGTGCCGCTGGGTGATACCGGCATTGCGGGATACGCCATTGACGTGGAAGAGGTGGAGCGCGCGCGGCAGGCGTTCCGCCGCTTTGCCGAAACGCAGCGCGACACGCTCGATCGTCTGTCGGCAGCGGTTGCGCAATTTGCCGATGATCGCGGGCTCGTGTTCTGCAACCAGCCATTCCAGCAGATGTTTGGCCTTAAGCCCGAATGGGTGGCCGAGCGCCCCGATTTTGACCGGCTTCTGGACCGGATGCGCGAGGCCAACCGCTTGCCTGAAACACGCGACTTTCCGGCGTGGAAGGCCGAACGGCGGCAGTGGTTTAATTCCGTCAGCGGTGCGGTGGAAGAAACGTGGATCCTCCCCGGTGGTCAGCATTTCCGGCTCGTTGGTCAGCCGCTGCCCGATGGTGGTTTGCTCCTTATTTTGGAAGACAGGACGGAGCAGGCGCAGCTGGCGAGTGCGCGCGACACGCTGTTGCGGGTCCGCACCGCCACGCTCGACAATCTGTTTGAGGCCATTGGCGTCTTTGAATCGAACGGTCGTCTGAGCACGTGGAACACCCGTTTCCGCGAAGTGTGGGACTTTGAGGAAGATTTCCTGACGGGCCATCCGCGCGTCGATGCGCTGGCGGAGCTGGTCGCGCCGCGTCTGCTCAATCCGGAACGCGCGAGCCTCATCCGTGAACTGGTCCGTTCCGCCACTGTGGACCGCAAGCAGCGCGGGGGGCGCGTTGCCCTGAAGAACGGGCGCTATTTTGAGTTTGCGGCCGTCCCGCTGCCCGATGGCAATGCGCTGTTCACCATGCTCGACATCACCGACAGCCGTCAGGTGGAAAATGTGCTGCGGGAACGGGCCGCGGCGCTGGAGGAATCGGACCGGATCAAGTCCGCCTTTGTCGCCAATATGAGCTATGAGCTGCGCACGCCACTCACCTCTATTCAGGGCTTTGCGGAAATGCTGCAATCCGGCCTCGCCGGTGAGCTGGCCCCGCAGGCCGTCGACTATCTGGCGGCCATCCTCGATTCCACCGCGCGGCTGGGCACTCTGATCGACAATGTGCTCGACCTGACGCAGAGCGATGCAGGCGCGCTACCGATTGAGCGCAAGCGGATTGATCTGGCGGCCTTGTTGCGAGAGGCCGCCGCCGCCCGAGCGGCGGGCGCGCAGGAAAAGGCGATTGATCTTGTGGTGGAGGTTGATGCCTCGGTCGGCACGATCAAGGGGGACCGCAAGCGGATTTCGCAGGCGGTGGACCAATTGCTGCTGAACGCCATCACCTATACCGAAACCGGCGGCCGCGTGCTGCTGCACGGCAGCGGGACGACCGACTTGGCGACCCTTGTCGTCTCTGACAATGGCCCCGGCATGGACGATGCAGAACAGGCCCGCGCGCTCGACCGGTTCAGCCGCGTCGGGGCGGGGGTCGGCCGTGACGGCGACGGGTCGCTCGGCATCGGTCTGCCGCTGGCGCGCCAATTTGTCGAAGGGCATGGCGGGACGCTCGCCCTTTTGTCGCAAGTGGGTGAGGGTACTGTCGTCACAATCGAATTGCCGCGCGGGTGACGGCTTACGCGCTCGATTTGGCGGATGCCGCTGCGACTGATGCTGCCGGACGCGCGCTTGCGCCTCTACTCCAGCCGGGCGATGTCATCGCGCTTTCAGGGGATCTTGGGGCGGGAAAGACGAGCCTTGCCCGCGGGCTTCTGGCCGCTCTCGGGCTGACGGAGGAAGCGCCGAGCCCAAGCTATGCCATTGTCATTCCTTATGATCCGCCACAGGTGCGCCTGCCAGTTTGGCATGTTGATCTCTACCGGTTGGATGATCCGGAAGAGGCCATGGAATTGGGGCTGGATGATGCGCTGCTGGACGGGGTGCTGCTGATCGAATGGCCGGAACGGCTCGGCTGGTTGTGGCCGGATGCGTTGCGCCTCCACATCAACGTGCCGGCGGATGGCCCGCGCCGCTTGACAGCGACGGTGCCGCCGTCTTGGAAGGACCGATGGCCATTTCCATGACACCACCGGCAGGGGCCGGGGACTTTCTGGCACGTGCAGGCTGGGGCGGGGCGCAAGTCTTGCCGCTGGCGGGCGATGCGTCCTTCCGCCGCTATTTCCGCGTTGTCGATGGCGCGCGTCAGGCCGTGCTGATGGACGCGCCGCCGCCGCATGAAGACCCGAGGCCTTTCATCCATGTGGCGGAATATCTGACCGGCATTGGCCTGTCTGCCCCCGCCATCCTCGCCAGCGATCTCGATCAGGGGCTGCTGCTTATTGAGGATTTCGGATCGGTCCGGATGCGCGAGACGGTCGATGCCGATATCACGCTGGAGCCTTCCATCTATGCAGGCGTCGTCGATGTCCTCATCGAATTGCACCGCCATGCGCCGCCACCGGGGCTGAAGACGCATGGGCTGGACCAATGGCTGGAGGAAGTCTGCCTCTTCCCCGATTGGTATTGCCCCGCCGTCGGGCTGGATGTGGATCGTGACGCGTTCCTTGCGGCCTGGCGCGACGTGCTCGGCCCGGTTGATGCACAGGGGCAGACCGTGACCGAGCTGCGCGACTATCATGCCGAAAATATCATGCTGCTGGGCGACCGCGATGGCGTTGACCGCTTCGGCCTGCTCGACTTTCAGGACGCGTTGGTCGGCCATCCTGCGTACGACCTTGTCTCCATGCTGGAAGATGCGCGCCGCGATGTGACGCCTGCTGTCGAGGCGGAACAGCTCGCGCGGTACATGGCCGAGACGGGGCAGGGCGCGGACTTTGAAGCGGCCTATTGGGCGCTGGGCGCACAGCGGAATACGCGCATCCTGGGCGTTTTCGTCCGCCTGTGGAAGCGGGACGGCAAGCCGCATTATACCGAATTTCAGCCGCGCATGTGGGGCCTTGTGGAACGCAATCTGGCGCGGCCGGAATTGGCGCCGGTGCGGGCTTGGTTTGACGCGTATGTGCCGCCTGAGAAGCGCGGTGCCTATTGGGAGAATTTCAGACCGTGAGTGTTGCCCGCAAGCCCCTATCGGTCCAGCCGCAGGACGGTGCTGATCCGCCGCGCACCGCGATGGTGATGGCAGCCGGCCTCGGCAAACGCATGCGTCCGCTCACCGCCACACGGCCCAAGCCCTTGGTCGAAGTCGCGGGTCGCACCTTGCTCGATCACTGCATTGACCGGCTGAAAGAAGGCGGCGTCGCAAAGGCGGTCGTCAACGTGCATTATCTGGCGGACGCGGTGGAAGCGCATATGCGCACGCGGGTGTCGGGCATTGATATCGCCGTGTCGGACGAGCGTCGGCAACTAATGGAGACAGGCGGCGGCCTGATGCAGGCGAAGGACCTGATCGACGCTGATCCGTTCCTGTGTGTGAACAGCGACAATCTTTGGGTCGATGGCCCCGTCAACGCGTTGCGGCTGCTCGCCGGACGCTGGAATGCAGAGGAGATGGATGCGCTCCTGCTGCTCGTACCGCTGGCGCGCGCGAACAATCACAATGGCAAAGGCGATTTCCACATGGACGCCTGGGGGCGGCTCTCCCGCCGCAAGGTGAGCCGGGTCGCGCCCTTCGTTTTCACCGGCATCCAGATGCTGTCCAAGTCGGTGCTGACCGACGCGCCCGAAGGTCCGTTTTCGACCAACCTGTTCTGGAACCGCGCCATCGAAGCAGGCCGCTGCTTTGGCGTGGTCCATCAGGGCATGTGGTTTGATGTGGGGACGCCGCAGGCCATTCCGGTGACGGAGGCGATGCTCGCCGATGGCTGATCGCCGCGAGCCTGCCGTCTACACCATCCCGCCCCACCGGGCCTTTGCCGACGCGCTCGTCACGGGCCTGCTTTCGCTTCATGGCGCTGACCGGATGGCGCTTGCGCGCGGGATCATTCTCGTGCCGAACAACCGTGCGGGGCAGGCGATCAGCGATGCCTTTGTCCGGCGGGCCGAAGGTGGGCTGCTCATGCCGCGCCTCGTGCCCATCGGTGATCCGGAGCTGGATGACCGCACCGGCCCCGCGCTTGATCCGCTCGCTGAAGAGCCGCTGCCGCCCGCCATTGATCCGCTGCGCCGTCAGCTCATCTTTGCGCGGCTTTTGCAGGACCAGCGCGCCATGGATGCGGCAGAGGCGATGCGCTTGGCGGGGGAATTGGGCCGGGTGCAGGACCAGTTGCTCGTCGAGGAGAAGTCGCTGCACGACTTGACGACGCTCGATCTTGCGGAAGGCCTGTCAGGGCATTGGGAGACGGCCCTCGATCTCCTGAAACTCGTCCTCAGCCAATGGCCGGAGGAACTGGCGAAGCGCGGCGTCATTGATCTTGCTGATCGGCGCAACCGCTTGCTCCACCGCGTTGAAGAACGCTGGGGGCGGGAGCCACCGCCCGGCTTTGTTGTGGCCGCAGGGGTCAGCACCGGCGCGCCTGCCGTCGCGGACCTACTGCGCCGTGTCGCGCGTCTCGCCAATGGCAAGGTCGTCCTCGCCGGGCTCGACCAGCATATGCCCGAGGCGGAGTGGGATGCCGTTGCCGGCAGCGAGGATGTGACGCCCATTGAGACGCACCCGCAATTCCA
>JBBATS010000037.1:0-29915 GCA_040398625.1 Chakrabartia sp. | reverse complement strand
CAGGCCAACGAACACGCCGCAAATCTGCGCAAATCGCCGCGTTGATCCCCAAGAGCGCGCGGGCGCAAAGGTTCCCTGCCGCAGATCCACCTCTGCGGCCACCACCGCACGGGCCAACTGAAGGACCGCGTCTTCCTCGGTCCGTTGCTCAACATCCTGGTTGGCAATCAGAACCTCGTCATAAGCCGGGTCCGATAGAAAGGCGAGGTCGCCGCTCCGCAGCACCGTTTCTTCGCCCACGGACATGCGGACAAAGCCCTGTTCCATAGCGGGTGGGACAAGTTGGGCCGGGATGATCGGTGCAGGCGCCAGACCGGCCTCTGTCAGCCCCTCTAGCCAAGTGGCGAAGCGGTGGCGGTCAACAACAGCGATATGGGCACCGGCTGCAAAATGCAGGTCCTCAGGCGCGGCAAGGACGCTGTCTGCGGCCACACGCTGGCCAATAGCTACCGCCTGCGCGCGGGGGAGGCCTGCGCCAAGGCCCATGAAGAGCGTCGTTTCAGCCGCCGGATAAATGGCTGCGACCGCTTCATTCTCGGCGCGTTCGGGCAAGCCGGTGCCGGACTGGACAGGCGCGCCGTCCGCAAAGCGCCACCAGCGCGTCTGTTCTCCAGCTAAGAGAACCAGTCCCGTATAGTCTGTCACGAATTTCCCCCAAAACTTCGCCGGACGGTTTTGATGACCTGCATCCGGCCATCCAGCAAGCTGGACTGACGGAATTGGATGCCGCCCAGTTCGATCGCAATAGCCAAATCAAACCAGGTCGTCCGCAATTGTGGCTGGCCGAGCACTTCCGCCGCGGGTGTGACCCCGCCCAGTGCCGGCAGCTTCCAGAAATCAACCATGCTGGAATAGCCATCGGCTGGCCGCTCCGCGATGAGCTTGCGGGCAGAGGCATCAGGCAATTGGCCCGGCAAAAGCATCATCAGCAAGGGAAACTGTTTCTCGGTCAACGTATTGACGTTGAGCGGCGACAATTCCGTGTCCGGCAGGGCGCAGACCCATGGGCGTAAGGCCGTGAAGACCTCAGGCGAAACACCCGCAACGGCCCGCAACTCACTGACATCGGCCATCAGCGTATTGCCGGTGCGATAACCGTCATAGCTTTCGTCTTCCGCCCCACCGGGCAGCGGCTGGGTATCGCTATCGATCCAGTCGGTCGCGGCCAGCGAAATACGGCGTGCGGTTGGTCTGGCGATGCCGATGGCGACCATCAGGCCTTCAAACTGCACGATCGCGGCAGGCCGCGCGGTATAGCCGCCTTCCCCGCCGCCGATGACGAGCGAGTTCAGGTTGAAGCAGTTTCCGGCATCGCGCAGCGTCACCGTGGCGGTGCCGCCATCGATGGGAAAGGGCATGGGTTTGCCCATCCAGCCACCTGCCAAGGTTGTGCGCCCCGGCGATGCCTGCGCGATACTGGCAATGCGGGAGGCCGCAACCAACTCGCCGGCCTGCGCATAAGCGCGGGACTGGTCCATCGCCGACATATTTCCCGCAAGCCGCGTGGCAATCGTCAACTTGTCCAGCGCCGACATGGCGAGGACGGAAATGACGGCGACCAGCAACAGCACGGTGAGGAGCGCGGCGCCTTCCTCTTTGCCCCGATCGGTTTTGCTCTCGCCGATCATGCGCCTGCCCCAACCAGAAAGACGCGGCGTACGGAGACCCCGTCACGCTGGACGAGTGTGAGCTCGGCGGCAACGGGAAGGGCGGTCGGATCTTCATTGGTCGCGCCGTCGCCCCATTGGCCTTTGGCATCGCGCAGCCGGACGGTCGCTGAGGCGAGGTCCTGCGCCAGCGTCATTTCCGTTTCCGACCCGGCGCCATCCAGCATGGGGCGGGCAGCGCGCACCAGACGGTTGCCCTCCATGCGCAGGTCCACGCGCTGGAGTTCCGCCCTTGAAGCGTCGGTCGTGTTCGACCAGCCGGCCCGCACATAAGAGAGCAAACGCCCATCACCGGGACCGGCAAAGGCCGGTTCTAGTCGGCCATTGGCATCGCGCGTCGGGCGTGCGACGGCCTGTTGGAGATCGGCCTGTAGCAACGCCGAAATGCGCCGTTCTCCGGCCACCTTGCCCAGCGCCGTGCCGACGGCTGCCTGTGTAGAGACGGCCGCGCCAAGCATGCTTGTGCCTGCGGCCGCCAGCAGGCCGAAGATCGCCAGCGCGACGACCAGCTCAACAAGGGTGAAGCCCTGCGTCTCGGGAGTGGCGGCGGTCATTTCGATTTCCGAACAACCGTCAGGGCGCCTGCAAAGCGGCGTTGGGGGTCTGTGACTGTGACGTCGACGCGGAGAAGGGCCGGGTCCGCCGTGCGGCTCGTTGTGCGCGCCCAAATCCAGCTGCGGCCGCCATTTTCGGTGGTGCCAACCGCACGGCCAACCGACGGCGCTACGGGATCGGTGAGTGTTTCGGCAGCAATATTCTGCGCCACGATCTGCCCTAAGGTCCGCGTGGCGACATCTGCTGACGTGCGCACCGTCGCTGCGTTCAGCCGGATCAGGGCGAGTGCGGCGAGACTGAAGATGGCCAGCGCCACCATCATTTCGATGAGAGTAAAGCCGGACTCACGATCCGACATGGACCGCGCCTTCGGCATCAATCGATACGCCAATCGCCGTGTCATTGTGCAACAGGGACACCTTCGCCGGTTCGCTCGGGAGGCCGGTGGGATCAAATACGATCCGTAAGTCGCCATTGGCGGCTGTGTTGGCCCGCGTTTTTTCATCCCAGCGGACGGGCGCGAATGGCTTTTCGGTCATGGCCATCCACCGGCCATCCAGCCGCCGTTCAAACCGGTAGCTTTGCGGCCCAATGGCGACGGCCATGTCGCGGCCTTCGATGATCGCGGCGTCCCGCAAGGCTGAGGTCCGCGCCGCAAAGGCCTCCGCTTCGTTCCGCACCGAACCTGCCGGGTCGCGCATATTGAGCGCGACCGCCGTTGTGGCGACCCCCAAAATGGCCACCACGACCATCAGTTCCACCAGGGTAAATCCCTGTTGGTCCTCTGGTGTCTCATGGGGTGCCGATCTGCGGATCATGTGCGAGGACTGGTCCGTTACTGCCAGCTGCCGATGTCAGCCGCGTCGCCCTCGCCCCCTTCGGCGCCGTCAGCCCCGAACGAATAGACATCGAAGGCGCCATGCTGGCCGGGCTGACGATATTGGTAGTCCTTGCCCCAAGGGTCCTTGGGGAGCTTGCGGATATAGCCGCCTGTGCCGCCCGGCGCCGTGCTCGTCCCGCCCAGCAGGGCATTGAGGCCTTCGGCTCCGTCTGGATAGCGCAGGGTGTTCAGGCGGTACATCTCAACAGCCTGGCTCAGCGTTGCGATATCGGCCTTGGCCTTGCTCTGCATCGCCTTGTCCTGGCTCGGCAAGACGTTGATCATGACGACGGTTGCCAGAAGGCCGAGGATAACAATGACGACCAGCAGCTCGACGAGGCTGAAGCCGTCTTCATTGTCCTGATCCGTTTCTGCAGCGGGGAGGGGTTTGTGTTTCATGTCAGCCTTTCAAGCAGCAGCAAGCGTTTCGATCTGAAGGATGGGAAGCAGGATCGCGAGCACGATCAGCGCCACGACGCAGCCCATGATCACGATGATAGCAGGTTCGAGGAGCGAGAGCGCGGTCGCCGTGAAGCGATCAAATTCGCGCTCGAGATAGTCAGCAGACCGTTCCAGCATCTGATCCAGCTGGCCTGAGCTTTCGCCCGACGCCGTGAGGTACACCAGAAGCGGCGGGAAGACGCCAGCGCGCTTTAGTGCAGCCGACAGGCTGCCGCCGCTGCGTACAGCCTCTGCAATGTCCTGCGTTGCAACACGCAGCGCGCGGTTATTGACGGTCTGGCCGGTCAATAGAAGGCCCTCGAGAAGGGGGAGGCGGCTGGCGACCATCGTGGCCAAGGTGCGCGCCATCCGCGCTGCGTGCAGATCGCGGATGAGCTTGCCCACCAGAGGAAACCGCAGGATGGCACGGTCAAACCGGAGCCGCGTCTCGGGTTGCCGCAGGGCATGCCCCCCAAAAAGAGCGCCGCCCAAAAGCACCGCGAGAATGAGCGGCCACCAGTTGGCTAGGAAGCTTGAAAGCGAAATGATGATCCGGGTCAGCAGCGGCAATTGCTGGCCGACATTGTCAAACTGCTCAACGATGCGGGGCACGACCCAGACCATGAGCGCGAACACGACGATCATCGCGACCACGGTCAGGACGATGGGATAGGCCAATGCTGCTGTAATGCGGCCACGCACTTCGGCCTGCCGTTCCTGAAGATCTGCCAGCCGGTCAAGGATCTGGGGCAGGGTTCCTGCGGCTTCGCCTGCAGACACCATCGCACGGAAGAGGGGTGGGAAGCTGCGGGGTGCGCGCGCCATCGCCTCGGCAAGGCGCAAGCCTTCAAACACACCGCCATGCACGTCGCTGGCAATCTGGCGGACATGGTCCTGCTCGGTCTGGCGCACGATGGTGCGCAGCGCTTCTTCCAGCGGAGAGACAGCACAGAGGGTCGACAGCTGCCGCGTGAACAAGGTGAGCTGTTGCGCTGACATCTTGCGCTGCTTGAAGCGTGCGAGCGAAAACAGGGGCATGCGTGCCGCTGTCCGTCCGGTCGAATGGGTGACTTCAACAGGGTAAAGATTGCGGCGTTGGAGGAGGTCGCGCGCGGCCCGCGCGTCCTCTGCGTCTATTGAGCCGCGCCGTTCACGCCCGGACGCGTCAATCGCGGCGTAATCAAAGCTGCTCACTGCCCGCATCCTGACGAGAAACGCGGATCGCTTCTTCCGCTGTGGTGACGCCGTCGCGCACAAGGTTGAGCACTGATTGGGACAAGGTGGGGGCATTCGCAAAAACGTGGCGCGAAATGCGGTCCTCATCTGATCCGTCGTTGATCATCTGGCGGATGCTGTCATCGATGCGGATCGCTTCATACACGCCGACGCGGCCCTTAAAGCCGGTGTCATTGCACTTGGCGCAGCCGCCGGGTTCAAAGATGCGCTCTGCATTTAGGCCGGGCAGCTGGCGGTTGGCATCGGTGGCCGCATGTTCGACCCGGCAATGGGCGCACAAACGCCGGACAAGGCGCTGCGCCAGCACCGCGCGCAAGGTGGAGGCGAGCAGAAAGGGCTCCACCTTCATATCGCGCAGGCGGGTGATCGCGCCGATGGCATCATTGGTGTGGACCGTGGACAAAACGAGGTGGCCGGTCAGCGAGGCCTGCACGGCAATCTCCGCTGTTTCCCGGTCACGGATTTCACCGATCATCACCACATCAGGGTCTTGCCTCAAAATGGCGCGCAACCCGGCGGCAAAGGTCATGCCGACCTTCGCATTCACCTGTGTCTGGCCGACGCCTTCAATGGCGTATTCCACCGGATCTTCCACCGTCAGAATGTTGCGCGATCCGTTGTTGAGAAGGCGCAGACCTGCATAGAGCGATGTTGTCTTACCGGACCCGGTCGGGCCTGTGACCAGCACGATACCATTGGGTTCGGATAGGGCGCCGCGAAAGACCGCAAGGCTCGCCGGGTCCATGCCGAGCTCATCCAAGCCCATGGCGGCATTGTCCTTGTCAAGGATACGCAGCACGACCCGTTCCCCAGCGCGGGCCGGAAGCGTCGACACACGAACGTCGAGTTGCTTTCCGCCCAGTGTCAGCGAAATGCGGCCATCCTGCGGGATGCGGCGTTCGGCAATGTCGAGCCGCGCCATCACCTTGATACGGCTGACAACAACAGGCGCAACATGGGCGGGCAAACGCAGCGCTTCACGCAACAATCCATCGATCCGCATCCGCACGACAAGCGCGGATTCAAAAGGCTCCACGTGAACGTCGGACACGCCCTGCCGCACGGCCTCTGCGATCATGCCGTTGATCAGACGAATGACAGGGGCATCGTCTGCGGTATCGAGAAGATCATCTGCCGAGGGCATGCCGCCGACGAACAGATCGTTCTCTTCTTCTGCGCCGAATTCTCCGGCGGCAGCGGCCGTCGAGCCATCCAGCGCATAGGTGCGCGACAATTGATCATCGAAAAGTTCGTCGCTGGTCGGTTCAACCGAAAACGGACGCTGAAGCCAACGGCGCAGTTCCGGCAAGGCGCGCGCATCGGCACCCGGCCGCATCAAGACCCGAAGACCGCCCTCAGCGCCGTCTTGGAGGAGGACCCCATGTTTGCGCACAAAGGCATAGGGCAGGACAAGTGTGTCCACCGCTTCTGCGTCAATGGGGACCTGTTCGGTCAATTTTTTGGCCCTTCTGCGGCCTGTGGCGCGGCGGGGGCGGCTTCGGTCGCAGCCGGGGCAGGGATAGGAAGCTCCGCCCCCATATAGTCGCGGACCAGCTCGTCGAGGCTCGGCTCCTCATTGGGGCGCAGCAGGAGTTGCTGGTCGCGGATATAGCCATAGCGACGTTCGGCAAGCTTGCGGGCATCTTCGGCGTTTCGCAGGATTGTCGGGCGGATGAAGACCATCAAGTTGGTCTTTTCACGCGATTTGGCGCGCGACCGGAAGAGCTGGCCCAGCCCCGGAATGTCGCCGAGCAAGGGGATCTTCTCGATCGTGCGGCGTTCATTGTCATCCAACAGGCCACCCAACGCGACGATCTGCCCGTCATCGACGGTCACGGTCGTCTGGATTTCCCGCTTGTTGAGGATGAGGTCACTGCCATTGTTGGTCACCGGCCCGGCAATCGAGCTGACTTCCTGCCGGATGAACAGCTTGATCGCATCCCCTTCATTGACCTGCGGCTTCACCTCAAGCTGGATGCCGACATTCTGGCGCTGCACGGTGCGGAAGGCATTGTCGAAATTGCCGCCGAGCTTCTCGCCGGTCGTAATCGGCACTTCCTGCCCAACAAGGATTTTCGCCTCTTGGTTGTCGAGCGTGACGACCGATGGTGTCGAGAGGATGTTGGACTTATTGTCCTGCTGCACGGCGTTGATGATGGCACCGAAAATGCCGTTATTACCGACATTGGTCGCAAAGCCGCCAAAGGCGCCTGCGGCCCCCAGCACGGAGTTCACGGCAGCTTGGGCGAGCTGATCGCTGACCGGATTGTTGGTGGTCGTGGTTGTGGTGTTGCCGTTGATCGTGGTGGTCGTTGTGTTCAGGTCCCGTGCCGCCACAGCGCCTGCAATCGTCAGAATATTGGGGGCGGCGTTCGAGTAGTTGGTTGCGGCAAACGGGATGTTGCTGCCGGGCTTTCCACCGAGCAGGAACTGGACGCCCAGCTTGCGTGCGGCGGTGTCCGAAATCTCGACGATGATCGCCTCGACCAGGACTTGTTCGCGCCGTGTGTCCAACTGCCGGACGACATCCCCCAATGTGCGCTGCATTTCTGATGGTGCGGAAATGATGATGGCGTTCGCGCCTTCATAGCGCGCAATGACCGGCGCGTTGCGGCCTCCGGAGGACGGTGCCGAGACAGGTGTTGGTGTCGCGCTGGCCGGAGCGCTCGCGCTGGATGAGGCGCTGTCGCTGCCGCCAGAAACGGCCGCTTGGCCGACAAGCTGTTGCAGCACGGGCAGGAGCTTCGCCGCGTCGGCATGCTGGAGCCAGATGACGCGGACTTCAGCGCCGCTTGCGGCGCGCTTGTCGAGGTCGCGGGCGATGGCGGCAAAGCGCGAGACGGTGCCCCGATCCCCACGCAGGGCAAGCGAGTTGCTGCTGTCGATGGCGACGATCGCGACGCCGCCACGGGCGTTTTCCCCGCCACCGCTGCTGCCGGTGATGAGCTGCTGCAGCGAGGTCGCGAGGTCACGCGCATTGGCGTTCTTCAGCGCAATCAGTTCGGTGGATGCGCCATCGGAATCGATCCGCTGGAGGAGGGAGCGGATGCGGCGGATATTGTCGGCATAGTCGGCGACAACAAGGCTATTGGCGCCGCGATTGGCGGTGACAGACCCTTCACGGCTGACCAGCGGGCGCAACGTATCGACCGCCGAGGAAGCCTCAATGGACCGCAGGCGGAAGACTTCGGTGATGAACTGGTTCCGCGCGGCACCTGACAAGCCGATTTTGCCCGGCTGGGCAGCGGCTGTCTCAGCAGGCTGGATGCGGTAGGCACCGTTCGACGTCGGAATGGCGACAAGACCATTGGCGCGCAGCGTGGACAGGAACACCTCAAAATATTCGGAGCGGGACAGCGGCCGGTCAGACACGACCGTCACCTTGCCTTGCACGCGGCCATCGATGATGAAGTTGCGTCCCGTGACGCGCGAGGCGTCTTGAATGAAGGCCCGCACATCTGCGTCACGCAGGTTGAGCGTGGTCTGCGCGATCACCGGGGCATAAGCCGCCAGTGCGAGCATGAGGCCAGTTGCGACCCGTTTCATTTTGATATCCTTGCATTGAGCGGCACGAGTTGGCCCCCGCGCTCGACTTGGAGTGTCAAATTGCCTTTGTCCGGCAATTGCGAAATGACGGCGACGGCGTCTTGAACCGATTGCGCGGGGACGCCGTTGAGGCTGACAATGACGTCGCCCGGCTTCAGGCCGGCGGCATTAAAGGCGCCGCCTTCCCCTTTGGGCTGGACAAGAAATCCGGTCACCTTGCCACCCACGTTGCGCGGTGTGAGGGAGATATCGGTGGTGAAGCTTGCGGCATTGAGCGCGCCTGTGCCGGACGCCCCAGTCTTGCCGTTTGCATCGCCTGCTGCGCCGGCGGGGGCTGCAACGGACTGATCGAGGAACAGCGTTTCGTCCGCGCCCCCATTGTCCAATGTGACATGGTCATAAGCGACAGCCTTCAGCCGGACGCCGGGGACTATCTCATCCCCCACTGCAAAGCTGGACTGGACGCCGTCCGGCGCGGCGATGATCGCGCTGCCAAGGCCGGTCGCTTCGTTGAGGCTCACCCCAAACAGCTTGAGCGTAAGCGACGTGACCGTTGATCCATTGGCGTCGGCATCCGTCCCGCCAAAGGGATCCAGCGTACCAAGATCAAGCGTTGCAAGCGTGCCTTGAAGGGAGGAGGCCTGCGGCCAATTGCCAAGGGGTCCGAGCGGCTTTGTTGTGGCCCAGATCAGCCGGGCGCCCTGAAAGGCAAGGATGGCCCCGAGCAGAATCAGGGTCAGGCGGCGCGCAAGCGGCCAGAACTGCGCACGCATCACGCAGGGCCGCCACAGGCAGGGCTGGCCGGGCATTCAGATCGTGTAATCGGGCCCACCGGGACTCCTCGCTTACTGCAGAACGGGACGCCTATGACATTTCTATTACACATTTGCGACAGACATAATTCGGGCCGCAGAACTATGTCTGCGGCCCGATTTGATCCCGACCTTGTCGACATCAGGGCCGACGGTTGAAAACCACCGGCCCATCATCGCGCTCAGAACTTGAAGGTCAAGCCGAGCTCGAACGTCGTCCCCATCCGGTATTTGTTGTAATAAATGATGTTGTTACCGTTCTGCTGGAACTCTTTATACTGAACGCGCAGAAGGTTGCGTGCTTCAAAGCTCAGCTCGCCTTCGCGACCGAAGACCTTGAAGCCTTCGCGCGCCACGAAATCGAGACGCAGACCGGGACGTTCAATGATATCCGGCTGGAAGCCCGCGCCGCGGCTGGTGACGCGGTCGGTGGCGTAGGTGACGAGCAGGGTCTGCTGTGACAGACGGTCCTGATCTTCAATACCCAGCTGAAGGTTGACGAGGTGATCGGACTGGCCGGTGAGGGCAGATCCGTCGCGGAAGAAGTCAAGCGCGCGGGTCGAAGCCTGCGAGAAGACGGCGACCGTATCAGCTTCCTTCACCTTGAGCTTAGACGTCGTGTACGTGTAGTTGGCAATCACGGCCAAACGGCGCGATGCGAGCCAGCTTGCATCGCCAAGCCCTTCCAGCGGGAAGTACTTTTGCAGTTCGACTTCGGCGCCCAAAAGCGTCGCTTCTGGTGCGTTTGCGAAGCTCGAAACGACCGTGTTGTCGCTGAAGCTGGAGAAGGTTTCGATCGGGTTCTTGATCTTCTTATAGAAGCCCGCAACCGACACGCGCTGATCACGTGCGAAATACCATTCGTAGCGCGCTTCGGCATTGTACAACTGGCTGTCGACCAGCAGCGGGTTACCATTGAACAGACGGTTTGCGTCCGGATCAAAGTAGCGCTGGAAGATCAGTTCGCGGAACTGCGGGCGGGCGATGGTCTTCGATCCGTTCAGGCGCAGCTGCATTTCCGGATTGACCTGATAGGTCAGTGTCAATGCAGGCAACCAATACTCACGGTTGAGGTTGGTTGATGCAAGCGACGCGGTGGGCGTTGTGAAGACCTGAACCGGCGTGACCGACTGGTCCGCCTTTTCAAAACGGACACCTGTGTTCAGTGACAGTTCTGGCGTCAGTTCTGCTTGGATCTGCAGATAACCGGCATGGTTGCGCAGCTGCGCATTAAACACCGGGTTACCTTCGTTCGCATCGATCAGCGCGATGTTGAACGAGTCGATCACGTTCTTTGACAGCAAAAGATCGGGACGAAGCAGGCCGACGCCTGTCGGCATATCGCCCGGTGCCACGACCAGAAACTCACGGCGCTCTGTACGACGCTTTGTGTCAGAGAAGGCGTAACCGATTGTGGCGCGCAGTTCCGGCATGAAGCGATAGGTCAAATCCGTGCTGGCGGACCAAAGGTCTTCATTCAGGTTTGAAAACACGGTTGTCGCACTGCCCGACTGACCGTTGTTCAGCCGGTTGATGAACAGGGCGCCATAAGGGTCACCCGACGCGTTGCTGCGGATGTATTCGAAGGAGTTTTCAAACGGTGCTTCACGCTGGGCGTTGGCATAGCCAGCGCGAACATCCATGCTCAGTTCCGGCGTCAGCTTGAGTTCGGCGACCGCATGTGAGTCGATCAACTGCCGCTCATACCAAGCCGTATTCTGCTGCAGCAGCGTTGCGGTCGGCGAGGTCGTCTGGCGCGTGCCCTGTCCGAGACGGGTCTGCTTCAGAGTGTCGCGGATGTAGAGGTTAGTCCAGCGGATCTTGTTGTCGCCAAATTCGAGGCCAAGACCGAACAGGCCGTTGAGCACGATGCGGTTGTCCGTAATGACCTTGCGGAAATCGAGTTCTTTTTCCGACAGGTCTTCGGTCGACGCTGTTTGCTGCAGCGTGTCACGTGAGCGCCACTTGTTGCTGTAGGCAGCCGACGCGATCAGGCCGAGCGTCGTATCATCGCCCACATCCCAAGACCGACCGCCGGACACACCAAGCGAGAAGTTGGGGGCCAGACGCGGGACACGCTGCACGACGGAGTTGCGCGCGTTGAACAGTTGACCCGCAATTTCCTGCGTGTCCACAGTGCCTTCGGACATCCGCTTTCCGCTAGCGAGGAACGAGGTCAGCGCGGGTGGAAGATCACGGTTGGCATTGGTGAAGCCTGACCAGTCGATCGAGCTGCCATAATAGGTATAGCCAAGCTTGTTCGTCGCTTCGCTGTCAGCCTGAATCGAGCCGCTGATCGACAGGAAGGGCTCTTCCGGAATGGCCTTTGTCGTCAGGTTGATGACGCCGCCGCCGAATTCGCCGGGGAAGTTCACCGAGTAGCTCTTCTGAACGAGCGACGATGCGATGATGTTGGTCGGGAACAGGTCCAGCGGAACAACGCGCTTGAGCGGCTCGGGGCTGGACAGCGGTGAGCCGTTCAGAAGGGCCAGCGAATAACGATCCCCAAGGCCGCGCACGAACACGAAGCCGTTGCCGACGACGCTGAGGCCCGTCACTCGGGACAGGGCACCTGCAATGTCGCCTTCACCCGTACGGGCGATATCGACTGAGGACAGGATTGAAACAACCTGCGGGGCAGATTTCGCGATGTTCGACGTAGAACGTCGACCCGTCACGACGATGTCACCGCCACCACCACCGGGGATGGAGACATCCACCGGCGCTTCGGCGGCTTCTTCCGCCACTGGCGTGGCGGCGTCGGCGGGAGCCGGCGCTTCTTCGGTCGCAACAGGCAAGGCCTGCGGCTCCGGATTAGCGGCCGGCGCGTTCTGCGCGACAGCAACGGATGGTGCGACTAGCGCAGACGAGACGAGCAGCAGGCTGGCAAGCCGGAACGGCGTCGACATCACGAAACCCCTTTTGTAATTCTGAAAAAATGGCGGGGAGCTGCCCTTTCGCGCAACGCCCCGCCCCAACAATCTGCGCCTTAAGATCAGTAGGTCGGCAGGGTCGAGCAAAGTCCGGTGTTGGCCGTACCGAAGCTTGCTGCGTCGGTGTTGCACGTCCAACCCTCGTACCATGTGTCCGAAGCGTTGCGAACCGCACCGATGTAAGCCGTGGTGTCGAAGTAGGCATTGAGCGTCTTGGCATCAAATGCCGTGACTGCCGTTTCGTTTGCACCGTTGACGAACACGTTGCTGAGCGAGGCGGTGAAGGCCGAGTTATTGTTGTTGGCACCCGAACCGAAGATTGTCTGAACTTCAGCGGCTGTCACGCCGTTGGAGCCAGCAAACGGTGTCGCGCTGCACTGCATGACAACCGAACGGAAGACCGGAGCACCGGCTTCGTCGATGGCTGCATCAACCGTGGCCGAAGCCGTTTGTGGACGGCTGATGCGCAGGCAGTTTGTCGCCGTTGGGGCAACGACAACGCCGTTGGCCATCGTGTAGTCCGTACCACCACGCAGCAGGATTGCAGTCTGGTTCGATACGTTGTTGCGCATCACGAACGTGAAGTTGGAGAGCTTCGTGTTCTGACGCGGAATGTTGCCATCGACGGCGTTGTCCGAGTCAGCTTCGATCATCGAGTCACCAAAGCCGGTGCGCTGCACGGCGATGACGTACTGGAAGTTTGCCTTGAGACCGACGTCTGTGTCGAGATTGTCGTCTTCTGCGCCGACCGAGATGAAGCGCTTCAGGTTCACGCTGCCACCGAAGAATTCAGCGCCATCGTCCGAGCTGTTGACGGACTGGATGTTCTCCAGAACCGTGCCCGAACCCGTGCCGCCGGTGGTGAGGGCCTGCAGCTCGCTTGAGCCGGAGAGCACGAAGCCGGAGTAGCGGATCTGGACGAACCGCATTGTGCCGCTGTTGTCGGCCGAGTTTGCGCCGCCATAAAGGGCAGGGTCTACCGCGCCTTCAACCTGACGTTCGCAAGCAATTGTGCCGGGTGCTGCTGCCGGAGCTGCGCAATCGGTGATCGGTGCGCGGCCCGAAAGCACGACGCCGCCCCACTGGCCGCTCGAATTTTCGGTGTTGAGGCCGAGGACGTTGTCGCGGCTGGTGAAGATGATCGGGCGGGTGGCCGTGCCAACTGCGTTGATGCGGTTGCCGCGGTTCACGTGCAGCCAGGAAACGCCTGTGCCGCCGAAGACGGTCACGCCTGGTTCGATAGTAAGCGTCACAGCGGTGTTGGTCGATGCAGGGCCCTGATCAGTACCGACATCAACGCGACCGCCGAGGCGATACAGAAGGCCGGGAAGCTTAGGCAGCGTGATCGACGTCGTGATCCGCGCCGGAAGCGTGCAAACGCGCCATGTCCCCTGCGTGGTGGGCAACGTGCCGGAGTCGGTGAGGGGGTCCCCGAGAACAGTTGGGCAGCCGGCCGCAGCTGTAACAGTCGGCGGCGCCGGCGGCGGCGGAGGCGGCGGTGGGGTCACTGTCGTGTTGTTGATCGTGACGTTGCCGCCGGTGCCCGGTGAGGCGATGTCGTCGGCACCGCAGGCTGCGAGCGCCATCATTGCCGTGCCGGCCATGAGGTTACGGGCAATCACATTGAAATTCGTCATAAAAAAAGTTCCGGTAATCCGGCTCCCTGGGTTTCCGAGAAGGGCAAACAGCAGGGCAATAGCCCCGACATCCCGTCGCGATGACGGCTGATAGGGGAGGGGAATGACCCAAAAATGACACGATTATTTCAGAAAAACGACGCAAGAGTTTCAGTTTAATGACATCGTTGAAAATGCAGAGATTACTGTAAGATTCATCCTGTCCAGCAGGAGCCAGACCCATGTGCTGATGGCAAGGCAGGTCCCCAAAGGCAGTCGGCGTTGCCATAACGCCCCACCTTTTGTGACAGCTCCGTCACGAATCGCCTCGAAAATGGCAAAGCCGATTCCCAACCCCGCGCCGATGAGCAGAACTATAGGGAGCGCTTGCCAGCCGACCCATGCCCCGATGGCGCCGAATAACTTGGGGTCACCGCCACCCATGCCGGTTCTGCCGCGAATGCGTTTGTAGAGATAAGCAATCGCGAAGAGCGCCGTAAAGCCTGCCGCAGCTCCTATAATGGCCGTTAGAAGGCGCTCGGGTCCGTCGAGTGCCGCAACGCCAAGGCCCGATGCTGCTAGAAGGCCAACCAGAGGATTCGGCAGCCAGAAATGTTCGGCGTCGAGAACGGCGAGGAGGAGCAACTGCCAGCCAAGGGTTGCCACCCAAAAGCTGTCTGGTGACGGCAACAGAAGGCCGGACACAAGTCCAACGCTCGCACAGGCGATTTCGATAAGCGGGTAACGGCGCGAGACCGGCACGCCACAATGGCGGCACTGTCCGCGCGCAGCAATGTAACTTAAAACAGGAATAAGGTCCCGCACCGTCAAGGTGCGCTGGCACGCTTCACAATGTGATCGAGGCTGAACAATGGACCGACCCTGCGGCCACCTGTCGGACAATGTGGCTGCGAAGCTCCCCCAGCAGGCGCCGAGCAAGGCCAGCAATGTCGGTAGACCGAATGTGGCCAGATAAGATGCAGCCTGGGCGGATAAGGGGGACAATCAATTCACTCCGACAATATGGCCTGTGGCTGTGACACAATTGCCACATAAGAACAAACAGCAAAAATCGACCGTTTTCTGGGCTTCGCGCCACCTCTCTTTGGCATGTGCCACGGTTCCGCCGCACCATTGACTGCGTCGCGACATGGAAGCGGAACCCGCACGTCACAAACGCCCTTTATTTTTTGCACCGCAACAAGAAATCGCAAGGGACAATTTATGCGTAAAATTACAAGCCTCCTCCTGTCGACAGTCGCAATTCTGGCCACGCCAGCTTTTGCTCAGACGGCAACGCCGGAGGCTGACGACGTCAGCACAGGCGAAGAGATAATTGTTTTCGGTCGTGGCGAAACCCGTCAGGTCCAAGAGTTGAACAACGCCGATCTGACGATCCTGACGCCGGGCACCAGCCCGCTCAAGGCCATTGAAAAGCTGCCAAGCGTCAACTTCCAGTCGGCTGACCCGTTCGGCAACTATGAATGGTCAACGCGCGTGACCATTCGCGGCTTCAACCAGAACCAGCTCGGCTTCAACCTTGACGGCATTCCGCTCGGCGACATGAGCTATGGCAATAACAACGGCCTGCACATCAGCCGCGCCATCGCCCCTGAAAACATCGCGGTCACGCGCGTCGCACAGGGCTCCGGTTCGCTTGGTGCGCAGTCGACGAACAATCTGGGCGGTACGCTCGAATTCTTCTCGCTCGACCCGAAGGATGGTCTGGGTGCCGACGCCAGCCTGACCTATGGCAGCGAAAACACTGTGCGCGCCTTTAGCCGCGTCACCATGGGTGAAGCCGATCAGGCTCGTGGGTTCATCTCCGGCCTCTACCAGACTGCAGACAAGTGGAAGGGTGACGGCAAGCAGGGCGGCTGGATGATCAATGCCAAGGGCATCATCCCCGTCGGATCGGCTGAAATTGATGCCTATATCAGCCATTCGGACCGCGCAGAGCAGGATTATCAGGATCTGTCGCTCGGCATGATCCGGCGTCTTGGTTATGACTGGGACAATTTCGGCCCCAAGAACTACGCCTTGGCTATCATCGTTGCCGACGTTGCTTCAAACCGTGGTGAAACGGGTACAACCCCGCTCAACCCGGCCGCCGGCACCACATATCCTACGCCCATCCAAACCGCTGACGACGCCTATTATGACGCGTCGGGCCTGCGTAAGGACACGATCGCTGCACTTGGCCTGACGGCTCCGTTTGGCGACAACATCACCTTTAAGGTGAAGGGTTACTACCACAAGAATGACGGCCAAGGCACATGGGGTACGCCCTATGTCAACAGCCCGACAGGCGTCCCGATGTCGGTCCGTACGACCGAATATGACATGACCCGTTCCGGCCTGTTCACCAGCCTGAATGCTGATCTGGGCATGAATAATGTGACCGTCGGTGGTTGGTATGAGAACAACGACTTTAATCAGGCCCGTCGTTTTTACGCCTATACCAGCCGCTCCACGCCAGGCCGTGACCACCGCAAGTTCATGACGAACCCGTTCTTTACGCAGTGGGAATTTGAGTTCAACACGAAGACGGTCCAATATTATGTCTCGGACAAGATCTCGCTTGGCGATACGACGATCAACATCGGTTGGAAGGGCTTCAAGGTCGACAACGAAGCGACGCCGCTGATTTCCGGTGGCCGTGCTGCGGGCAAGATCAAGTCGCAAGACTGGTTCCAGCCGCACGCTGGTATCGCCCATAAGTTCGACGCCAACTTGGAAGCGTTCGCAGGCTTCACTCAGGCAACACGTGCCTTCACATCTGCCACAACTGCCGGTCCGTTCTCGACCACGCAGGCAGGTTTTGATGCGATCCGCGGTTCGCTGAAGCCGGAAGAATCCGACACATACGAACTGGGCGCACGGTATAACACCAACCAGTTTAACGGGACGCTGGGTGTTTACTACGTCACCTTCCGCAACCGTCTGCTCGGTATTTCGACAGGTGCAGGTATTGTCGGGAACCCCGCCGTTCTGCAGAACGTTGGTAATGTCCGCGCACTCGGATTTGAAGCAACCGGTGACGTCAAGCTTGGCGGTGGCCTCTCGCTCTTCGCATCGTACAGCTATAACGATACGACGTACCGCAATGACGTTCTCAACGGGGTGGGCGCTGTTCTTGCAGCAACCAAGGGCAAGACCGTGGTTGACGCGCCGAAGCATCTGCTCCGCGGTGAAGTGGCTTATGATAGCGACACCTTCTTCGGTAAGGTTTCTATCAACTATATGAGCCGTCGTTACTTCACCTACCTCAACGATCAGTCGGTTCCGGGTCGGGCGCTTGCCGATGCCACGCTTGGCTATCGCTTCGACATCGGCCAGCGTTCGCCACTGGAACTCCAGCTGAACGCGACCAATCTGCTCAACAAAAAGTATGTGTCGACCATTGGTTCGAACGGCTTCGGCAACAGCGGGGACAATCAGACCCTTCTCGCTGGCGCGCCGCAGCAGTTCTTCGTCACGCTGAAGGCCGGCTTCTGATTTTGCCTCGGCTTGAACTGTAAAAGGGGGAGGTGGTCGCTTTCGGGCGGCCACCTTTTTCCTCTTAGACCGTCGCGGTCCTGCCGATGGTTGACCGCAGAGCACCTAAGAACGGAAATCTGGATATGAAGCGCTTCGCCCCATTGACCCGCCGGACCACATTGGCCGGTCTCACGGCTTTGACGATCGCGGGCAACGCGACTGGCCAGACCAGCCCGGCCAGCGGGGCCTTTCTCCATGGCATCGCGAGTGGAGATCCGGATGCAACCAGCGTTGTTTTGTGGACGCGCGTCACCACGCCTTCCGATGTCGAGGTTGAATGCGAAGTGGCGACCGATGCCGCGTTCCAAAACATCGTCTGGCGTGCGCGCCAAATGGCGAGCGCAGACCACGACTTCACGACCAAGTTTATCGCCAGCCGACTGAAGCCGGGTGCGCGCTATCATTATCGTTTCCGCGCAGGCGGCGAAGTGTCCCGCGCGGGGCAAACCCGGACTTTGCCGGTGGGGCGCGTGGAGCGGCTGGGCATTGCGCTGGCCTCCTGCTCCAATTTCGCGTTCGGCTATTTCAACGCCTATGATGCCATTGCAAAAGACACGGCTGTCGATTTCGTGCTGCACACAGGCGACTATATTTATGAATATGCCGCAGACGGCTGGGGTGGAGATGTCGCCCGCAAGATTGGGCGCGTTCATGAACCCGCAAACGAGATTGTCAGCCTGTCGGATTACCGGACGCGCCACGCCCAGTATAAGACAGATGCAGGCTCTCAGGCCATGTTGGCCGCAAAGCCGTTGCTGGCCTGCTGGGATGATCACGAAAGTGCGAACAACCCTTGGTTTGGCGGTGCGCAGAACCATCAACCGGACAAGGAAGGCGATTGGGCGGCCCGCAGGGCGGCGTCGATCCAAGCCTATTATGAATGGATGCCTGTGCGGGAACCGGTCCCCGGCCGCACCCGGATGCAGTTCTGGCGGCATTATTCCTTCGGCGACATTGCAACGCTCAGCACGCTGGAGACGCGCCACACAGCGCGCGCCCTGCAGGTTGACTACACACCATTTTACACAACGATCACCAGTCGCACAGATGCAGACGCGATGGAGCGTGACCGGATCGGTGCGCCGGACCGTCGCCTGATCAGCGCTGAGCAGGAAAGCGATCTTGCTGCGGCGTGGGCGAATTCAAAGCAACTGGCGCAGCCTTGGCGGCTCATTGGCAACCCCATGCCTATTGCACGGACGCGCGTGCCCGATGTTGTGGCCCTCAGCATCATTCCGAACCCGGAAACACAGCCCAAGCCTCTTGATGCGGCCAAAGAGTTGGCTTGGAAAGGCAAATGGAACCTGCCCTTCTATCCCGACACATGGGATGGGTATGAATGGGCGCGCGAGCGCTTCTATACGCAGGCCCGCGCGGCCGGTGTCGATGATCTCATCTTCCTGACCGGCGACAGCCATAGCTTCTGGGCCAACCGCCTGGCGGATGCATCTGGACGCCCCACAGGCATTGAGCTGGGAACGGCCGGTATCACCTCGCCCGGTGATTTTGTCGAAAGTGGCTTTGACCGCGCGACATCCGCAAAGCTGGATGCTGCATTTACAGCGCATAATCCCGAAGTGCTGTGGACCGACAATTTGCATCAGGGCTATGTCCGGCTGGAACTGACCCGCGCTGTCGGTCGTGCGACGTTTGTGGGCGTGGATAACATTGCCACCCGTCGTTATCGCACCTTCCCCATCAGCCAGTGGCAGGTGGTGCGTGGTGCCGAGGGGCTGGACCTGAAGCGCAGCAGTTAATGGCCGTGCGCCGTTGCCGGAATAACGACGCCATCATTCCGTAACATCGCCGCCATACCGCTGAAATGGCAGAATGTTATGCCACGGCTTCGTGAACCCGAACGGGGAATGGCATGCAGGTGGATGTACCCAATTCTGTGCAAGGGCGCGATTTGCGCGTGCGTCTGGCCGCGTGTGAAATGGACCTGAGGGCAGCGCAGCACCTGCGCTGGAAGGTCTTCTGTCAGGAACTGGGGGCAAATGTTGCACCAGCTTCGGGCGAACGCGACATTGATCCGTTCGATGTGGCATGTGATCATTTGCTGGTGGAGGACGTGTCATCAGGTACGGCCATCACAGTCGGGACCTATCGCCTGTTGCGGCATGGTGTCGCGCGCACAATTGGCGGATTTTACAGTGCAGGCGAGTTCGATCTGCAGCCGCTGCTCGACACTGCTGATGCCCAATCGGGCGAGTTGCTTGAACTGGGACGATCCTGCGTCCTGCCGGCCTATCGCAATTCCGGGACCATCCAGCTTTTGTGGCGCGGTATTGCTGTCTATCTAAAGCAGCACCGCATTGCCGCGATGTTTGGGTGTGCCAGCTTTGCCGGTACCGATCCCGATGTCCATGCAGAAGCGCTCAGCTATCTCTTCTACAATCATTTAGCCCCGCGCGAGGCCCGTGTGGCCGCCCATCCGGAGCAATTTGTCGATATGGCGCGTCTCCCGCTTGGAAGTTTTAATCCGCAAGCGGCGCAGCGCCTGCTCCCGCCCTTGATCAAAGGCTATCTCCGTCTAGGGGCGACCGTTGGCAATGGTGCAGTCATCGATCATGCGTTCAATACGACCGACGTGTTCATCATGCTTCCCGTTGACGCAATTTCGAGCCGTTATCTCGAAAGGTTGGGCAAGGCGGCATAGCATCGGGACATCTGGTCCCTTAGCTCACGCGCCAACAGCTTGCGGTCGCGCGTGAGAGTGGGCGGAAGGAACTGAAGATGCGCCCGCATCGGCGCGCGCATGATTGAACGGATGCCGTCCAGCAACGTATCATCCCCGATCCAGGCGACATTCCGCTGAACGTCTGCCGGCAAAGCGTCCCCCGAGGGTGTCAGATATCTCAAGACGACAGGCTGGACGGCCTGCGCCGCGTCTGCTGCTTGCAAAAGCGAAGACCGGAAGGGGAGGATGTCGATACCAAGCGACGTGGTCCCTTCCGGAAACACAATCACCGACTGTCCGGCGCGAAGTCTGGCCCGAATGGCCTCAACCTGTTGCGCTGACGTGCCCGGCCGGGTGCGATCCACCAGAATAACGCCATAACGTTGCATGATCCGGCCAATCACGGGCCAATTTCCGGCATCCGCGCGGGCGACAAACGCCGCATCCAGCACATGTGCCAAAACCGGTATGTCCGCCCAGCTGATATGGTTGCAGATGAAAAGCGTCCCCTTTTGCGGCGGAAAGTTGCCATCCAACGTAACCTCGACACCAATGCTGCGGAGCAGACGCCGGAAAAAGCGGACCTCCACGCCGCGCACAAGGCGCATTGGGCGGGGCAGGGCATACCAGAAGGGCAGGCTGGCAAATGCGCTGATCAGCCCTGCGATCTGCCCGGTTTGCTGAAGGAAGCCTTTGGCGGGATGTCCGGGATTGATCGAACTCATACAGGGCCCACGCGCCCCCCTTGCCACAGCATCTGACGGGCCGTGAAAAGCACTCCCGCCTTCGCGGATACCTCAATACCGGTGCACGTTGCCGCGAGGAAACCCATGGAGGGTGTAGAGCAAAAGTAAATGACAGATTTGTCTCAAATTTGTGACGCGATTTGAAACGAAATTGTCGTTTCCATGCAACGAACTAGGCCTACTCCACGCCGTGTCAGATGTGGCAAAGGATGGCCGTCATTCAAACGCAGTTTACCAGCTACGATCAAGATGACCTGCTGGCTGACCCGCTGACGATCATCATGACCGATGGTGGCGATGAGCGCATCCTTATCGACCCTGCGACGGGGCTGAACCGCTATCTGACAGTGCCGCGTCCACAGACGCTGATTGCCTATTCTTCTTCGACAGCAAACTTCATCTCTGTCCCCGCGATGGCCGAAGTGCGGCGGCGCGTGCTGGAACTCGCCCCCGGCTTTGTCCTGGAACAGGACGGTTACACAACCGCGCTGGAAGACCTTCGGACCCGCCTTCGCAAATCGTGGAATGTGCCGACAAGCGTCGACATCGTCTTCGCGGCATCGGGCACGGACCTTGAATATGTTGGCCTTGCGACGGCCGTTCGTGCAGGGTCCGCCGGCATCGACAACATTCTGCTCGGTGCAGACGAAGTTGGGGACGGTAGCGTCCATGCGGCCAAGGCCTGCCACTTCGCGAAGGTGACGCCGCAAAGCATCAAGGTTGAAGCCGGTCTTCCGCTGAATGCGGACTTCGCCGCCACCATAAAAGTGATCGATGTGCCGATCCGGTCGGACAAGGGGCAGCCGCTTCCATCCGAAGACGTCCTCTTGTCGATTGGCGCTTATGTGGCCGAAGCGATCGCCCAAGGACGTCATCCGCTCGTGCATGTGGTCCATGGGTCTAAGACGGGTCTCGTCGCGCCATCCATGGGGCATATCGATGCCTTGCGCCGCCGCTTCGGGGATAAGATGAGCTTCGTGGTGGATGCCTGTCAGGCGCGCATCAGTCGCAGCCTGGTGGGTGCTTATCTTGCGCGGGGTTGCACCGTTTTTCTGACGGGCAGCAAGTTCATGGGCGGCCCTCCGTTCAGCGGCTTTGCTCTTGTTCCTGCGGCAACGGCCGCCAAGGCGGCGCCACTGCCTCCCGGTTTTGAAACCGTTTTTCTCCGCGCAGAATGGCCTGCCGCGTGGCCAGATGCGGGGCGGCTTCCGCAAGGCTCAAACCTTGGGCTGTTGCTGCGGCTGGAAGCGAGCATCTTCGAGTTGGAACTGTTCCACCGCCTCCACCCGACGGAAATCAAGCGCACGGTTGATCTCTTTGAAGAAGAAATCGCCGTGCTCACGCGGCGGCTTGGGGCAAGCCATGTCAAGCCGATGGGTTATATGGATGAGCGGGAAGCGCAGGCCGTGCCGATGGAAATCCGGACGCTGGCCACGATCGATCTGAGTGAGATCAGCCCCGCGCATGATTTTGAATTTGCGCGCGGGCTGCATCAGTCGCTGGCCAATGGCGACGACGGCAAGGTGCAGGACCTGTTCGGCCTAAGACTGGGGGAGCCGGTCCGCTGCGTTCGCATGCCTGACGGTCGCTTTGGAGCGACCCTGCGTATCGGCCTGTCGATGCCGCAAATGGTTGAATTTTCGGCAATGGATACGTCGTCGCTCCGGCGTCGTCTGGCAGATGATCTCGGCCAGATTGCAGGGCGGATCGAGCGCTATCTCAAGCTCAAGCAATAGCCACTGACATGACAAATTTTAGATCGCCACAAATGACGCAAACACATCGGGGGGTTGATATGACGACGAGCTCCAAGGAACTGATCGCAAAGCAGATCGATACGGGTCTCATGGATTTTCGTCCGCCGACCTGGCTCGACCATCCTGAGCCGCGCAGCTTTACGCCCAAGCAGAAATACCGGACCATCTGGATCTCCGATATCCATCTTGGCACGTCCGGCTGCAACGCAACTTTGCTGCTCGACTTCCTTGCCAGCGTCGAATGCGAAACGCTTTATCTGACGGGCGATATCATTGACGGCTGGCGGCTCAGCAAGGGCTGGTACTGGCCTGATGAGCATAACGAAGTCGTCCGTCGTCTTTTGAAGATGGCGCATCGCGGCACGCGCGTTGTCTATATTGTCGGCAATCATGATGAGATGCTGCGCGAATATGCGGGCCTCAGCTTTGGCGGCATCACCATTCACAATGAAGCGATCCACGAAACGCGCGACGGCCGCCGTCTGCTGGTCACGCATGGCGATGCCTTTGACGGGATTGTGCTTTATGCCAAGTGGCTCGCCTTCCTTGGGGACAAGGCCTATTCGGTGCTGCTGCGCGTCAACCAGATCTTCAACCGTGTCCGCCGTCGTTTCGACATGCCCTATTGGTCGCTCTCGGCCTATTTGAAGAAGCGCGTGAAGAACGCCGTCCAGTTTATCTACCAGTTTGAAGAAGCCGTTGTCCGTGAAGCCCAGCAACGGGGCGTTGATGGCGTTGTCTGCGGCCACATCCACTGTGCGGAAATCCGGCAGATTGGTGACATGATCTATTATAACGATGGTGACTGGGTGGAAAGCTGCACAGCGCTGGTTGAAGACCGCACGGGCGCCATGTCGATTCTCGACTGGGCAGAGATTGTGCGTGACCGCCAGAACGCGGCCAAATCGATGGTTGCCGCGTGAGGATTGCGATCGCCACCGACGCTTGGTTCCCGCAGGTCAACGGCGTCGTCCGCAGCATCTCAACAACGGTTGGGATCCTGATGGAGCGGGGATATGAAGTTGAACTGATTACGCCAGACCAGTTCCTGACGGTGCCGATGCCGGGCTATTCCGAAATACGCCTCGCCATTGCACCGCGCTTCGCCGCGCGGCGGGCGCTGAAGGCCTTCCGGCCAGATGTCGTCCACATTGTGACCGAAGGTCCTATCGGATGGACCACGCGTGCCTGGTGCAAGGCCAATGGTGTCCGGTTTACAACGGCCTTCCACACCCGCTTCCCAGACTATGCCGCCGCCCGCACGGGGATTTCGCCGGATCGGTTCTGGCCGATCATGCGGCGGTTCCACAAATCGTCCAGTGCGGTGCTCGTATCGACCCCCCGGCTGGGCGAGGAACTCGCTGGACGGGGCATAGACCGCGCGCGCCTGTGGACGCGCGGCATCGACAAAGCCGTCTTCCATCCTGAAGGGGATATCCACCCTGCACTCGCAAACCTGCCAAAGCCAATTTTATTGTCGGTCGGTCGGGTCGCGGTTGAAAAGAACCTAGAAGTATTTCTGGGCCTTGCCACCGCTGGAACCAAGGTCATCGTTGGCGACGGGCCGGACCTTGCCATGCTCAGGGAGCGCTACCCAGACGCTGTCTTTCTTGGCGCACTACATGCCGAAGCTCTGGCGAGTGCCTATCGCGCGGCAGACGTCTTTGTCTTCCCAAGCCTGACAGACACGTTCGGGCTCGTGATGATCGAAGCCTTGGCCTGTGGCGTGCCTGTGGCAGGCTTTCCGGTGCCGGGGCCATTGGATGTCGTCGGCCTCAACGGTCGCGGCCCAACAGATGCGCTGACGCAACCTGTGGGCGCGCTGGATGAGGAACTGGCCCGCGCCATTGGGAACGCTGCTGAAATGGATCGCAAGGTCGTTGCCCAATATGGCGCGAGCTTTGACTGGAACTATTCGACGGACCAGTTCCTTGGGGTGCTGGAAGACGTCATGCGGACCAGCAAAGAGCCGGCATAGCCTGAAGAGCCATCGACGCAGCATCGGCGTTTAGCGGCGTGGTTGGCGCGTGCCAAAGCGCCGCCAGCTTATGCCTTGGTATCCTCCATCGGGCCAAGGTGTGGTTCCGGCAGATCATCTCGGGCGGGCATTTATAGATGACAACAGAAAAAAAGACGATATATCATTCTTTCCAATTCACAGTGTCTATGGATGAAAGCCCCCATGATTGACCAATCCCGCTCTTTACCGGCCGCCATAAAGGTTCCAGCCGTCACACTCGGCTTTTGGATCATCAAGATCCTCGCGACGACATTGGGGGAAACCGCAGGCGACACCGTGTCTATGAGCTGGGATATGGGCTATCTGGTCGGCACCGCTATATTTGGGGCTGCGCTTTTGGTTCTGGTCATGATCCAGATCCGGGCCGCTCAATTCCGCCCCTGGCTCTATTGGGCCACGATCATCGCGTCGACCACGGCGGGCACCACATTGGCTGATTTTGCCACGCGCTCGCTGGGTATCGGCTATACTGGCGGTTCCGCGGTTCTGCTCGGGCTGGTGCTCCTGTCGCTGCTTGTCTGGCATCGTCTGACCGGGTCCATCTCAATGGACAATGTCGCCGGTCCCAAGTCAGAAGCCCTCTATTGGACCACCATTACCTTCTCACAAACGCTGGGAACCGCGCTGGGTGACTGGGCGGCAGATACCGGCGGGCTTGGGTATCTGGGCGGCGCGACGATGTTTGGCTTGGGCCTGATCGTGCTGATTGGCCTGTGGCGTTTTACCAGTGCGAACCGGGTCTTTCTTTTTTGGGCGGCGTTCATCCTGACGCGGCCGCTCGGCGCAACCGTCGGGGATTTTCTCGACAAGCCTCTGGCGCAGGGCGGTCTTGATCTCAGCCGACCGCTGGCCTCATTGGTCCTTGCGATGGCGATCGCCGCGCTTATCCAATTTGTGCCGCAGCGAGCAGCCACCAAAGGGCACTAATTGGCTCTATAATCGCCCAACGCCGAGCGGCGTTGGGCGTCTTATTCTTCCAGATGTGCCTAAGAGCTGATCTTAGATAAGGGCCTGGGAGAGGACACGAACCTCCGTAGCCTTTCGTCGGCGCATTGCAGATCCAATCATGCCGAAGCCTGCGATGAGCATCGCCCAAGCCGCAGGTTCCGGTACGCCGTTCGGGATAATGACCGTTTTTACGTTGGTAAAGACGAAGCCCAAGTCGTCATAATTGAAGTCCGAGCCACTTCCGGGAAGGTCTTCAAATGTGACGAAGATGCCTTCGGGAATGGAAAAATCGCCACCGTCATAGGCCGTTGACCAGACGTGGTTCGCTGCATCGTCGTTGAGCGCCTTGTCCGAAGCCCATGTGTAGATTCCCCCCTCAACATTGATGTAGAACACCAGCGCGTCGCCGGCGCTGACGGGGCCGAAGTTGAACGAGTCCCCCGGCGCGGAGAGGTGGCTGTTGAGCGACGAAAAGGCGAGGTCTGTGCCATTCACAATCAAGCCGAGGATGTTCTCGAACGATCCTGTACTGCCTGTGAAGTAGGCCACCAGATCGCCATCGGCGGCTGCGGTGAAGCTGTAGAGCTCCGGATTTTCAGTGCCCGAGTTCGGATAGACCGGGATCGCGGCCTGGGCGACGGAGGACAAGAGGCTCAGGCCGAAAATGGCTGAAGTGACTGCTGTTCTCATCAAGGTCATTGGTGATCTCCTTTTGTGACTGTGATCAGGCGGACGCGAAGCGCACATTGCGTCGACGCATTGCAGATCCAATCATGCCGAAGCCTGCCAGCATCATCGCCCAGGCTGCGGGTTCCGGCACGCCGCCGGGTGCTGCCAGGATGTCCCGCGTAAAGGCGCAGGCAGCGTCCTGCCCCGGGCAAGTTTGTGCGAGGGTGATGCTGTCAAACTGGTCATCGCCGGGATCATTCAGATCGGCACCAGGATTGTAGATCTGCACAAACACGCCGGCATTGAAGAAGCTATAGGTTCCTGCGGGCGCGTTTCCGCCGGTCGGCGTGAATGTGCCAAACAGCCATTCAAAGCTGTCACCGGGCTGCAGGTCAAAGTTGGCGGGACCAATGAAGTTGGGCTGCGCAGTGTTGAAGGTGAAATCGTAGGGCGGGCCATTGCCGCACCCTGAGCTAAAGGTTCCCGAGCATTCGTAGAACTCATTGAACACGATGCGCGTGTTGGGATCATTGAGGTCAATGGGTCCAGTGTAGCTGCCGGGATCAAAACCGGACGTAGGCGTACCCTGGGCGTCTGTCGTCAGCGCATCCGAATTGGCATCCAGCGTCAACCGCAAAAAGATATCAATCGGTTGGTTGGATAGGACTGTGCCTGTTGGCTGCGTGAAGTTGAGAGTTGCGATAACCGCTGCCTGTGCAGGTGCGGTCATAAGCGCAGCCGCAGCTGCCCCGATCATCAAAAGTTTCTTCGTCATGATTGTTTCCCCAATTGTGTCCAATGAAACCGCGCGACGACATTTTTCTGGGTTTCAGAAAGCTAAGGCGCATGTGGTCGAAAAAGGGGGCCAAAGATTCAGTTGGCGCAGAAAACTTTTTGTAGGGCTTCTGTTTTCGGGAGCTCGTCGCGGGCGTCCTTGGCGCCCAGGTCGCCGCGCGATCGGATGACGCGCCAAAACCTGACGCCTTCTGTGATTTCGGCGCAGGCCTCACGGTGCTGGCCCGCTGCCCGCAAGATGCGGGCATGATTTGGTATGGCAACGGCCACATCGCGTGTCCGTTGCGGGTCTCGTGGTGCAACTGCAAAGCGCTTGCGACGTATGCTGAGGCTTTCGGCAGAGGCCGCAACAGCCTTTGCATGGTGCCCCATTTCGCTGAGAATGACGGCCTTCTGACCGAGCAACATTACCAACCGCTTTTCTGTTCCCGCATCTAGCCCGAAACGTTCCAGCGCCCGCAAGGAGGCAATCCCCTGGTCGGCCACACGCAGCGATTCCGGCAACTGCCCCGCCATTTCCTGTAAGGTCCCGCTCAGGTTGAAAGCGATTTCTGCCTTCATCAGACGTAAGGCAGGGATTTCTCCGTCGCGAGCGATCAACCGATCAACGACCTTGTCTGCTTCCTGATAGGGCACAAGTGCGCCGGGTACGTCCCCGGCAAAATAGACGGCGTCACCAAGACGGTTGAGCAAATGGAGTTCAAGCAGATCGGCCTGATCACTCACCTCCTTGGGCCAGGCTTGCGCCCGGAGCTTTGCAAGCGCTTCCCGGCAGACAATGACTGCGTCTGCAGGTCGGTCCAATGTCCAGGTCAGGTCATAGGCACGGTTCCGTTCGACTGTGAGGCGCCCCAACCGCGCTTCAGGATTTTGCAGGTCGATAGAAAGCGCCCGGTCAAACAAACTGCGCGCGCGGTCATTAATGGCGATGGACTTTTTGTTGTCGGCCCCCAGCACCCAATAGCCCTGCTCCACCCAACCGCGTTCGGCGAGGGCGGCGGCATTGCCCGGACTGTCGGCGAGCAGTCGATCCAGCAGGCCCTTTGCAAGGTCAATGGTTTTGCGGGCCGCTTTAACATCACCAATGTTCACGCCGCCACCCAGCCCCTGAATAGTGGCAAGCCGACGATAACCCTGAGCGACCTCCAATCGCAGATCAGGCGGCGCGTCTTTCGCCTCTCGCAATTGGTTGAGATATCGGGCAGCGACTGTGGCAATTTCAATCCGCTTCTCGAGGGTTCCCGGTTCTCGCGCCAGATCATCGTGCAAGTCGAAGAGAAGATAGCGCGCAAGTTGTCGCACCTCTTGCAACCTTTGGGTCGATCGCTCGCTGGCCTGCTCAGCCCGGAAATAGCTGCGTGTCGCAACCAGAGAGGTGCCTGCAATGAGTGTCAGCGCGACCCCAGTTACAATGACGCCCCGGCGATGACGGCCGATGAACTTATCTACGCGGTATAGCCAGCCGGGCGGCATGGCTTTAACGGGCAGATGAGCGCGCCATCGGTCTAGGTCTGCAATGAACGCGCCAACAGTCTGATACCGATCTCCCTCCGACACGGACTGTGCCTTGGCTGCGATGGCCATAAGCTCCCGGTCACCTGCGACGAGTGGGGCGAGCGTCCGCCCAAGGGCAAAGATATCATCCGCCACAGACGGCGGCGCTCCGGCAATCCGTTGCGGGCTCGCAAACGCGCGGGTGAGCGGCCCACTGCCGGTGGGGGAACGGCTGTCTTGTCCGACAAGGCCGGAAATGCCGAAATCCAAGAGGCGCACACGCCCATCGGGGCCCACTAAAATGTTGCCAGGCTTCAGATCGGCATGGGCGATCAACTTGCCATGGGCATATTGGACAGCATCGGCCGCCTTGATGAACAGCGACACGCGCTCGGCCAGAGTTCGCTCAGTGCAGGCCGCGTCAATTGGCTCGCCCTGCACATAGTCTATGGCCAGCCAGGGAAGCCCGTCTTCGGTGACGCCACCGTCGATCAGCCGCGCGATATTCGGGTGGTCCAGCCGCGCGAGAAAGCGGCGCTCATCGTCAAAGGCTGCCGCCGCGCGGGCCAAGGCGTGACGCTGGATCAGCTTGATCGCGACCTTCTGGTCATACAGGCCGTCGTCCCTCTCACCCGCCCAGACCTCGCCCATGCCGCCCATGCCAATCCGTTCGGTCAGGCGGAAGGTGCCGACGCGCGCAGGTGGCAACGCTCCCTCGCCAAACTCTCCGCTGCCTGGAATGAGCGTCGGCAGCATCCCGGCCGCATTTGCGGCCCGTGCTTCAAGCGCTGCAAGCCGGTCCAATACCTCAGGCGCTTCGTTCTTGGTCAGGCGCGCGCGTAAGCGGGCATTGTGCGGGGCGTCGGCGAGCCGTTCAAACAAGGCGAGCGCGCGCCGTTCGATTTCAGGCGCCGCCAAGCGCTGCGTCTCCATCTAGATAATCGAGCAACCAGACGCGCGCGGCTTGCCAACGGCGTTTTATCGTCCGCGCTGGAATGCCGCTGGCAAGGGAGGCTTCTTCCACCGTCAAGCCGAGCATGAAGCGCAACTCAACAATTTCGGCATGTTCGGGGGATGAAAGCGCCAGCGCCTCCAAAGCCCGGTCCAGATCACCAATGTTGATCAAGGACGCGGCGGGATCGTCGGGCCACTGCGTCACAAAGGCCGGTGCCTGCCGCTTTGCCGCAGCACCCTTGCGGGCCTCGTCAATGAGAATGCGACGCATGGTTCGCGCCGCCATCGCCAGCATATGCGCCTTGTCCTTTATCTCCATGCGGTCCACCCCCATCAGACGGATGGCGGCTTCATTTGCAAGTTCTGTAGCCTGATAGGCGCGGTTCATCTGATCACGGGCCAAAATGGCGCGGGAAATCCGCCGGACGTCGTCATAGCAAGACGCAAGAAGCGCCTCATGGGCCGAATCGCGGCTTGTTTTTGAAGTCCCCCCGGTCACGGCATGAAGGTGACTCGCGAACACAGGGGAGCGCAAGAAAAAAGCTGGTTTACGGCTGATCCAGCCAACTAAATGGTGCCCAGGAGAGGACTCGAACCTCCACGACCTTGCGGTCACTGGCACCTGA
>JBBATS010000036.1:4148-30128 GCA_040398625.1 Chakrabartia sp. | reverse complement strand
CTTGAATCTGCCCTCCCGCATTTCGGCCGAGCTCGCCGCGGAAACAAACCCGGACTTGATCTATGCGACCTTGACCCGGGAGCTGACCCAGGCGCTCGACGGCCTATCCGCTGAAATCTTGAAAGAGGCGGCGAGCGATGACGAAGAATAAAAGCGCCGCGATTTTCTCCAAAGGCTTCGGCCTGGGCCTAAAGCCTGACCCGATCTTGACCGTTTCAGAATGGGCGGAACAAAACCGCTACCTATCAAGCCGCGCAAGCGCCGAGCCCGGCAAATGGCGAAATGAGCGGACGCCATACCTTCGGGAAATAATGGATTCACTCTCGGCACTTTCCCCGGTGCAGGAAGTGCGATTCTGCAAGGGCGCCCAAGTCGGCGGATCGGAGGCCGCGAATAATTGGCTCGGATACATTATCGCGAACGCGCCTGGCCCGACTATTTTTGTCCTTCCAACTCAGGACATGGCCAAAAGAACTTCGCAACAAAGGATTCAGCCGCTCATCGAAGAATCGCCCGCACTTCTCGAGAGGGTGAAGCCCGCACGCGAAAGGGATTCAGGAAACACTATCCTAATGAAAACCTTTCCCTCGGGCGCGCTAGTGCTCACGGGTTCCAACTCAGCCGTGGGCCTTCGCTCGATGCCCGCGCGTTACTGCATCATGGACGAAGTGGACGCATTCATTGAGGACACCGGCGAGGGCTCGCCCATCGAACTCGCACGCGCAAGAACTCGCACATTCGCAAAGCGGAAAATCCTCATGGTGTCTACTCCCACGATCGCAGGACGGAGCGCGATTGAAGACGCTTTCCTCGAGGGCGATCAACGTTATTTTTTCGTCCCGTGTCCCCACTGCGCGGAATTTCAGAAGTTTGAGTTTGAGCGTTTGAAATGGGAGCCCGAGAAATTCCACACGGCCGAGATGGAATGCATCCAGTGCGACAAGCGCATTCCCGAATACTTCAAAACCAAAATGTTATCGAAAGGCGAATGGCGGCCCGAGAACCCATGCGCGGATCCAAAGATCAGGAGCTATCACCTCTCGAGCCTCTACTCGCCCGTTGGCTGGTACTCCTGGGCGGACGCTGCGCGCGATTTCACACGCGCGAAATCAAACCCCGAGAAACTCCGCGCTTTCGTGAATACGGTCCTTGGAAAGACCTGGAAAGAAAAGGGCGAGGCCCCCGAGTGGGAAAGGCTTTACAGGCGGCGCGAAAACTATGAAATCGGAACCGTTCCGCCTGGCGTTGTGTTCCTCACCGCGGGAGCGGACATTCAAAAAGACCGCATCGAAGTTGAAATCGTGGGTTGGGGCCAAGGGAAAGAATCGTGGTCCATCGCTTATTATGTTTTGGCCGGCGACACGTCCTCACCCGATAACCCAGTGTGGGGTGAGCTCGCCGCGCTTGTCGAAAAACAATTTCCGGATCAAACGAACTCGATGCACCCGGTCCGCCTTCTTGCCGTCGATTCGGGCTATAATACTCAAACCGTTTATAATTTCGTCCGCCGCCAGAATCAGGCGCGCGTCATTGCGACCAAAGGGCAAGACTCACTCCCAACCGCGGTTGGAATTCCAAAGTCGGTTGACGTTTCTATCAAGGGAAAGCAAGTCAAACGCGGCATGAAACTTTGGAGCGTCGGCGTTTCGATGCTGAAATCCGAGCTCTATTCACTGCTAAATCAAGACCCGCCGCTAAAACCAACCGACCCGCACCCGCCCGGCTTTTGTCACTTTCCAGAATACCCCGAAGAATTCTTCCGCATGATGACCGCCGAGCAATTAGTCGTGAGATATTCTAAGGGCTTTCGGAAGTACGAGTGGGAAAAAATCCGGGACCGAAACGAAGCGCTCGATTGCCGGGTTCTTGCCCGAGCCGCGGCCGCGGTTTTCGGGATTGACCGTTTCAGCCCGGCGCAGTGGGAGGACCTGGACGCTTTCCAAAATGGGAAAAGGGCCAAAATGTCTCAACCCGAACCCGAATCCGAAGCCGCGGAAACAGATCCGCCCACCGAGGAAGCTGAGCCCTTGCCAGTAGTTCCGAACGATGTCAGGCGTTTGGAAGCAAAGCGCGCGGAAGAATCCCGGCCGCCCAGGCGGCGCTCACTTTTTTGGTGAGGTTTGAAATGGCCGCACCGGGCTAGTTTTTAGCGCATGGCCTGGACCGCTTCCGACCTCCTAGAAATCGAGACCGCGATCAAAAGCGGGACGTTGCGAGTCAAATACTCTGACAAGGAAGTCACTTATCGTTCCTTAGAAGAGATGCTGAAAATTCGGGACCTGATTAAGCGATCGATCAGTGAGGCAAGCCGCGGCCCCCTTCGCGTGGCCGTGCAAGTGGATAAGGCGGACTAAACCGTGGCCGGAAACTTTATCGACCGTTTTTTTTCTTACGTTTCCCCGGAACGCGCACTGAAGCGCGAACGCTACAGGCTAGCACTCACGGCCGCTCAAGACGGAGTCAGGCGCTTTGACGCCGCAAGCCGCGGAAGGCGCACGGCCTCATGGATCGCACCTTCAACGGACGCGAACTCCGCTCAAGGTTCAAGCCTTGTCACGCTTAGAAACCGCTCCCGCGACCTAACCAGGAATGACGGCTTTGCTCAAAAAGCCGTTCAAGTTTTGGTCGAAAACGTCGTGGGGACCGGCATTCTTGCAAAGCCGCAAGGCAAGGCAACGGGCAGGGCTCGGCTTGCTTCCGATGCTTGGAAGGCTTGGGCCGAAAGTACCGCGTGCGATTTTGACGGAAATTTAGATTTCTACGGGCTTCAGGCCCTAATTTTCCGGGAAATTGTGGAAAGCGGCGAGGTTTTGATTCGGAAAATCCGCACTGATAACGCTGAATTTCCGCTGAAACTTCAGATTTTAGAGGCCGACTACCTAGACGAAACGAAGTCAGGCCGCCTTGATACCGGCGGTTATATCGTCCAAGGGGTCGAGTTCTCAGCGCAAGGTGAGCGCGTGGCCTATTGGCTTTTCCCCTCTCACCCAGGGGACACGCTTTTGAAATCTGGCGGCATGACCTCCAAAAGATTTCCGGCTTCGGAAATCATTCACCGCTTCAGACAAGACCGCGCGGGCCAGGTGCGAGGCGTACCGTTCGGCGCTTCGGTTTTCCTGCTTTTGAAAGACGCGCAGGAATGGGCCGAAATTCATTTAATTCGCGCTAAAATCGCGGCTTGTTGGTCCCTTTTTGTTTACGACACCGAAGCCCCTATTGACCCGTCCTCGAGCGTCGGCGGCGCGCTCCCAATAGATAAAGTGGAGCCGGGCCTGATCGAATACCTCCCGCCTGGAAAAGACATTAAGTTTGCCTCGCCCCCGGGCGTTGAGGGTTATTCTGAATTCACGCGCGACATTCTGCACCGGATCGCCGCGGGCTTTGGCGTTCCGTTTGAATCTTTGACCGGCGATTTCTCACAAGTGAATTTCTCGTCCGGCCGAATGGGCTGGATCGAGTTTCAGCGAAACATCGAGTCCCTTCGCTGGCGCGTCCTGATCCCGGGTGTGTGTGACCCCGTGTGGAATTGGTTCACGGAAGCCGCACTCCTTGCGGGACTTCGGCTCGACGGCGTTAAGCCTCTCTGGACGCCGCCGCGCCGGGAGATGATCGACCCTTCAAAAGAAATCACCGCCCAGATCACCGCAATCCGCGGGGGCTTGACCACGCTTTCTGAAGTCATTCGCGGCAACGGATACGACCCGGCCGAAGTCCTAAAGGAGCGCGCCGAGGACGACGCGTTGCTTGAAAAATTAGGCATCGCCTTAGACTCGGACCCTAGAAAGACAATGAAAACGGGCGGATTTCAACCCGTGAACACTCAGGACCAAACGCAATGAAGAGAGACCTAACAGGACTTTTTCGCCGCGCAAGCGTGGAACCCTCAACTCTGGACGAACAGAAAAGAACGGTCGAGGTTGTCTGGACCACGGGCGCGCGCGTTTTTCGCCAAGGGTTCTTTAGTGACCCCTTCTTTGAAGAGTTGGAAGTTTCACCGAAGGCAATCCGCCTTGATCGCCTAAACAACGGCGCGCCGGTTCTAAACTCGCACGATTCGGCCGGCCTCTCTTCTATTTTGGGAGTGGTCGAGCGCGCATGGATTGAAAAAGGTGAGGGTCGCGCACTCATTCGATTTTCCGAGCGTGAGGACGTTCAACCCATTTTTCGGGAAATCGTTTCCGGCATTATTCGCAACGTGTCAGTCGGCTACCGGGTTAACAAGTTTGAAAAAGCGTCCGAGGAAAACGGCGTTCCGGTTTACCGTGCGACTGACTGGACCCCTTTTGAGCTTTCCATCGTACCGATTGGTGCAGATGACGGCGCGAAACTTCGGGGCCTAAATGAGACTAACCTTTGCGAAGTAGAGGAACGAATGGCCGAAGTAGAGACCGCCCAAGAAACTACAGAAAACCCGGCCGAAACCGCTGAAATCTCGGCCCCTGAAAGCGCTCCCGAAGCTGCGCCGGCCGAAGTTGAACCGACTGAAGCCGCGCCCGAGACAGAAAGCCTTGAGCGCTCGCGCGTCTCTGAAATCTTAGAACTGTCCCGAGCCGGTGGGGTTTCTCTCGCCAGCGTACAAACCTGGATCGCCACGGGCGAGAAACCTGAAAACGTTAGAAAGGAAATTTTGAAAATGACCGCGACCACTGAAACGATCACCACGGCCCGCATCGAGGCCGGCGCTCAGGATGAAGTGAAAACCCGCGCCGAAGGAATGGAAGCCGTACTCCTTCACCGCGCAATGCCCACGACCTTCAAGATCACCGACCAGGCCCGCGCCTATGTCGGAATGAGCTTGTCGCGAATGGCTGAGGAAATCTTGGGCGATAGCGCCCGCGGCATGGCCCGGCACCAAATCGCTCGCCGCGCGCTCATGACTTCGAACTTTGTCGAAATCTTGGGTAACACCGCAAACAAAGTCCTGCGCGCTTCCTACACCGCGCAGCCGAAGACTTTCGAACCTTTCGTGGTTCGCTCGACCTTGCCGGACTACAAGCCCGCAAAGCGCGTGGCATTCGGTGAAGCTCCCGACCTTCGCGCAATCGCTGAAGGCGCAAGCTATGAGACGGGAACTATCGGCGAAAGCGCTGAGACGATCACCGTTGCCAAGTACGGCCGGGCGATCCACATGAGCGACGCCCTGATTTTGGGGGACGACCTGGGAGCATTCACCAGGCTCGGACAGCTAGCAGGGTCCGCCGCCGCTCGCCTTGAGTCGAAACTTGTCTATGACGTGCTCCTGAACAACCCACTCATGGCCGATGGAAAAGCTATTTTCCACGCTGACCACGGAAACATTGCAGCCGTAGCTGACTTGACCGTGGCCGGTATGTCGGCCGCGCGAAAGCTCATGCGGGTTCAAAAAGGAATCGACGGCGTCGAAATCTTGGACCTGGCACCTGCTTTCTTGGTTGTCGGTCCTGAGCAAGAAACCGAAGCCGCCCAGCTTCTCGCCTCGACTATCGTTCCGAACACGGTCGCTACCGTGAACCCGTTCCAAGGTTCGTTGAACCTGATCGTTGACTCTCGAATCACGGGCCAAAAGTGGTTCCTGATCGCAGCCCCTAGCACGATCGACACGATCGAAGTCGCAACGCTTGAAGGAATGTCGGGTCCTGAGCTCACTCAGGAAACCGAATTCGACAACGATTGTGTGAAGTTCAAGGTCAAACACGTCATCGGCGTGAAGGCGATCGACTACCGCGGCATGGTTTACAACCCAGGACCGGCCTGATTCTAAGTCTCTTTGGTGGAAGAGAAAGGCCCTGTTTTTGGCTGAAGTTTGGCTGAAAACAGGGCTTTTTTTTAAGAAGGAAAATCCTCATGAGCTCATGGACCGACCTAGTGGACGGGATTCTCAGAGAAACCGGAAAGGTTTTCGGTGAGTCGATTCGGTTCATCCCGAGCTCAGGCGCATCCTTTGACGTGGTCGCGGTTTACGACACGCGCTACACGGTCGAATCTTTTGACGGCATGAGCACTAATGTCCAGACCATGACCCACCGCTTAGGCGTGAGGCTGAAAGAGTTTGCCATTTCGCCGGAAGAGGGAGACCGCATTATCCTCCGCGAAGAGGGCTTCCGAGTCATTGAGGTTCAACCCGACGGCCAGGGCGGCGCGGTCCTGATCGTGCAGCGGGAGCGCTTCCAGTGAGCGTGAGACGCGAAATCAGAGACAAGATTATCGAGCTTTTGAAGCTCGGCCAAACGGCCGCGGGCCAAAGTGTTTTCTCGAACCGGGCAAGACCTTTCAACCCGCGGGAACTCCCCTCGATCACCGTTTACACCGAAAGCGAAACAAGCGAACTAGCAAACCCGCCTCACTCAAGCCTGAAGCGCACGCTGAATCTAAAAATCGAGGCCGCAATCATCGAGAAAACGCATCTAGACGATGAACTCGACGCCGTTGCGGATGAAATTGAGCGCCTTTTTCCTCCCACCTTTCGGCCTGACCCGCGCTTTGAAGGGAAGCTGAGATCCATGGCGCTTGTCAGTACGGAGTTTTCCATCATCCGGGACGCCGAAGAACCCGTTGGAGTGGTGCAGCTTGGGTTCAACGTGGAGTACGAGTCACACGGCTAGGGGCAGTTTCCGGGGCTTAGAAAAAACCGCACCGGCTTAAAACAAACTTAGAAACTTTTGAAAGGGCTATAAAAATGTCACTCTCGGCGCCTAAAGCGATTTTCGGTATTCACTCGGTCACGCCATACAAGCTCGACGGCTCGGGCGAATTCTACGGCACTCTGAAAGTGCTATCGGGCTCAAGCCTTGAACTGACCGGCGACCAGGTGAAACTGACTGGCGGCTCAAACCGCTATACCTGGGCCGTTGAGAACGGCTCGGTTGAAAGTTCGATGAGCCTGAAGTTCAGCGAGTACCCGGCGTTCGTTTGGGAACTCTTTTTCGGAAAAGCCCCGACCGTGTCGAGCGCTCAAAGCCTTGGTGAAGTTTCGGCCCTTCAAGCCAAAAAAGGTCTCACGGTCACGGATTCGGTGACGGGCGTTTCGGCGATCCCAACTTCCGGCGCTCAAAGCCTGAAAGTTGGCAAATACCTACTCAAAGCCGTGAGCTCCACGGTTTTGAAAGTCTATCACTCGACCGACCTTGACCACGCGCGCGGTATTGACGCCGAATACCGAACCGACCTTTTAGAAGTGACTGAAGTTACCCTTCAGAGCGGATCAAACGACATTGCATCCTTGGGTATTCGATTGACCGGCGCCTCGATGCCTGCGCTTGTCGCAGGGGACACTGCCTCTTTCGAAGTGCTCCCGCCCTACGCCGAGAAAATGGAAGTAGTCGTGGGCGGCTCGAGCGATTCGACGCCTGAGTTCGGCGCCATCGTCATGGCTGAAAAACGCGGCGATAACTCGATCGTTTCTCTCGACGTGTTCAAATGCCGCGCCTCGGGCATGGGTCTTTCCTTTGACGCTAAAGCCTTTTCGGCCTCCGACGTGAAAGTGGATTGCCTCTACTCGCCCGAGAAAAACGGCGTTTTCAAATTCTTGTCGGTCAAAGCGCTCCCGTAATTTCAAAAGTCTTTGCGCCTTTCGAGTCGCTTGGAAGGATAGGGTTTTGAGGATTTCCCGATTCTTCTGAGTGCGCGCCGCGGCCTGGTGTCTATGGAGTGGGCCCGCCGCTGGCGTCTTCGATGGCGCTAGGGGGGCCGGGCGAGTAGTTGTCTCCATCTACTTTCCCGGCCCTAACTCCGTTACTTTTTTAGACCGTGAAAACGGCCGCTCAAAGCTATTTTTGAGCCCATGAAACCTCAATCCTTGCTTGATATGGTCCCGGAAAATAGTTCTTTTTCGGTCAACGGCCGCGTTTTCCCCGTTCGCCTTTTCACTTTGGATGACCAGGCGTGGGTCATGAGGACCTTCCCGGGCGATGCTTTCCAGGCCGCTTTCCGTGATCCGGTTCAACTCCTAAGAATTGCGTTTCACCAACTGCCCATTGAAGTGCAGAAAGAATTTACGCCCGTTGAACGCGAAGTGTTTGACGATGAAACGGGCGAAATCAAGACGGAGCGCCTGGCCGGCTGGCGGCTTTTTTCTTCCCAGGTTCCGACCTCGCCTAAAGTGATTTCGGAAATCGCCGAAGCCCTGACCGCTGCCCTAGTCGGCTCGAGCGCCGCGGCTGAGATGAGTGAGGCGAATGAGGGAGTGGAAAAAAAAACACCCCCGAGCCTGACTTCGGCGCCGCCTTCGACCTGGTAGCCTCAGAATACGGCTGGACCTTGTCCGAAATCCGCGCGCTGACGATGCGGGAGCTTCAAGTCTTGCTTCATGCCATCCATGAACGGCGAACGCGGGACGCATCATTTCACGCGTCCTTGCACGGCGCAGAAATAAAAAACCCCCGCACCGGGCTAGGATTGAGGCGAGAACTAAACCAGGCCCAGGAAAAAATCATGGACCTGGAACTGGAACGAATCATGTCGGAGCGAAGGAAAGGGGGGCAATTTGGCCGAGGCTAACGTCAATATATCACTCGGCGCAAAGGCCGAAGCATACCTTCGCGCGTTCGATGAAGCGGAAAAACGAACCAATACTTTCACGAATCGCCTAGCAAAGGCCGCGGCGCTCACTGCAACGGCTTTTGTCGCAATCAAAACCACGGTTTTTGATTCACTTGAAGCGTTCGCTGAAAGCGAAAAGGCGACAAAGCAGCTTGAGCAAGCCCTTTTCCAGCAGGGAATTGAAGCAAGCAAGGTCATGGAGACCTACAATGACCTGGCCGAAGCTACGGCACTTGTCGCGGGCGTTGATGACGACGCCGTCAAAGCGGCATTCGCAAAGACTCAAGCCTTCTTAGGAAACATTCCTATCAGCAAGGAGTTGACGGAAGCCGCGCTTGATTTAGCTGCAGCGACTGGAAAAGATCTTGACGAGGCGATGGAGAAAATCGCGCGATCGGCTACCACTTCGACCAACGCGCTAGCTAAAAACGCCATTGTCGTTACCGAGAGTTTCACGCCTCAAGAACGCCTGGCCCAGATCATCGGCCAAGTTGAAACGCGTTTCGGTGGGCAAGCCAAGGCCGCGCAAGGCGTCGGCACTGCTATGGCGAACTTGAAAAACGCCTTCGGGGAAATCCAGGAAAGCATGGGCGAGGCGCTTGCGCCCGCCGCAAAGGCCGTGGCCGAAGCGCTGACTGGTATTCTGACCGCGGTAAAAGAAAATGACCGCCTAGTAAAATTCGTTTCAACCGTTGCATTGGCCGCGGGATCAGTGCTCGGGCTTGTGGCGGGATTCGCGGCCGCTGCAAGTACCCTTGCCGCATTCAAGGGATTAATGGCCGCGGTCGGAATTTCAATCGGCGCCCTGGGCGGTCCGATCACGCTCGCAATTCTGGCGCTCGGCGGCCTTGTAGCCTATTGGGATAAGGCCGGGCCGTACCTTGTGGGAGCATTCCGCGCGACGTTCGCTTTCATCCGTGAGGGGTTCTTGGGGCTTGCGACCGTACTCAACGGAGCTAGATTCGCAGACCTGGGCATGATGACCGCGGGCCTCGAGCAAATGAAAGGTTCAGTCAAAGCGGCGAAAGACGCGATGACGGCCGAGCTCGAAAAGCCTATCGCTGCACCCACGGTCGATAATTCAGGGCAGCTTGAAAAGAACCGTCAAAACGCCGAAGCATTGCAAGCGCAGGAAGCGGAACACTCCCGCCGCGTTTTGGAAATTCAAAGAAACTCCCAGGAAATCAGCCAACTTCAAGCTGAAGGCGGAAGCGCTGCACTCATTGCGCTGAAGCGCCGGGAAAATGAAATTCTGAAGGAGATAGACGACCTAAAGGGCCAGGCCGGGCGCGCGGCTTTAGAAAAACAACTTCAAGACAACTTCCGCCGCCAGCAAGAACAAGTCGCTATCGACATCGAGCAAAGGCGAATCTTTGAAGAGGAAATCTTAGCGAAGAACGAGGAATTCCAAGCGCTCACGGAAGCTCAGAAAGACAAATTCTTTCAAGACGCCGGCGCAAAAGAGAGAGAAAGAATCCAGACTGGAAACGCTGCGCAGGTTGAGGCCGCCGCGAAAAGGGCCGAGATTCAGGTAGCGGCAAACAACGCTTTCCTTCAAGAAAAAATCCGCTTCGGGGAAACCGCCGCAAAGATCAACCAGGCGCTAAACTCTCAGGAAGTTCAAGGATTCAAGCAAGCGACCGGCGACCTCATTCAACTGACTCAAAGTAAAAACGCGACTCTGAAAACGATCGGAAAAGCGGCGGCCGTTTCAAACATCGCGATCTCGACGGCCGAATCCGCGATGAATATTTTCAAAGGGTTTTCGGCAATTCCCTTCATCGGGCAGATTTTAGGCATCGCAGGGGCCGCGGCCGCGATCGCATTCGGCGCGGAACGGACCAGGCAAGTCCTAGCGGCGGCCGATGGGGGATTGGTTTCGGGCGGCGTTCCTGGCCGCGATTCAGTGCCGGCGCTCCTAATGCCTGGCGAGCTTGTCACTCCTGCAAAGAACTTTGACGAAGTGGTGGGCTCAGTCAGGGCCGCGCGCTCGGGTCAGGACATGGGCGCCGTGGTGGGCGAGCTCCAAGCCTTGCGGGGCGACCTGGCCGGCGGAGTGAGAAACGTCACGATCAACGGCGACCTTTTGACTGACGACGTTTTCATTGATCGCCTCATTTCAAAAATCTCTGATCGCCTCGAGTTCGGAAACGCTCGCCTTGCCGGCGTTAACGCTTAGAAAATCTTATGGCCCACTTAATCCCAAAAATCACTTGGACCGATTCACTTGGAAACTCTCATGAGCTCCTTTTCCGTTATCCCCCAAAGGACGATGACGGCGAACAGTTGAAGTCGGACGATGAAAAATCCACATCGCTCGACGGCTCGCAGTGGACGGTTTTGAACTTCATCGAAGCCAAAAGATCCGTGACGCTTTCATTTTTGAACGATCTTGAGCGCGAAGCCTTGATCGAATTCTTCGTGACCTGGGCGGGCCGTGGGAAGAGTTTTGAGTGGTTTCCTGATTTTGAACTTCCTGAATTCAAAACCTACACCCTCGAAAAGTCCGACATTATCTTTCGGAAAGTAGTCCCGAAAGAAGGCGGGTTTCTCTGGGAAACGACTTTGAATTTCAGGCGCGCACTCTAAACCGCGGGGGGCTTAGAAAGTGGACTACCGGCAAAGCCTAAGCGAACGCGCGTACCAGGGAAACGTAGTCCTAAAAATCTTGGGGCAATTTTTCTGCATTCGCTTGCCCGATGACGGGCTTTCCATTCCGGCCGGGAATTGCGGGATAGTTCAAAGCGTGGTCGTGAGCCCGACCCAAGTGGACTTGCGGCGGGTATCTAGCACTATTTCCAATTTCTCTTTCAAGTTACTCGACCGCGAAAAAGTCATTTCAACCCTCATTGGAGGCGACGCGCTTTCTCTTCTTGATTCAGAGGTCGAAATCTATATCGGGCGCTCAGGCGTCGGGATGAGCTTTTCCGAATATTTCAAACTACCCACCACAAGGGTCAAAAAAATTGATTACGACCGCGGGGAATACAATTTCCAGACAAGCGAACAAACGGAGCGCCTAAATCGCGCGCTTTTCCAGGAATCCGGGCGATTGTCGGCAAGTGCAACGGACGCGACAACGGAACTCACACTTGAAAGCGTGGCGGGTTTTCCCGATTCTGGCTTCATTAAGTTCGAAAATGAAATCGCTTCATACAGTGGGCGCGCGCTTTCGACTAATCGCCTTCTAAACGTCATTCGGGGCGAGTTTGGAACTACGCCGGAAGCGGTCGGTGACGGGAAGGAAGTCTATCGATTAGACGCCGTCACTGGACACCCGCTCGAAATCTTGCTGAGGGTTTTATCAAGCGGCGGCGGCGGGATTTACGACACGCTTTCGGACGGGTGCGGTTTGCCTGAAAGCCTAATCGACGTGGTCGGGATTTTAGCTTTGAAAGAAAGCGATTTCCCGGGCCTCTCTTTTCGCTTTTTCCTCTATCAAATCGAATCAGGACTAGGTTTTTTGGAAGACGAAATCCTAACGCCGCTAGGGCTTAGGTTTTCAGTTTCGAGCGATTCAAAGCTGACTTTGAAAGTCATAGACCGCATGGCCGTCCGGGAACCTGGCTCAGACATTACCCATTCGACTTTGAAGGGCTCGCCCAAGTGGTCAGTCGATGGAAACAGAATCGTCAACTCGGTGCAAATCGAGTGGGATTTTTCCGAAAGTTTAGGGCGCTTTTTGAAAAGCGAAACATTCACGGACCTTGATTCAGTCGATCGATTCGGTCAAAAGGACAAGCTCACTTTCAAATTTAAAGGCGTGCGATCAGACCTTTCGGGCGGGGAACTTGCGTCAAAGTTTGCTGAGAAAACGCTCAGGCGCCTTTCCACGCCGTCGCCCGAGATTTCGATTTCGACGCATATCGACAAGTCACTCCTTGGCCCGCTTGACCGTGTGGAGCTCACAAGCGACCAACTGCCCAGCTATTCGGGCGAGCTCCTTTTCGCTAATGAACTAGAAGTAGTGTCGCGCTCGATCAACTATTTGACCGGCGACGTTGGCTTTCGGCTCGCTTTCATGAGCTCGACCGGCTCACGGTTTGGGTATATCGCGCCGAGTGACGTGGGCCGCTATCCATTAGGCGGCGATGGCGTCGTTTTAAATTCAGGCCGCGGAGCCTACTACTGCACCGGCTGGAAACTTCGGGTTTGGTCCGAGCTCGGCTATCGCGGGATTTTTGAAATCTCAGGCATCGCGGGTGACAAGCTATTCCTAACGGGCCTTCAGCTTCCTTTGACCTACTCAAATCGGCCCCTGAGGGTGCGTTTCCCGGATTACGATGAGGCGGCACCCGATCAGCGGCGTTTCGCGTTCATCGGCGGCGCGGCCAATTTCCCCGATGGGAAATCGACGTACACGGTAACTTTCTAAGCCAAATGGCGCTCGATTTTCCGATTCTTTCATCCGACGTTGCGGCGAAAGCGCCGATTGACGAAGAGTTAATGGGCGCGATCAAGGGGAACTTGGAAGCCCTTGATGAGGCGTTATCCTCTGGCGGCGCGAATGAGCCCGTGAACTTTCGTTTGAATGGAAGCCTAGGCGAAATCGCTGGCGGAACTTTGAAGCGCGCTGATTCGGTTTACCTCTCGAGCGCTAGGACATTTACCAATTGCCGGCTTTTACTCGATCGCCCAGGTGATTCGGGAACGCTTGAAATCGACGTGAGAAAGGTGGCGAATTTAGGCGCGCCGATTGTTTCCATCTTGCCGCAGTTTGAGGCCGCGCACCTTTCGATCACGCGCTTGAGCCAAAACCTCGCCATTCAATCAATCGCGCGTTCAAGCGCGTCTCTAAGCGTCTTGTCGGTTACGAAGTTCAAACCTGAGCTCGCCATCCAAAGCATCGCGGCTTTGGGTCATAACCTTTTCCAAGTGAACCTAATCACGGCGCCCGATTCAGACTGGAAGGCCGGCGATACGGTCACGATTGCAAACGCTACCGCGGCCGGAAACAACGGTACTTTCACAATCGTCCGGAAAAACGACTACGGTTCGAAAAGCGTTGTCATCGAAAATGCAAACGGCGTGGCGCAATCGGGCGCGGCCGGAACGGTGCTACTTAATGCAGTATCGTTTAACTTTTCAAACCCGGCCGGCGATGACTTCGAACCTGGCGAGATGGCGACGTTTTCAGGCTTTTCAAACGCTTTGCTAAACGGCCTGAAAACGATCTACGCGAAAAACGTTTCTGGAAACAATCTAGTCATCAAAGATGCGGGCCTTCCCACTCAAGCCGGCGCCGGCGGCCTGATTGAGGTTCAAAGGTTCCTGGTCGCACTCACAAGTGCGGCGCCTTCCGATTTTTTCCCGGGCGAAACTCTCACGATGAGCGCTTCAAACGCCGGAAACACCGGGACCGCGTTCAAGATCCTTTCCGTGAATTCTGCGGGAAATAACGTCAAAATATACAACCCGGGCGGCGTCATTCAGGCGACCGTGGGCGGCGTAATTTCCTCAAACCGCTTCCGCTATGCTTTGAGCTCGGACCCAAGCGCCCAAGTTTCCCTGGGCGACGCGGTCGAATCAAAAGCCAATTTTCCGAACTCTGGAACTTTTGAAGTGAAAGAAGTGAACCGCGGCGGTTCTTTCAACTTGGTTTTTTTGAACCCAAGCGGAACGGATACAGCGACCGCGGCCGGAAGTTCGACGCTATTTCACACCCGGAAAATCATTCGATTCGCTGAGAGTCAAAGCGCTTTGCAAGTGGGCGACCGAATCGAAATTGAAGGCGTCGCGTCCGAATATCTCACCGCGTCCCCGAACGCACTCGGCTTTGAAATCCTGCAAGTGAACCGAGGCGGTGGGGCGAACTACAACGCCGTGATTTCGATGCCTCTCGGGAGCTCACAACCAAGCCCGGGCGGCTGGGTGAGCGTCTACTCTCGCTCCATTTTCCAAACCCGGCCGCGGCTTGAAATCGGCGGAAGCTCGGAAACCCGCGGACGCTCCTGGCTTCAGACTGAGACCGTCTCGGCCGTGCTCGATCCCTTGAAAGGCGCGATTCAGTCGGGCGAGCGCCTTGGGCTTTACGTCCTAAACGTGCCGGCTGGCCGCCCTGAAAACCTTTCGGTGACGCTGACATGACCACTCTAATCTCCGGCCTTAAGAAAAAAGTTTTCCTTTCGTCCGGCACTTTTGAAGTACCCGAAGGCGTTACGGGTGTCTTCGTTCTCGGGTGTGGCGGCGGCGGCGGCGGCGGAGCGTCAGATTATACCAGCGGCGGACCCGGCGGATCGGGCGCTGTCCCTTCTTACTTTCCGTTCGAGGTCACGCCTGGCGCAAGGATAGCGGTAACGATCGGGGCCGGCGGTGCGCCCGGTTTGTATATCAACGCCGAAGGCGGCAATGGCGGGAACTCGAGCTTCGGGGCGCTCACGTTTTACGGCGCCGAAGGCGGGAAAAGAATCGAAGTTTTTCTTGAGGACGGAGTAATTTCTTTAAGGACGGTAGCAGGGGGGGCGGGCGCCGGAATTTTCTCAAAAGGCGGCCTGGGCGCAATATACGGCGACAACCAAGGCTCCGGGAACCCCGTTGCGCCCGAACCCGGGCACGGCTCGAACTTCGCGCAAGGCGGCGCGGCTCCGAAGTATGTGGGCCAAGATTTCCTCAGAGTTTCAGGCGCTGGCTTTGTTGCCTACTTCGGAGGCGGTGGGGGCGGGGGCGCGGGTTTTGGCCCAGGAGGCGGCGGCGGCCCGGTCAACGGCGCCACTTTTGTTACCTCAAGGCCGTGGGATACAACCGTCATTCAAGGTCTTCCAGCTTTAGAAGGCGGCATCGGAGGCGGTGGGGGCGGGGGGCCCGCGGCGGGAACCGCTAATAACTACACCCGTTTTTACCCGGGCGCAGCCGGCGGCCCCGGGATGATTGTCGTTTACTGGAGCGAAAAATGACGAAACGTTTCGCAGTCGTAAAAAGCGGCACGGTCGAAAACGTGATTCTATGGGACGGCGAGACCCCGTGGACCTTGCCAGAAGGCGCCGAGCTCGTGGAACTCAACGATTCGGCCGCGGTTTCGCCAGGCTTCCTTTATCAAACCGGCGCGTTCGTTGATCCAAGGCCCCAAAACACTCTAAGCGCCCAAACGATCTCAGCGCTTGAACAAAAGGCGAATGAGACCGCGCAGCGCTTAGGCTTCAACGGCGACCCAGGGCAGACAGTCACCATATGACCGACTCCCGAAGGAGCGCGCTCCTTTTCATCATGGGGGGCCGTGCGGACCTTGCGCCCTTTTTGTTTTTAGTCCACTCGCACGCGATGGGCGAGCGGATCATTTCCGTACTTCTAAAACGGGCCCTTTTCGGTGCGGAGCTTTCCCGCTTCATTGAAAAATCAGGCGGGATGACGGGCGCACTCATTTCGCTCGAGCGCGAAGCCGTCAAACTCTTTTAGTCCTGCATTCCGAACCTTTTTGAATATCGCTTTTGTTTTTCTTCGGGCGTTCTAGGGTCTTGAAAACGACAACCTTTTTTATCCTCGAGAGGTTTAGACGTGTTCTCAAAAATCCCAGAGACCCGAATCCGCGCTTATCGAATGCACCGCAAGATGCGCGACACGTTCGACATCTTAGTTGAAAACAAGCTCATGAGCGTGGAAGAGAAAGCCATCTGGCTCGACCGTTGCCAAAACCTCTATAAAGAGTGGCACCTGGCCATGCGGCTTGCGAGAAAGCCCACGGGTAAAAAGCGGGGGCGTCCCCAGACAAATATCCCGAGAAATTCGGTCCATCCGAATTGCAAACGTCCTGGATGCACCCGGCCAAGCGCTCCCGAGCAAGTTTATTGCTCGCCGGACTGCGCGCCCTTGGGTCGGTTCCGCGGAAAATAGCCCCGTCCCCTATACTCCCCACATGGGGAAAAAGGCGAAAAACCAAGACCACTTTGAGGGCTTTGGCGGCGTCTCAGCCGTGCTTAGTCGTTTGGTCGGCTGGGGGCTTGTCGCAGTCGGCGGCGTGCTCATTCAGCTAGTGAGCCAAGCCGTTCACCACGTTCAACTCATGGGCGACTCTATTGTCGAACTAAACAAAAACATTGCCGTCATTATTGAGCGGCTGAGCGTTCATGAGAAAACTCTTGAGCGCCATGACCAGCAGCTTTTAGAAATTCAGAAAACTGAAGGAAAGCGGTGATCGAAATGGAAATTCTACTCGGCGTAATGACAACGACCTATCCCATGCTGAGAGACGTACTCACGTTCCTTGGCTGCCTAGTCGTGCTCGGCCAAAGCTATGTCGCTATCACGCCGAACAAAAAGGATGACGCCTGGTTTGCTCGCCTTGAGGAAATCCCCATGATCGGCGAAATCCTCCGGGCGCTTGTGAGCTTTGCGCCCGTCCAGCGAAAGGACCGATGACAGTTTCGGCCTTGATTTCAGCCTTTTTTAGCCTCTTTTCGTGGCTCAGAGATTTTTCGCTTCAATCCAAAGCGCGCACGGCTTTGAAATGGCCCGAACGTACCAGGGCAATCACGCGCGCCCTGGGCGATCTAACGAAATCAGTCAGGGGAAGCGAAATTGAAAAAGAAATCCTCAAACGCCTGGCTCGTGCCATTCGCTTTAAGCCTTAGCGCATTATCTTGCGCGGCCGCGCCTATGTCTCAACTAGAAGTTGAAGGCGGCGAGTTTGAAATTTCCCCGTGCCGAATTGTCTGGGAGCGCGGCGTCCTCGTTTGTTCGGACGGATCGGGCGACAAAACTTTTGAGATAAAAAGTGAGTTTGAAAATCACATCGCAATTTCAAGCGATGATTTTCTAATTCTCATGCAGGAAATCGACTCCCTCAGATTGAGGGTTTTGACCTGCCAGGGCGGGGAGTGAAAAATGAAGGTCGCAAGGGGCGGGGTTTTCAAAGTTGGCCAATATTTTTCAAGCCGTGAGTTTGATTGCAGGTGCAGTTTCGACGGCTGCACGATGACAGAAATTTCGGACGACCTCATCGACAAACTCGACTTAATTCGTGAGCTCGCCCAGCGCCCCATTAGAATCAATTCGGGCTTTAGGTGCCAGCGCCGCCAGGAAGAGTTACGATCAAAAGGCCTCGAGACCGCGAAGGGGATTTCGGCGCATGAGTTAGGCCTTGCCGCTGATATCTCAGCCCAAGGGCTTTCAGGGCTTGAACTTGAACGGCTCGCGATTGCCGCGGGCTTTAAGCGAATCGGCGTTTCCGAGACGTGGATTCACGTCGATTTAAAGAGTTCCGGAACCGCTCGGTGGGCATACGGAGCCGGGGCTTTACAATCGGCCCGCACTGTATAAAGACTGTTTAGCGCGCGGGGGGCCGCGGCCTCAAATCTTTTCAGGGGCGGCGCATAGAGTGAAAAAAAAGATTATATGGGGAAAGTCTGACCGCGAAGCGCTTGACGCCTTTCTGGGATCAAACGCGTACCGGCTTGCGTTCCTGGTTCATGAGACGCCCGTTAGCCTTCAAACTCTCTTGCGGGTATGGAAGGGGCACCACGACCCGGGCGCGCTACTGTCGGCGCGGCTTCGGTCCATGCTTGCAGACTTGAAAGCAGGGAAGCGCTTGCCGCACGATCCGGGGCTCCTTTAAGCGCCGCGCTTTTTCTTGCCGGCCTTTTCTTCTGACAGTTCTTTAATGGCCTTTTTAACTTCATCCATCGCGGCCGCGGCGCCCAGGTGGGCGGTCTCGAGGATGGCTTCGCGGAGTTCTTCCGAAATTTTCCGGCGCTCGATCACGACTTTGGTCGGCGCGGCATCGGGCAGTTTTTCCGTGCTTTCAAAAAGCGCTGAAAGCTGGACGCCGAGAGCGTCCGCGATTCTTTCGCACTGAGCGATGGCCGGCTCTACCTTGCCCGAAAGGTACTGAGACACCTGGGAAGGAGCGATGCCAGTTTGCCGTGCCAGGTCCGCCGGCGTAATGCCAGCGACCTCCATTAATTTCTTCACTCTGTTAAGAAATTGTTCGACGGCCCTCGTTGACACTATTTAATCCCCATTAAATTTGACTTGCTGTTTAATTCCGGCTAAATGCCGACCCGTCCCTGGAACTTCAGTGTACGCTAAACAGCCGTTTAATGGCGGTTAATTATTGACCTGCAAAGGTCCGTAATCATTGGGCTTTAGCTTATTAACTGATCGGTTAATTTTACGCTTGGAATACGTTCTAAGTGCCCGGAGTTAATAATGTTTAACCAAAATGATTCACAAAATAATGCCCTCCCGGTGCTTTCCGCGGGCTCAAATGAACTCGAAAATTTATCGACGCAGCGCAGAATTTTACGCGATTTCGTGCGCGCTGAACTCAAGGACGGCATCGACTTCGGGCAAATTCCCGGCACCCCGTCCCCCGTACTTTTTCAGCCAGGCGCTCAAAAACTTGCCGGCCTTTTCAAGCTCGGGTCCCGGATCGTGGGAAGCAGTCAAGAAATTGACCGGGAGCACGAGTTTGCCATTTTTACCTACCGCATTGAGCTTTTCCATCTGCCCTCGGGCGTCGCCGTCGCTCAGTGCGAAGCGTCCGCAAATTCGTCAGAGTCAAAGCATCAAAGGAAAAAGGCGCTCGACATCCTGAACACGCTCCAAAAGATCGCCCAGAAACGCGCTTTCGTTGGCGCGGTCATCATGGCCACCGGGGCCTCTGACTTTTTCTCTCAGGACTTAGAAGACGAAAAGCCAAACCCTGCACCCAAAGCCTTTCCTCAAAGTGAAGCCCCAGGGCGCGGCACTGCGCGCGCCCAAGGCCCCGCCGCGGTCGGCGGATCTCCCGAGCGGGTCAAAAGCCCGTTCGATGCTGACCGCGGCGGGGATTTTGTCGTTACTTTCGGGAAGTTTAAGGGGCGGAACTTTTCGAGCATCCCTCTGGAAGAGGCCGTGGGCTACTCGGAGTGGCTGATGAGCCGCCCGAACTTTGACGGCAAACCCATGAGTCGCGTTGCTAAAGAGTTTATCGAAGCGTGCGACGCGCGCCAACAAAGCGAAGTGGATCAGTTCATTGATTCACTCCGCCCCGTTCAAGAGGATGACGTTCCGTGAGGATTTTCAGGCGGCGAGAATGCTCGCTCGGGCATTTGCTTCAAGACTGGCGAGAAATGAAGGGCCTAAGCCGCGGTGAGGTTTCGCACCTGTCCGGGCTTCCGCTTGAGCTCATTCGCCGAATCGAAAAAGACGCGGCCTTGCCGACCGATCTAGTTCTTGAGCGCCTGGCCTTGGCCTATGGCCTGACATTCGAGGAGTTGAAAAGCACGCGCGATCTTTCCGCGCCGAGCTACCTCGTGTGCTTTGCAATTATCTTTCTTTCACTTTGCTCGGCCGTCTTTGCGTTTCGGCCGGGCTGGGAGCGTGGAGGCTCCCGAAGGTAGCGCCGGTCCTTTTGAACGGTCTTTTTTTCCGGGAAATCTAATTTTCGGCCGCGCCCCCCGCGCGCTGAAACCTCCTAGGCTCCTGAGATGAAAGACCCAGAAAAAGGGGCGGCGCCGCCCAAAACGCAAGTGAGGTTTTCCCGATGAGTGAAGTTCAAAGCCCGCTTTGGAGTTACCAGGAAGCCGCTGACTTCCTCCGAATATCAGTTCCGGGCGTGAAAAAATGGCAGCGGGAGCGGAAAATCCCATTTCTAAAGGTGGGGCGCCGCACCTTTTTTCTAAAACCCGACCTTGAAACCTTCCTCGTTGAAAAATGCCGCATGGAACCGAAGCCCTTGACGACGCGCTTTCAGGACGCTAAGGCGCGGCTTCGCTCCTTGAAAACTAGCTCCGATGCTTAGACTGACTTGAATTAAGCCAAAAAACGAGAATGGAGACTTCTCAAATGGCCATTATTGAATTGAAAAGAGTCAGCGGCACGAAATACCAGGTGAAGGTTCGGGACCGGGAAGGAAAGTGGTTCCCGACCCTCACTTTTGACAAGAAACAAGACGCCCTAAAAAAGGAAGCGGAATACCTAGAGTTCCGCGACCATGGAAAACTCGCCAACTCATCCGAGGGCAGGGCGGTCACTTTCCTGGAATATTGGGAAGTGTACGCGGAAAACAACCGCGACCGCGTGAGCCCTGGCTGGAAGAAATCCCAGGATCAAATGGTGAGGGATTACGTTTTACCCGTCATCGGTCAGTTGAAAATGGCCGACATCGGGAAAGCGCACATCGGCCAGGTCCTTCACCGCATGGAAGAGATGGGCAAAGCCCGGGCGACCCAGAGTGCGGTTTACGCCGTCATGAAAACGGCGTTTGGCTTCGCTGTCGATTACTATGAAATGCTAGGCCGAAGCCCCGTCAATGCAAGGATGCATAAGCCCAAGGCCCAGGAGGTCGAGCGGTCTTTCTATGAGCCCGCGCGCCTTCTTTGGTTCCTGGAGCAAGTCCGGGGGCACTACCTAGGCCCCGCGATTTGGGTTCAGGCACTAACCGGCATGAGGGCCGGCGAGGCGCAGTTCCTCAAAGGACGGCACCTCGATTTCCAAAATCGACAAATCCTAATCGAGGGAACTTTCAATAACAAAGTTTCCGCGTATCAGGATTACCCGAAGGGAAAGAAAGCCACTTACGTTCCTATGGTCGAACCTTTGGCCGAGTACCTGGCAGCCCTTCGGCGCGGTCAGGAAGAGTTTGTTTGCCAAGCGGACACAGAATCCCGAGGCGGAAACTTTAGGCCGGGGCAAACGGTAGCCCCGGGCGCAATGCTTCCCTACGAAACCTACCTGAGCGGCCTCAAGCGCTTGTGCAGGTTTCACGGGCTTCCGGAAATCACGACCCACGAACTCAGGCATTCGTGTTCCGAACTTTGGGTGTCCATGGGCGCGACCCAAGAAGACGTGAGGCGGCTACTGAACCAAAAGGACGTGTCCACGACCGCCCGCTACATCCATCGGACGGATGGGCGGTTAAAAGAAATCGCGGAACGGCTTACCCTCCGGAAAGAACCCGAAGGAGAGGCCGAAGGCCCCGAGTTCCACAAAATGTTCCATACATGGAACAATTCGCCTATTCTGCCACTAAAAACCGGAGGCTCTATGTCCGGATAAAACCTTGAAATCGTTCGGGTTTTTTTATTTTGGTGCGGTCGACTGGACTTGAACCAGCACGCCTCGCGGCATACGCCCCTCAAACGCAAAACGGGGTTTTTGCCGATAAATAAAGAGTGCTGAAAAATCAAGCACATAGGCCGCAAGTATTTGAAAACACGGCAAAAAAGAATTCGGTCTGAGTGTCGGAGCGGTTTTTAACGGTTATAGAAGAATAACGAAAAATACCCCCGGTGTTCCACGAATGTTCCATGTTTTGGCGAATCGTGCGCCGCTATTTTGGGGATTTTGTTCCATGAGTGTTCCACGTTTGTTCCATGTCTTGGCATACGCCATAAAGTTTTCTGCGACTAAAGGGGGCCGGCGATGAAGCTCCAAGTCGTTAAGAGGACGCTTTCCCTAAACGCTTTCCGCGCGGCGAAAGTGGTTCGAGCCGGCAAGCTGGAAGCGGGTCTCGGGCTTCCCCTGCGCGTGGTGTTTTTTGGACTGCAAATGTTTGCCGATCGAAACGGCGTTTTCCCCTGGCAGCCGTCCGATATCCTGGCGGTCCTCCTTCCGAGTGAGATCGACCAGGCCGACGCGATATTTTTGGAGCTTGAAAAACTTGAGTTGATCGCTCGATGCGGTGAAGCTGAGGGCGGTCCGCGGCTTGGAAAAATTCCCGACTGGCGCGCTTTTCAGTCCCCGCGCTCGGACGAAAAAAGCCGATTCGACGTCACGTCCACGTCACGTGACGTGTCGCCAACGTCACGCGACGTGACGCCACGTAACGCCCACGACACGTCACGTGACGTGGAAAACAGAAAAGCTAGCAAAAGCAAGGGCTTCGAAAAAGTGAGCGGCGGTCAAAAAATTGGCACGCCGCTTGCTGTTTTAGATCCCGTATTAAGAATTAAAGCTAATTCTTCTTTAGGGGAAAGGGGACCGGGGGAAGGGGACCACGAACGGGTTCAAAAGACCGCAACGAGGGAAGTTTACCTCCAAACGAAGCCCAAGCTCCGACCCCCGGCCGGCGATGACTTCGAAGTTCACGATTCGCTGGCGGGAAAAAGTTACGTCGCCGGCATCGCCGGTCGCATTCCGACCGAGCTCCAAACGAAGTTCCTCCAAGATTACCCGACCGCTCACGTCGAGCACGTTCTGGCGGTCATGCGGAGTTGGCTCGAAGCCGACTTGAAACGCGACCCCGGCACTCACCTAGGCGCGCTCGCTTTGAAATTCTTCAAGTCGAACCCTCTGACCGCGCCTGAGTCGGACGACGCCCCCTATAGGCGCGTTTTGGTCGAGGTCGATAGCCTTCCCCCTATCGACGTAAGAATGAACCGTAAAAGCGATTTTAGGGGGCCGCAATGACTGAGCGCGTCAACGACCGTTTCCCCCCTCGCCAAATGAACCTAGGCAGCGAAGAGAAAAACGCCGAAACCAAGCCCCAAAATCCTAGCGATGAGGTCAAGAACTTTTCCCGCTATATAATAGACGACGCCCCGCCGGCGATACTTTCAGGCTCGGAACAATACGCCGCGGTTATGAAAGAACTGATCGAGCCGCCCGCGTCGATCCCGTTCAAACTGTTTCCCAAACTCCAAGAAATGACCGGCGGCCTCAGACCAAATGAGTTCACTATTCTTTGCGGACAAACGGGCTCAGGTAAAACAACCCTGGCGGCCAATATTTCGCTCGATCTTTGCTTGAGTAAAGTCCCCCACTTTGTCGCGTCCGTTGAGACGGGTGCCAACGATTTTCACCGGCGCGTGGTTTCGGCCATGGTCGAAAAGGACTGGAACTCAGGCGAGCCCGTCCCTTTGGATGAGCTCGATGATTTTGACGCGAACGTGAAGCCAAAGCTCAACCAACAAAACCTCTACTTCTATCAATACGACAACCGCATCCCGGTTGAACGGCTCATGAATGATCTTGTTTTCGTTCATCTCCGCAAAAAGGTTCAGATTGCGATCATCGACAATTTGAATTTTTTCTTGGAAGTGACGAACGCGAAGGACGGCATTATGGAAATGGATCGCGTGGTCCATGAGCTTGTCGTGTTCACGAAGCGCGTCCCGATGCACATCATTATGATTATGCACCCGCGGAAAACTGCCTCTGGGCGCATCGAAAACGAAGGCGATATCAAGGGCTCAAGCCTTGCCGTGCAGGAAGCCTTTAACATTTTCGCCTGGCAGCGGCCCGACCCAGGCCGCCTAAAAGACGGAATTTGCGAGCCGGACGATCGGGAGCTCACCGTTTTGAAAATGCGCCGCCGCGGGCGCTATGTCGGCGCGACGCTTGTTTTTTCTCACACCGAGACCGTCCGCTACCGGGAGCGAAAGATTCTTTCTTTCTCGGATCAGGCGGCGCGCGCGCTTTCTCAACTTCGAAAAATTACAGACAGGAAAAGCTGAAAATGAAGGGTTCTGATCTCATTGAGGCAATCGAAAACTTCTACCGCTTTGAAAACCTTGGGCCTGTGCTCAAGTGGGCGGACAAAACCCATAATAACGCATGGTCAGATGCGATGATGCGGCTAGATGAAACTCTGGGAAAAGTCATGGCAAACCCCAAAGACCCGGACGGCGAAAAGATTCTAGGCCAGGCGTTTCAATCGTACATGGACGCGGTCATGCCGCTGCTTTCACGTTACCGGCAAGCGCACCGATCAAAAGACAAGGCCGACTTTTTAAAACGCTTAGAGGAAAACACACCCGAGCCTGAGTTTTTCCGCTAGGCCTCATGGGGTAAAAATCAGACGAAGGAAAACCCCGCAGCCCTTAAAGTGACCGGATGGCGATCCCTATTAAATTCGTCCTAGCCGGCGCGGATCCGCGTTACGTCAACGTGAGTGGCGACACGATGACGGGCCCGCTTGTCTTGCCGGCGGACCCGAGTAATCCGCTCGAGGCGGCAACGAAAAGATATGTGGACGCGATCGCCGCGGTCGCAGGGCCTCAAGGCGCTCAAGGAGCTCAGGGCGAGAAAGGTGCGACCTGGTACGTCTCGGGCGGCACCCCGTTGAGCACGACCGGGATGGATGGCGACCTTTATTTGAACACCGTTACCAACGACGTTTTTCAAAAAACAAGCGGCGCGTGGTCAGTTGTCGCAGCACTCAAAGGCCCGCAAGGCCCGCAAGGTTTGAAGGGCGACCCAGGCCCCGACATTTTGACCGCGACTGATCCGGTCACGGATTTTGACATTCTCTTTGATCAAGACGGCGACCCATTAACGGAGGTTTTCCCATGAGCGTTCACGTAATTAAAGCGACCGCAGCGCCGACTAGCGCGCCGACGCGCTCGGGCGTCCACCATATCGACACGATTTCCAAAAAAAATTATTTCTCAGTTGGAACCTCGACGGTCGCTGACTGGGTCGAAATCGGCACGGGAAGCGGAACGGGAACGTCGAGCGGGGATTCTGGGATCAATTACATCCTTCGCGGGACGGCCGACACCGGGATTGACGGCTGGAACATTTACAAGGACGCCGCCGCGGCGTTGCCCGTGGACGCGGCACAAGGCGGAAACCTTGCTTCGATCACTTTTACTCAAAACACGACATCCCCGCTTCGCGGAACGGCTGATTTTAGGCTGACGAAACCCGCTTCGAACGCGCAGGGCGAGGGCGTTAGCTACGATTTCACTATCGCGCGCGCGGACCTTGGGAAAACTCTTGGCGTCTATTTTGATTACGAAGTTGTATCGGGAACCTTTGCGACCAACGACCTCACGGTTTACATTGTTCAAGATCCGACCGGCACGCCGACCGTCATTCAGCCGAGCGTTTTCAGAATCGACGCATTAAGCGGAACCACTAAAGGCCGTTTTATCGCCGCCTTTCAAGCGCACGCGTCAGCTCTAAACCACCGGCTCGCCTTCCACGTTGCATCGAGTTCGGCCGTATCCTTTGCGCTCGGGATTGACCGCATTTCGGTCGGGCCTCAAACGACCGCCTCGAGTGAACCAGTCGTATCGATTTACAAAACGGCGGCCGGCCAAAGCATTCCAAGTGGCGCGTTTACGGTTGTTAATTATGCGACAAAAGAAATCGACACACACAACGCCGTCACGGTCGGCGCCGCGTGGAAATTCACCGCTCCATTTTCGGATACATATTCCGTTTCCGCTCACGTTCTTTTCAACTCGGGCGCCTCGGCCACGACAAGCTCCTACCTGATCTCCCTCTATAAAGCCGGAACCTTGATTGCTGAGTTTGGCCGAGTGAACGGAACGGGCGGCGTTAATTTCTTTGGCCCGACTGGCTCAAGAGACATTTACCTATCAGCCGGGGAAACTATCGACGCCCGGACGCTGCAAGATAGCGGCGGCGCTCGCACGCTTTATCCTTTTTCTGAATACAACTTCATTTCAATTCACCGTACCGGGACCTAAACAATGAAACGCGTAACCGTCAAGAACCTGCAAGGCAGCCAAACCCACGGGGCTTTGATCGAGGACCCGACCGATTGGGTAGCTTCATGCGTCGCTTCAAACGCTTGGG
>JBBATS010000036.1:0-4138 GCA_040398625.1 Chakrabartia sp. | reverse complement strand
TGGGGCGAGCCAAATACCTACACGGTTGAAATTGAAGACGTGACCTCCACTTGGGCGCTCGGGATTACTCTTGAGAACCGCCGCAAAGAATACCCAAGCGCCGAGGATTTTCTAAACGCCTACTTTGACGGCGGCCAGGCCGCGCTCGATGCGCTGCAAGCCAAACGATTAGAAGTAAAAGCGAAATACCCGAAGACCTAGTTTCCCGCTCACTAGAAAACCCGGCACGGGCGCATCCTCGCCCTCATGCTCGGGCGGGGTGGGAATAAATACGGAGCAAAGCGGACAGAACTTCAAGGCCGCTCCTTTATGAGCGGCGGCGAGGCCGATTGTTTCCGCTGGCTCGAGCTCCGTGAGAAGTCGGGCGAAATAAAAAACCTGCAAACCCAAGTGTCAGTCAGGCTAACCAAGGCCGAACTTCGCTGGGTCTTAGACTTCACTTGGGAAGACCCGCGCACGGGCGAAACGGTTTTCGCGGACTTCAAGGGCGCGATCACCGAACGCTGGAGGATTCTTGAAAGGCTATGGCCTCACTATGGACCGGGCCGCCTTCAAGTCATTTCAGGCTCGGGCATGAGGATGCGCGTTGCGAAAGAAATCATCCCAACCGTTTCGATGGCGCCATGACGAAGACAGCGATGACGCCGGAAGAGAGGGCCAGGAAAAAAAAAGACGCGCGCTATGACATGGAAAAATGTCAGGGCGGATGCGGGCGCCAGGGGTTCTATAAGTTCGGGCGCTGTAATGAATGCTCAAAGTCCAAATGCCGAAATTGCGGGAAAGAATACCGCGGATCGGTGGGAGTGGAGCGCTTTTCCACTTGTGCGAATTGCCGCGACCGACTGAAAAGGGCGCGCCGAAAAAACCTGGGTCTTTTCGATGACTGAAAAACTAGGCGCCCTAAAAGTTCAAATTGAAAGGCTCAAGGACCTGGCCAAGGGAAAACCCGCGGCCAAGCGCTCAAACCGTTGGCCAAAAGTTCGGGCCGAGCATTTAAAGACCCAACCCAACTGCCAGGCTTGCGGCGGATCCGCCCGAATTCAAGTCCACCATGTCACCCCCTTCCATCTTGACGCATCTCTCGAGCTCGAACCTGAAAACCTCATTACCCTTTGCGAGAGTCGCGCGTCGAATTGTCACCGCCTTTTCGGGCATTTGCTCGACTATAAAACCCATAATGAGGACGTGCGAAATGACTCCGAAACCTTCCGAAAAAAGCTCGAAAAAGCCCGCAAAGAGAGACGAAAAGAAAAAGGAAAAACCGGAAGCTAAACGGCCCGGTAGCGCAGTGGAAGCGCGCGCCCAGGTGGACGCACTTGCTGGCGAGGCCGCGGGTTCAAATCCCGCCCGGGCCGCCTCTCTTCCAAGCCCAAGCGACGCCGAAAAGATCGCAGGACTTGCGAAGGAACTAGGCGAGCTCAAAAAAGAGTATGAGCGCACCCAGAAAGAAAACGAGACGCTAAGGAAGCTCCTTCAGAACTACCGGGAGCGGCTGACCCTTTCCATTCAGACACTCACCTCCTGGCTTGCGATGCGCGGAAGCTACTCAAAAGAATTCTTTGAAGCGACGCAGTCCCTCGCAAGCCAAAGCGTGAAGGCGATCAATTTCGAGTGAGCCCATGCCGTTCGGCATGAATGCGGGGAAATCCGCACCTCGGGCCATTATGGTTCAATGCCCACTCTCAAAAACGGCAAACGCCTAGACAATGACGGTTTTTTCTTAGAGGTCGAAATCGACGGGCTCCTTTGGCGCATTGTGAAACAGGGCAAGGAAGCGCAGTTTTTCGTTCGGATGGATGAAACGAAGGACGAATTCATCGAGCTAGCAAACCCTCCCATCGGGGTCAGACGCCTTTGGGAGCTTGTCAAAAGCGACGCCCACGGTTCATCCGAGCACTGAGGCAGGGGGGCGACATGGAAAAAATCATCCCCATGGCCCGCGCCCGTGCAAGGAAGGCAAGGCGCGAAGCGCTTGAGAAAGTTCTAACCGCGGCCCGCGACCTGATCGCGTACCGGGGGCAATCGCAAGTTGAGGCTCATTCTCTTTTTTTCTCGCTTCAAATAGCAGTGAACGCGGCAAGTACTTTTCCAAGCGACAATGAGCTTCAGAAAATCAAAGCCCACCCTTTTTTTGAATCCTGAAAAAATCGCGCCTCACGGTTTAATGCAGACACCCATGGCATTCTCAAACCGAAAAACCGCGCAAGGTTTTAAAATCGTGAGCTTAAACCTCACACCCGCCCACATTCAGGCGCGGGAAATTCTATTAGACAAGAAAACAAAAAACGTCCTCCTTTTCGCCCCCAATGGCGGCGGACATCGAGCGCCAGGCGTTGATTTCGTTTTCTCAGAAAACCGCCGCATCGCCTGGGCCGGCACTGAGTTAGACGGCCGCCTTGAGGTGGGCGAGACGGTTTCCTTGATCGTGGACGCGTGAAGTCCTGGGCGCGATTTCACGGAAATTCGCCCCATGATTCAGAATTAGGCGAACGGAAACAACGGCGGTTGAGACCGAAAGTTTTTTCTCAGAAAAACGGCGGAAAACTGAACTCAAAATCAGCGGCTCAACCCGAGCGCGAAAAGAACAAAACGGCAAGGACGTGTCCCCTCCCAAGCGGGCAAAACCCCGGCCTTTTTGTCTCTAAATTCGCAGCACGGGAAAGGTCGCAGTTTTTGGTCAAGTTTTCAGCCATGTTTTTTTGGACGCTTTCATTTTCAGCCCCTTTTTTAGCTTGGGGTAAATAAAAAATGATTAAGAAAAAGTATATTGGCAAGGGTCTAGACGGCGTCGGTTCGCGTGAGTTCCAGCTCGAAAACGACCTTTCCTTGAAGGCGACCACGGCCGCGGGCGTGGCCGAGCCTCTTTTGAAATTGGACACCGCTAACGTCCTTCAGCTTTTGAAACTCCCGCGCGTTGAGACCGACGCAATCCACGGAAACGACCTGGTTCGGAAAAGCCAACTCGACACGAAAGTCGCCGACGCTGAAGCGCGCTTGAATCTGGAAATCGACCTGGTCGAAAACCGCCTGATCGCTGAAGAGGCCCGCGCATTGGCAGCCGAAGGCTTGCTGGGCGGCCGGATTGAAGCGGAAAAAACCCGCGCAATGAACGCGGAATACGCGCTCCACTTGGAAGTGGAAGCTGAGAAAACCCGCGCCATGGCAGCCGAAGGCGCTACCTCTTCTGAGGTCGCTACCAAACTATCCGCAAGCGCGGTCGGCGTTTCGGTCGCTCCGCTTGTCTCGGGCTTCATCCCGGCTCAATACATCCCGGCCATCGCGCTCACTTCCGTTACTGTCGTGAACACGATCGCCGAGCGCGACCTTTTGACCGTGCAATCCGGCGATGTGGTGAAGGTCATTCAAGGCATCTTGGCTTCGGATGGCGTGACCTACTTGCCGCGCACTTTTATTCACAACGGCACCACGTTCATCGACATCGCAAGTGAGTCCGACGTTGACTCGATTCAAGGAAAAGTCGGCCACGTTAGCTTGACCACTGCTGACATTCCTTCTTTCGGAAACAACCGCTACTTCACCCCGGCGCTCGAGCAAGGCGTGAAAGACTACGCTTCGGGTTTGGTTTCGGCTGAAGCAACGGCACGCGCAGCGGCCGATCAGTCGATCAGGACTGACTACGCCGCAGCCGACGCCGCTATCATCTCGGGCTATCAGGCCGCAGTCGCAGCGGAAGCCGCAACCCGTTTGGCTCAAGACACCGCAATCCGCGGTGAGTTTGCAGCCGCTGACACCGCCATCATCGCGGGCTATCAGGCAGCCGACACGCTCATTCGTTCGGATTTCGCATCGGCCGATGCAGCGATTCGGAGCGAATTCCAAAGCGCTGACACGGTCCTTCGCTCTGAGATGGCGGCATACGACGCTGCGAACCTCGTAACCGCAAAGGCTTACACCGATAGCGAAATCATTTCGAAGGTGACCTCGAAGTATGGCGTCGCTTCTGGTATCGCGACCCTAGACAGTTCGGGCCGCCTTCCCGTTTCGTATTTGCCGGGTATTGCCTTGACGGATGTCTACAGCGTGACGACACTTGCCGAGCGGGACGCATTGAATTCCAGCGTGCAGGAAGGCGATATTTGCCGCGTGGCACAGGCCGAAATCGCACAAGATGGCGGCT
>JBBATS010000035.1:0-32010 GCA_040398625.1 Chakrabartia sp. | reverse complement strand
ACCGCGCAGGCGAGGTAGAGCCAGAGCGTCACGGCGGTCGTCAGCAGCGCCATGAAGGTGAAGAGGCCGCCCATCGTGCGGCTGCTATTGGCGAGCACCAGCACACTGGCAAGGATGCTCGCGATGATCAGCGCGCGCACCGGGACGCCATTCTTGGCCGTGCCACCAAACCAGCGCGGCATCAGGCGGCGTTGGGCCATTTCATAGGGGACTTCGCCCTGCACCAGCACCCAGCCATTGACCGCGCCGACTGCACTGATCGCGGCGAAGAGCGCGACGAATGCGGCGGGGCCGGTGGACCAGAAGGTCGCCACAAACAACTCAAACGGCGCGTTGGATTTCGCCACCTGATCCGCCGGCAGCATCAACGCGATGCCCGAACAGACGATGAAGTAAAACACCCCGCACAAAAGCGCGCCAAGGAAGGTCGCGCGCGGCACATTGCGCGCCGGGTTCTCAATCTTGCCCGAGGCCGCACAGGCCGCCTCAAACCCGACCATCGCCCAAAGCGTGATCGCCGCCGCCTGATTGATGCCGGAGAGCGACAGGGTTTCCGGCGCAAACGGCTTGATCGCAGCACCGCCTTCGCGGCCCAAAACGACGAAGATGAGGACCGCGACGACGATCAGTGGCATCAGTTTCAACACCGTCGTCAGCACCTGAAACCCGCCCGCAGATCGCGTGCCCATCAAATTGACGAGCGTCACCGCCCAGATGACGCCTGCCGCCGACAAAGCCGGATGCTCGCCGAGGATGGGCAGAAAGCTCGCCGCATAAGAGACAGCACCAATGGAGATCGTCGCCGTCCCCGCCCAGACCGAGACCCAGAAGCTAAAACCGATCAGGAAGCCCGCGACAGGGCCGAAGCTGCGTTCGACAAGCTCAGCCGGGCCAATCGGGCCGTCCGCCGCCGCTGTCAGTCGCGCGAGGACATGGGCGAGGCACAAAGCGCCTGCGATCGTGACGATCCAGCCGAAGACCGCGTTCCAGCCAAAGGGCGCGAGGCTGGCGGGCAAAAGAAACACGCCCGAGCCGATCATGTTGCCGATGACGAGCGCGACCGTCATCCACAGGCCGAGCTTGCGGACGGTGTTGGTGCCGGATGGCGCAGCCGTTGCTGTGGAAGAAGTCATCGCGGCAGGTCTGCCCGATGACGCCCCCTCCCGCAAGCAGGAGGGGGCAGATCAGTCATCAGAACTTGCGGGCAAGCTTTACGCCGATGACCCGCGGGCGGATGACCGTGTCGTAGAACACACCGCCAGAGGCCGTGGCCCCGCCTGCGTCACCGCAGATGGATTCATTGCACTGGAGGCCCGTATTGACGACCCCGGCCGAGTTCAGCAGGTTCGTCGCAAAGACTTCCGCTGTCCACAGATCTTTCTTGGCGCCAAAGCTGACGTCCACCGTGGTGTAGGCCTTCAGATCACCCTTGATCGCGCCTTCGACGAGACGAAGGTCGCTCTTGCGGCCGCTGGTGTGGTTGGCTGCCGCCTGCACATGGCCGTCCCAGCCCATCAGCGGGAACTCATAACGCGCAATGGCGTTGCCCTTCAGCTTCGGCGTCACCGGCAGGCGCGATCCTGACGGGGCGAGGAGCGCGTTCACCTGAGCTTGCGGTCCGGGGATCGTGCAATCGAACGCCGCATTGGCGATCTTGCAGAAATCACGCTTGGTTTTTGCGTCATTATAGCTGGCACCCAGGGTCAACGAGAACCCGGCATGGCGATAGCCAAAGTCCATTTCGACGCCGCGGATACGCGCGACGCCCGCATTGCGGACTTCAGACAGACCGTTGGCCCCAAGGAAGGACAGCTGGATGTCGTTCCAATCAAGCTGATAGACCGCACCGTTAAAGCGCATCCGGCCAAAGCTGGTTTTCCAGCCCAGTTCGTAATTGTCGATCTCATCGCCATTATAGGGCGGGAGAGTTCCGCGGCGGTTGACGCCGCCCGGGCGGAAGCCGCGCGACCATGTCGCATAAACAAGCGCGTCTTCATTGAACTTATAGGTCGCGTTCAACTTATGGATAAAGCCTGTGTCCGACGTTGTCTTGTCCACGTTCGTGCAGGGGCTGCCCGGAACGAGGATCGGCACTGGCGTTCCCGCTGGGTTGGCGCGGCGCGTCGTGCCGTCGGTGTTGAGGCACGCCGCTTCGCCGGTCTTGCTCGAATATCCACCCGAGAAACCGAAGAAGCCCTGCAGCGAGTTCTTATAGTGATAGACGCGCGCACCACCGGTAAGCGTCAGCTTGTCGGTCACATCAAAGGACACTTCACCGAACGCCGCCTGGTCGCGGTCAACGCGCTGCTGCTGGGTCAGCCAGATGTTGCTGGCCGTGCCGGTGACGGTGATGGAATCAGCGATATTATCGATGATGTAATTCTGTTCGATATTGTGCGACTGGCGCTGCCAGAACAGGCCCGCGATCACGCGCAGACGCTTATCCGATGGCGAAGAAACGCGGAATTCCTGGAAGTACTTTTTGTAATTATCCTTACCGACAATATACTGGTTCGGGCTAACATAAGCGCCGTTGTTGTCGTAGAAGAACGCGCCGTAGCCCGAGATCGCATCGTAGAAGAATGCGTAGTCCGAATAGTCGGATTCAACCTTGTCGCGACGGCTCAGGACGCCGTTGGCATAGGTCAGGTCCCAATTGCCAAGCTTGCCCTGAATGGTCAGGCCCGCATTCCACCATTTATCGGTCGACCCTTCGGGGTTGTACTGCACCGTTTCATATTTGCGGCCACGCTCCTGCGCATAGCTGCCGTTGGTCTTCTGGATCTGGCCCATCAGCGACGGCGTGATCGTCCAGCTGTCATCAAGGTCGATACCAAGGGCGACGCGGCCGCCATAGGTTTCCGCATCATTATAATTCTTTTCGACAAGCGCCGCATTGTTGGCCACGATGCCCGATGTCGCGAACGTGCGCGTACCGGCGACATTGTCGATATAGCCGCCATCACGGCGATACCAGCCGACGGCACGGACCGCGATGTTCTCACTAATCGGGGCGTTGATGAAGCCTTCCACCGTGCCGCCGACATCGCCATGCGACACGCTGTTCAGTTCCGTGCTGAGTTCGCCATAAAAGCCCTTGGTGTCGGGCTTGTTGGTGACAAGCTTGATCGTGCCGGCCATGGAGCTGGCGCCGTAAAGCGTGCCCTGCGGGCCTGCGAGCGCTTCAACGCGCGCCAGATCGTAAACATGGATGTCGAGCGCGCCCTGAATGGTCGTGATCGGCTGTTCATCCAGATACATGCCAACGGTCGGCTGCGAGGTGGAGTGGTTGGCGTTCTCGCCCGAAGCGACCGCGCGGAAATAGACCTGACTGAAGCCCGGACCTGCGGACTGGATCGTCACCGAAGGCAGGAACTTCACATAATCGGCAAATTCCTGAACCTGAAGCTGGTCGAGCTTTTCCGTCCCAATCGCCTGAATGGAGAGCGGCACGCTCTGCAGCGAGGCATCGCGCTTCAGCGCCGTGACGATGATATCATCGTTCGAATCTTCGGCGGCTTCCTGCGCGATGGCCATGGCGGGCATCAACATGCTGCTGCCCAGCAGCGCGACCAAAGCGGCGCGGCGCGTGCGTTGAACGGTCATTAAGGCACTCCCTGAATATCTTTTATCCGATTGAGAATGTGCCTTTGGGGAGTCGCGGTCAATGTTTTGGCGGCGAATAGGTCACTATCGGCACAGTGTATTGCATAAATGCAACACCTATAAAAATGTCGCTGGGACCGCAGGATAGGACGAAAGAACTGGCCCTAGTGCGGCTTTCAGCGGGCCGAGATAGGGCTCAAACATAAGCCACTGCTCCGTTCCCTCTTTAAAGATCGGACGACGCACCTGTTCAGAACTCGCGGTGCGCACGGCACGGTCATTTTCCCAAAAGCGCAGGCAGCTCTCTTCAAAAGGCAGGCCAAGCGCATCGAGCAACCAGCGGATTTCGCGTTCGCTGTCATCGACCATATCTTCATGGAACATGCGCACGACGCGGCCCGGAAGAACGCGATCGATATGGGCCATATTGTCTACATAATCGGCATAATAATGCCCGATATCGGTCTGGCTGTAGGTAAAGCCCTGCCCGCGCGCAAAATGCTGTTTGAAGTTGGAAAAGCAGCACGCCATCGGATGCCTGCGCGCGTCGATGATCTTCGCATTGGGCAGGATCAGGTGAATGAGCCCAACGTGCAGCCAGTTGTTGGGCAGCTTGTCGATGAAGAAGGGCTTATCCGATTTGCGCTGGATGCGGGTGCGCTCAAGGAACGTCTCGCCCATCCGCTTCAGATCGTCCGGCGACGCATTGGCGAGCTTTTCCGGCCAATGCTCAATACTGCCCAATTGTCCGGCGATATGCGGGATGTCGGGCAGTTCCATCGTGCCTTCAACTAGTGAATGGCTGGACAAAATCTGTTCCAGCAGCGTCGATCCGGCCCGTGGCAGGCCGAGAATAAAGACAGGGTCTGCCGCATCACAGCCCTGCCCTGCGCGCTGTGCAAAGAACGCGGGCGTGAACAATGCCTTGGCGACCTCGACATGGCGCGTGACATTGCGTTCATGGCTTTCCAGTTCCGCCGCGCGCAGGCGATTGCCTTCGGCATAATGGTGGAAGGACGCGGCGGCATCCTTGCGGTCCTCCAAGGCCTTGCCGAGCGCGAAATGGAGATGGAAGCGGTCTTCCGAAGAAATGTCGGTGCGCGTCAGCCCGGCTTCCATCAACGCGATGTCAGCATCGTCGAACCGCACCGTCTTCAAATTGGCGAGGCTCCACCAGACTTCGCCAAGGGCCGGCGAAACATCGAGCGCGCGACGATAGGCGGCAACGCTTTCTGCCTGCTGGCCGACGGTCTTCAACAAGTGGCCGTAAGACATCCAGATCTTAGGCTGGCCGGGGAAGCGTTCCAGAACGGAACCATAGAGTTCAATGGCTTCTTCATAGTCGCCAAGTCGACCCTTGGCAGCAGCCTTCAGGCTATCATGCGTCACATCGTCAGGGTCGAGCGCGGACAATGCCTCTAGCTCAGAAATCGCCTCATCCGCACGGTTCTGGCGATAGAGCACAATCGCCAGATTGGACCGCGCGGGAATGAAGTTGGGCGCCAGTTCCACCGCCCGACGCAGCAGCGCTTCAGCATCCTTCAGGCGGCCGATGCGGCCTGCCAGTTCCGCCATCATGCGGATGGCGGCCACGTCAAACGGATCTGCCTTCAGATGCTGGCGCAGCAGCGGCTCTGCATCGTGCAGCCGGTTCTCGTTGAGCGCGACAGCGGCCTCCAGCAGCACGGGATTGCGCAACTGGCGGGAGAAATCGGGCTGGGGAACGGGTGTGGCCATCGGTTACATCCGTTCCGCTTGGACGACGGCGTCTGCTGCACGAAGCGCCGCCAAAATGCGGGTCAAATGCTGCAGATCACGCACTTCCAGATCCACAACAAATGTGTGGAAGCTCGCATCCCGGTTTTCCATGCGCAAGTTGAGGATGTTGGCCTCATTCTGCCCGAAGATGCCCGCGACAACGGCGAGCGACCCGGGCTGGTTGCGCACAATGATGTTGAGCCGCGCCGTGCCACCGTCCGATGCATCCCCCCAGGCCAGATCGAGCCAATCGGCATCCACGCCATCCGCCAGCTTCGGGCAATCAATCGTGTGCACCTCAATCGCTTCATCGGGCCGCCTGAGGCCGACAATCCGGTCCCCGGGGACAGGGCGGCAACATTCTGCCAGATCAAAGGCGACACCTGGCCGAAGCCCGCGAATGGAGATGGCCTGACGCTGACCCGGCAGCTTGCCATTGGCCTTTGCCGAAGAGCCGGGCATCAGCGCATCCATCAGCTGGGCGTCGGTCACGGACTGGCGCGCAATGGCCGTCATCAGCCCGTCTTCATCCTTGACCTTCAACCGCTTGATAGCCTCTGCCATCGCGGTCTTGCCAAGCTTGCCCGGAAGCCGCGCCGCAATCTCATCATAGATGCTCTGGCCCAGCGCGATCAGTTCATCTTCTTCCTTATTGCGGACGAAGCGGCGGATGGCCGCACGTGCCTTGCCGGTCACGGCAAAGCCGAGCCAGACCGGTTGCGGCTCCTGTGCCTTGGATTTCAGAATTTCGACCTGATCCCCGTTTTCGATGGCCGTCCGAAGCGGCACGACGCGGCCGTTGATCTTGGCGCCAACAGATGTGTCGCCCAAGGTCGTGTGGATGGCATAAGCGAAGTCAACCGGCGTCGCGCCCTTGGGCAGCTGAATAAGTTCACCCTTGGGTGTGAACGCGAAGATGCGGTCCTGATACATCGCCATGCGCGTGTGCTCGAGCAGCTCTTCCGGGCTTTCGGCATGATCAAGGATTTCGACCAGATCCTGGATCCAAGCGGTCCGGGATACAGGCTGCGCAACGCCTGCTTTATAGGCCCAGTGCGCGGCATATCCATATGCGGCCTGCGCATGCATTTCCCGGCTGCGAATCTGGATTTCGATACGCACCTTTTCATTGTGGATGACCGACGTGTGGAGTGAGCGATATCCGTTGCGCTTCGGGGTGGAGATGTAATCCTTGAAGCGCCCCGGCACCATTGGCCAGCGACGGTGGATGAGGCCCAACGCCTTGTAGCAAGCCTCGGTGTCCGGCAGGAGCACGCGGAAGGCCATGACGTCTGACAATTGTTCAAAGCTGATGTGGCGCTCCGCCATTTTACGCCAGATGGAATAGGGATGCTTTTCGCGACCGTTGACGTCCGCCTCAATCCCCGCGCGCGACAGCAACAACTTCATGCCGGAACTGATCCGCGCAATCCGGTCTCCACCGCCTTCCTGCAACTGTTCCAGCCGCTTGGTGATCGACGCATAGGCCTCGGGCTCAAGCTCCCGGAAGGAGAGCGTCTGCATCTCCTTCATGAACTCATACATGCCGATGCGCTCGGCAAGCGGCGCATAGATATCCATCGTCTCGCGCGCGATCCGCCGACGCTTCTCCTCGCTCTTGATGAAGTGCAGCGTGCGCATATTGTGCAGCCGGTCAGCGAGCTTCACCAGCAGGACGCGGATGTCATCCGACATAGCGAGAAGGAACTTGCGCAGGTTTTCCGCCGCCCGCTCATTCTCAGTCAGCGCTTCGATCTTGGATAGCTTGGTGACGCCGTCCACCAGCCGCGCGACATTGGCGCCAAACAGCCTTTCGATCTGTTCAGGTGTGGCGAGCGTGTCTTCAATCGTGTCATGCAGGATGGCGGTGGCGATCGTCTCGTCATCCAGCTTCAGATCGGTCAGCAGGCCTGCGACCTCAATCGGGTGGCTGAAATAAGGGTCGCCCGACGCACGCATCTGCGTTCCATGCGCCTTCATGGAGAACACATAGGCCTTGTTCAGCAGATCCTCATCTGCATCCGGGTCGTAACCCTTTACCTTTTCAACAAGTTCGTACTGACGCAACATTCCCCCAATGTGGCGGACGGCAACGGGTTTGCGCAAGGGGAAAGGGGACCTTTTCCGCAAACAGGCTTGGATTGTAGGCGTAAATCCCGGCATTGCGCGCCCGGAGTCTCCGGTCTAGGGCACGAAAAAATTCGTCATAAGGGGACCCTGAATGACCAGCCAATTCACTCCGGTCATTTCCGCAACCGGACTGTACACGCCGCCCGACAGCATCTCGAATGAGGAGCTGGTCGCCAGCTTCAACACCTATGTCGACCGCTTCAACACAGAACAAGCCGACGCCATTGCGCGCGGCGACACAGAAGCGCTGCAGCCGAGTTCGGTTGAGTTCATTGAGAAGGCAAGCGGCATCAAATCCCGCCATGTGGTCTCCAAGGCGCCCATCCTTGACCCCGATGTCATGTGCCCGCGCATCCCGGAGCGGTCGAATGAAGAATTGTCGATCCTTGCCGAAATGGGCGTTGCGGCTGCCCGCGAAGCACTGGCCCGCGCTGGACGCGACGCGGCTGATGTGGACGCCGTGCTATGTGCCTGCTCCAATCTCCAACGTGCTTATCCGGCGGTTGCTGTGGAAATTCAGGATGCGCTCGGCATTCAGGGCTTTGGCTTTGACATGAATGTCGCCTGCTCGTCAGCGACCTTTGGCATTCAAACGGCAGCCGACTTCATCCGCGCGGGCAATGCCCGGTCGGTGCTCGTCGTGAACCCGGAAATCTGTTCGGGCCACCTCAACTGGCGCGACCGCGACAGCCATTTCATCTTCGGCGATGTGGCCACCGCCATCCTCGTTGAGGAAAAGTCGATGGCACCGGCGGGCCACTGGGACATTCTCAGCACCAAGCTGATGACGCAGTTTTCCAACAATATCCGTAACAACTTCGGGTTCCTCAACCGCGCCGCCCCCGAAGCCCGCGACACGCGGGACAAGTTGTTCGTCCAGGAAGGCCGCAAGGTCTTCAAGGAAGTCGTGCCCATGGTGTCCGATATGATCTTGCAACAACTTGAGCGGCTATCGCTGGCGCCAGAGCAACTGCGCAGAATGTGGCTGCATCAGGCCAATGCAGGCATGAACCGGCTAATCGCATCGCGTGTTTTGGGCCATGAGGCCGAGCCAGATGAAAGCCCGACCGTGCTGGACACCTATGCCAATACGTCTTCGGCCGGGTCCATCATCGCCTTTCACAAGAATAGCGACGATCTGGCCGCCGGGGATATTGGCCTGATCTGTTCTTTTGGGGCCGGATATTCGGCCGGTGCCGTCTTTGTCCGCAAAGTCGCTTGATCGCGCACGCCGCAGCCCCCAAATAGAGACCATGCTGATAGAAACCGAAACCACGCCGAATCCGTCGACACTCAAGTTCCTGCCCGGTCGCCCGGTCATGAGCGCGGGCACGCGGGACTTTGCCTCACCTGAAGAGGCGGAAGCATCGCCGCTTGCCGAAGCCCTGTTCACTCTGGGCGATGTGGAAGGTGTGTTCTTCGGACGCGACTTCATCTCGGTGACGGCAGGGCCCGGCACATCCTGGGCACATCTGAAGCCCGATGTGCTGTCCATACTGCTCGACCATTTCTCCGCGAACATGCCGCTGTTCAAGCCGGCATCCGCCAGCTTCAGCGTGCCTGCCGAAGAGTCCCAGTTCCAGGATGATCCGGCAGATGAAGACGTGATTGTGCAGATCAAAGAGCTGATCGAGACGCGCATCCGCCCCGCCGTTGCCAATGACGGCGGCGACATCGTCTATCGCGGGTTTGAAAAGGGCGTGGTTTATCTGAAGATGCAGGGCGCCTGTGCTGGCTGCCCATCGTCAACCGCGACCCTTAAGAACGGCATTGAGCAGTTGCTGAAACACTATGTGCCCGAAGTAACAGAAGTCCTCGCGATCTAACTTCACCCTTATCTAAAGACAGGACACGACCCATGGCCCAGCCTCTCAACGACGCGGCGCTCGATCAGCTGTTCCGCACCGCACGCACCTATAATGGCTATCTCGACAAAGCCGTCTCGACCGGGCAGCTGGATGCCATTTGGGAGCTGATGAAGTACGGCCCGACCTCGGCCAATTGCCTGCCCGCGCGCCTCATCTGGTGCGTGAGCCAAGAGGCCAAGGAAAAGCTCGCCGCCCTCACCATGCCCTCCAATGGCGAAAAGATCCTGAGCGCGCCTGTCTCTGTCATCATCGGTATGGACATGGAGTTTTACGAACAGCTGCCCGAACTCTTCCCGCACGCCGATGCGCGGAGCTGGTTTGCTGGCAATGACGCGATGATCCAGTCCACCGCGTTTCGCAATTCGACGCTTCAAGGCGCCTATTTCATGTTGGCAGCCCGCGCACTTGGTCTCGATACGGGGCCGATGTCCGGCTTTTCGAATGACGCCGTCGATGCGGCCTTCTTTGCGGGCACCAAGGTGAAGTCGAACTTCATTTCGACATTGGGTTATGGTGACCCGGCGTCCATCTTTGATCGTTCCCCCCGCCCCGGCTTTGACCGGTTCAACACCGTCCTCTGACGCGCATGATCCTCGTCATCGAGACGGCAACGACGGCCTGCTCGGTGGCTCTGATCGAGGGCAACCGCGTGGTCGCCCACGTCCATGAAGATGTGGCGCGGGGCCATGCCGAACGGCTCGTCCCGATGATCTCAGAACTTCCGGGCGGCGGGCGCGCGAACTCAATTTTGGTCAACTGTGGACCCGGCAGCTTTACGGGTGTCCGCGTCGGGCTGGCCGCAGCCAAAGCGCTTGGTCTGGCATGGGGCGTGCCCGTTACGGGTTATTCAACCCATGCCCTTTTGGCCGCGACCCTTTTTAACGAGCGCCCCGAGGCGACCGAAGCGGTGATCGCGATTGAAGGTGGCCATGGCGAAGTCTTCGTCCACAGCTTTGCCAATCACCCCCTGCGTGCATTGAATGAGCTTCAGTCCTTGCTGCCTGAGGCCGTCCCGCATCACCCGCTTGTCGCAGGATCTGCGGCGGCGCGGATCGACGCGGGCGAAGCCGTCAGCATCGGGCCTGATGCCCGCAAAGCCTGCCTACTGCCCGAAGACTTACGACAAAGACCCGCCTCTGCACTTTACGGTCGGGCGCCGGATGCTAAACCAAATCCGTGAGTGCGTTGATCGATATTGCCCCGGGGGACTTCCGTTGCGTGGCAGACATCATGCCCGTGATGGACGCAGCCTTTGATCCTGCCTTTGGCGAGGCCTGGAATTCCGGCCAATGCCTTGGAATGTTGAGCATAACTGGATCTGAATTACTGGTTGCACGCCGCAATGGAACTATTGTCGGCTTTGCGCTTTACCGGACAGTATTTGAAGAATCTGAATTGCTTCTGATTGCGACGCATCCAGACGTGCAACGTTTGGGTGTCGGGTCGAGCCTTGCAAAAGCTGTTATTAATCAAGCCTCAAACAGAGGGGCCAAAATGGTCTTTCTCGAAGTCCGGCAAGGCAATCCGGCGCTCGCACTTTACTTGCGTGTCGGTTTTCTACAAGTCGGACAGCGGGAAAACTACTATCGCGGCAAGTCTGGCGATTATTTCAACGCATTAACTTTGCGCTATGAAATTGCGTCTTGAATATTTATTGACTGGTTTGTTATACCCATGATGGTCGATAATGTTTTTGCAATTGCTGAGTAGACACGTCTCAAGACGGATACCCAGTTTCCAGAAAGTGAGAAATAAATGACCGAAGCTACTGATCTCAAGGAAACGTTGATCACATTGACGGCAGACATTGTCGCCGCGCATGTAAGCAACAATTCTGTCGCCGTGTCCGACCTTCCTCATCTGATTTCGAACGTCCACGGTGCGCTTGCTGCACTTGGCGGTCCTGTCGCACCGGTGGAAACAAAGCTTGAACCGGCTGTCTCCATCCGTTCTTCGATTAAGCCTGACTTTATTGTCTGCCTTGAAGACGGCAAGAAGCTGAAGATGCTCAAGCGTCACCTGATGACGCACTATGGCATGACGCCGGATGACTATCGCGCCAAATGGGGTCTTCCCAAGGATTACCCGATGGTTGCACCAAACTATGCCGAACAGCGCCGCACGCTTGCTGTGAAGATCGGCCTCGGTCGTAAGCCGGGCGCACGCGTGAAGAAGAAATAACTCTTCTTTCCGTTCGACGAATTGGGGGCTAGAAGGCAGGCGATGATCCCGCTTTCTGGCCCCGAGTTTTATTGATGCACCGACATATCGATATAGAAGCGCTGTGCCAGGAAAAGGGCTTGCGCATCACCGATCAACGGCGCGTGATCGCCAAGGTCCTGTCTGAAGCGGCAGACCATCCGGATGTAGAGGCCGTGCACGAACGGGCGTCAGCCATTGATCCCGGCATTTCCATCGCCACCGTTTACCGCACGGTCCGCCTGTTCGAAGAAGCCGGCATTTTGGAACGTCATGACTTCGGCGATGGCCGCTCGCGTTATGAAGCCGCTGCCGAGGCGCATCATGACCATTTGATTGACGTTGAAACCGGCCGTGTCATCGAATTCGTCGATCCTGAATTGGAAGCCCTGCAGAAGGTCATTGCCGAACGGCTTGGCTTCCGCCTCGTTGACCACCGCATGGAACTCTATGGCGTCGCGCTCGATCGCAAGAGCTGACATCGCTCCAATGCGGGCTTGGTTGCGGATCGGGGCGATTGCCCTCTTCCTTGCTTTCATCATCCTGCCGCATCTGTTGTGGCGGCTCTTTGATCGACAGTCCCCGATTGCCGGTCTGTTTCTAGGAACAGCCGCAAAGATCGCCGGGGCCGATGTCCGCGTAAGCGGGCAGCCCATCCATCGCAATGTCCTCTACATCGCCAATCACGTGAGTTGGCTCGACATCCTCACCTTGGCGGGCAGGACACGTTGTGCCTTTGTCGCGAAAGCAGACATGAAGCCATGGCCCCTGATCGGCTGGCTGACGACGAGCAACAACACCGTCTATGTCGAACGTGAAAGCCGACAGAAGGCGCACCATCAGGCGACGGCCTTGCAGTCGGCGCTGACCTCCGGCCAACCCGTCACTCTGTTCCCCGAAGGCACGACCCATGATGGGCGCCAGTTGTTGCCATTCCGCTCGTCCCTGATCGCGGCCGTCACACCAGCGCCCGAACAGATCTCAATACAGCCGGTCGCCATCGATTATGGCAGCGTCGCCCCGGAGATCGCTTGGGTGGGGGACGAGTCCTTCGGTGCCAATGCCCTGCGCGTTTTGGGTCGGCGGGGGCGCTTCCCTGTCACCCTCCATTTCCTGGAGCCGCTGTCCCACGCTGATTTTGCCGACCGCAAAGCAATTGCCGCGCACAGCCGCGCCGAGATTGCGGCTGCACTGGGTGTCAGCTAGGGCCGCCGCATGACTCGCCCCGCCCCCAAAACATTCCACGTCAAATCCTTCGGTTGCCAGATGAACGTCTATGACGGGGAGCGGATGACTGAAATGCTGGGCGCAGAAGGCATGGTCGCTACCCCTGAGGCGGAGGCGGATCTCGTCGTCTTCAACACCTGCCACATCCGTGAGCGCGCCGCCGAGAGAGTCTATTCCGAAATTGGGCGCCAGCGCCGGGAGGACGGCACCCGCCCGATGATCGCGATGGCCGGGTGCGTCGCTCAGGCCGAAGGAAAGGAAGTGACCCGCCGGACCAAGGACGTCGACATCGTGGTTGGGCCCCAAGCCTATCATGCGCTGCCCCAGATGATCGAACGCGCAACGCGCGGGGAACGCGTGCATGATCTTGATCTGCCGGGGCTCGAAAAGTTCGGCAAGCTGCCTGTCCGTAAACGCACCGGCGCGTCCGCTTTCCTGACGGTGCAGGAAGGGTGCGACAAGTTCTGCACCTATTGTGTCGTGCCCTATACCCGCGGCGGAGAAATCAGCCGCAGCTTTGAGGCGATTGTCGATGAGGCCAAAGCCTTGGTTGACGGCGGCGCCAAGGAAATCACGCTGCTGGGCCAGAACGTCAACGCATGGTCCGAAGGCCCCAATGGTCTGGATCATTTGATCTGCGCGCTCGACAAGATCAGCGGTCTTGAGCGTATCCGCTATATGACCAGCCACCCCAACGACATGACCGAAGGCCTGATCCAAGCGCACGCCGATGTCGAAAAGCTGATGCCGTTCCTGCACCTGCCCGTCCAATCGGGCAGCGACCGCATTTTGAAGGCGATGAACCGCAAGCATACAGCGGCCTCCTATCTGGCCATCATGGACCGCGTCCGCGCTGTGCGGCCCGACATTGCTGTGTCGGGAGACTTCATTGTCGGCTTTCCCGGAGAGACAGAAGCGGAATTTGAAGAGACGCTCGATATCATTCGGGCGACCAACTATGCGCTGGCGTTCAGCTTTAAATATTCCTCCCGACCCGGCACACCGGCCGCGACCATGGATGGTCATATCGCGCCCGAAATCATGGATGATCGCCTTGAAAGATTGCAGGCGTTGCTCAACCAGCAGCAACTCGCTTTCAACGAAGCAAGCGTCGGCCAACGGATGAAGGTGTTGCTGGAACGCAACGGAAAATTGCCGGGCCAGAAAATCGGTAAAACACCCTGGTTGCAGTCAGTTCATGTCATGACCGATGCACAAATCGGTGATATGGTTGATGTTAATCTGGTTTCTGCGGGGCCAAATAGCCTTGCAGGGTCTCTTGCCGACAAGGAGCTGAATGTCGCGTAAACCCCAACCCGCCCAATCGGGCGACAAAGCCCGTCTCGAAGTCATCTTCGATAAACCGCAGCTTCTTGGCCAGGTTTTCGGGCAATATGACCAGAATCTGGTCGCCATCGAAAACGCACTCGGGGTGTATATCGCGGCACGCGGTAACAAACTGCAGATTGAGGGGGAGGCTGAGTCCATTGCGCGGGCGCGTGATGTGCTGACCGGCCTCTACAACCGCATTGTCCATGGGCAGGAGATCGACGCGGGCACTGTGTCGGGTATCATTTCCATGTCGGCCGAACCAACGCTTGAAGGCATCATCAAGAATGATGCCACCGACGTGCCGCCGGTCATGATCCGGACGCGCAAGAAAACCATCGTGCCGCGCTCGGCCACGCAGATTCGCTATATGGAAGATCTCGTCCGAAACGACATCATCTTCGCGCTTGGACCGGCAGGGACGGGCAAGACCTATCTGGCCGTCGCACAGGCTGTATCGCAGCTCATCACCGGATCGGTGGACCGCCTCATCCTCTCACGCCCGGCTGTAGAAGCGGGTGAGCGACTGGGCTTTCTGCCCGGAGACATGAAAGAGAAGGTCGACCCCTATCTGCGGCCACTTTACGATGCGCTGTACGACACGTTGCCTGCTGAACAGGTTGAGCGGCGCATCAGTTCTGGCGAAATCGAAATCGCGCCTATCGCCTTCATGCGCGGACGCACGCTGGCGGAGAGCTTCATCATCCTTGATGAAGCCCAGAACACGACGCCCAACCAGATGAAGATGTTTCTGACGCGCTTCGGCATGAACAGCCGCATGGTCATTTGCGGGGATCCACGACAAGTCGACTTGCCGGACCCCAGCAAGTCAGGCCTTGCCGATGCGGTGAACCGTCTGGAGGGCGTGGACGGTGTTGCCGTTGTCCGCTTCAACGCCGCCGACGTTGTCCGCCACCCGATCGTCGGGCGGATCGTCGAAGCCTATGAAGGGCCAGACAGCGCACCGCGATGATTGAGGCGGCCATCATTGATGAAGGCTGGGACGAAGGCACTGACTGGGAAACGCTTGGTCAGACGGCGGTTTCCTGGGCCATTTCGCGGACCCCCTTTGGCGGGCTGGCGCGCTCTGACACGCCTGTCGAAATCGCTATCCGGCTGACAAGCGACAATGAAGTTCATGCCCTTAACCGGCAATATCGGGACAAGGACAAGCCGACCAATGTTCTGTCCTTCCCGATGTACGCGCCGGAAGAGTTGCTGACACTCGAGGATGAGCGCCTGCCGGAAATCATGCTGGGCGATATCGTGCTGGCGCGGGAAACCTGTTTGCGCGAGGCGACGGAAAAGGATCTGCCCGTCGCGACCCATGCAACGCACCTGATTGTACACGGTGTTTTGCATCTCTTGGGCTATGACCATATAGACGATGAAGATGCCGAAAACATGGAGGCATTGGAGCGTCGCATCATGGCCGATCTTGGCCATGACGACCCCTATGGAGACTGAAAAACAACCGTCATGACGGAGGATGCCAGTAGCAGCCGATCTTGGTTCCAAAACCTGAGATCAATGGTCTTCCGCAGCGAACCATCGCTGCGTGATCAGATTGAAGACGCAATTGAAGATGCAGAAGATGGCTCGGCACCCGCCCATGGCGATCTTTCCGCCATTGAGCGTGAGATGCTGCGCAACCTGCTGCATTTTGGGGAGCGCACCGTGGGTGACATTGCCGTCCCCCGCAGCGACATCATCGCTGTTCCCACAACCATCACTTTTGCAGAGCTTGTAAAGGCCTTTGCCGACGCCGGGCACAGCCGCCTTCCGGTCTATCGCGACAATCTGGATGACGTCTCGGGCATGGTCCACATCAAGGATGTGTTCGCCATCCTCGCGCGCAACCGCAAACCGCCCGTCACGATCACCAAATTGATCCGCCAGCCGCTTTACGTCCCGGCGGCGCGCGGCGTGCTCGATGTGCTGGCAGACATGCGCGCAAAGCGCATCCATCTGGCCGTCGTCATCGATGAGTATTCGGGCACGGAAGGCTTGGTCACCATTGAGGATATCGTTGAGGAAATCGTCGGCGATATTGAGGATGAACATGACGACGCACCCGTTGAAATGCTCATCAATGTCGAAGACGGCATTTGGGAGGCCGACGCCCGCGCCGAGCTGGAAGACGTCGCCAACGTCATCGACCCGCGTCTGGGTGAGATTGACGAAGATGTCGACACGTTGGGCGGGCTGACCTTCGTGCTCGCCGGGCACGTCCCGCATGTAGGCGAAATGTTGCAGCATGACAGCGGCTGGCGGATCGAAGTGACGGAGGGCGATGAGCGCCGTGTCACGCGCGTGCGCCTCCATGCCCCGCTGCCCGACATCGCGTCTGCAAAATAACGCTTAACCAAAACGGCCCTGCTGCTAGACTTGCGGCGGGATAAAAAAGAATCGGTCGCACCCCGCAACATCAACCCAATTGGGGAGAGAAGTCGTGCGCCGTTCGATCCAGATCATTACCTCTGTAACCCTCATCGCCGTCCTCACCGTTACTGCCGCAAGCGCGGCTGACAAACGTGCGACCAGCGCACCGCCGGGCACCAAGGCCCGTTATGCGATGGACGTTGGCACCATGACAGGCATGGCCGGAATGGGCGGCGGCATGGGCGGGGCCATGTCGATGATGTTCGGCGGCGGCAATCGGGAGATGCGCGAACTGCGCCTGCGGATCGGCTCCACCGCCCCCGCACCGGCCAGCCCGGCAGCCGATCACTTTTTCCTCCCTGCGGCTAAGCTCGGCAAATCCGTCCCTCTGCTCATTCCTGAAAAGCAACCTGTGGGGGACGCGCCCGCCGACTTTCAGCGGCCCAAAGGTCGTCTGATCCTGTTCTGGGGTTGCGGAGCCAAAGCGCAAAAGGGCCAACCGGTCATCATCGACTTTGCAAAGGTCGCCGCAGGGCAAATGCCGCCGGGTCTTTTCTCCACCAACGTGCCCGTTGATCGCGGACCAAATGCAGCCAATTCCCGTACCTATGCCGAATGGCCCAACAAGAAGAGCAGCAAGCCGCCGGCTTCAGGATCGTCCATGTTGGGCGCCCACCGGATCGCGTCCAACTATGCGCCTGAAATCGCCTTCAGCCTCAATCAGGATTATATGGCGGGCCTCACCGGCAAATCGACCAGCGTCAACGGCGCAACCATCCTCAGCTGGAACAGCGTCCCCAGTGCCACCGGATATCATGCCTGGGCGATGGGTGCGAAGATGGAAGGCGGCGAAGAACCGCGCGACTTTGTCTGGTGGAGTTCATCGATGAGCAAGGAGTTTGGCGGCGGCCTCTGGGACTGGCTCCCCCCTGCCACAGTCCAGCGACTGATCACCCAAAAGGTCGTGATGCCTCCAACACAGACAAGCTGCGCCATCCCGCAGGAAGTGAAGACCTATGCCCCTGATTTCTTGATGGGCAACCTCTATGCCTATGGGCCAGAAGCGAACTTCAGCTTCCCGCCCAAGCCGGTCAGCGCACCCGCCAGTTGGACGCCCGACTGGACGGCGCGCGTCCGCTACCGCTCCTTCACCAGCTGGATGATTGGCGGGCAGATGGGCGGCATGGGCGCGGCGATGGAGGAACAAGAGGCGCCGGAGAAAAAGAAGTGCAAGCCAAGTCTGATGGGGGCTGTGCTGGGTAAAGGTTGCTGATCGCCAAAGCCGCTCTATATCCGCCTTAACAGACGGATGGAGAGTTGAATGAATTGGCGCACGCACGCGAAGATCATTTCAGGGCTGGTCGTGGTCGGACTTGCCGGTGGCTATTGGGTTATCACCACGCCCAATGAGGCGAAGGTCGATATTGCCAAGCAATATGGCCCCATCCCCGTGCTGTCGGAACTGGAGCAGGAAGCCTTTCCCTCCATCCGCATTGCCAAGGTTGTTGGCTGGGCAGCCAATGCCAAGCCGGTGGCGGCACAAGGCCTCGCCGTTGCCGAATTTGCGCGCGATCTCGACCATCCCCGTTGGCTAAAGCTGCTGCCCAATGGTGACATCCTTGTCGCGGAATCAACGCAGCCGTCGCGCGAACCGACGGGCCTTGGCGATCGCATCGCCCGCTATATCATGAAGTCCGCCAATGGCTCCGACGTCTCGGCCAACCGCATCACCCTGCTGCGGGACAGCGATGGCGACGGCAAGGTCGATGTCCGCTCAGTCCTGCTAACAGCAGAGAACGGCCTCAATTCGCCCTACGGCATGGAATTGGTCGGTGACACACTCTACGTCGCCAACACCGATGCCTTGCTGGCTTTCCCGTACAAGGAAGGCGACACCAAGATCACGGCCAAGGGTGAGAAGATCGTGCCCCTGCCAGCGGGTGCGCCGAACAATCACTGGACGCGCAATGTCATTGCCTCGCCTGACAAGAAGACGCTGCTCGTCACGGTCGGATCGAACAGCAACATAGGCGAAAACGGTCTGAAGTCGGAAGAATATCGCGCCAATGTGCTCGAAGTCTTCCCCAAGCAGAAGACGTTCCGCATCTACACCGCGGGTCTGCGCAACCCCAATGGCCTCGCTTATGAACCCAAGACAGGCTATCTTTGGACCACCGTTAATGAACGCGATCAGCTGGGGCCCGATACCCCGCCCGACTATCTCGCGACGGTTGATTTCGGCGGCCACTATGGCTGGCCCTGGTATTATTGGCGCCTGCCGGACAACCGCGTCCAGCCGCAGCGCCCGGACCTGCAGCAATATGTGAAGAAGCCAAACTATGCGCTCGGTCCGCACACCGCCTCGCTGGGCCTCGCCTTTGCAGGCACCGCCAAGCTCGGGGACACGTTCGCCAACGGGGCCTTTATCGGCCAGCACGGATCATGGAACCGCGTGCCACCATCGGGCTATAAGGTTGTCTACATTCCGTTCAACGAACGGGGCTTCCCTGATGCCAAGGCCAAGCCCATTGATGTGCTGACAGGCTTCCTGAGTGCCAAAAATGAAGCGCAGGGCCGCCCTGCCGGTGTCGCCATCGACAAGAGCGGCGCGCTTCTGGTGGCCGACGATGCGGGAAACCGCATCTGGCGGGTGAGTGCTCCGGCGAAGAAATAGTCTTCACCGCTTGTCCTAGTCTGTCGCAAACAGCATCGCGTCGTCAGCAAAGGCCTTGAACTCGAGCGCATTGCCGCTCGGGTCCAGAAAGAACATCGTCGCCTGTTCGCCCGGCTGCCCTTTAAAGCGAATATGAGGGGCAATGCCAAACGGGATGCCCGCCGCCGTCACGCGTGCGGCGAGGTCTTCCCATTGCGGCATTGTCAGCACGACGCCGAAATGCGGCACCGGCACATCATGCCCATCAACCGGGTTGGTGATGGTCACGGCCTTCGCATCGGGTGAAAGGTGCGCCACGATCTGATGGCCGAAGAAGTCAAAATCGATCCAATGGTCTGAACTGCGGCCTTCCCCGCAGCAGAGAATGTCTCGATAAAAGCTACGGGCGACCGCAAGGTCGTGGACGGGAAAGGCGAGATGAAAGGGGCGCATGGACGTCTTCTATGTCCGCAACACACAAAGACAAAGATTGAATTTGCAGACGCCGCCCGTTAGCCCTGCCCCCGTGCTGCGTTTCGCCAAATCCCTCGCGCTCCTTGCCGGCCTTGCTTCGGCGACCGGCTTTGCGCCGCTCAACCTTTGGCCGGTCTCGCTGCTTTGTGTGGCGCTGCTGATGCACCTCATCCACACAGCGCCTGACCTGAAGGGCGCGCTGCTGCGCGGCTATTGGTTTGGCGTCGGCCATTTCGTCGTTGGGCTGAACTGGATCGCGGGCTCCTTCGCCTATCAGGATGCCATGCCCGTTTGGCTTGGCTGGATCGCAGTTGTGGTGCTCGCGCTCTACATTGCGATCTACCCCGCCCTTGCGGCAGGCCTCGCGTGGAAACACGGCCGCGCGCAGGGCACCGTCTTTGTCCTCTTCTTTGCGGCGGCTTGGATCGTCACCGAATGGCTGCGCGCCACGATGTTTACGGGCTTTGCTTGGAACCCGCTTGGGGTCATCTGGGTCGGTGCCAGCGGCGTGACGCGGCTGCTCGGCACATATGCCCTGTCCGGCTTTGTCGTGCTGGGTGCTGGCACGCTTTGGCTATTGGCCAGCCGTAATATCAAAGGCGCGGTCGTGCCAGCAGCCCTCCTTGTCGCCGGGCTATTGCCGAGCGTTCCGATGTCGATACCGGAGCCAGACCTCAACCTGCGCATGGCGCAACAGCCGCTGATCCGCGTCGTGCAGCCCAATATCGGGCAGCAGGACAAGCATGTGCCTGCCTTTGACGCGATCAATTTCCGCAAGCTGGAGGCGATGACGGGCGCAGCTGGCCCCACGCCCCGCCTCATCGTCTGGCCGGAAGCGGCCATCCCCGATTATATTCAGGAAGAGCCTTGGGCGCGGGCACGGCTGGCAACCCTCCTCGGCCCGAAGGACGCGCTGCTGACGGGCGGCGTCGCGCTGGAATATAATCGCGCACGCAAGCTCGTCGGTGCGAGGAACAGCGTGTTCGCGCTGCTGGCCAATGGCCAGATCACCTCGCGTTACGACAAGTCGCATCTTGTGCCTTATGGCGAATATCTGCCGATGCGGCCGGTGCTTTCTGCCATTGGCCTGTCCCGCCTTGTTCCCGGCGACATAGACTTCTGGCCCGGCCCCGGCCCGCGCAGTTTTGATGTGCCGGGCTTTGGCAAGGTTGGATTCCAGATTTGCTATGAAGTGATTTTTTCCGGGCAGGTCGTGGAGCGGGCCAACCGCCCGGCCTTCATCTTCAACCCCTCCAACGATGCTTGGTTCGGCAGCTGGGGCCCGCCACAGCATCTGGCGCAGGCAAGGTTGCGCGCTGTTGAGGAAGGCCTGCCCGTGGTCCGCTCCACACCGACCGGCATCTCCGCGATCGTGGATGCGGAGGGTCGGGTGCTGCATTCCGTGCCCTATCATGAAGCCGGTTTCATCGAAGCCCGCCTGCCATTTGCCCATCCGCCCACGCTGTTTGCGCGGCTGGGCAACATTTTGCCGCTTGGGTTTACCATAGTTCTTGTGTTGACAGGAATTGCGCTGCGTCGGCGTCTACGCTAAGGCCACAGCCGCACATAAAGATTTCTTTATACGCAGACACAGCAAGCAATGACTGGAAAAACCATGCGTTCCAATTACCTATTTACCTCTGAAAGCGTTTCTGAAGGCCATCCCGATAAGGTCTCTGACCAGATTTCGGACGCCATTGTTGACCTCTTCCTGTCCAAAGACCCCGAAGCACGCATCGCGTGCGAAACGCTCACGACGACGCAGCTCGTTGTTCTTGCCGGCGAAATTCGCTGCAAGGGCGTTTACGAGAACGACGAGTGGGCGCCCGGCGCTCAGGCCGAGATTGAAGCCACCGTCCGCCAGACGGTGAAGGACATCGGCTACGAACAGGACGGCTTCCATTGGGAAAAGTTTGAATTCATCAACCGCCTGCACGGCCAGTCCGCGCACATCGCGCAGGGCGTGGATGCGGCTGCGAACAAGGATGAAGGCGCTGGCGACCAGGGCATCATGTTCGGTTATGCAACCGACGAGACACCCGACCTGATGCCTGCCACGCTCTATTACAGCCACAAGATCCTTGAGCGCATGGCCGCTGACCGCCATTCCGGCGCAGCACCGTTCCTTGAGCCGGACGCCAAGAGCCAGGTGACGCTCCGCTATGAAGGCAGCCTGCCTGTTGCCGCGACCGCCGTCGTCGTCTCAACCCAGCACGCGCCGGGCTATGACGAAGGTGATAAGGAAGCCGAACTGCACGCTTATGTGAAGAAGGTCGTGGCCGACGTGATCCCGCCCGTCCTTCTGCGGGAAACCGAATATCACATCAACCCGACCGGTAGCTTTGTTATCGGCGGACCCGATGGCGACGCCGGCCTGACGGGCCGCAAGATCATCGTCGACACTTATGGCGGCGCTGCCCCGCATGGCGGCGGCGCGTTCTCCGGCAAGGACCCGACCAAGGTCGACCGGTCAGCCGCTTACATTACGCGCTACCTTGCCAAGAACATCGTCGCCGCTGGCCTTGCCACGCGCTGCACGATCCAGCTGGCTTATGCCATCGGCGTCTCCAAGCCGCTGTCGCTTTATGTCGATACGCATGAAACCGGCACGGTAGGCGATGACGTGATTGAAGCGGCCATCATGAGCATCCCGAAGCTCGGTGGCCTCACTCCGCGCGCCATCCGCACGCATCTGGGCCTGAACAAGCCGATCTACCGCAAGTCGGCAGCCTATGGGCATTTTGGCCGCAAGCCCGAAGGGGATTTCTTTCCTTGGGAGCGCACCGATCTGGTCGAAGACCTGAAGGCCGCGATCTAACACCCGCGCCTGACCACAGGCATTGAAGTTTAGGGGCGTCCCGCATTTGCAGGGCGCCCCTTTTCTTATCCCCGGCTTGGACAAGCCCGCAGATCACCGCTAGAGGCGCGCGCATGACGACCGACCCGACCACACTCAACAGGCTCTATGGCCGCGTTCAGGGCCATAAGCTGCGGGCCGGACAACAAGCGTTGATGGATGACTTTCTGCCCACGGTTGCCGTGCCGGAAGGTCCGCTTGATGCGCGCGCCTTATTTGGTGATGATCGGCCGCTGCAATTTGAAATCGGCTTTGGCGGAGGGGAACATCTTGCTTGGCAGGCGCAGCATGCGCCGACCCACGGCCTGATCGGCTGCGAACCGTTCGTGAATGGTGTCGTCTCTGCCATGCTCCACATCCGGGACAAAGCGCTCCCCAATGTCCGCTTGCACATGGGCGACGCGCTCGATGCCTTGGCCCGCCTGCCGGACGGATCGCTCGACCGTGTCTATCTGCTGCATCCGGACCCATGGCCCAAGGCGCGCCACGCCAAAAGGCGGATGATGAACCCGGGGCCCATCGCAATGATTGCGGCCAAGCTGAAACCCGGCGGTGAATTCCGCTTCGGCACGGACCACCCCATTTATTGCCGCTGGGCGATGATGCAGATGGACAAAAGCCGGGATTTCGAATGGCAGGCAAAAAGCGCCAGCGACTTCCTTGTCCGCCCCGATGACTGGCCAGAGACGCGGTACGAGCGCAAGGCCCGTACGGTCTTTGGCCATGACGTCTGGTATTTCCGCTACGTCCGCATCTGACCCGGCCTAGCGCTGAGGCGAAAGCTTCAGCAATCGTGCCTTTTCGCCATCTTCAAGCAGCCAGATATGCCCATCGGCAGACTGGTCCACGTCGCGGATGCGGTTGTCCATGGCCCAATGGTCGCCCTTTGCGGCCTGTTCCCCGTTGAGGTCGACGCGCACGAGCGCCTTACCGCCCAACGCGCCGATAAAGGCATCGCCCTTCCATTTGGGGAAGGCGGACCCTTGATAAATCATCATGCCACCCGGTGAGATGGCGGGGTTCCAGAAGACCTTCGGCGCAACATAGCCATCGCCCGGCTTGTGATCGGGAATGTCGCGGCCATCATAGTGATTGCCGTTGGAGACATTGGGGTAGCCAAAGTTCGCACCCGGCGTGACCAAGTTCAATTCATCGCCATGCCGCGGGCCCATCTCAACCTCCCACAGGCGGCCTGCGCCATCAAAGGCAAGGCCCAGCGGGTTGCGGATGCCATAGGCATAGATTTGCGCTGTGACGCCGCCCTTGGCCGCCATGGGGTTGTCAGACGGCACGCTGCCATCGTCGTTCAACCGGACAACCTTGCCAAGGTTCATCGATAAATCCTGCGCGGGGTCAAACTTCTGCCGCTCACCTGACGAGATGAAGAGTTTGCCGTCCGGCCCAAAGGCGATGCGATGCCCGAAATGACCATTGCCGGAGACTTTGGGCGACTGCCGCCAAATGACGGTCAGCCCTTCCAGACGGGCACCCGCATTGTCCTCGACCAGCTTGGCGCGGCCAACGACCGCGCCCTTCACGTCACCCTCGGCCTCCGCCCAACTCAGATAGACCATGCCGTTGGTGGCAAAGCCGGGATGCAGCACCACCTCACCCAAGCCACCTTGCCCTGCATAGGAGACCGCAGGCACGCCCGTGACGTCGGCAGCAGGCTGCCCCTCCCGCCACAGCTTCAGCTTGCCCGATTGTTCAGTGATGAGCGCGCGGCCATCCGGTAGGAACGCCATGGCCCAAGGTTCATTGAAGGTCGCGATTTCGGTGACGGCGAACGGCAAGGCGCCCGCCGCCTTATCCTGCGCGCCGGCACCTGTGCCGCACGCCGTTGCGAACAAAATCGCAGCCGTGGCGGACAGGCGGAGCGGGAGACGAGTCCGCTTTGGTGGGACAGTGACGGATGGATGCATTGGGCTTTCCTCTCTGAAATCCGGGCATGAATTTGCTTAAGCACACATGGGATGCGCGACCCGCCGGTTCAATGGGTCCATTCCGGTCTCTGTTGACGTTTTCTTGACCAATGTCGGGCACGAAAGTGTCTGGCATGGCACAAGTTTTTGATTTCAGAGACCATCTACGTAAGCGGCAGCGCAAACGCCGCATCACCCTTTCGGCGCGGGATATTGCCATCGGACTTTCAGGTATGGCCGCGATGGCAACAGCTGTCATCTTCTGGCCGGCCGCCGCGAGTGGAGATGCCATTTCCGCCGAGAAAGGCGTCACGCAAGCCAGCCTTTTCACCGGGAATGTCCCAGCCCGAACATTCGGCAAATGCCACTCAGGCGGTGGCCTCAATTGTGTTGTGGATGGGGATACCTTCTGGATAGATGGCGAGAAGATCCGCATCGCCGATATCGACACGCCGGAGACCCACCCGGCTCGCTGTGCCGAAGAGGCGCGCCTCGGCAATGCTGCGACCGACCGGCTGCAAGTCCTACTCAATGCCGGCGCCTTCGAGCTAGAACCGATCAAGCGCGATACCGACCGCTATGGCCGCAAGCTGCGCATCGTTATGCGCGACGGCCAGTCGCTTGGTGGGATGCTAGTGTCCGAAGGGCTGGCCCGCTCTTACGCTGGCGGCCGCCGCGACGGCTGGTGCGCCTAATCAGTCCGGTTCATTCCGATTGTCATATTGCAGACTCGAAGGGCGCTGATATAGGCGTCACACCCCATTTGAGAGGAATTGACCATGACGATTGCAGTTGGAGACAAGGTTCCAAACGTCAACTTCGTAAAGCCGACCGCAGAAGGCCCGCAGCCGCTCTCTTCCGATGCGCTGTTCGCCGGTAAGCGTGTTGCGCTTTTCTCCGTCCCCGGTGCCTTCACGCCGACCTGCTCGGCCAAGCATCTACCCGGCTTTGTTGAAAAGGCCGCTGAGCTGAAGGCCAAGGGCATTGACGAAATCGCCTGCACCGCTGTCAACGACGCCTTCGTGATGGGCGCTTGGGGCAAATCTGCCGGCAGCGATGACTCGGTGACCATGCTCGCAGACGGCAATGGTGATTTCGCGAAGGCCGTTGGCCTTGAAATGGACGGCTCCAAGTTCGGCATGGGCACGCGCGGCCAGCGCTTTGCCATGATCGTCAATGACGGCACGGTAGAGCAGCTGTTTGTCGAAGCACCGGGCGAATTTCGTGTTAGTTCAGCGGATTATATGCTAGAACAGATCTAACAGTTTCCTGGGAGAGGAAAACCGGGGAGTGGCAGGGCATTGCCGCTCCCCTTTTTTACGCCCAAAATGAATGACTTCGCGGCAAGAATGGCCCGGTCTTGCGGATGAAACCTGTTTTGTGTAAATATCCAAGATGGATAAACAGACAAGAACCGTAAACGGTCGAGCCACTGTCGAAAAGCTCGACATCCTTTTCAAAGCCTCCGTCAGACGCCTCCGCGATGCCATAGAGGCCTATATCGCCGATGGCACATTGCCCGACCCTGCATGGCGAACCGATGGCAGTTTTGCCTATCCCGAAATCCACATCACCTGGACCGGCGGCGCAGATAGTTCCGAACCGCAACGCTCCTTCGGGCGGTTTTCAGCACCCGGCCATTATGTCACCAGCATCACCAAGCCGACGCTGTTCGCTGACTATATCGCCGAGCAGGTCGACATTCTGATCGCGGATTATGATGTGACGGTTGAGGTCCGCCCCGGCCGTCAGGAAATCCCCTTCCCCTATGTGCTGGATGCCGGAACCGAGTTTGGCGATGTCCGCGCGATCGATCTCGCCCGCTGGTTCCCGGCGACCGAGCTCGCCCATATCGGTGACGAGATCGCCGATGGGCTGTTGCTGGCGGATGCCGATCTTCCGCACCCGCTGTCACTGTTCGATGGCCTGCGGACCGACTTCTCCCTGGCCCGCCTACGGCACTATACCGGCACGCCACCCGAACATGTGCAGCGCTATGTGCTGTTCACCAACTACCACCGCTATGTCGATGAGTTCGTCCGCTGGGCCTGCACCCAGCTTGGCAATGGCAGCGGCTATGAAATGCTGTCCTGTCCCGGCGGCGTGACGGTGACCGAGAACACCGAAGACCCTGCCGCAACCGTCGCCGACAGCGCCTGGCGCCGCCACCAGATGCCCGCTTGGCACCTGACCGCGCCGGACAAGAGCGGCATCACGCTCGTCAACATCGGCGTCGGCCCGTCCAACGCAAAGACGATTACCGATCACCTTGCCGTCATGCGGCCCGAGGCTTGGCTGATGATCGGCCATTGCGGCGGCCTGCGCGCCAGTCAGCGGATCGGCGATTATGTGCTGGCCCACGCCTATCTGCGCGATGACCATGTGCTCGATGATCTGCTGCCGCCGGAAATCCCCATTCCGCCCATTGCCGAGGTGCAAATGGCGATGGCGCGGGCGGCGGAAACCGTCTCCGGCGAAAGCGGGGAAAGCCTGAAAGCGCGGCTGCGCACCGGGACCATCGTGACCACCGATGACCGCAATTGGGAGCTGCGCTACTCCAAGTCGGCGCTGCGTTTCTCACAGTCGCGTGCCATCGGCATAGACATGGAATCAGCGACGATTGCAGCCCAAGGCTATCGCTTCCGTGTGCCCTACGGAACGCTGCTGTGCGTGTCAGACAAGCCGCTGCACGGCGAGCTCAAGCTGCCGGGTCAGGCCAACCGCTTTTACGAGCGTGCGATTGCCGAACATATGCTGATCGGCATTGAGGCCTGCCGCCAGTTGAAGGCCGAAGGTGCCAAGCTCCACAGCCGCAAACTGCGCGCCTTTAATGAGCCACCCTTCCGCTAAGCGGAAACGCCAGTTGCATGGGACGCCGTGTCCGATAGTCTTCCCGAAAGAGGAGAGGACATGGAACCCTATCAGGAACTTAGCCGGTCGGTCGCGGGCCGCAGCGTCATCGTGACGGGCGCCGCCTCTGGCATGGGGCGGGCAACGGCGCATCTCTTTGCGCGGGAAGGCGCGCAGGTTGCCGTGACCGATCTTGATCAGGCCGCCTGCCAGTCGGTTGTCGATGAGATCGCCGACGCAGGCTTCCTGACGGCAAAAGCCTTCGCGCTCAACGTCGCCGATCATGACGCCATCAAGCACGTCGTGGCAGAAATTGCCGACAGCTTCGGCGGCATCGACATCCTCGTCAACAATGCCGGCGTCTCCAGCTTCTGTCCGCTCGATGCGGGGGAGGAGTATGATGCGGTGTGGGACCGCGCCGTCCTTATCATGCTGACAGGGCATCAGCGCATGGTCCGCGCCGCCCTCCCTTGGCTGCGCAAAAGCGACGCGGCACGGATCATCAACATCGCCTCTACCGAAGGGCTCGGCGCGACGCCCGGCGATACGCCCTATGTCGCGGCCAAGACAGGCGTGACCGGGCTAACGCGCGGTCTAGCGGTTGATCTCGGCAAGGAAGGCATCACCGTCAACTGCATCTGCCCCGGTCCGATCCTGACCGGCATGACGGCCCGCATTGGGGAGACCGACAAGGAGGTGTTCGCCAGACGGCGGACGGCATTGCGCCGCTATGGCCTTCCTGAAGAGGTCGCGCACATGACGCTCAACTTGGCGCTGCCCGCCTCCAGCTTTGTGACGGGCGCGGTGATTCCTGTCGATGGTGGGCTGATGGCGCGGAACGCCTAAGGGCGCAGCAAGAAGCGGGTGCCGTCTGACACCCGCTCTTCAGCTTACCAGCCGCAGGCCTTGCCCTTGTTCTGCTTCTGCAGCCAGGTCATCAGCGGTTTGAAATAGGCGATCATCGCCGTGCCATCCATTTCGCGCTTGCCGGTAAAGGCCTGCAGCGCATCCGGCCAAGGCTTGGACGCGCCCATTTCGAGCATCGCGTTCAGCCGCTTGCCGACCTCCTTGTTGCCATAGAAGGAACAGCGGTGGAGCGGCCCCTTCCACTTGGCGATGTCGCACGCGGCTTTGTAGAACTGGAACTGCAGGATACGCGCAAGGAAGTAGCGCGTGTACGGTGTGTTGCCGGGGATGTGATATTTGGCACCCGGATCAAAGTTCGCCTCGGTGCGTTCCACCGGTGACACAATGCCCTGATATTTCAGGCGCAGGTCGGTCCAGCCCTTATTATACCCATCTGTCGGGATGGAGCCATCGAACACGCCCCAGCGCCATTTATCAACCAACAGGCCGAAGGGCAGGAAGGCCACCTTGTCCATCGCCTGACGCAGCAACAGGCCCAGATCTTTATCCGCGCTCGGCACGGCTGCACGGTCGAGCAGATTGATCTGCACGAGATATTCCGGCGTGATCGACAATGCGATGGCATCGCCGATGGCTTCATGGAAACCGTCATTCGCGCCGTTCAAATAGAGCAGTGGCTGCTTGTTATAGGCGCGCTGATAGTAATTATGGCCGAGTTCGTGGTGGACCGTCACGAAGTCCCCGGAATTGACCTTGGTGCACATCTTGATGCGCAGGTCATCCTTGTTGTCGAGGTCCCAGGCGCTGGCGTGGCACACGACTTCGCGGTCCAGCGGCTTGGTGATCTGGGAACGCGCCCAGAAGGTGTCTGGCAGCGGCGCAAAGCCCAGTGAGGAGAAGAAGCCCTCCCCGGTCTTGACCATCTTGATGGGGTCATAGTCCTTGGCCTTCAGCAGATCGCCAATGTCATAGCCGATGTCACCGGCCCCCTTGGGTGCCACGATCGGATAGATGTCACCCCATTCCTGCGCCCACATATTGCCGAGCAAGTCGGCACGGATCGGCCCGGTCTTGGGCTGAACGGCGTCGCCATATTTTTCATTCAGCTTGGTGCGCGTGTAGCAATGCAGCTGATCATAGAGCGGCTTGACCTGGCCCCATAGTTTGTCGGTCAGCTTGGCAAAGTCATCGGCAGGCATGTCATAGCCGGACCGCCACATTGCACCGACATCCGCATAGCCAAGATCCTTCGCGCCCTGATTGGCAATCTCGACAAGCTTGGCATAATCGCCGCGCATCGGGGTGCCGACATTGTCATGCCAGCTCGTCCACATTTCGGCGAGCTTGGCCGGATCGCGGTTGGTGCCCATTTCCGCTTCGATGTCAGACCCGTTGACCGGCTTGCCATCGAGCGTGCCCTTCCCTTTACCATAAGTGGAATTGAGCCGCGTCGCGATGTCGTTGAGTTCCTTGGCCGCCTCCGGCGTCGCAGGTGCGGGCAGAACAAGGCCGCCGCGCAGGATGTCGAGCTTGCGCTTGGTGTCGTAGCTGAGGCCCGGCGCAGTCATGTACCGCGCGGCCTCGCCTGCCAGCTTAACCGACATTTCGGTGCCTTCCGCGCCAACCTTGGCCGCGACGGCATCGGTATCATCGGTAATGTAGGTGTTGTTGATCCACTGGACCTGCGCGTTGAAGATCGAAAAATCGGCCAACGCCTTTTCCGCATCGGCGACAAACTTGTCCGCTTCTGCAGCGGTCGGTGCGGCCTGCTGCGCCAGAACAGGCGTGGAAAGCGCGAGTGACAGACCCAGCGCGAGCGTGGAAACGAAGGTTTTCATAAGACTCTCCGGTGAAATATTGTTGCGCGAACTGTGACGGGCGACCGCGCACCGGTCAAGCGAACCACCTGAATTTTTCGACGAATGTTGGCGCCTTGCCCTCCCCCATCCCCTCCCGCTTGCGGGAGGGGAGCGAGACTTGTCTTGCCGAAGGCAGGCTTAGTCGCAGCGGGGAGGGCCGAGGGCCTCCAACATCGCAGCGCCCAGGTCCGGCTTGGTCACAGCGCTCATATGGTTGCCCGGTATCGGGTAATAGCGCCCCTGCGGCAGCGCCTCCGCCAACGCCTGCGCGCTGCCATTATCGTCATCTTCGGTGCCACACACGACGCCGACCGGGAAATCCCAGCTGCGGATCGCTGCCTCATCGACACCGGAGAAGCTGTTGATGAGCAGGTTGAGCGCGACCGGATCCCCCTTGCTTGTCTTCAGGAATGCCTCGACCATCCATTCGGGCGAGCCCCGTTCATGGCTTCCCAAATTGGTCAGGACATTCCGGAAATAGCCCGCGCGGCGGTCTGCCATGGTCAGCCCTTCCAGCCCCATGCCGGACAAAACAACCTTGCCGGGGCGACACCCGCGCGACAGCATCCGCGCCACGGTCCGCGCGCCGAGCGAATAGCCCGCTGCGTCAAAGTCTTCGAGGCCAAGGTGGGCGATCAACGCAAACTGATCATCTGCCAAAATATCAGGCGGATAGCAGAGCGGGTCATGCGGCTTTCCGCTCGCCCCATGCGCGCGCAGGTCCGGCATGATCACACGATATCCGGCGTCTGCGATCACCTGTGCGGTCGGGGTAAACTTCATCCAGTTGGTCAGCGCGTCGGAGATATAGCCGTGGATCAGAAGCAGCGGGCGACCTTCGCCCAGTTCGTAATAAGCGAGCGAAGTGCCATCGGGGGCGTCGAAGAATTGGGGTGTCATAAGGTCTTTCAATATTCCGTTTGTCCCGAGCGAAGTCGAGGGAAGTGTCTCGACTGCGCTCGACACAAACGGAGCAAGGTCATTCTGGCCAGTCTAGTCCGACTGCCTTCCATTGGTCCAGAAGAGACGCAAACGCATGGCACCGTGACGATTGGGGCGAGTTACCTCTTCGCCAGCCCCTTCTGCTCCATGCGCCAAAGGGCCATGTCGATGCGGTCCTGCCCGAAGAAAGGTTCCTCCTCAAACACTAGGGTCGGCACGCCCCAATGACCGGAGGCTTCCAGCGTCTGCTGGTTCGCGGCGATCTCGACATCCAGCGCTTCGGCGTCGGCCAGCGCTTCGGCATCGAGGTCTGCCAGATCAAGGCCTGCGCGCTCGGCAGCACCCTTAAGATGATCCCCCTCATGCCAATTCTCGGCGCCGCCCCAGATGAGCATACCGACCTCATGACAGAAGGGCAGGCTCTTGCCCCGCCGCGACGCGGCCTGTCCAAGTCGGGTGAGGCGGAAGATGTAGGGCTGTTCATCGGCAATCTTGCGCGTCATCACATCCTGCACAATCGGGTCCGGACGCGGCGGGCCAAAGGGGATGCCGTGAAACTGCGCCACGCGGAACATGTCGCGGAATGTGTACCGCAGCCAATTGGGGTGGCTGCGTTCAAAAAAGTCCGGCTCCCGAATGGCGAGCGGATAGACCGGCCGGAGGTTGATGGTCAGATCATAATCTTCGGCCAGCTTGCGATACCGCCCAATGGCGAGATAGCTATATGGCGACCGGAACGACCAGAATACGTCTGCGCTTAATGTCATGGCTTGCAAGCCCCTCCCTCATGTCCTGTTTTGACAACAGTGACTTAAGCGGGAGGGGCTTGCAAGCGCTCGGCGATTACGCCTTCTTCAAATGCCGGCGACCGAGCAGCTCTGCGATCTGGACGGCGTTGAGGGCCGCGCCTTTGCGCAGATTGTCGGACACGCACCAGAGCGCCAAACCATTGTCGACGGTCGAGTCCTCCCGCACGCGCGACACGAAGGTCGCATAGTCGCCCACGCATTCCACGGGGGTCACGTAGCCGCCATCTTCGCGCTTATCGATGAGCATGATGCCCGGCGCTTCGCGCAGGATGGACTGC
>JBBATS010000034.1:28908-32026 GCA_040398625.1 Chakrabartia sp. | reverse complement strand
ATGGTGCCCAGGAGAGGACTCGAACCTCCACGACCTTGCGGTCACTGGCACCTGAAGCCAGCGCGTCTACCAATTCCACCACCTGGGCACGGCGCAGATCCCGATGTGGGTCAATGCGGAACGAAGCGGCGCGATTAGGCAGGCCATTGCCGCTTGTCAACAGGCTTCGGCGCGGGCATTGGCGGGCTTACCTCAGCAAGGGAATTTGACGACGATGAAAGAAGCTTTGGTTACGGTCTTTGGCGGTGGCGGATTTGTCGGGCGCTATGTGGTCGAAGCTCTTCTGCGGTCCGGCGCCCGCGTGCGTGTGGCAGAGCGCAGCCCGAAAAGTTCCTGGTATCTGAAGGCACAGGCAAACCTTGGCCAGATCTCCTTTGTGGCCGCGGATGTGACCCGCCCTGAAACACTGGGTCGCGCCGTCGAAGGCGCTGATGCCGTCATCAATCTGGTCGGCAGCTTTGCAGATATGCAGCGCATCCATGTCGATGGCGCGCGCAATGTGGCGGAGGCGGCTGCCAGCGCCGGTGTGGCTTCGTTCGTCCAAATGTCGGCCATTGGCGCGGACTCGGACAGTCCTTCGGCCTACGGGCGCACCAAAGGCGATGGCGAGGCGGCCGTAAAAAAAGTCTTCCCCAAGGCGACGATCCTGCGCCCATCCATTGTCTTCGGTCGCGAAGATGCGTTCATCAACCGCTTTGCCGCACTCATCCGCATGTTGCCCATCTGCCCCATCATTGGCGGTGACACCAAGTTCCAGCCCGTCTTTGTGGGCGACGTTGGCCATGCGGCCTGTGCCGCAGCGCTGAAGTCCGGCGGGTCTGATGGTGCGACTTATGAGCTCGGTGGGCCAACCGTGCTGTCGATGCGCGAGATCAACCAGTGGATCGCGGACCGGACGGGCCGTGCGCCGCTGTTCATCGATGTGCCAGACCCTGTGGCGGGTGCCATGGCGACTTTGACCGGCTGGCTGCCCGGTGCGCCGATTTCGCGCGACCAGTGGCTGATGCTCCAGTCTGACAATGTCGTGGCGCCCAAGGCGAAGGGTCTGAAGGCGCTCGGCGTGCCTGCCACGCCGATGGATGCGGTCGCGCATGGCTGGTTGGTCGAATATCGTCGCCATGGCCGCTTCGGGGCGGCTGCATGAGCGATCTGCTGACTGTCATCCTCCTCGGCATCATTGAGGGGCTGACTGAATTCATTCCCGTCTCATCGACAGGCCACCTTGTCCTCGCAGGCGAACTGCTGGGCTTTAAGGACGGCTCCGGCGGCGCGTTTGACATCATTATTCAGCTTGGCGCGATCCTGGCCGTCATTGTGCTCTACTGGCGCCGGTTCTGGGATGTTGCGGTCGGGCTATTCTCGCTGCAGCAGGGCCCGCTTGTGTTCACCCGCAATGTGTTGCTCGGCTTTCTGCCGTCGGCAGTCATCGGGGCGATTTCCTATAAGGCGATCAAGGCCATGCTGGAATCGCCGGCACTTGTCGCCTGGGCACTGATTATCGGCGGTGTCGCGATCTTGGTCATTGAGAAGTTTGCCAAGGAAAACCACACCGCCAGCGTTGAACAGATGAGCTGGCGGACCGCGCTGGCCATTGGGGCTGTGCAGTGCCTGTCGATGATCCCAGGCGTCAGCCGTTCGGGGGCCACGATCATGGGCGCGCGCGCCATGGGCGTGGAACGCAAGACCGCAGCCGAATTCAGCTTCTTCGTCGCAGTGCCGACCATGATGGGGGCAACGACGCATGCGCTCTACAAAGAAGGTGCCGCCCTCGCCGCGCAGGACGTGACCAATATCGCCATTGGCTTTGTCGTATCGTTTGTGGTCGCCATTGTGGTCATCAAAGCCTTTCTGGCAATTGTGACGCGCTATGGTTTCGGGCCGTTTGCATGGTATCGTATTGTGGCCGGTATCGCCGCATTGGTGTGGTTGGGGCAGATCGGCTGATCGTCACTTTTGGAGGGTGTTGTTTATGTTCCTTCGTCGAATTGCACTTCCACTGGCCCTGCTCACAGCGGCACCCGTGTCGGCACAGACTGCGCCGCCGCCCGAGATCAGCAAGTCCCATGAAGCCGCGGCCGCCCGCGTCGTTGACAAGCTCTGGCCGCTCGGCACCTATCGCCGCATGATGGATGGCACCATGTCCAAGATGATGGACAGCATGATGGAGTCCATGTTTGGCATGAAGGCGTCGGACATGGCGCCGCCAAGCGGCCAAGATGCGGCACGTCAGGATACCGGCGATAAGACGATGCTGGAAGTCGCAGAGGCAAAGGACCCTCATTTCCGGGAGCGCATGAAAATCTTCATGGACGTGATGATGAAGGAAATGATCCCCTTGGTGGAGAAAATTGAGCCGGGGATTCGGGAGAGCCTGACCCACGTTTACGCCCGCGATTATTCGGAACGGCAACTTGGCGAGTTGGAAGCGTTCCTCGGCACGCCGACCGGGCAGGTGTTTGGGCAGCGCTGGATGATGAGCTTTGTTGATCCGGAAATGGTCAATAACATGGCCAAAATTGCGCCAACGATGATGCAGGCCATGCCGGAAATTATAAAGAAGGTCGAAGCGGCGACCGCGCATCTCCCTCCGCCTCCGCCGCCTGAAGGCCAGTAAGCTGCCCGTTCAGCCACGCGAAAGTTAGCGGCGCGTATTTGCCTGCATCGTTCGGCGGGAGTCTCCCCGCCGCCATGGAGGCTGCTCGATGCGTATTCTTCTTGCGACCGCTGTCTTGGTCATGTCCGCACCTGCTTTTGCTCAGGAGGCGCCGTCTGCCGCAACGCAGAAGGCCGAAGCTCTGGCTGAGAAGCTGAACGATCCTGTCATGCAGGCCGCCCTTGCCGGCGGTATGGACGCCATGGTCAAGTCCGTGCTTGATATGCGTGTGGACGGCATTGCCAAGGCGATTGAGCCGCTGACCGGCAAATCCTCCAACATGCGCGGCAAGACGGTGCGTGATCTGGCGTCGCGGGATGATCCGAATTTTGACGCGCGAATCCAGAACAGTTCCCGGCGCGCCGTGGCTGGTGCAGGTGCAATGGCAGGTGGCTTGGCCGCTGCTATGCCTGAATTGGAGGCTGCTCTGCGCAAGATGGGCGATGCGATGGAGCGTGTGCGGGA
>JBBATS010000034.1:0-28808 GCA_040398625.1 Chakrabartia sp. | reverse complement strand
GCGCGGGCCTCAATGGCCTTTTGCCGCCGCCGCTGCACCGATGACCCAATGCCCATTGCTTCGCGATATTTGGCAACGGTCCGTCTGGCGATATCAAAGCCTTGTTTCTGAAGCAGTTCGACCAATGTATCATCGGACAGGATCGCCTTCGGCTCTTCGGCCATGATCAGCGTCTTGATGGCACTTTTCACCGCTTCGGCGGACACAGCATCGCCGCCATCAGACGCCTGAATGCCGCTGGTGAAGAAGTATTTCAGTTCATACGTCCCGCGCGCGCAGGCGAGATATTTGTTGGACGTGACGCGGCTGACCGTCGATTCATGCATGCCGATCACCTCGGCAATATGGCGCAGGGTGAGCGGTTTCAATTGCGTCACACCATGGCGGAAAAAGGCTTCTTGCTGCTTCACCAATTCAGTCGCGACCTTCAGGATGGTTCGTTGGCGCTGGTCAAGCGCTTTGACCAGCCAGTTGGCAGACGCCATGCATTCGTTGAGCCATGTCTTTGAGGCGCGGTCCTTGCAGCCGGCGCCCGCCAGTTCGGCATAATAGCTGCGGTTGATCAGCACCTTGGGCAGGCTGGCGGAATTGATCTCCACCGCCCAGCCCTTGCCGCGTTCGATAATGAAGATGTCGGGTGTGACCGTTTGAAGCGGCTCTCCGCCAAAGCGCAGGCCGGGCTTTGGGTCATAAGCGCGCAACTCGCGGATCATGTCGGACATATCTTCATCGTCGACGCCGCAGATTCGTTTCAACTGTGGCAGGCGGCCCAGCGCCAGTAGGTCGAGATTGTCGATCAACCGCGCCATGGCCGGATCATAGCGATCGGCTTCCTTAGCTTGCAGAGCGAGGCATTCAGCAAGCGTCCGCGCACCGACGCCCGTTGGCTCGAAGGTTTGGATGACACGGAGAATATCCTCCCCGCGGGCAAGCGGGATTTCCAGACGGTTGGTGATGTCGAGCAGACGGACAGGCAGATAACCGGCCTCGTCAATCTGGTCGATGATATGGGTGGCGATCATGAGGTCGGCGCCCATGAATGCGGTGCCGGCCTGTGCGATCAGATGGTCGTGGAGGGAGAGCCCGCCTGCTGCAAAGCTGTCAAAATCCGGTCCGTCATCATCGAAGCTGCCGCCTGAGGATGCGCCATCGAGCCCGAGGGAGCCATCCAGCCCCGGCCCGCCGTCGGCAGCACTGTCATGGTGGAAGGTTTCAGCGGCAAAATCGACATCCAGCGGGGCATCCGCGCCGGGTCCGCCATCGCTTGCCAGCAAGCGGTCAGCGGTCATCAGATCGCCGCCATCCCCATCGCTGTCAAAATCACTGTCGCCAAAGTCGCCGTCACTGTCGGCGGCAGGCTCTCCGTCATTATCGCCTCGGTCTTCGCGCTCCGCCTCAAGCAGTGGATTGCGCTCCAGCTCTTCCGCGATGAAAGCTTCAACTTCCAGATTGGACAGCGCCAGCAGCTTGATCGCCTGCTGCAACTGTGGCGTCATCACCAGCGACTGGCTGTGCCGCAAGTCGAGGCGAGGGCCGAGCGCCATGGTTACAAGCTAAAGCCCTCGCCCAGATACAGGCGGCGGACATTTTCATCCGCGACAAGATCTTCCGGGCTGCCCGAAAAGAGCACGCGGCCATCATAGATGATGCAGGCGCGGTCCACGATTTCGAGCGTTTCGCGGACATTATGGTCGGTGATGAGCACGCCAATCTGACGCGTTCTCAGGTCTTTCACCAGATCGCGGATGTCGGCGATGGAGATGGGGTCAATGCCCGCAAAGGGTTCATCAAGCAGCATGATCGACGGGTCAGCCGCCAGCGCGCGGGCGATTTCGCAACGCCGGCGTTCCCCGCCGGAGAGCGCCATGGCGGCGGCCGTCCGCAGCCGGGTGAGGCCGAATTCATCTAACAGCTTTTCCAGCCGTGCGGCGCGGGCGGACTTGTCGGGCTCCGCCAGTTCCAGCACGGCCTGAATATTCTGCTCGACGGTTAGACCCCGAAAAATGGACGTTTCCTGAGGTAGATAGCCGAGCCCCATGATCGCGCGGCGGTACATGGGCAGGTTTGTGATGTCCTGACCGTCCAGCTCAATGCGCCCGGCATCCGGTTTGACCAGACCCATGATCGAATAGAAGCACGTCGTCTTGCCCGCGCCATTGGGGCCGAGCAGGCCGACAACTTCGCCGCGCCCGACGGTCAGCGACACATCCGACAATACAACGCGCTTGTCATAGGATTTTGCAATGGAGACGACTGAGAGCCCCGTGCCTATCCCGGTGGCAGCCGCTGCTTCGCGGTCTATGATTGCGGCTTCGTTCATCAGTGGTTCCTGCAGCTGCACTGACACGTTCGGGTGAACGTGGCGTAAATGGTTTTGTTCTATTGGCAGGATTATTGCATGGACGGGGGTAAGCGCAACCTCAAGGTGAGGGATTTACCGCGTCGTTGGTCGAAATATGTCCGAGATGGACACAGATTACTTGCGGTCTTTGGCTACCGTGAAGCGTCCGGTGACGCGACCGCCGCTGCCGCCTTCGCCGCCTGCGCTCTTTCCATCGACGACGGCACGGCCGGAATCGAGGTCAATCACAAGGCGCCCGCCGCTGATGCGGTTGCCGCCCTGATTGAGCTCAACACCGCCAATAACGGTGATGAGCCTGCGGTTGAGATCATAAACTGCAAAGTCGCCGCGCGCTGTTTCCGTGTCGCTGCGGATGAAGACGCCACCTGAGGCATCAAGGCGGTCAATGTCGACGCCGCCGCCTGCGCGGGCATAAGCGACCGTTAGGCGGCCGGCGTTCATCGTCAGGCCGGCTTGGCGCACAACGACGTTGCCGGAAAACACAGCGCGGTCGGCGCGGTCCTGCACTTCGATGCTGTTTGCCTCAACATCGACGGGCGATTTGGCATTGTGGCCCTTTAGCGCCTGGCCAAGGGCCGGAACAGCAAGGAGGAGAGCGACGGAGGCGAGGAGAGGAGCTTTGCGCATGCGGCTATCTGGCTCCACCTTGGACGATATGCAAGCGTGCTCGACCCTCTAGCGTCACAGTGCGCTTCTCTAAGTCAGCGCGAATACTGCCTGCTGAAAAGGTGCCAAGCGGCAATTGCCCGCTAACAGCACCGCCGCTCGCCAATTTGCGGGACTTGAGGCCAACCGCGACGTCATTTGCCTGCACGCGGTAACCGTCTGCTGTCTGAAAGGTCAACGGACCGTCCACCTGAACAACTTCCCGATCCATATCATACCGTCCGGCGTTGGCCGTCATCGTGGCTGGCCCTTCGGCCATCTGGATGCGTGCATTCAGGTCGTTGAGCTTCACGACGGGGTCCTGAGAGCTTTTTTGCACAGCAGAACCCGCCGTGATTTGGAACGGGCGTCCTTTGCTGTCTTCGCCACGATAGGTGGCTGCGGTCACCCGCAGACGTTCGCGCGACATCGCGACATTGTCTTTTGCCAGCATGAAGCTGACATCGCCATTGGGGCTGGTGATCGGGGCGAACACCAGAAACAGCAAAAGCGTGCCAATGAGGATCGGCAGACCGATTCGCAAAAGCTTCATCAAACGGTCGTGTTTACCGTTTGGCCGCGCCCAAATTTGGCGCGCGGAGCGTTCCTGGAGGGCGAGATCAGACATGCGCGAAGATGTCGGCCTCAGGCCATCCGGCAAGATCAAGCCGGGCCCGATTGGGCAGAAAATCGAAACAGGCCTGAGCCAATTCGGTGCGGCCTTCGCGGGCCAAGCGCGGGTCCAATATCTCTCTCACGCGGTGCAAATAGCGCACGTCAGACGCGGCATATTCCTTTTGTGCCTCGCTCAAAGCGTCAGCGCCCCAGTCTGAAGACTGCTGCTGTTTGGACAGTTCAACGCCCAATGTTTCGCGGACGAGATCCTTCAAACCATGCCGGTCGGTATAGGTGCGGATAAGGCGCGATGCGATCTTGGTGCAGTAAACCGGTTCCGCCATAATATTGAGATATGCCATGATAGAGGCGAGGTCGAACCGCGCAAAATGGTATAGTTTCAGGCGGTTGGGATCTGCCAGCACCGCTTTAAGGTTGGGTGCGTTATAGCTGGTGCCAGCCGCAAAGCGCACCAAATGCTCATCGCCGCTGCCGTCTGAAATCTGCACCAGGCACAGCCGGTCACGCCCGGGGTGCAGGCCCATGGTTTCTGTGTCGACTGCAACCGGACCTTCGCCCAGCACGCCTTCGGGCAGGTCTTCTTCGTGCAGGTAAACAGTCATTCAAAAAATCTCCCGGTCCGCCATCCGACATCTGCGTCGTGTGGGGAATCACTTGTGCCAGCGACCACGCCCAAGCGGATATCAAGCACGTCCCTTTGCACCGGCTTGGACAGGGCTGCAAGCACATGTGAACAGCCCAGTTTTCTGCAAACGCAAAAATACTATCGGAACTTTGCGTTCTGGGTTATGTTGGGGAAAGGCGTGGTGTCTATTACGCCGAATCTATGTCGCAATCGTCCGGCGATCAGATTAAGTATTTCCGGGCGAAAACGATTACGAAGAAAGTAGTTTGACGGATGGGTTTTGATAGAGGTCGGCGCGGTGAGCGCGGCGGGCGTGGCTACGACAAGCGTGACAGCTTTGGCGACAGCGGTGGTGGTTTTGATGGCGGCTTCGGCGGCGGCGGCGGCGGTGATCGCTTCGGCGGTGGCGGTGGAAACCGTTTCGGCGGCGGCGGTGATCGCTTTGGCGGCGGCGGTGGCGGCGGCGATCGTTTCGGCGGTGGCGGTGATCGCTTCGGCGGCGGCGGCGGCGGTGGCGGCGGTTTCCGCGGCAGCCCGCGTCCGCAGATGCCTGCACAGGTCGTTGGCGAAGGCAAAGGCGTCGTCAAGTTCTTCAATGGACAAAAGGGCTTCGGCTTTATCGTTCAAGATGGTGGTGGTGAGGACGTGTTCGTCCACATCAGCGCAGTCGAGCAGGCCGGCCTTGCCGGTCTCGCTGAAGGCCAGCCGCTTGGCTACACGCTCGTAGATCGTGGTGGAAAGATTTCCGCAACGGATCTCGTGATCGATGGCGATCCGCTGCCGGTTGAAGATCGTGCGCCTGCTCCCCGTCAGGATCGTGGTGGCTTCGGCGACCGTCCAGACCGTGGCCCCGCCCGGGTTCAGCGCACGCTGACCGGTGAAACCACGACGGGCACTGTCAAGTTCTTCAACTCCATGAAGGGCTTCGGCTTCATCCAGCGTGATGATGGTCAGCCAGACGCATTCGTCCACATCTCCGCAGTTGAGCGCGCCGGCATGGGCTCGCTGAACGAAGGTGACCGCGTGAAGTTCGACATCGAAGTCGACAACCGCGGCAAGAATTCGGCTGTGAACCTTTCGTCTTCGGACTAATCGGTTCCAACCCCTAAAGTTGAAGGGCGGCGCCGAAAGGTGCCGCCCTTTTTCTTTGGGCGAAGGGCATTCAAGCCATAGCGGTCGGGCGATGCGCTAACCCCGCACCGACTCCCCCAAGAACCAAGCTCGCCGTTCAGCTTCATCGGTCCAGGTGTCCACGATGCCGGACGTCGCATTGTCCTTGGCTTCGTCGACCAAGTCCTTGAGCTCCTTCAGGCTTTCAACGAGCGTTAGATTGTCGGCCTGCAATTCGCTCAGCATCGTCTTGGCGTCGAGGTCGGTCTGGTCGCTGTCCTTGATGCGGGACAGGCGGCTGACCTCGCCGATGCTGTGCAGCGTCACGGCGCCCTGCTTGCGGACGCGTTCGGCAACGAGGTCGGTTGTCGCGATAATCTCTGTGGCCTGTTCGTCCAGCATCAGGTGAAAATCCCGGAAATGCGGGCCGGAGACGTGCCAGTGGAAATTCTTAGTCTTCATGTAGAGCGCGAAATAGTCCGCCAAAACAGCGTTGAGCGCGTCGATATGGGTACGGTTGTGCATGGGGTGTTCTCCTTCAGAGCATGGTTGAAGGTATAACGCAGTTGGCTGTCCGTATGTTGCGAAGCCTCTTTGTCTGAGTGATCGCTTTTCTCGATGTTTGTGGCTTTTGATGGGCTCCTTCGCCGTTTGTCCCGAGCGACGTCGAGGGACATGGGTGCGGTACAATGTGTCTCGACTGGGCTCGACACGAACGGGGAGGGGGGTGATGAGGCGCTCTAAATCAGTTCGAGCGCATGGAGCGCTGAAACCAGCCCGGTGAGCAGCAGCAGTCCGCCCGAAAGACGCCGTAGGGTGCTCAGGGGCAAGCGCCGGAAATCCTTGTCGAGCAGCAAAGGCAGGCATCCGGCGAGCATCACGCCGCCCAGACCGCCCAGCGCCGCCAGCACGGGCGCATTGCCGCGCGCTGCAAAGGCAAAGACGATGAACTGGCTATTGTCCCCCAATTGCGTCGCCAGATAGCGCCAGAGCGGCGCGCCCTTGGGGGCGTCTGCCATCCGGTCTGCCTTGGGCCGGAACAGGATCGTTGCCCCCGCCATCAGGAGGGCAAGGCCGAGAAGGAGCGTCCGCGCCTCATAGGTGACGAGACGGGCCATCCAGGCCCCGCCGGCCGCGCCTACCGCAAGGCTGATCGTTGTGGAGATCAGGAGGGCCGCGCACAGGCCCCACGCCGGGCGCGTGACGGCATAGCTTTCGGTGGTCAGCTGAACACGCCCTGCCATTTCAGCAAGCAGGCAGGCGACGAGCGCCGGAAGAAGCGCCTCCACCCGACCTTAGCCGTTAAAGCGCTGGCCCAGAGCCGCAAGGTAGAGGCCGGACATGTCTTCGCCCGTTGTGTCGATGTGGACAGCATCACGCATCGCCTCAAGGAAGGGGAGCGCGGTGACAGCGCCGCCTGCTTCGCCGAGGCGGTGTTCCAGCACATGGGCCAGCCGCGCGACGGTGGCGAGGCCATGTTCGGTCGCGGCTCGGCGGATGTCGTCGATCTCGCCCGCGATTCGGTGCACTGGCCAGCCGGGCAGGCTGCGGGTTACGCGCTCAATCCGGTCGGCAAGCTGCGACCTGTAATGACCGGCAGCATCGAACCCTGTTGTCTTTGGTGTCGCAGTCATGTGCAGTCCCCCATTCGGGCTTGAACCGTAACAACAGGGTGTTACGAGGCCGTTACCAGCACGTGGATTGGCGGATAGGTGCGCGCTGCGCTTGACAAACGGTGCCACCTCGACCATTTGCCGCGCCTTACCGCGTATCCGCGCGATTCCATATTAGCTACAAGGGTTTTAGGGTCATGGCCAAGCCGACCACAGTCAAGATCAAGCTCCTCAGCTCGGCCGACACGGGTTTCTTCTACGTAACGAAGAAGAATCCGCGCACCCAGACCGAGAAGATGTCCTTCCGTAAGTACGATCCCGTCGTGCGCAAGCATGTCGAGTTCAAGGAAGCGAAGATCAAGTAAACCGGGCAGGGCGCGCTGTCGCGCCTGTCTGTTTGCTTATTTCCGAATCAATGAAGCGCCCGGGCGTCCGCCAGTTCGGACAACTCGTCTATGCTCTGCATGAACCGCGCAAGCGTGATTGGCTTTGAGACGAAGGCGTCTGCGCCGGCCTCTCGGATACGGTCCTCATCGCCTTTTCCGGCATAAGCCGTGACCGCCATGATTGGCGTCGGACGTAGCACGACATCGCGCCGCACGGCCTCGATCAGCTCCAAGCCGCTGATGTGCGGCATCTGAATATCCATCACGATCAGGTCTGGGCGCGTAAGTTGCGCACGCTCCAGAGCCTCGCGCGCATCGCGCACCGGCTCTGCCTCGTGCCCGTGCGCCCGCAACAAGTCGCAAAAAAGTTTGAGGTTGAGTTCGTTGTCCTCGACAACGAGAACCCTTTTTGTCACCGCACATTCTCGCACAAATCTTATTTTATGGGCTTATTGGTAACGCATGCGTCGGCGTGAAACAAATGAACAAGAGTTAAGCACGCTGGCCATCCAGGCGCTTGTCTGGGTGTTGGGCGAAGATAGCCGCGCGCAGCGGTTCCTTTCCCTGACTGGGCTCGAGCCAGATGATCTGCGCGCACGCCTTGCCGATCCCGATATGCATGAAGCCATCCGCCTCTTCCTTGAAGGCCATCAGCCCGATCTCCTCGCCTGTGCCGACGCACTGGGCGTGAAGCCCGAGCTGCTCCTTCCCGAACCGAAAGAACATTGGGCATGAGCCGTCCGCTTTTGATTACTGACTGTGATGAAGTGCTGTTGCACATGGTTGTCCCCTTCGCTGAATGGTTGGATGAGGCGCATCACATTCACTTTGATGTCGACAGCGGCGATTTCGTGAATGCGCTCCGCCATAAGGCGACGGGCCTTGCGCTGGGCCATGAAGAAATCTGGCCGCTGCTGCGCGGCTTCTTCGCCACGGAAATGCACCGCCAATATCCGATTGATGGCGCGCTAGAGGCGATTCACGACATCGCCAAGGTGGCGGACGTCATCGTGCTCACCAACCTCAATGACGAGGAGCGCGAGGGCCGCATCCACCAGCTGCGAGAGGTGGGCGTGGAATTCCCCGTCTACACCAACCAGGGCGGGAAAGGGCCGCTGCTCACCCGTCTGGTCGCGCAGTATAATCCCAGCGTGACGGTGTTCGTTGATGATCTGGGCCACAACCATAGCTCAGTTGCCGAACACGCCCCCGACGTCTGGCGCCTCCACATGGTCGGTGAACCGCGCCTCCAGCCGCGCATCAAGCCGCACCATGATGCGCATGCGCGCATTGACGATTGGGCCAGCGCACGTCAGTGGATACTCGAACGCTTCGAAGGAGGTGCCGCCCATGGCGCATGATCTCACCCCGCTCAAAACGGTCAATCCGGAAAAGAAAGCTACGATTGTGGAAACACCTGCCCAGCGCCTCGCCAACCTTGGCATCACGTTGCCTGAACCGGCGGCTCCGATTGCGGCCTATGTGCCAACGGTTGAAGTGAACGGTCTGCTTCACATCTCGGGTCAACTTCCCTTCGACAAAAGCGAGATCATGGTTGGCCGGATCGGCGAAGACCGCGACTTGGCTTATGGTCAGGCAGCAGCCCGTGCATGCGGCATCATGCTGATCGCGCAGATGCAGGCCGCCCTCGGCTCGCTTGACCGCGTGGCGCGGATCGTGAAGTTGAATGTGTTCATCAATTCGGATGCCCGCTTCACCGATCAGCCATCGGTGGCCAATGGCGCGTCGAACCTGATGATCGACGTGTTTGGTGAAGATGGTCGCCACGCCCGCTCTGCCGTCGGTGTGCCGGTGTTGCCGCGCGGGGCCGCTGTGGAGGTGGATGCTGTTGTCGCTGTTCGGCCCGCTTGACAATCTGATCTCCCCTGCGCCGGAGGCTGCGCGCGTTGCGTTTCTGCGCGCGCGTCCCTTTGCCCATCGCGGGCTGCATGGGCCGGGCGTTCTGGAAAATAGCCGTGCGGCGTTCACGGCTGCCGTTGACGGGGGCTTCGGTATCGAGCTCGACGTGCAGGCGAGCCGTGAGGGCGAGGCATTTGTCTTTCACGACAGCGAACTGGACCGACTGGCCGACGCCACCGGATCCTTCGCTGCGCTGCGTGGGGTTGAGCTCGAAAAGATCCGGCTAAAAGGCTGCGACGAGACGATCCCGCGTCTGTCGGATATTTTGGACCTCGTCGCCGGACGGGCGCCCATCCTCATTGAAGTTAAGATCGAAAAAGGGCCGGTCGGTGTCCTGTGTCTGGCTGTGCGGCGCGCGCTAGAGGGGTATAACGGCCCGGTTGCGGTTATGTCCTTCCATCCGGATGTCGGCCGCTGGTTCCATGAACATGCCCCCCGCATCGTGCGTGGCATGGTGATTACCGAGCAGGAAGCGTCCGCTCTGCCAGACAAGGGGCGGCAGGCGGTCGAGCGCCAGATTGGTCTGTGGCGCGCAAAGCCGGACTTTCTGGCGTATGACGTTAGTGACTTCCCCTCGCGCTTTGCCGGGGGGCAGCGCAAGCGCGGTCTGCCGGTCCTGACTTGGACGGTCCGCACGCCCGAGCAGGAAGCGGTCGCGGCGCGCTACGCCGATGAAATCATCTTTGAAAAGCTGCCCGCATGACCGACCCGACACGCGGGGGAGGCATCATTGCGAAGGTCGCCGCCGGCGTGTTGGATATTCCGGCTGAGGATTGGGACGCCTGTGCCGGTCGCGGCAATCCCTTTGTCGGCCATGCTTTTCTGGCAGCGCTGGAGACATCAGGCAGCGTAGGGGCTGGGACAGGCTGGCAACCGGCGCCGATTCTCGTTGAAGATGCGGACGGGAAGACGGCTGGCGCCATGCCTGCCTATGTGAAGGGCCATAGCCAGGGTGAATATGTCTTCGACCACAGCTGGGCCGATGCCTGGCAGCGCGCCGGGGGGCGATATTACCCCAAGCTTCAGATCGCAGCACCTTTCACGCCGGTTCCGGGCCCGCGCCTGCTCTCACAGGATATGGCGGCCATGCACCATCTGATCGCGGCGGCAGAGGCGATCACGGAACGCAATGGCCTTTCCTCGGCCCATGCGACCTTTGTTGAAGAGACGCAGTTGCCCTTCTTCAAGGATGCGGGCTGGCTGCTGCGCGAAGGCATCCAATATCACTGGTTCAACAATGGCTATGAAAGCTTTGAGGATTTTCTCGGCGCTCTCTCCTCCCGCAAGCGCAAGGCGATCCGCAAGGAACGGGCCGCGGCGCAGGAGAATGTGACGATCCGGTCGCTTAAGGGCGGGGAAATTGAGGAACGCCATTGGGATGCATTCTGGCATTTCTATCAGGATACCGGCGCGCGCAAATGGGGCCGCCCCTATCTGGAGCGCGACTTCTTCTCGATCATCGGGGAAACGATGCGCGATGAGATTCTGCTCTATCTCGCTGAAGTGGACGGCAAGCCGATTGCAGGGGCGCTCAATTTTCTGGGGAGCGAGGCGCTCTATGGGCGCTATTGGGGGTGCACGGTTGACGTGCCGTTCCTGCACTTTGAGCTTTGCTATTATCGGGCCATCGAGACGGCGATTGAACTGGGCCTCTCCCGCGTTGAGGCGGGCGCGCAAGGGGAGCATAAGCTTGCCCGTGGTTATGTCGCGACGCCGACATGGTCAGCCCATTACATCCCGGATGCAGGCTTTCGGGCCGCTGTGTCCGACTTTCTGGACCGCGAACGTCGCGCCGTGGAAAACGAGATTGCCTTCCTTGGCGAGGTGACGCCGTTCAGGAAATCAGGTTAGGCGGCGCGGCGGGTCGTTTCCATCAGCCAAGCCCGCGCCTGACGCTGGGCTTCGGAAATTTCACGGGCGGTCATTTCAAAGGCAATATCGGCCCGGCATTGCTGGCTGCGTTCATCGCCTGACATGGCGCCCAGATTGAACCATTTGTGTGCCTGGATCAGGTCGACATCGACACCATCCATTCCGGAGGAATAAGCAACGCCCAATTCAAAGCAGGCGTCTGGATTGCCCTGTGCGGCATCGGCGAGTCGTGTTTCTAAGAGAAACTGCGCGTTTCTGAAGCTATTTGCCATGTTCGTAACCCCCTGTGTTCCCAACTACAGGAAGGGTTCTCGCCAATATGGCTTAAAAAAGTAGTTAACGCGGGCTTGGGTTTTTTTACGGAAGGTTTCAGCCTGCGTCGCTGGGGAGGACTGGAAGATTGTCGATCAACCGGGCCTTGCCCAAGCGCGCGGCGGCCAAAATGCGGGCAGGTCGATCAAGCTTTTCAAGAGGTTGCAGGGTGACGGCGTCTACCAATTCGACATAGTCGGCAGGCGCAAAACCGGCCTTGGTGAGGGCCGCGTGGACGGTTTCAATCGCCTCCGAAATGGAGGTGCCATTTTCGATAAAACGGGCAGCAGAGCCCAATGCACGCGGCAAAGCGACGGCGGCGGCGCGTTCTTCCTCGGTCAGATACGCATTTCTCGAGGATCGGGCGAGGCCGTCATCCTCACGCTGGGTTGGAAAGCCGACGACATCTACGCCCAGATCAAGGTCTGTCGACATGCGCCGGATAATGGCGAGTTGCTGCCAGTCCTTTTCCCCGAAGATCGCAATGTCAGGCCGCACCTGATTGAACAGCTTGGCGACGACGGTTGAGACGCCGTCGAAATGTCCGGGCCGGGCCGCGCCGCAAAGCCGGTCGGGAAGAGATGCGACTGAGATATTTGTCGCAAAGCCTTCAGGATACATTTCGCCGACCGACGGCGCCCAGAGCAGATCGACATTCGCCGCCGACAACTTCGCTGAGTCCGCCTCCATACGGCGCGGATAAGCGTCAAAGTCTTCATTGGGGCCAAATTGCGTGGGGTTGACGAAGATGGAGACAACAACCCGGTCTGCGCGGCGGCGGGCGTCGTCGACCAATGCCATATGCCCGTCATGGAGTGCGCCCATGGTCGGGACCAGAGCCACCGTTTCGCCGGCATCGCGGAACGCCTTGAGCGCGTCCGAAAGCACTGCTTTGCGATCGATGGTTTGCACCTATTCACCTGCACGGTTAGAGAAAAGAAGGACGCCGCGTCTAGCGATGTAGGGCTAGGCGAATCAAGGAAGGAAATGAGTAACATATGTCCGGGGGCAAACCGCACATCATCGTATTCGCCAATGAAAAAGGCGGTTCCGGCAAGTCGACGACAGCCGTGCATACGGCGGTCGCGCTCGCGGTTTCCGGGCATAAAGTCGCGGCAATTGATCTAGATACACGTCAGAAGACACTCGCCCGTTATCTCGAGAATCGCGAGGGGACGATACGTCGGCGCAATGTGGCGCTCGCCATGCCCAAATATTCCGTTCTCAATCTGATGACCGAAGCTGGCATTGATCAGGAAATCGCGCGTCTGGGCCTTGGGCAGGATTTCGTGATCATTGATACGCCGGGACGTGACGATCCCGTCGCCCGCGCGGCCATTGCGCGCGCCGACACGATCGTAACGCCCATTAACGACAGCTTTGTTGATCTCGACCTGATCGGCCAAGTCGATGCCGAAACCTTCAAGGTGAAGAAGCCGAGCTTCTACGCTGAGCTGATCTGGGATTTGCGCAAGGTGCGGGCGCAGGCGGACAATACAACGGTTGACTGGGTTATTCTGCGCAACCGGCTGCAACATCTGGATGCGCACAATATGCGCCGCGTGGGCGCGGCTCTAGGTGAGCTTTCCAAGCGCGTCGGCTTCCGCACGGTGCCGGGCTTGAGCGAACGCGTGATCTACCGCGAACTCTTCCCCAAGGGGCTTACGTTACTCGACAAGGGCGATCTGGGCGGCTTTTCGGTGAGCCATGTGGCCGCGCGGCAGGAACTGCGGGAGATGATTTCCGCCTTCGCCCTGCCCACCCTTGATGCAGCCCAGCGCGAACTGGCGCTGGCATGATCAAGTTTCTCCTCTTTGTTGCCGTCATCGGCATCATCATCTGGATCGCCAAAGGCGCGCTTCAGCCCAGCGGGAGCATCTCGCCCAATGAGGCGGCCAAGCTGCTCGGCATCGCGCCGGATGCGGATGCGGATACCATTCTGGAAGCGCACAAGCGACTGATTGCAAAGGTGCATCCGGACGCGGGCGGCAGTTCGGACCTTGCGGCGCGCGTCAATCAGGCACGCGATGTTCTTTTGAAGCGTTTGGCCAACTGATCGCCGCTGCTTGGCATCGCTGATGTCACATCATTTAAACGCCACGGCCCTGCGCGAATATGACATTCGCGGCGTCGTTGGCAGCACGCTGACTGAAGTTGACGCCTGGGCCATTGGCCGCAGCTTCGCGACGATCCTGAGGCGCGCGGGCGGTAAGACCGTCGCCGTCGGTTATGATGGCCGCCTGTCCTCCCCCATGCTGGAGGCGGCGCTGGTCCGGGGATTGACCGAGAGTGGCACCGATGTCGTGCGCATCGGCCTAGGGCCAACGCCCATGCTCTATTATGCGGAGGCCGTATTGCAGGGTGTTGATGGCGGCATCCAGATAACCGGCAGCCACAATCCCCCCGACCACAACGGCTTCAAGATGGTGCAGGCCCATGCGCCGTTTTACGGGGCGGACATAAAGCGGCTCGCCGAACGCGCGGCGGCGGGTGACTGGGAGGTTGGGGCAGGGTCGGTCCGCGACCACGACATTCTGGACCGATATGTGGACCGGCTGGTGGAGGACTTCCGCGGCGGTACGTTCCGCATCGCCTGGGATGTGGGGAACGGCGCGGGCGGGGACGTCATCTCCGCGCTCGTCAAGCGCCTGCCGGGCGAACATCATCTGCTCTTTGCGGACATTGACGGCACTTTCCCCAACCATCACCCGGACCCCACGGTTGAGAAAAACCTCGCCGATCTGCGGCGCCTTGTCGCGGAGAAGAAGCTCGATTTCGGACTGGCTTTTGATGGCGATGCAGACCGGATCGGCGCCATTGACGGCCAAGGCCGCATTGTCTGGGGCGATCAGCTTTTGTCCATTTTGGTCGAGCCTGTGCTGCAGGACATCCCCGGCAGCACGATCATCGCCGATGTGAAGGCCAGTCAGGCCCTGTTTGACCGTGTGGCGGACCTCGGTGGCACGCCGATGATGTGGAAGACCGGCCACAGCCATATGAAGGCAAAGATGAAGGAGGTTGGTGCCCCGATTGGCGGGGAAATGACCGGCCACATTTTCTTCAAGCACCGCTGGTACGGCTTTGACGACGGCATTTACGCGGCGGTCCGCCTTATTGAGGCGGTCGATGCGCTCGGCGGATCATTGACCGCGCTCAAAGCTGCCATGCCCGTCCTTATCACCACGCCGGAACTGCGCTTTCCGGTCGAGGAAAGCCGCAAGTTTGCGGTGATTGAAAATGTCCTCGCGCGACTGGAGGCGCAAGGCGCGGATGTGAACCGCACTGACGGCGCTCGGGTCAATACGCCAGACGGCTGGTGGCTGCTCCGCGCCTCAAACACGGGCGCTGAACTGGTGGCCCGCGCTGAGGCGAAAGATCAGGCGGGGTTGGATCGGCTGCTGGCGGAGATCGATGCGCAGCTGGCGGCGTCAGGGGGCGAGCGCGAGGCGAGTGTGGGGGACTAAGACAGCCCCATCACCGCCGCACAATCCCGATCCCCAGATTCCCCTGCCCATAATCATGGACGAGTTCCTCGGTCTTCTCGGTCGCCTTGAGTTCATCCCAGAAGCGGTGGACTTCGATTTCGGGGTCGAAGCGGTTCAGGATCACGTCGTGCATCGCGATGAAGCCGTCGTCGGCCAACAGTGGTGAATAGAGGTCATAATCGCGCTTCACGCCGTCGTAGCTGTGGTCGGCGTCGATCATCAGCACGTCGATCTTGCGGCCTTTCAGCAGTGCTTCAATGCGAGTGCGGGTTTCGTCAAGGTGCGAGTTGGCGCGCATTAAATGGAGCGTCTGGCCGGGCTTGGCGAACTTGGCGTAGAGCTTTTCCTTCCACTTCGGGTATCCGCCACCATTGCGGCCGAAGGGCAGGTCGAGGCTGATGATCGTCGCATCGTCTGCCGCGTGCTGGCAGAAGAGGAAGAGCGTGCCGCCCTTGGCCGTGCCGATCTCCACGATGAAGCGCGGCTGCTTTTCGCGGACGCGCTTCATGAGCTCGCTAATTTCCCAAGGGTTCTGCAAGGGGCGGATCGCGCCGCCGCTTTCGGTCATGGTGAATTGGACGAGCTTGTCCGTCTCAGGTGAAAAAGCCCGCTGATCCAAGAGCTTCTTCATCGTCCCGGCGTTCATCCAGTCCTTGAAGTTTTTCATCTGGTAATTGCCATAGGCAATCGCATTGATGAGGCCGACCGCTTTGCCTTCGCGCCGCATCTGGCGCAGTTGGGTTTTGATGGTGGCAATCATGTGCAGCTCCGGATTTGCGACGATTTTGCGCGGATTATCATAATCGTTGGCCGCATCCTCATGAAACATTGGTAAAGTTCGGGACTGTCCCGTTTCAAATCACACTGGAGCAAAAGCGTGAACGCGGTGCATAGGGGGGTGTGACATCGCTTCCGCCCCTTTTGCAGAATTGGTTTGAAAGCCGCGGCTGGCAGCCGCGCCGCTACCAGCTGGAGATGCTTGAGGCTGCGCGGGCGGGGGAGCACGCCTTGCTCGTGGCACCTACGGGGGCGGGCAAGACGCTGGCTGGGTTTTTGGCGACGCTTGCCGATCTGATCGAGCATCCGATGGACGGCCTGCACACGCTCTACATCTCGCCGCTCAAGGCGCTCGCGGTCGATGTGCGGCGCAACCTGTTGAAACCCATTGAGGAAATGGACCTCGACATCCGGGTTGAGACGCGCACCGGCGACACGCCGTCCGACCGCAAGGCGCGGCAGCGCGCGAAGCCGCCGCATATCTTGCTGACGACACCGGAGAGTCTGAGCCTGCTTCTGTCCTACCCCGACAGTTTCCAGATGTTCGCCGGCCTGAAGCGGATCGTAATCGATGAGATCCACGCCTTTGCGACGACGAAGCGTGGGGATTTGCTGAACCTCTCGCTCTCAAGGCTGCAGGCCATCGCCCCACAGATGCGGCGGGCCGCCCTCTCTGCAACGGTCGCCGACCCGGACGAGTATCGCGCATGGCTGGCCCCGTCCGGCGGCGATGTCCGGCTTGTGCTGGGAGACCCGGGAGCGCCGCCCGATCTCGCCATCCTGCTGCCGGAAGACCGCGTGCCTTGGGCCGGGCATTCGGGCGCCTATGCGACGCCGCAGGTGATGGCGGAAATTGAGACGCACCAGACGACCATCGTGTTCTGCAACACGCGCGGCTTGTGCGAACTGATCTTTCAGGAGCTCTGGAACGCCAATGAACTGAAGCTCCCCATCGGCATCCACCATGGCAGCCTCGACATAGAGGCGCGGCGCAAGGTGGAAAATGCGATGGCGGAGGGCCGCATCCGCGCACTGGTGGCGACCGCCAGCCTCGATCTGGGGGTGGACTGGGGCAATGTCGATTGCGTCATTCAGATGGGCGCGCCGAAGGGCTCTTCGCGCCTCTTGCAACGGATCGGACGCGCCAACCACCGGTTGGATGAGTCGTCCGAGGCGATCCTCGTGCCCGGCAACCGCTTTGAATATCTCGAGGCGCTCGCCGCTTATGATGCCATTCAGGAAGGCGTTCTGGACGGCGAGCCCTTCCGGGCGGGCGGCCTTGATGTCCTTGCCCAACACATCATGGCCTGCGCCTGTGCTGATGCGTTTGACGAGGCACAGATGCTCGCCGAAATCCGCAGCGCGCATCAATATGCGGACCTGACGCCCGAGATGTTCGCCCGCCTGCTCGATTTCATTGCAACGGGCGGATATGCGCTTCGGGCCTATGACCGGTTCCGCCGCCTGACCAAGGGCAAGGATGGCCTGTGGCGCGTCACGCACCCGCAGTTCATCGCGCAGCATCGGCTCAATGCCGGGATCATCGTCGACACGCCCATGCTGGACGTGCGGTTCAAGAACGGGCGACGCCTTGGGCAGCTGGATGAGTATTTCGCCGCCAGCCTGATGCCGGGTGACACCTTTGCCTTTTCCGGGATGAGCCTTGAGGTCGAACGCACCGACGGAACCGATCTGATCGTGCGGGCCACGACCAAGAAGTCGCGTATCCCCAGCTATATGGGCGCACGGATGCCACTGACGACGCATCTGGCAGGGCGCGTGCGACAGTTCCTTCATGACCGCCCAAGCTGGGCGCGTTTCCCGGCGGATGTGCGCGAGTGGTTGGAGATGCAGGTGCGCGTCTCCTCCATTCCATCACCGGACGATCTGCTCGTCGAAACCTTCCCGCATGAAGAGATGCATTATCTGGTCATCTACAGCTTTGAAGGGTGGAATGCGCATCAGTCGCTTGCGATGCTCATCACGCGGCGGATGGAGGCGCGCGGGCTGCATCCCATCGGCTTTGTCGCCAACGATTATAGCTTTGCCATCTGGAGCCTTGAGCCGGTCGAACACCCGCAAGACTTTCTGTCACGCGACATCATGACTGATGAGTTTATAGACTGGGTGGAGAACTCCGCTCTGCTGAAGCGCGCCTTCCGCGAGGTCGCCGTCATTGGCGGGCTGGTCGAACGGCAGATCCCCGGCAAGCGCAAGACGGGGCGGCAGGTGACCTTCTCCACCGACCTCATTTATGACGTTCTGCGCAAGTATCAGCCTGACCATCTTTTGATTGAGGCGGCTTGGGCCGATGCGCGGACGCGGATGACCGATGTCGGGCGACTAGGCGCGCTGCTCGACCGCGCCACGCAAACCATGGTGCACCGAAAGCTCACGCGCATCAGCCCGCTGGCGGTGCCTGTGATGGCGATCATCGGGCGGGAAAGCGTTGCGCAAGGGGCGGCGGATGACCAGATCCTGTTTGAAGCAGAGACGCTGGCGCGCGCAGCTATGCAGGCGGACTAAGGCCCGCGATCTCTTTGCATCGCCAGACCGGCAATGCTATTCTGCCATTCCGGCAAAAATGAAAATGGCCGGGCTCTGAGGAGAGGACCATGCGCATTGGAAGCCTAGCTGCCGCGCTGTTTGTCGCTGCACCTGCATTCGCCGCTACGCCGGAACACGTCGCGGGCGATGTTCCTCCGGCTGCGACCACGGTTGCTGCGGGAGAAGACCTGTCCAGACGGATGACAGTGCCCGTCACCATCAACGGGCAGGGGCCTTTTCACTTTGTGATCGATACAGGCGCGGACCGCACGGTCATTTCAAAGGAATTGGCTGAACAACTGGCGCTGCCCAAATCGGGTACAGCGAAGTTGCACGCCATGGGCGGCTCGGCGCAGGTGAGCATGGTCAGAATCGATCGGATTCAGATTTCCGACAAAGTCAGCCGGAAAGTGAGGGCCGCTGCACTGCCGCGCAAATATGTCGGCGCTGATGGCCTGATCGGGATCGATAGCCTGAAGGGGCAGCGGATCGTGATGGATTTTCAGGCGGGCACAATGACGTTGCAGGCCTCTGATACGCCGGAAGACGACGTGCCCGAAGGCGTGGACGTGATTGTCGTGACGGCGCGGACGCGGCTGGGCCAGCTGGTCCTCGCCGATGCGGATGCCAATGGCCAGAAGGTCTGGGTCATCGTTGATACCGGCGCACAGAACAGCGTGGGCAACAACCGGCTGCGCAAGCTGATGGTGGAACGAAATCCGGCAACCATGGTCAAACCCATCCAGATGATCGACGTGCTCGGCAAGTCAACTCCGGCGGACTATACCGTCGTCAGCCGGCTGCGGATCGGCGGGGTGATGCTGGGCAATGCAGCGCTGGCCTTTGCCGACGCGCATCCCTTCAAACTGTTTGAGCTGGAAAAGAAGCCGTCGATGCTGCTGGGCATGGAAAGCCTGCGGGCGTTTCAGCGTGTCTCGGTTGATTTTGCCGCGCGCAAGATCAAGTTCCTGATGCCTTCGGGCATGGCACCGCCCAGTGACCGGCTGGCGCAGGATGCGCCGAAGACGACAGTCGGGGCGCCCTAAACATCCCCGCTCATCCCGAGCGAAGTCGAGGGACCTCGCGCCATAGTGTCTCGACGTCGCTCGACACAAACGGGAGCGGTTTCCTAACGGTTGACGCAGCCAAGTGCTGCTGCGTCGATGGCAGTGGCAGCACCCTTTAGGCGATAGGTGTCCGCAAAGGCGCGGCCATCCTTGGCCACGGACGATACGCTCATGCTGCGGGCGGAGCGAATTTTTGCGATGATGAAGGCGTCGTGACGCGGGGACGGCGCCCAGGCATCATAGGGACCGGCGACGAGCCGCCAGCGGCGTTCCCCCACTGTCAGGATAACGTCGGCTGAGGCGCGCCGTTCCCGGCTCAGGCGGATGTGCAGCTGGCTGCGGACGTTGCGGTCTGGCCAATGGCCGATGCTGGCAAAGGGCCGCCAAGTGCCCTTGCTCTCCTCCACCGGCGCCGCAATCGCAAAACAGCGATAGGGGTTCTCGTCCTTGAACGCGCCCCAGCCATCAAAAATGCCCAAAGCGTCCCGCGCCTGCGCGGCACCGCCGAGGAGGAGGACCGCAAGGACAAGCGCCCGCTTCATGCGTGGTGCGTTCCCCCGCCCTGTCGCACAATCTGCTCCACGCCGTTTTCAATGACGACCATTGTCCCCTGTGGCAGGCTCGGGGCGATGGGGGCGTTCCAAGGCGTCTTGGCCTCCAGCCCGAGCAGCAGGCCGCGCAACACCCGGCTCGACATGCCATGCATCAGGACCAGCCGGTCGCCTTCGATATGGGCGGTGTCGTTGATCCAGCTTGTCAGGCGGACGGCAATCTCATCATACCATTCCCCGCCCGGCGCGCGGACGCTGAACAGGCTCGTTTCCGGGTCGATGATTGGCCCAATCTCCTCCATGATTTCGGCATAAGTGCGCCCCGCCCAATCGCCGACATTGATTTCAAAGAGGCGGGGGTCATGCTTGGCCAGATGCCAGTCCTGCTCAATGTGCCCGCAAATGACGGCCAATGTCTGGAGCGCGCGGCCGGAGGGGGAGGACCAGAGATGGAGCGGTTTGCCGGGTCCGATATAGGCCGCAAGCTCCGCCCCCATCGCGTCTGCCTGCGCGAATCCGGTGCGCGTCAAAGGGGTGTCGCGCTTGTCGCCCTGCATCCTTTTTGCGAAGTTGAACACGGTCTCGCCATGGCGAGCGATGAAGATGCGGCCTTTGAGTGTCATGGGCAGCGCTTTTCCCACAATTTTCTCCAATGGCAAGCGGCGCGCGGACTTGCCCGCAGGCATATTCTTGTCCATGACCGTGCAAGGAACCATAAGTCCCTGTCCATCAGGGGTATCAGACCATCTTTCGGGGGTTTTGAATGAAGGCGACGATCGAACGCGCAAACCTGCTCAGGAGCCTCGGGCACGTCCAGTCCGTGGTGGAGCGTCGCAACACGATCCCGATCCTCTCGAACGTGCTGATTGAAGCACTGTCGGACGGCTCGATGCGACTGATGGCAACCGATCTTGATCTCCAGATCAAAGAGACGATGGAAGCGGCCAGCGTCGAAGTGGCGGGGTCGACCACCGTGTCCGCCCACACGCTGTTTGATATTGTGCGCAAGTTGCCAGAAGGCACGCAGGTCTCGCTGACCGCGTCGGATGGTAAGATGCAGGTTGTCGCCGCGCGCTCGCGCTACAGCCTCAACACTTTGCCGCGCGATGACTTCCCGATCATTGCTGAAGGCGAACTGCCGACGAAGTTTGAATTGCCTGCCGCCACGCTGCGCCAGATGATCGACAAGACGCGCTTTGCGATTTCAACCGAAGAAACGCGCTATTATTTGAACGGCATCTTCCTGCACGTCGGTGACGACGGCCAGCCTGTGCTGAAGGCGGCTGCGACCGACGGTCACCGCCTCGCCCGCGTGACGGTGCCCCGTCCCGAAGGCGCAGAAGGCATGCCGGACATCATCATCCCGCGCAAATGCGTGGCAGAGCTGCGCAAGTTGCTCGATGAAGTGGAAGGCACGGTTGAAGTGACCCTGTCTGCCACCAAGATTCGCTTCGACCTTGGCACACCTGTGCTGACGTCCAAGCTGATCGACGGCACCTTCCCGGACTATAACCGCGTCATCCCAACCGGGAATGACAAGATCCTGAAGATTGATCCGAAGGCGTTCATGTCCGGCGTTGACCGCGTGTCGACCATCGCGCTGGAAAAGACCCGTGCTGTGAAAATGGCGCTGGAGCCGGACCGGATTACCCTGTCCGTTACCTCGCCGGAAAATGGCACGGCAGCGGAAGAAGTCTCCGGCGAATATGGCTCGGAAGGCTTCGAAATCGGTTTCAACGCGCGCTATCTGATGGACATTCTGAGCCAGATCGAAAGTGAAACAGTGGAAGTGCATCTGGCCGACGCCGCCGCACCGACGCTGATCCGCGAAAACGACAAGTCTCCTGCACTTTACGTTCTGATGCCGATGCGCGTCTAACGCGCGTCGGTTTTCACCTTCGGTATCGCGAACAGGGTCTGGAGCATCCGTCGTACTGCGATGAGCAGCGCTATGGCGCCCAGCAGCAGCGCGACTGCGACGAGCCCGGCGGCCATCGGTTGTTGCAGAACCAGATAGAGCAGCCCGCCGGTCACGATGTCCTCGCCGGTGGAGACTGCCACATTGCTAAAGGGTTCCGGACTGGCATTGACGACGGCGCGCGTGCCCGCCTTTGCCCCATGGCTGACCAATGCCGCGCTGCCACCTAAAAGGAGCGCCACGACCTGCCAAGTGGTGTTTGACGGATCGACAATCGCCATGGCCAGCAGCGCGCCGCCAATGGGGCGGATCGCGGTGTGGACAGAGTCCCACAGCGAATCGAGCCAAGCGATCTTGTCGGCAAAAAACTCCGCAATCAGCCCCAAGCCTGAGGCCCCAATGACCCATGGGTTGGCGAGCACCTGAAGCCCTGCCACATGCTCAGGTGCTTGAATCAGGCCGAAATACATGGCGAGGCCGGTGCCAAAAACGCAGAGATAGAGCCGCCATCCGGCGAGAAGGCTGACGCTGGCGGCGACGCCGAGAAGTTCGACAATACCCATCATCATCTCCCACCGACCCCACTGGTCGAGTTAGCAGCTTGTCCCTTCGCGCGCTGTGGTTCAAGACGAGACTGACGGCAACACAGCCGCAGGAGAGCGACGCGCGTGAATATCGAAATCGGTGATCCCGAATTCTTGGTCCCCGCCATTCCAGCTTCGACGCTGATTCTCTTTCGTGAACGTGCGGATGGGGCTCCTGAACTGTTGCTGGTTGAGCGCTCCAAAGGCATGGCTTTTGCAGGTGGCGCCATCGTGTTTCCCGGCGGACGCATTGACCCCGATGATCATCTGCTCGCCGATCGTCACGCGCATATTGAGCGGGAATGCGCCGCCGCGCGCATCGCCGCCATCCGCGAAACCATTGAGGAATCGGGCGTCCCCATCGGTCTGACGACCACGCCGCCTGCTGGCTGGCTGGAAGAAGCGCGCAAGGCGCTCCATAACCGCCAGATGTTCAGCGAACTCCTCGATGCGGCCCAGCTTGAGTTGGATCTGGATCAGCTCCTGCCCTTTGCCCGCTGGCGCCCGAACTTCAAGGAAGCGCGTGTGTTCGACACACGTTTCTATATCGCCCGCGCGCCAGATGATCTGCCCGAAGCCATTGTGGATGCGACCGAAAATGTCCGCACCTTTTGGGACAGTGCGCAGGCGACCATCGATTCCGCCTTGCGCGGCGACGTCCATGTCATCTTCCCCACGCACCGCAATCTGGAACGGCTCGCGCTGTTTGATACGTTTGAAGCGGCGGCAGAGCATGCCCGCTCCATTCCGGTGCGCATGTGCACGCCATGGGTTGAGAAGAATGGCGAGGAGACCTGGCTCTGCATTCCGGACGATCTGGGTTATCCAGTGACGCGCGAAAGCTTCCGCACCGCCAAGCGCGCGGGGGACTAGTCTCCTACTTCGCGCGCAACGCCGAAATCGTCGTGCCTGCGCTGATCCTATCAGGATCAGTCTTCAGATGCAGCAGCCGCAGCCCTGATTGGCTCTTTGCCTCGGCCAAAGCAGGTGCAAATTCTGCCGTCGTTTCCACGGTTGCCGCCCAACCACCATAAGCGCGGGCAAGTGCTGCAAAGTCGGGGTTGGACAGGCCCGTGCCCGACACGCGTGTCGGATATTCGCGTTCCTGATGCATGCGGATGGTTCCGTAGATCCCGTTGTCGACCACGATCACGATGATGTTGCAGCCAAATTGCATGGCCGTCGCCAGTTCCTGCCCGTTCATCATGAAGTCGCCGTCTCCCGCCAGCGCAACGACCGTCTTGTCGGGGCGGCGTAGGGCGGCGGCAACGGCGGCGGGTGGGCCATAACCCATGGCGCCTGCGGTTGGCGCCAACTGCGTGCCAAGCCCGCCATAGGGCCAATAGCGGTGCCACCAGCCGGAGAAGTTGCCCGCGCCATTGCAGATGATTGTATCGGCGGGCAGCGCGTCGCGCATGGCGGCGACACATTGGCCGAGATCCACCTTTGTTTCGAACGGGGCAGGCGTGTTCCAGGCCAGCCATTCGGCATGGGCTTGCGCACCCGTGGGCGAAGGTTCCGTCGGAGCTGGAAGCGCCGCTGCGCTCTGCGCAAAGCATGTCATGTCGGCGCATATGGCAAGGTCGGCGCGGTAGACATGGTTCAGTTCATCGGGGTCCGGGTGGACATGGATGAGGGTCTGTCCGGGATGATCGGGTGTGACGAGCGTGTAGCTGTCGGTAGTTGCCTCTCCGAGACGCGCGCCGACGGCCAGCACAAGGTCTGCCGCCTTGATGCGGGCCACCAGCTTCGGGCTCGGCCCATAACCAAGGTTGCCCGCCCAGACGGGGGAGCTGTTTGAGATCGCATCCTGACGGCGGAATCCAGCTGCAACGGGCAGGCCCCAGCTTTCAGCAAAGGATTGGAAATCCCGCGCAGCCTCAGCCGTCCATCCCGCGCCGCCGATGATCGCGATGGGGGCCTTCGCCGCCGCTAGTCGATCGGCCAAGTCCGTCATCTGGTCAGGGTGTGTCGCCTGAACGACCGGATCAACGCGCGGGCGGTCCAAAGTTTCGGCCAGCTCGCACAGCATGTCTTCCGGCAAAGCGAGCACCACTGGGCCGGGCCGTCCGGACATCGCAACGTTGAAGGCGCGCGCGACATATTCCGGGATGCGCACGGCGTCGTCGATGCGCGCTGCCCATTTGCATAGCGGCCCAAACATCGCTGCAAAATCGACTTCCTGAAAGCCTTCACGGTCCTTCATGCCCCGGTCCACATCGCCGATGAACAGGATCATCGGCTGCGAATCCTGCATGGCGACATGGACGCCGATGGAGGCATTTGTGGCACCCGGCCCCCGTGTGACGAAGGCAATGCCGGGACGCCCCGTCAGCGTGCCATCTGCACAGGCCATAAAAGTCACGCCGCCTTCCTGACGGCAGACCACATTCTGGATCTGCGGACTGTCATGCAGCGCGTCTAGGACAGCGAGAAAGCTCTCACCGGGGACAGAGAAGATGCGGTCACAGCCTTGGATCACAAGCTGATCAACGAGGATGCGTCCGCCGGTGCGTGTCTTGGAGTTCGTCATGGACTGTCTTTAGTCGGGAAGACTGGCCGTTGGAAGATCACGCCTCCGGCCGCGTCCACAACCAGCTCAGGCAGATCACGGCGACGACTGGCGGAATGGCGACATAGGGCCAACTCATCGCCCAGATACCAATCAGGATGCTGACCGCAAAGGCTCCTGTCGCCGCGAGCTTGCCCTTGCGGCTGATCGCGCCCTTTTCCCGCCAGCTTCGGATATGTGGCCCGAAAATTGGGTGGGCGAGCAGCTTGGCCTCCCATGCGGGACTGCCCCGCGCAAAGCAGAAGGCCGCAAGGATGACGAACGGAACGGTCGGCAACAGGGGAAGGACCGTGCCGATAGCGCCGAGGCCCAGCGACACTGCACCCGCCGCAACCCAGAGGGGCCGTTTCATCTCAATGTACAGCCACAAGCCATGCCTGCCGTTTAAGACAGACAGGGCCGACTGGCTATTGCAGAAAATCGGCCACGCTCAGCGGCGCGGGCAGGTGTTCATCCCGATCAAACGATAAAGTGGGCAAACGCCCACCAATCCGGTCAGTAGCGGCACAATGCCAATCCAGCCCCAAGCAGCCTTGGGTCCGACAAAGACCATGGCGATCAGGACAATGCCAATGATGACGCGCAGTGTGCGGTCGAGTGAACCTTCATTTTGGCGCATGATGTTTTCCTCAGCCGTGTTCTACAGCGTGCACAGCATCTGCGCGTCACGGTTGGGTGTCATTGACCTTGATCATCAAACCGGGCGGACCCCGGCCACCAGCTCACGCCTGATGGATCGCCTTTGTGACGAGGTAGCTGTCCAGACCTTCCGGTCCGCCTTCGCTGCCAAAGCCCGATTCCTTGACGCCGCCAAAGGGGGCGTCGGGCACGGAGATCGCAAAGGTGTTGATGCCGACCATGCCGCTCTCAATGGCTTCGCCCAGCATATTCGCCTGACGCGCATTTTCCGTGAAGGCAAAGGCGGCAAGGCCATAAGGCAGGCGGTTGGCCTGCTCGATCGCGTCGTCGAACGTGTCGAAGGGGCGGAGCAAAGCGAGCGGCCCGAACGGCTCGTTCGACATGACATCAGCTTCGAGCGGCACATCGGCCAGCACGGTCGGCTGGAAGAAGAAGCCCTGATTGCCGCGTTCCCCACCGGCGAGAACCTTGGCGCCCTTGGCCCGCGCATCCTCGACCAAAGCGCCGATGGCATCGGGGCGACGGGGATTGGCGAGAGGCCCCATGTTGCTGGCAGGGTCAAGTCCGCTGCCCGTTGTGACCTGCTTGGCACGTTCGGCAAAGCCGGCGACGAACTTGTCGTAAATGCCGCGCTGGACATAGAAGCGGGTGGGTGAGACGCAGACTTGGCCCGCATTGCGGAACTTCTGCGGCACGACCATGTCGAGCGTCTTTTCCAGATCGCAATCGTCAAAAACAAGCACAGGGGCATGGCCGCCCAATTCCATTGTGATGCGCTTTGCGCCGTCGGCTGCCAGCCGCATCAGATGCTTGCCGACAGGAATCGAGCCGGTGAAGCTGATCTTGCGGATCGTCTTGGAGCCGATCAGGTGGCGGCTCACCATATCCGGCACACCATAGACAAGCTGCGCGACATCGGCGGGGACGCCTGCATCAATCACGCAGCGCATCAGGGCGGAGGTGCAGCCCGGCGTCTCTTCGGGCGGCTTGGCGATGACCGAACAGCCGGCAGCAAGGGCTGCCGCCAGCTTCTTTGTCATCAGATAGACGGGGAAGTTCCAGGGCGTGAACGTCGCCGTTGGCCCAACCGGCTGCTTGATGACAATCGAGCGCTGCCCCGTGGGGCGGATGAGGACACGGCCATGGGCGCGCTTGGCCTCTTCTGCATAATAGTCAAATAGTCCCGCCGAGGACGCGACTTCACCCCGCGCTTCGACAAGGGGCTTGCCCTGTTCCAGCGTGAGCAGGACGGCGATGGCCTCTGTCCGTTCGCGGATCAGGCTCGCGACCTTATGGAGGATGGCGCCGCGCGCCTCAACGTCAATGGCGCGCCAGGTGACGAAGCCTCGTTCAGAGGCGGCAAGCGCCTCATCTAGATCAGCCGCTGTCGCAAGCGGTACGGCGGCAATGGCATCGCCGGTCGCCGGATTGACGACAGCATGTTCGTCACGGCCTTCGCCGGTCCTCCAGCTGCCATTGATGAAAAGCTTGAGTTCGGTGTCGTAGGTTTGAGTCATGCGCCTTGTTAGCGCCAATTTACCGGTAATTGAAGCTGATCGAGATACGGTCTGATTTGGCCTTGCTGGCGATCACTTCGTGCGTCAGCCAGCTTTCCCAAAGGAAGATCGTTCCGGCTTTAGGTTCTGCGTAGACGAAGGGCTGGAATTCTGGCGGTGCATCCGGCAGGCGGGAAGGGGCGGCCATCATCCGAGACAGGCGCGGGTCTTCCAGCTTGAGCGCGCCTGACCCTTTGGGAACACATACATAGACGGTGCCCGAAATGATGCTGTGCGGATGGATGTGGCCGCTATGCGTCCCGCCCGGCTTTAGGACATTGACCCATAGGCTATCGAGCTTTGGCTTTCGGCCAAGGTCAAAATGGCATGCCTCGGCAAAGGCGCGGACATGCTTGTCGAGCAGGCGTTTCAGATCCTCAAAGGCGGGGTCACGGATCGTCAGGTCGTTGAGCGAGGCGTAGGAGGTGTAGCCCTTATAGCCATGCTCTTTGGACCAGTTACGCCCGGCCACATCGTCCTCTTCCAGCGCGCGGCAGGAGCCTTCCAGCTCTTCAAGCAGGTCGGGACTGTCGAGGTCGCCTTCATAGAAAGGCGTCGCAAAAAGGGAGCGTATGGTCATGCGCCTCTCATGGGGTTCACAGGGCATCCAGGCAACAGCCATAATCTGTCCATTATGGATATATTCACCGTTTTCATTTAGCAAAGCCGCAGAGTGCGGGCCCGAGTTTGGGGCTCCAGTAGCCGGGGGACTGCGTTGGGGAACGACAAGATGCTGGCAATTGCGCGCCTGATCGCGCGGTTGTTTGCTGTTTTCGTCATGACCTGGTCTGGGTCCGCGCTCGCCGCTGTTTGTGCGCCTGCGACGTCGCAAGGGACCGCGCCGGCCAGCTGGCAGACCTATTGCTGGCTGGACTTCACGACGTACAACGATGCAACTGCGCGGACCGGCGCCGGCCAAAACTTCAGCTACACTCTGTCCGACGGCGCCGTTCTGACCTTTACAGTCAGAACAACCGGTGCCGCGATTACGTCTATTGCGGCGCCATCCTGGGGCGGCGCTGCCGTCGGGAATACCGCCTTTTTAGGCATCCCTAACCGGCCGATCCTTTATCAATCGGCGGCTGGAACGACGCAGGTCACTATTTCAAATATTCTCATTACGCCCCCTCCGGGAGCTCCTGCAGTGACTGCTTACATGTTTGTGGGCGCCGATGCGGAATCGACCAATGATGGTGAATCCCTGTCGTTCAACACGAACGGCGGCAATTGGACACTGCTTGATCAGGTGGATCCAATCACGGGGACGACCTATCCCACCACAACCGGCATCGGCACGCAGACGTTTACAGAAACCGGTGTGCCGGGGACGGTCGGCGGCTATATTGTCGGATCCACCAGCCCGACAACGGTGCGCACAACCTTAGTTGGCGGTGGCCTTCAAGGCGCGATGTTTGCCGTCCGCTTTGCCTCGATGCGACTGACAAAGGTGATCAGCGGGGCACGCGTTAATGCTGCTGACCAGTTCAGATTTGACGTGACCGCTACGTCGACCGGGACAGTGCTTGCGTCCGGCACGACGACCGGCACAGGAACGGGTCCGTTTACAGCGGCGGCGGTCTCGCTGGCCTCCGGCGTTCCTCTTACGCTGTCTGAGGCCATGGCTGGCGGCA
>JBBATS010000033.1:0-33515 GCA_040398625.1 Chakrabartia sp. | reverse complement strand
GGCAGTTGTGAGCTTCAGGTTGGTGTTGAAGCGGACCTTCGGGCTCGGGATGCCGCACGTGTTGCCGTACAGACCGGCGCAGTCATATGTGAAGCCACCTGTGAGCGGCTGCACGACATACGAATCGAGGTACGTGCCGACAAAGTCCCACTTCAGCTTGTTGTTGCCGATTGTGGTGCGATAGTCAGCATTGATGTCAACACCTGACGAGCTGAGCGAACCGGTGTTCGTGATCTGGTTGTTCACGAAGCCGGAGTCGTCGAGCCACAGCGAACCAGCTGCCGGACCAGCCGAAGCAGGTGCGCGGTTGATCTTGCTGCAGAAGAAAGGCTCACCCGTTGCAATGCACTGGTCGAGGATGACCTGCGCACCAATGGTTCCAACGGCGTTCTTCACCTTGATGTTGTAATAGTCCACCGAAGCCGTGAAGCCGCTGAACATACCCTTTGGCGTCAGGACAACGCCTGCCGTCCAGGAGTCAGCCTTTTCGGGGCTCAGGCTGAGGTTGCCACCACCGAACTGGTTGTACTGCTCAGCCGTATTCGGATCGAGCGTGCCGAACAATGCGGTCGGGAGACCTGTACGGGCGCACTGAGCAGCCGTGACTGTTGTCGGAGCAGCGCCGCTATCGGCGTCGTTCACGCAGGGGTCAGCCCCACCGAACAGACCAAGCGACGCATTGCTGAACAGTTCACCAATGTTTGGCGAACGGACAGCGCGGTTACGCGAAACGCGGAACGTAACTTCGTCGATTGGCTTCCAGGTGCCAGCAATCTTCCAAGTGTTTTCGGAATTCTTGTCGTCGTTACCGCGAACATCATAGGTCGAACGACGGAAGCCGAGTTCGAGCGAGAGGTCCTGGAAGAACGCCTTGTCCGAAACAATCGGAAGCGACGTTTCTGCGAACAGATCCGTCACGGAGTAACGGCCAGCGATCGGGAGGGTTGGACCACCCTGACCGGCACCATCACCATTGATGTAGGAAAGGTCAGGCTGTGTCTCGAGCGACTCTGTGCGCGATTCAATACCGAAGGCAACCTTCACAGCTTCACCCGCCAAAGGCGACTGGAGACCGATCGAGCCCAGATCACCGGTGACCTGACCCGCGAAGATCTTTTCCTTGGTCGTGCCCGTCAGAACCAGCGGAATGCCGATATAGGCCGCTGCTGCCGACGAAATGCCGCCTGCGTTGAACACGTTGTAAGGAACGCAGCTCGAATCAGACCCATCAACAACCGACTTACAGGTTGCAACGCCACCGACGTTGACGACCTTAAGCGCGCGATCAATCTTCGTGCTCGACACGTCGTTACGATAGGTGTTGGCAACCTTGATCTGACCCATCTGGGCATAGATGTCGTAGGCCCATGCGTCGGTGATATCACCCTTCATGCCCGTGACGATACGGAACTGGTTGAAGCCGATATCGTTGAAGCGGTTACCGCCTTCGATATTGCGCTTACCGATCAGGATCGTTGCGTCGGTCGCCGTGCCTCGGTTTGCGCCGCATGATGCGGTTGCAAGCGTTGGGTTGGCGAGCAGCAAGGGGTTGTCACAGTTGACGGTGCGAACACCATAGAAAGCACCGGAAGGCGCGATCTGGGCGTCTGTGCTGTAATCCATGAACATGACGTCCATGTACGGCTTGAAGGTGTCGCTGATTTCATATTCAGCAAAGGCACCGGCCGTGTAACGCTCGGACGGACGACGATAATAGTTGGCAGGGCCAAAGTTAAAGGCGTCTGTGCCCGTCGCATATGGACGCAGCGTGTTGTTGTCGAGCAGCGTGAAGGCCGAACCGGTCAAACCGGCCAGCGTCTTGTTTGCGGTCGAGAAGCCACCAAAACGAGCGCGCGCTGGTGTGCCTGAACCGCCGCAAGCAAAGCCATTGCCAGCGCCGTTCTGGTTCAGCGTGCAGATCGAGTAATCATACTTGTCCTGCGTGATCGCCGATTCATGACGGTAGCCCGCATAGGCAACAACGTTGCCGCGGCCATCATCAAAGCCAGCACCCAAAGCAAGCGTAGCATCATAAGCTTCACCCGTGGTGACGCTACCTTCAGGCGCTGTTACGCGGCCCGAAGCATTGACGGTGTCGCGGACAGCGTTGTTGTTGTTGTGCTGGTAGAAGCCATACTGCGCATCAACACGAACGCCGCGGAAATCGCGGTTCATCTTGAAGTTCACAACGCCGGCAACAGCGTCTGCACCGTAGGTTGCCGAGGCACCACCGGTCAGAATTTCAACACCGGATACCAGAGCAGCCGGGATGAAGTTAAGGTCGGCACCGGCACCACCGCCGATGCTGCCTGGCATCAGGCGGCGACCGTCGATCAGAACGACCGTGCGGCTGGCACCCAGACCACGAAGGTCGATCGTCGCGGTACCGTCAGCACCGTTCGACACGCCCGAGTTCTGGCCGGCGAAAACCTGCGGCAACGCATTGGTCAGATCTTCGATCTTCGTTGCGCCGAATTCCTTGATCGCTTCCGCGGTCACAACCGTGACGGGGCTTGCGGCTTCAAGGTTCGGACGCGCGATACGCGAACCGGTAACGACGATGTCGCTGGCAGCTTCTTCTGCTGCAGCCTGCGCGAACGCAGGTGAGGCGACGGCGAACAGGCTAAGTGCGAGAGGCGCTGCCCCTGCCTTCAGACCTGAAAGGATTGTGCTCTTTTTCAAAGTAGTCTCCACTGTTGAAGTGCGAGCCCGACAAAGCAGGCGCGCTTCCGACAGCCGACGAAGGTTTTACACCTCGCCTAAGCTGACCGATGGCCTCAACTGCTGCACATCATTAAGGTTTTCAAGGATTTCCACCGGATTTGACACGCGAATGTCAAATGATTGTGCCATATTTACAACTAAACACCGATTATTTTGCCATTTCAATTTAAAAATACCTCCATTATGATTTTAATTTAACGTCATTCCGCCGTTTTATATTAAAATCACTATGGTTTTTATTTAATAGTCACTTTGGCATCATTGTGCGCTACACCTCATTTCGGCATGGATGAAGACCGCTACTTCGCGAGAGGTGACGGGGGTCAGGCGAACAGGTCCGTCGAGCGCGCGTCGTCCGGCAACGCATGTGCTGATTCTGCAACACTGGCTTCTGCCCTTCGTTTCCGGCACATCATCAGCGAGAAACAAACCTTGTTTGAGAAGAGGGCCTGATGCGCACGATCAAGACAATCGCACTCCTTCCGTTCTGCCTGTTCGGAGCCACGCCAGCCGGTGCTGCAGATGCTAAGGGCGCGCGCCCCGCGATATTTCAGAAGCTTGTCGATTGCCGGGCGCAACAAGACGCAGCACTTCGCCTCGCCTGTTACGATGCGCAGGTTGCTGCGCTGGATGATGCCGAAACGAAGAAGGAACTCGTCGTCGTCGATAAGGCGCAGGTGAAGCAGGCCCGTAAAAGCCTGTTCGGCTTTTCCTTGCCCAAAATCTCGCTCTTTGAAGGGGGAGATACGGATCAGGATGAAGAAGACCTGAAAGTGCTGGACACGACCGTGTCCAGCGCACGGCAGATGAACGATGGCAATTGGCGTATCCAGCTGGCCGACGGCGTCTACTGGCGTCAGATGGAGGCGAAGGACATTTTCCCGCCAAAGGCTGGCGACAAGATCAACATCCGCCGGGCCTCCATGGGCAGCTATCTGGCGAGCATCAATGGACGCTCCGCCTTCCGCATCAAACGCGAGAACTAACGGCTTCTCCTCTGGCCTCAGGGAACGTGCAGGCGTAAGGCGCTCACCATGACTGAACCGTTTGACCTGTTCGACATCTGGTACCGCGCCGCGCGTGAGACTGAGATCAATGATTCCAATGCGATGGCGCTCGCCACGGCAGACGCCGACGGTCGGCCCAGCGTGCGGATGGTGTTGCTCAAGGGCCATGACGCCCGGGGCTTCGTCTTCTACACCAACCAGCGCAGCCGCAAGGGCGGGCAGCTTGAGGCGAATGGTCATGTCGCGCTGCTGTTCCACTGGAAATCAAAACGTCAGCAGATCCGCATTGAGGGACCGGTTGCGCAGGTTAGTGCAGCAGAGGCAGACGCCTATTTCGCGTCGCGCGGGCGGGATTCGCAATTGGGCGCTTGGGCGTCGCTCCAGTCCGAAACGCTGGACCGGCGCGAAACCTTTGAGGCGAGCTTTGAAGATGTGCGCGCCAGATTTGAAGGGCATGACGTGCCCCGGCCGCCGCATTGGGGCGGCTATCGCGTGACACCCGAACGGATGGAGTTTTGGGAAGACCGCGAGCATCGCCTGCACCATCGCCGCCTTTTCCTGCGCAGCGCAGATAGCTGGAGCGAAAGCCTGCTCTACCCGTGACACAGGCTGCATCTGCGGCGGCTTCCGCCCCGCTCTCAGCGGCAGAACGCGGCAAGCTGACGGCCCGCGCAGCGGCGGCCAGCATCACGATGGCCGTCAGCCTGCTCGGCCTGAAGGTCTGGGCGGCCATTGCTACGGGCTCCGTGTCGGTCCTCGGCTCTCTGGCTGACACGGGGCTGGACGTGCTCGCGTCGCTCATCACCTTCTATGCGGTGCGGCTGGCGGCTGAGCCCGCCGATGACCAGCATGGCTTTGGACATGGCAAGGCAGAAGCCATTGCCGCCCTGTTCCAGACGTTCCTGATTATCACATCGGCCATTGGCATCGGCTGGCGCGGGATCAGCCGGATCGGGTCCGGGCATGAGCCGCAGGCCCCTGAACTCGGGATCATCGTCTCCGTCATCGCGATTGTCGGGACACTCGCCCTTGTGGCGTATCAGCGCCACATCGTGAAGCAGACCGGCTCAATCGCAATTGCCGCAGACCGGGCGCATTATACCAGTGACCTGCTGCTCAACGGGTCCGTGATTGCAGCCCTGGTGCTGGATTCCATTCTGGACGTGCGCGGCGCAGATCCTGTGTTCGGCGTCGCCATTGCCGCTTGGCTTGCATGGTCCGCCTTTCAGGTGGCCCGCACCTCCATTGACCAATTGATGGACAAGGAATGGCCCGAGGAAAAGCGCCTCCGCTTCCTGGCGTTAGCGGACTCGCACCCCGAACTGCGCGGCATCCATGATTTGCGCACCCGCACCAGCGGCACGTCTGACTTTGTCCAGTTTCACGTCTGGGTCGACCCGGCGATGACCGTGTCCGAAGCCCACCGCGTCATGGACGAGATTGAGGCGAAGCTGATGGCCGAGTTTCCGGGCACCGAGGTGATCATCCACCCCGACCCCGATGGCCACCCGGCCGAAGAGCGCGGCGAGCTTTAAGCCGCGGCGAAGGCGGCCATTTGCGCCTGCGCGTTGCGGCTTTCGGGGAAGGTGAAGATCGGCCAGTCGTGGATCATTCCCGCCATTTCCTGATAATCGACCGAAGGCAGCTTCGCCTTCAATGCACGCGCATCCACGACCAATATGTCGCTCCCGCCGCCGAACGACAGGATCGGCGGCAGGCCCGACCAATCGGCATGGATTGGGCTCACCCGCGGGTCTGAAACCTCCGCATCCCCTGCATAGAGCCGACCTGCATCGCGCAGGCCGGGGATGGTCAGGATCGCATCGCGCTTTTCGATTGCCGGCTGATCGGGGTGGGAGGGGTCTGCATTGAGCCAGGGGCAAATGAGGATGAGCTTAGACGGCAGCGCCAGCCCTGCATCGCGCGCGGCAATCACAGTCGCCGCTGTCAGCCCGGCGCCTGCGGAATCCCCCGCCATCAGGAAGGGTGCCCCCGCCTGCTTGGCGAGAAAATCTTTGTAGAATGAGAGAGCAAAGCCCGTCGTGCCCGCCACATCATGCGCCGGGGCCAGCGGATAGAGCGGGGCCACGACGCGCCAGCCATGCGTTTCGGCCATGTGCGCCATAAACGCCCAGTGCGCGTCTGCCGCCGGATACACATAGCCGCCGCCATGCCAGTAGAGCACCGTTGCCGTCGGCGCCTTTGCCTTGGGGGCGAAGTCCCAGACCGTGCACCCGTCAAACGACGTGTGCGAGATGGCGTGGCTTTGTTGCAGCTTTGCAGACGGCGCACTCGGCGTGGCGGCTGCTTTGGCGATAAACGCGGCCATGCTGGGTCCGCCTGCAAACATCTTCCGGAACAGGCCGGTCTTGCGCAGGACAAACGAAATGATGCGGGTAGACAAAGCAGGCATGGAATTCCCCTCCAAATCGCCTGCTGCCCCGTCTGGAACAGCGGAGGTCAGGCGGCGGCAAACTCTATGGCACGTTGCGTTTCGGCAATCCAGCCGCCGCCAAGCACCTGATCTCCATCAAAAAGGACGGCCGCCTGCCCCGGCGCCACGCCATATTCCGGCCCCTCAAATGTCAGCCATTCGCCCTGCATGCGCGCCGGCACTGGCTTGGACAGAGACCGGACCTTGGCCATCAAAGGCCGCCCTTCGACCGCGCCAAGCCAATTGGGATCTACAATGCGCGCCGCGGACACGGCCAGCGCCGCCTTTGGCCCGACAATCACCTGCTGCGCCGCAGGATCGAGGCGGACAACATAAAGCGGCTCGGCCAGACCACCGAGCTCCAGCCCGCGCCTTTGGCCCACGGTATAATGGATCAGCCCCTTGTGACGGCCCAATTCGCGGCCTTCCATGTCGACGATTGCCCCGTCGCTCTCGGCATCGGGGCGCACCTTGCGGACAACGCTGGCATAGTCGCCATTGGGCACAAAGCAGATGTCCTGGCTGTCGGGCTTCATGGCCACGCCTAGCCCCATCTCCTGCGCAATAGCGCGGACATCGGCCTTGGGCATGCCGCCGAGCGGGAAGCGCAGATAGTCCAGCTGATCTGCCGTTGTCGCGAATAGGAAATAGCTCTGGTCGCGCGCAGGGTCGATGGACCTGTGGAGCTCAGCCCCCGACGGGCCTTCAACACGGCGCACATAATGACCCGTCGCCAGACAATCGGCACCCAAGTCTTTGGCCAGACGGAACAGATCGGTAAACTTCACGCCCATATTGCAGCGGACGCAGGGGATGGGCGTCCGGCCGTTCATATATTCATCGGCGAACTGTTCGATAACCGAATCCCGAAACCGGCTTTCATGATCAAAAACATAATGGGCGATGCCCAGTCGGTCGCAGACAGCACGTGCATCGCGGATGTCTTGGCCCGCACAGCAACTGCCGACCCGGTTGACCGCCGCGCCATGATCATAAAGCTGCAACGTGATCCCGATGGTTTCCGCCCCCGTCCGCGCGGCGAGGGCAGCGACGACTGAAGAGTCTACGCCGCCCGACATCGCGACCACGATACGGCGGGCCTTGGCCGGGCCATCAAGTTGAAAAAGGTCAAACATCGACCGCGGACATAGTGTGGTTGAGCGACATTTGCAGCATCAAAGGGAATTTACCTGAGATTCAGGCATTTATGAGAAATGCGGGCTCATGAATATGGAATTTCCCCGACGGACAGCGCGCCAGAGCAAAGCGCGGCCAAAAAAAATTGAACTGCCCAGTCTGCTTGCCACCATTTCGGCACAGCAGGCAACCACGCCAACCGCCCGGATTCAGGCCAAAGCGGCGGCCATGGCCAAGGCATCGGCTGAAACCGCTGCCGATATGGATGCAATTGCGCCGAAAAAGGGCGATTCGCCGCGCGAAAATTCACCAAGTTTCAACCGTTTGGCGGCCAATCTCCTAACAAGACGCACATGAAGATGACCGCAAAATTTACCTTGGCATTTTAGCGATCTTTCAACCGGTGGTGTTTAAGTGGGGTTGCAACAAGAGAAAACGGGCCTGGACCCGGCTTTGAGGTAAGAATGATCGAAAACCAGAAAATCCGTCCGGCGCAAGTCATTGGCCCACTTGGTGAACCACTGACGCTCGACAGTTTGCCGCCCCCGTCGACGACCCGCTGGGTTGTCCGCCGGAAGGCAGAAGTCGTCGCAGCAGTGAATGGTGGCCTGCTGACCGTGGACGAAGTCTGCGAACGTTATAGCCTCACCCTGGAAGAATTTGCCGGTTGGCAGCGTGCAATCGACCGTTCGGGCATGCCCGGGCTGCGCGTCACCCGTATCCAGCACTATAAGAGCCTTTACGAGCGCCAGCAGCGCTTCTGACGGCTCATCCAAAACTGAAGCGGGCGGCGCAGGGCATACCTGTTGCCGCCCGTTTCCGTTTTTGGCGGATACTTTACGACTGTTGATCCCTCTGCTGACCGGGGCTAGGCCCGCTGCATGACCAATTTCCTTGTCCTTCTTGTGATCGGCGCCGCTTTGGGGTGGCTGGCCACGGCAGCGCGACGCGCCTTTGGACAAGGTGAAATGCTGGTCAATCTGATCGGCGGAGCGGCAGGCAGCTTTGCCCTTGGGCTCACCGCCAACGGCAAGGGGCTTTACGCAGGACTCTCAGGCGCCGGTTATGCCGGGGCCGTTGCAGGCGCCATAGTCGCGCTCGGGCTGCTCACCCTTGCCCGCCACTGGCGCCCGCGCTGACCGTCAATTCAGCTCAAAAACCACGGAAACGCTGACTCCAATCGACTGCTCACCGGGGGCAATATCCGTTTTCTCGGCAGCAGACGCCGCCATGGCCATCCGCGCCATGGGCATCGGCATTGGCGAATAATCGACCGACTCGCTGATCGAGAGGACCCGTTTCACCTGCAATCCGGTGGCTTTGGCGTAGAGCGCGGCACGGGCCTGCAGCGTCTTGATGGCATCCAGCCGAGCCTTGTCCTGCGCGGCCTGCGGCGATTCGACTTCGAGCATCGGGCCGTTGATCTGGTTTGCCCCCTGCTTCACCAGCGCGTCGAGCACCTGACCGCTTTTGCCAATATCTCGGAACCGGACAGAGACTGTGTTGCTGGCCTGATAGCCCGTGATGACCGGCGCCTCATTGTTATTGTAGCGATATTGCGGTGAGAGACTGACTGAGGTCGTCTGAATATCTTTCTCGGCAATGCCCGCCTGCTTGAGCGCGGCAAATACGCGGGACATCCGCGCTGCATTTTCGCGCATCGCACCGGACGCATCGACCGATTGGGTAACGACGCCTGCAGATACCACCGCAATATCCGGCGTCACGCGGACCTCCCCGCGCGCCTGGAGTTCAAGGCGTGTACCAATAATCTGTGCGGGAGCAGTACCTTGTGCAGACGCGGCCGAAGCGGCGGCCATCGCTGTCGCCGCGGCGACTGTCTTTGCAAATTTGCGTTTCATCATCTGGTCTCCTTCATACAGTCAGCCCAAAAACACCAGGCCGGCCAGCGCTGCGTGCACCGGCCGGCCTGCACCGAGCCTGAATAAGCGCAAGGTCGTTAGGCGGCAGGGCCGCTGCCAGCGCCGTTGAATTTGCGATAAACGAACAAGAGAATGATCGAGCCAATCACAGCGCCGATGAAGCCGGCACCTTCACCCGCCTCATACCATCCGGTCAGCGTGCCCAGCAGCGTCACGAGCAAGGCGCCAGCAATGCCCAGAAGAATCGTCACGATCAGCCCGCCCGGGTCCTTGCCCGGCATAATCCATTTACCCACCGCACCGGCCAAACCGCCGATGATGATGGTCATGATCCAGCCATGTCCTGCAAATATCTCCATGGTCTCTCTCCCCAAGAGTGTGGCGAAGGCGCAACACTCGCCTCCGATCCGGCATGGTCAAGACAAAGATGCCCCCTGACAAGCCCAAATCGACCAAACATGCCCCTTCGGACGCTTGCGATTTAGGCCATACTGTCGCAAATAGCTGATACGGCAAGGGGGTTGGCGCGCCGTAAACGCCTTGTGCCGGGTGAGTTATTGCGATAATACACCGGTCAGACCAGAGACTCAGCCTGCAATGGCAGGCCGAAAGCGGAACTAGAATGAATCTCGAAACGACTTTTGCGCGCCACGCAGAGCCAGTGGACTTGTCCGACGATGCGGCAGAAGCGGCGGCACGCAAGCGCAAGCGGTGGCTGATCATCGGCGGCGTTGTCGCGGCCGTGCTGCTCATCGCCTACATCGCCGCCAAGGCAATGGGCGGCGGCGCTGCTGGCGGCCAGGAAGGCCAGAGACAGGCCCCTTCCGTCACGGTGGTCATTCCCGGGTCCAGCATGGTTCAAAGCACCATCAGCGCGACAGGCTCTCTTGCCGCGCGGCGTGAAATGCCGGTCGGCGCCGTTGGCGAAGGCGGCATGGTGACTCGCGTTTTTGTCGATGCGGGTGACTGGGTATCGCAGGGTCAAGTGCTCGCCAGCGTGGACCGTCAGGTTCAGGCACAGCAGTCCGCGTCGCTCGGCGCCCAGATCCGCGTGGCTCAGGCCGACGCCAGCCTTGCCCAGAACGAATTGGATCGGGCCAAGACACTTGCCGAACGGGGCTTCATTTCTAAGGCCGATATTGACCGTCGCACCGCCCAGCGTGATGCCGCTTTGGCGCGGTTGAACGTAGCGCGCGCGCAGTTTGGCGAAAACAGTGCCCGGATCGGACGCCTCGACATCCGGGCGCCGGCGTCCGGCCTCATCCTTTCCCGCAATGTTGAGCCGGGTCAGGTTGTCGGCGGTGGCGGCACCGTGCTGTTCCGCATCGCCAAGGGTGGCGAGATGGAATTGCGCGCGATGCTCTCAGAGGCGGACCTTGCCCGCCTGTCCGTCGGCACCTCAGCAGAGGTCACGCCGGTCGGCACAACCAAGGCCTTCACCGGTCAAGTCTGGCAGATGCCGCCGGTTATTGACCCAACGACGCGTCAGGGCTCAGTGCGCATTGCGCTGGCCTATAATGCGGCGATCCGTCCCGGCGGCTTTGCTTCGACCTCCATCCGCTCCGGCGCGGCGCAGGCACCGATGTTGCCCGAGTCCGCGGTGCAGAGCGATGAGAAGGGCAACTACGTTTTTGTTGTGAATGCGCAGAACAAGGTGGAACGTCGCGACGTGAAGATAGGGTCTGTCTCGGATGCGGGCATCACGATTGCAACCGGGCTCACCGGGCGTGAACGCGTTGTGCTTACCGCAGGCGCCTTCCTCAACCCCGGCGAAAGTGTCGTTCCGGTCCGCCCTAAGTCGAACTGAGGCCAAGTCCCATGAACTTCCGGAACATCTCGGCCTGGTGCATTCGCAACCCGGTTCCGCCGATTGTGCTTTTCGTGGCCCTGCTGCTGGCAGGCATCGTCAGCTTCAGCCAGATGGACGTGAACAACAATCCGGACATTGAATTTCCCGGCGCTCAGGTGATCATCAGCCAGCCGGGTGCAGCGCCGACCGAACTCGAAAAACAGGTCACCCAGATCGTTGAGCCTGCGCTCCGGTCAATCAACGGCGTGGATGAAATCAACTCGACCGTGCGTGAAGGCATGTCGATGACCTTCGTCCAATTCCAGATTGGCACCGATATTGACCGCAGCGTCAACGATATCCGCGATGCGCTGACCAAGATCCGCAGCGATTTGCCGGACGGCATTCTTGAACCGCAGGTCAACCGCGTCGACACCACGGGTGAACCCATCGCCTATATCTCTGCCGAAGCCGTCGACATGACGCTGGAGCAGCTGAGCTGGTATGTCGACGATGTGGTGGTCAAGCGCCTTCAGGGCGTGCCGGGGGCGGCTGCCGTCAACCGTGAAGGCGGCGTTTCCCGCGAAATTCGGGTCATCCTTGATCCGGCAAAGCTCCAGTCGCTGGGCATTACGGCGGCTCAGGTCAACAATCAGCTGCGCCAGAGCAACATCAACGCAGCGGGCGGGCGTACCGAAATCGCAGGCGCTGAACAATCGGTCCGTGTGCTCGGCAATGCGCGCGATGCATATGCGCTTGGCGAAACCAATATCGCCATTGGCGGCGGTCGCTCCGTCAAACTGACGGACGTCGCCGAAGTGCGTGATCTTTATGGTGAGCAACGCGCCATCTCGACCATGAACGGACGTCAGGTGCTCAGCTTCTCCATCCAGCGCGCCAAGGGGGCATCGGACGTCAAGGTCTATGACAAGATGTGGGAGGAACTACGGGCGATCCAGAAGGAAAACCCAAAGATCCATTTCACGGAACTCTACACGACGGTCGACTATACCAAGTCACAATACTCGACATCGCTGTCGTCGATGATCGAAGGCGCGGTGCTGGCGGTTCTCGTGGTGTGGCTGTTCCTGCGTGACGGGCGGGCCACAGCCATCTCTGCCATTGCCATTCCGCTCTCTGCCATTCCGACCTTCTGGTTCATGGATCTGCTGGGCTTCAGCCTCAATGGCATTTCGATGCTTGCCCTCAGCCTTGTGGCCGGCGTGCTCGTCGATGACGCCATTGTGGAAATTGAGAATATCGTCCGACATATGCGCATGGGCAAATCCGCCTATCAGGCGTCCATCGACGCGGCGGATGAAATCGGGCTCGCTGTGGTTGCCACGACCTTCTCAATTGTTGCTGTGTTCCTTCCCGTCGGGCTGATGCCCGGCGTGTCAGGCCAGTTTTTCAAGAATTTCGGCTTTACGGTTGTCGCCGCCGTTCTGCTGTCGCTGGCCGTCGCCCGCATGATCACGCCGATGATCGCCGCCTATTTCCTAAAGGCGCATGGCGAAGAAAAGCATGGCGAAGGCTGGATGATGGATCGCTACATGCAGATCCTGCATTGGACGCTCCACAACCGTCGCTGGGTTGTCGTTGGGGGCGCTGCATCGCTGGCGTTGACCGTCGTGATGGTCATGTCGCTGCCCTTCCAGTTCCAACCGACGATGAATTTCGACTATAGCTCCATTCGTGTCGAAATGGTGCCCGGGACAACGCTGCAACAGACGACCCAGGTGGTCGAGCGTATTCAGAAAACGCTGGATGACGAGGCCCCTGAAGTGGTCGCGGCCTTTGCCGACATTGAGCCTGCAAAGGCGAGCATCTACCTGCGTCTGTCGCCTGACCGCGACATGACATCGGACGAGTTTGAAAAAACATGGGGTAAGCGTTTCGCCCAAGTCCCCGATGCCCGCGTGAACTTCCAATCCCAAACCGGCGGCTTTTCGGGTCGCGACGTGACCATCACCCTTGGCGGGAGTGATCCTGCATTGCTGATGCAGACGGCGCAAAAAGTGACCGAGGAGATGCGCGGCGTAAAGGAAATCACAGCGGCCCGGATCGGCGGCGACATGTTGCGCCCAGAAGTGACCATCAAACCGCGTGCAGATCTTGCGGCCAGCCTCGGCGTAACGACGGCAGCCTTGTCACAGACGATCCGCATCGCGACCATCGGGGACATTGATCAGAACAGCGCGAAATTCTCGCTGTCCGACCGTCAGGTGCCTATCCGCGTCTCGCTTTCCGAAGACTCACGCCGTAATCTTTCGACCATAGAGAACCTGCCTGTGCCGACATCGGCAGGGGGCTCTGTTCCTTTGAAGACAGTTGCGGAAATTTCCTTCGGTTCGGGGCCGACGACGATCCAGCGCTCCAACCAGAGCCGCCGTATCTCGATCGGTGCGGACTATGCGGTGAACCCGAGCACAGGGAAGCCCTATGTCAGCAGCGAAGCGATGCAGGCCATTGATGCCCTGCCCACGATGAAGGACCTGCCGCAAGGCGTGAAGAAGCTTACATTGGGAGACGCCCGCTGGCAGCAGGAAATGATTTCCAACTTCATGATTGCCGTCATCACCGGCATTGCGTCGGTGTTCGCGGTGCTCGTGCTTCTCTATCACCGCTTCGTGCCGCCGCTCGTCAACATGGGCTCGCTGCTGCTGGCCCCACTGGGGGGCATGATTGCCCTGAAGCTGTCGGGCTTTGCCATCTCCATGCCGGTGCTGATCGGCACGCTGATGCTGTTCGGGATCGTCGCCAAAAACTCGATTCTGCTGGTGGATTTCGCGCTTGAGGAAATCGACAAGGGCGTTCCAAAGTTTGAAGCGATCATGGACGCAGGCCACAAGCGCGCGCAGCCGATTGTGATGACGACCGTCGCGATGGTCGCAGGCATGGTGCCAACCGCACTGGCCCTGACAGGTGACGGCGCCTTTGCCCAGCCCATGGGCGTGACAGTGATCGGGGGCCTGATCGTCTCGACCTTCCTCACCCTGCTCATTGTGCCCGCCAGCTTCAGCCTCGCCATTGGCATGGAATCGCGTTTGGGGCCTTGGTTGCGCCACTATCTCACCACGCAAGGCGGTGATTTGGACCAGCAGGGTCGCCCACCCCGCCTCTTCCCGGCAAAGGCTTTCTCGCGCCTGAAGGCACGCTTCACCCGGTCCGGCACGACGGCCGAACCGGCGGAGTGACGCCATAGCCCGGGACGCAAACAGGCTTTTCAAGCGGCCGGCGCCCCGCCTGTTGCCGACGGCCGCCGATGCGCGGCAAATGAAGATGATTGCGACGGGCATGCTCGTCGTCATGGCAGGCGTCTATGTGGCGACGCGGATCATCGGTCCGGTCCATCCTTTGGTCGGGTTCGTGAAGGCCTTTGCCGAGGCCGCAATGGTCGGTGGTTTGGCCGACTGGTTTGCCGTCACCGCGCTGTTCCGCCACCCCCTCGGCCTGCCCATCCCGCACACCGCCATCATCCCCCGCAACAAGGACAGGATCGGCGATACGCTCGCCACCTTCCTGCGCGATAACTTTCTGACCCCCGCCGTTGTCGCCCGGCGAATGCGCGGTCTGGATGTTGCAGGCGCTGCCGGGCGGTTTCTGGCGAGTGAGGATCGCGGTGGATCCGGCCGCCTACGCGATGGCGCCTCCCGCTTGCTCGCCGACATCCTCGAAAGCCTGGATGATGACCGGCTGGGCGGTATGGCCAAGACCGCCATTGCCGAACGGCTGCGACGGATGGATGTCTCGCCCCTTCTCGGCCAGACATTGACCGCCGCCATTCGCGAAGGCCGTCATGTCCCCCTGCTTGATGGGATCATCAACCGCGCCAGCCTCATCATTGCGTCGAATGAGGACATCATCCGCGAGATGGTGCATGAGCGCGCGGGACGTATCCTGCGCTGGACGGGGCTTGATGAGAACGTGTCCAACGCCGTCATTACCGGCCTCAATAAGCTGGTGTTCGACATGGCCGACACGCCCGATCATCCGCTGCGGCTGAAGATCAATGAGATGCTGGAAGACCTCGCCTTTGATCTCCAGAATAATGAGGCCATGCAGGCGCGGGTGCAGGGGTTGAAGGACGAACTGGTCGACAACCCCGCCATGCAGGCCTGGATCGACGGACTTTGGCAACAGGGGCGCGCTGCTCTGCTGCGTGCCGCGCGGGACCCGGACAAGGCGATGGCCGGAAAATTGGGCGATACGCTGCGCCAGCTTGGCCAGACGCTCCAGACCGATGACCGCATCCGCACCACCATCAACCGCTTCGCCCGCCGCGCAGCTGTCGGGGCCACGGCCAGCTATGGCGACGGCATCGTGAAACTCGTGTCAGACACGATCCGCAGTTGGGATGTCGGCAAGGTGACGGAACGGGTGGAGACCGCAGTGGGCCGCGATCTCCAATATATCCGCATCAACGGCACGCTGGTGGGCGGGCTCGTGGGCCTCACCATCCATGCAGTAGATGTCTGGCTTTAGCCCCGCCTACCCGTCGCTATTGCGTTCGATATCCGCGCCGACAGCGGACAGCTTTTCTTCCAGTCGCTCATAGCCGCGATCAAGGTGATAGATGCGGGACACCTGCGTTTCGCCTTCCGCGACAAGGCCTGCGATGATGAGGCTCATCGAGGCACGTAGATCGGTTGCCATCACTGGCGCGCCCACCAAACGCTGAACGCCGCGTACGACGGCGGTGCGGCCCTTCACGTGAATGTCCGCGCCCATGCGCGCCAGTTCGGGCACGTGCATGTAGCGGTTTTCAAAGATCGTTTCGGTCAGCACGCTGGCCCCATCGGCCCGCAGCAGCATTGCCATAAACTGCGCCTGCATGTCCGTAGCGAAGCCCGGGAAAGGCGATGTCGACAAGGTCAGCGGGCGCAGCTTGCCGTCGGAGGAGACAGTGATGCCGCGCTTATGCTCGGTGACCTCAACGCCAGCTTCGCGCAATGCGGCAAGGGTGGCATGCATATCATCGGGGTTGGCGCCATCCAGTTCAACCGTCCCACCGGCCAGACCGACGGCACAGGCATAGCTGCCCGCTTCAATACGGTCAGGCATGACAGCGTAGGTTGCGCCATGCAGACGGTCGACACCTTCAACGATGAGCTTTTCGGTACCAATGCCCTCAATATGCGCGCCCATGGCGACCAGCAGGTTGCACAGGTCGACAATTTCCGGTTCCCGCGCGGCGTTTTCAAGGATGCAGGTGCCCTTGGCGCGGACGGCCGCCATCAGTGCATTTTCAGTAGCCCCGACGGAGACGACAGGGAACACGATGGTGCCGCCCGGCAGGCGGCCACCCTTGGCGCGGGCTGTCACGTAACCGGCGGTTGTTTCAATCTCTGCGCCAAAGGCTTCCAGGGCTTTGAGGTGTAAATCGATCGGACGGTTGCCGATGGCGCAGCCACCGGGCAGCGACACAGTCGCTTCCCCCGCACGGGCCAGCAGCGGCCCAAGGACGAGGATGGAGGCGCGCATCTTCCGCACGATGTCATAAGGCGCCATGGTCGCGGTGATTGTGCCCGCGCGCAGCGTCATGACGCGGCCGAAATCCTCCGGCCGCGCGCCTTCGATCATGGTCGAACAACCCAATTGGTTGAGCAGATGGCCAAAGCTGTCGACGTCGGCCAGACGCGGCAGATTGCGCAGCGTGAGCGGTTCATCCGTCAGCAGCGCGCACGGCAGCAAGGTCAAGGCGGAGTTCTTGGCTCCTGAAATCGGGATGCGGCCGTTGAGGCGATTGCCGCCGCGAATAAGTATCCTGTCCATCGGTCGGCTTCTAACGCAAGCGGGCCCGAGGGCAAGAGCAACGCGCTGCTATGCGGCGTCCGGCAAGGTTCTGCGATAGACACCAACAGGCCCAATCGCGCCATCGCTGTCTGCAAAATGCTGAAAACAGAGCTTTGCGGCAACCTTTTGCGAGGCGACATTTCCCGGATCAATGATGCAACGGATCTCGCTTTTCAGGGCATCTTCGGCCCAATCAAGAACGGCCGCCATCGCTTCGGTTGCCAGCCCTTTGCCCCAAGCCGCCGGAACAAATACCCAGCCTGCTTCGGGATAGCCTTCCAGTTCTGCAATGCCCCGTTCAAACCGGGCGAGCCCGCCATTGCCGAGGAACTGGCCGGTCGCGCGATCTAGGAAAGCCCAATAACCATAGCCGAGCAGCGGCCACAGTCCGACACCTTGGGTGAACTTCGTCCAGCTTTCCTGGCGTGCGCGTGGCTTCCCGCCGATAAAGGCCGTCAGCTCCGGGTCTGCCCATGCGTCGGCATAGGCCTCCCAATGGTTGAGCGAGAGGGGCGCGAGCGTGAGCCGTTCGGTGTGCAGAATGGGCGCAATAGTCATGCGCCCGGTTAACCGATCAGGCCGCCGCCGTCACCGGGGTTCGTGCCGCTTCATAGGCGCTGTCGAACTTGCCGATCAGATGGCGGTCATCTTCGTTCCACGGATGGAAGCCCGGGAGGAAATAGGTCGCCCAAGGCAAGACAAGCTTACGCAACGTGCCGGGGTTGCCGAGCAGGAACCAGATCAGGCCGCGGTGCGCCTTCCATCCCGTTATGCCATCCTGTGCGAGCAGGTTGAGCATGCCGATATAGCGGTTCTTCCAGAAATTAATCGACACCAGCACCATCAGCATCGACTTGACCCGCCAGCGCTTGATCCGGCTCCAGTCGCGCGTGGCATGGAGCCAAGTGTCATATGCGACGCCCTTATGCTCAATCTCTTCGACAGCATGCCATTTCCACATGTCGACCTGATCTCCTTCGCCCTTGGCAAAGGCGTTGGGGTCTTCAAGGAACTGCTTGGCAAGGATCGCCGTGTAATGCTCCAGCGCCATCGTCACGCACAGATTGACGATCGCCGGGCGGGATTTGATCAGGCCCATCACATGGTCAACCTGATGGTTGAGGAAGGTGATGTCATAACCGGCGTCTTCAACGCGGCTGTTGAACGCCACATGTTCGCGCGTGTGGATGACTTCCTGCTTCACAAAGGCGCGGATGTCCTTCTCCAACTTGGGCGGCACGCCATCACGAAAGGCGCGCACGGACTCAATGAACATCGCTTCGCCGCGCGGGAAAGTGACAGAGAGCGCATTGTAGAAAGCCGTTGCAAAAGGATCACCGCCAGCCCACCAACGCTGCTGAGCCGTGTTGCGGCCAAAGCGCCGATCACGCGGCGTGATGGTCAGATCTGCGGGGGTCTTGATGGTGGCGGTTGTCATGCGCGAATCTCCTCAAGCCGCGAATTTAGGGATTACTTACATTAATGTCAATAGAACGGAAACGTCTCTCCCCCGAAGAAAGCCGCGCCGCAGCGCTTGAGGCGGCGAGCACCATTTTGATTGAAGCGGGTCCGCAGGCCGTGACGCTGAAGGCCGTCGCCGCGCGCATGGGGCGCACGCATGCCAATCTGCTCCATCATTTCGGATCTGCCTCCGGTCTGCAAATGGCTTTGGCCGCACATCTTGCTGGAACCGTGTGCGATTCGATTGCAGACCTCATCCTCCAGAACCGCGACAAGGAACCTGATCCCGACCGCGTGGTCGACATGGCATTCGACACATTTGTGGAAAAGGGCGCCGCCCAGTTGGCAACTTGGATGATCCTGTCGGGCAATGAAAACGCACTCAATCCGGTCGTGGATGCCATTCATGAACTGATCGACGAGATTGGCGAAGGCCATCAGGACAAATCGATGCATGAAGATACGCTGCATCTCGTGCTGCTCGCCATGGGCGACGCCTTGCTGGGGGAACCGCTGGCCAAATCGCTGGGCCTGCCCCGCCGCACGGCGCGGGATATTGCGGTCCGTCAGTTGAAAGCGTCCCCCCGTTTGTCAACGCGTCTGGAAAGCTAGTTCGCGCGGCAAAGCTTTCCATTTGCGCGGTTTCGCCTAAAGGGAAGCCATGCATTTTCTCGATCAAGCTAAGATTTACGTCCGCTCCGGCGCCGGTGGCCCCGGCGCTGTGTCTTTTCGGCGTGAAAAGTACATGGAATATGGCGGACCCAATGGCGGCAATGGCGGCAAGGGTGGCGACATCGTGTTTGAAGCTGTGGCCGGCCTCAACACGCTCATCGATTTTCGGTACACGCAGCACTTCAAGGCTGAACGCGGCCATGGCGGCTCAGGCTCCAACCGGACAGGAGCCGGCGGCGATGACCTTGTCATCAAGGTGCCGGTGGGCACGCAAATTCTATCGGAAGACAAGGAGCATGTGCTCGCCGACTTTACCCAGCCGGGTGTCAAAGTCGTCTTCCTGCGTGGCGGCGATGGCGGCCGCGGCAATGCAAGCTACAAGACGTCTACCAACCGTACCCCGCGCCAGCACGGCATGGGCTGGCCAAATGAGGAAATGTGGGTTTGGCTGCGGCTGAAGCTGCTTGCCGACGCAGGTCTTGTTGGCCTTCCCAATGCCGGCAAATCGACATTCATCAACGCTGTGACCAACGCGAATGCGAAAGTCGGCGCCTATCCGTTTACAACGACCCGCCCGCAATTGGGCGTGGCCACGCGGCACGGCCGGGAATTTGTGATCGCGGACATCCCCGGCCTTATCGAAGGTGCAGCGGACGGCGCAGGCATTGGCGACCGCTTCCTTGGCCATATCGAACGCTGCCGCGTGCTGCTGCATCTCGTGGACGCATCGGGCGATGATCCCGTGGCCGCCTATAAGGTCGTCCGCAAGGAACTGGACAAATATGGTGCAGACTTGGTCGGCAAGCCTGAAGTCATCGGCCTTAACAAGATCGACGCCGTGGACCCGGCCGAAGTGAAGAAGCTCGCAACTAAATTGAAGCGCGCCAGCAAGGCAGAGGTTCTCCTCCTATCTGGTGCGAGCGGCGATGGCGTGGACGCGGTGCTGGACCAGCTGCTGGAGGCCATCGGCCCGGTATCACCGATGGAAGCGCCAAAGACAGGGGAAGACAGCGGATGGTCTCCCGTCTGACGCCGGCGGACTGCCCGCGGCTGGTCGTCAAGATCGGGTCGTCGCTGCTCGTCGATCCGTCTGGCATGGTCCGGCAGGATTGGCTGCAAACCGTGGTGGACGACATCGCCGCACGGCGGGCGGCGGGCCAGCAGATCATCATTGTTTCCTCGGGCGCCATTGCGCTGGGCGCGCGCAGGCTTGGCCTGCCCAAAGGCGGGCGGGCGAGCCTTGAAGATGCACAGGCCGCTGCCGCCACCGGCCAGATCGCCTTGTCGCAATGTTGGGCAGGCTTACTCGATGCCAAGGGCATGACGGCGGCACAAATCCTCGTCACACTCGATGATCTGGAAGACAGGCGGCGTTACCTCAATGCTGCCGCCACGCTGGAGCGTCTGCTCGGCCTCGGTGTCGTGCCCGTCATCAATGAAAATGACTCGGTCGCCACAGAGGAAATCCGCTTTGGCGACAATGACCGGCTGGCCGCGCGGATCGCGCAGGCCGCGTCAGCACAAGGCGTTGTGTTGCTGTCAGACGTCGACGGCCTGTTCACAGATGACCCCGGCAAGAACCCGGATGCCGAACGCATTCCCCATGTCGCGCGGATCGATGCGCGCATCCGGTCTATTGCCAAGGCGGAAAGCTCGTCCGGCATGGGCTCCGGCGGCATGGCTTCCAAGATTGAAGCGGCACGCCTCGCCAATGCGGCGGGTGCGGCGCTCGTCATTGTGTCCGGCCTGCACGATCATCCTCTTGCCCGTTTGACCAAAGGCGACTGCGGCACTGTCTTTACCGCCGATGGCACCCGCGCCGCCAAAAAGGCCTGGCTGGCGGGCCGTCTGACATCCAAAGGCCGCATCCATATCGATGCAGGCGCCGCCAAGGCGCTGGCCAAGGGGGCCAGCCTTTTGCCCGCCGGGGCAAAATCGGCAGATGGCAGCTTCAAGCGCGGCGATGTTGTCGAAATCGTCGATGCCGAGGGGAATGTCCTCGCCCATGGTCTCGCCGAATATGATCTGGCCGATGCTGTGCGCATCTGTGGCCTGCGCACCGAAGCATTGACGGAGGTGCTGGGCTATGCACCCCGCGCCGCGCTCATCCACCGCGACCATATGGTTCTGCTGTGAGCGCAAAGACAGTCGCCGTGACGGGTGCGACGGGGTTCGTCGGGTCCACATTGCTCAAGATGGCATCCGGCCAAGGCATTCAGGTGCGTGCGCTCACCCGCCGACCACAGCCGGACATGGCGGGCGTGACGTGGATCGATGGCGCGCTCGATACACCGGATCGCCTCGCCCGGCTGGTGGAAGGCGCCGATGCCGTCATTCACGTCGCCGGTGTCGTCAACGCACCCACCCGCGAGGGGTTTGAACAGGGCAACATCCGAGGCACCAAAACCATTGTCGCGGCCACCAAGGCGGCGGGTGTGGCTCGCTTCGTCCACGTCTCCTCGCTCGCCGCGCGCGAACCGAAACTATCGGTCTATGGCTGGTCCAAAGCCGAAGCTGAGCGGGTCGTCACGGCCAGTGGGCTCGACTGGGTCATGGTCCGCCCGCCTGCCATTTACGGCCCCGGTGACATGGAGATGCTCGACATCTTCAAGATGGCCAAGACTGGCGTGATGCTGATGCCGCCTGCCGGGCATTTGTCCGTCATCCATGCCGGTGATCTTGCGACGCTCTTATTGGCGCTGACGGGCCACAACGCGCCCAATGGGCAAGTCTTCGAAGTCGACGACGGGAAGGCCAATGGCTGGACGCATGAGGCGTTCGCGAGGGCGATTGCCGCCGCCCTCTCCCGCCGTGCGCTCGTGCTTTCGACGCCACGCCCAATCTTGAAAATCGGTTCCGTCTTCGACCGTCTGCTGCGCGGTGACAAGGCCAAGCTGACCGCTGACCGCGTCAATTATTTCTGCCATCCCGATTGGCGGATTGATCCGACGAAGCGACCGGATGCCGGGCTTTGGGTGCCGCAAATTGAGACGACGGTCGGCTTGGCAGAGACGGCGGCGGCGTACCGGAAGGCGGGGTGGATTTAACCCTCCTATCGTCATCCTGAACTTGTTTCAGGATAACGGGGTGGCGCCAGCAGCCCAGTCCATATGGGGCTCCAGCCTGTTATGCTGAAACAAGTTCAGCATGACGAATTGGGTTGGAGGAGAGCCAATCCTAAACCAACTCACCCTGCAGCATCATCGGCAAGTTCCCGCTTTCGCCCCGTGCCTCAGCCATGAACAGGTCCTTGAGCGGCTTGGCACTCTGGACCGCACTGAGGCCAAAGCGCCGCGCCGCGCGCGCTGTCTTGCCCGGCAGGCCGAACAGCCGCACCAGACTGTCACACGCAATGGTCACAGCCATCACGTCCCCGGCCCGCCAGCGCTGATAACGGGCGAGCAGTTGGGCATCCCCGAAATCAAGGCCAAGCCGTGCGCCGTCCACCAGCACTTCGGCCATCACCGCAACATCGCGCAGGCCAAGGTTGAACCCCTGTCCGGCAATCGGGTGGATGCCGTGCCCCGCGTCGCCGACGAGCGCGAGGCGGTTCTCCGTCATCTTTGCCGTATGCCGGAAATGGAGCGGGTAAAGCGCGCGCGGGGCGGCAAAGCTCAGATCGCCCAAGATGTTCGCCGTCACGCGTGACACTTCGGCAAGGAAGGCCCGATCCCCGACTTTCATAAAGGCCTTCGCCTGATCATCGGGCAGCGACCAGACCAAAGCCGAACGCGTGCCGGGGTTCATAGGCAACAGCGCGACCGGCCCGCCGGGATAGAAGATCTGGTGCGCAGTATCATTGTGCGGGATGACATGGTCAAGCGCGGTCACGATGCTCTTCGAGGCATAGTCCCACGCCGCGACATTGATGCCGACGGCCTCGCGCGTCGAACTGTAACGCCCTTCGCAAACCAGCAGCAAAGGTGCGGTCACCGCCGAGCCGTCCGACAGGCGGGCCTCCACCCGGTGATCGCCGCGATCCAAACTATCGGCCGTGACACCAAATTTGCGCGTCACATTCTTTGCGCCCTGCAGCATCGCCCAGAGTTCGCGGCGCAGCACGCGGTTTTCGAGCATCAGGCCAAGCGGGTTTTCTGTGTCATCAGCTTCGAAATCGAGCGGACGGCCATCCGCCCCATCGCGCACCTCAATCCGGTGGATCGGCCGGGCCTCCGCCCGCATCTTGGGGCCAATGCCGAGGGCATCGAACATCTTCCAGCTGCTGGATGAAATCGCCGCGACACGGCCATCAAACTCGGTCGTCAGCGTGCCAGCGGGATCGACTGGATCGATCACGACAGATGAGATCCCATGAAGGTCGAGCGCCAGCGCCATTGTCTGGCCGATCAAGCCGCCGCCGAGGATGATAATATCGTGTGAGTCCATGGGCCAACGCCATACGTCCGAACCCGCCCGAGACTCAAGCATTTCAGCGCGACTCTTGACGGCGAGTCAGCGGCTGGCGCATGAGTGCAGCCGGAACATTATGCGCACGCAGCAGAGGAGGCGCGGCATGGCATCCCGGGCACCGGAATGGCGTGAATCGGTTAAACGTGGGGCACTCCGCAGCGGCGCGCTGATCGGTGCGGTCGCGCTTGCGCTGAGCGCGCTGATCCTTGTGCTTGCGCTCGCCAGCTACCGGCCCAGCGATCCTTCGATGAACACAGCGGCTGGTGGTCCGGTCAACAATCTGCTCGGACTGCCGGGGGCTTGGACCTCCGACTTCCTACTATGGCTGATGGGGCCTGCCGTCGGCCTGTTCGTGCCGCTCATGCTGCTCCACGCGCGCAGGCTTTGGGCCAAGGTGTCGGTCCTCGGCTGGAAACGGCGTGCGCTTGGCATTCTGGCCGGCGTGGCGCTGGTGGATACCGGCCTCGCCCTATTCCGCCCCGGAGCTTTTGAAAGCCTGCCCGGTGGTCTTGGCGGCACGATCGGCATGACGACAGGCGGCCTTATCCAGTGGTTGATGTCCTTTGCCCCGCCTGCTGACTGGATGGTCTGGGTCAGATGGAGCCTCGGCGCTGTCTTCGCTATCATTGGCATCATCATCTGGGCAAAGAGCCTCGGTCTCGATGAGGATGAGCGGGCCTGGCTCTTGCGTCGCCGCGAAAAGGAAGACGCCGTCCGCGCCCTGCCCGCCCCGTTCGATGAGGAAGATGATGTGATGCCGTCGCGGCTAAAGCCCGCGGCGCCCAACATCTCTGAACCCCGCGCGGCCCCGGTCATCGACGAAGGGCGCCCGAAGACCGTCATTCAAGACAAGCCAGCCCCTGCCAAACCCAAAACAGAAAAGAGTGGGCAGGCCACCCTCCCGCTGGGCGACCGTTATGTCCTGCCGTCGCTCGATCTACTCAGCCCGGCGCCGGAATCTGGTGCCAACCCGATCGACAAGGTCGCGCTGGAACGCAATGCGCGGCTGCTGGAAACCGTGCTCGATGATTTCCACGTCAAGGGCCAGATTGTCGAAGTCCGCCCCGGCCCTGTCGTCACAATGTACGAGTTGGAACCCGCGTCCGGCATCAAGGCCAGCCGCGTGATTCAGCTGGCGGACGACATCGCGCGCAACATGTCGGCGCTCTCCGCCCGCGTCGCGACCATCCCCGGCCGGACGGTGATCGGCATCGAACTGCCCAACCAGCGGCGCGAAAGCGTCGTTCTGCATGAATTGATCGCAAGCCACGCTTTTAACGAGCAATCGGGCCAGCTCCCCATCGTCCTTGGCAAGAATATAGCGGGTGAGCCGGTCATCGCTGATCTCGCACCCATGCCGCATCTCCTCGTCGCGGGCACCACCGGCTCGGGCAAGTCCGTCGGTCTCAACGCGATGATTGTGTCGCTGCTTTACCGCCTGACGCCGGACCAATGCCGGATGATCATGATCGATCCCAAGATGCTTGAACTCAGCATCTATGATGACATCCCGCATCTGCTGTCGCCGGTTGTGACTGAACCGGCCAAGGCGATCCGCGCGCTCAAATGGGCGGTGGAGCAGATGGAAGACCGCTACCGGATGATGGCCTCTGTCGGCGTCCGCAGTCTGGCGAGCTTCAACGAAAAGGTCCGTTCCGCCAATCAGAAGGGCGCCTTCCTCGGTCGACGCGTCCAGACAGGCTATGATTCCGCGACCGGCAACCCGATCTATGAAGAAGAGCAGCTGGATTATCAGCCGCTGCCGCAGATTGTCGTTATCGTCGACGAACTGGCCGACCTGATGATGACCGCGGGCAAGGAAGTCGAATTCCTCATCCAGCGTCTCGCCCAAAAGGCCCGCGCGGCGGGCATCCATCTTATCATGGCAACGCAGCGCCCTTCGGTCGACGTTATCACTGGCGTCATCAAGGCGAACCTGCCGACACGAATCAGCTTTGCTGTCACGTCCAAGATCGATTCCCGCACCATCCTTGGTGAACAGGGTGCGGAACAGCTGCTTGGCAAGGGCGACATGCTCTATATGCCCGGCGGCAAGCAGATTGCCCGTGTGCACGGCCCATTTGTGTCGGATGAAGAAGTTCGCGCGGTCGCCGACCATTGGCGCGGACAGGGGCATCCCGAATATATTCAGGCCGTCACGGAAGAGCCCGAAGAAGGCAGCTGGGATCTGGATGGTGCGCCAACAGGCGAAGATTCCGCCGAGGACCAGATGTACCGCAAGGCGCTGCAGGTCGTGGCAGAGAGCCAGAAGGCCTCGACCAGCTACATCCAGCGCCAGTTGCGGATCGGCTATAACTCAGCAGCCCGCCTCATCGAGCGCATGGAACTGGAAGGCAAGGTCAGCCGTCCGGACCATGTGGGGCGCCGCGAAGTGCTGATCGACCCGGACGGCCACGCCATCTGACCCCGCGCAGATGGAAGTTCATGCGTGGTTCAATCCGCGCCTGCCAGTGGGCCAGCCGCAGCTTTGGAGACTTTGATGAAACCCGTGTTCGTTCCGCTTGCCACCATCGCATTGGCCTTGGCCCCAACGCAGGCCGGGGCACAGGCAGATGCTCTGGGCGCTGTGTCGAGCCATCTGAAGGCCGTCACAACGATGACCGCCAACTTCTCGCAGACCGACAGATCCGGAAAGACCGTCACCGGCGCGCTGAGCTTAAAGCGTCCGGGGAAAATCCGCTTTCAGTATCAAAAGGGTGTGCCCATCCTGATCGTCGGCAACGGCAAGACGCTGACCTTCATCGATTATTCGGTCCGTCAGGTGCAAAGCTGGCCCATCGGAAACACGCCGCTTGGCGTCCTGTTAAACCCGAACAAAGATTTGCGCGGCATTGCCAAACTGATGCCCTCGGCCAATCCGAAGATCACGCTTGTAGAAGCGCGGGACAAGAAGCATCCGGAATATGGCGTTATCACATTGGCGTTCAGCAAAAACGACTCGGCCCCCGCCGGTTTGATGCTGGAAGGGTGGGTTTCCATCGATTCCCAGAACAACCGGACAACCGTTCGTCTCTCAAACCAAAGATTTAATGGGCCCATATCCGATAAAACGTTCCTTTGGAGCGACCCACGGCCAAAAGGGCCCCGTGGCTGACAATCCATTCATCTTGGCGACAGGAAAAATGGCCTAATTTTACATGGCTTTCGCGGAAGACCTGACGAGATTCCCCCCTGTTGCTCGTCAGACCTAAACCGCAAAAGTCAGCGTGACGAACGCTAACGAGACCCTCGCTCCACGCCCCCGGAGCGGGGGTCATTGCTTTTCAACTCTGAGGCAATAGTTCCAGCGTCATGCAGATGCTGAAATCATCCAGCACATAATCTGCAAAGGGCGGGCATTCCCGAAACCCATAATGTTCATAAAGGCGGTGGGCCGGCTGGAACGGTTCTGGCCGCCCTGTTTCCAGACTCAGCCGTTCATAGCCCCGGTGTCGCGCCGTGGTCAGGATCGTTTCGAGGATGGCGGCCGCCACGCCCTTGCGCAGGTGCGCGGCGTCCGTTCGCATCGATTTGATCTCACCGTGCCGCGCATCCAGTTCCTTAAGGGCACCGCAGCCCATGAGCGCGGCGCCATCCCATGCCGTCCAGAAGGTGATGTCGGGCTGGCGCAGCTTATCCAGATCAAGCGCATGGACGCTTTCCGGCGGGGAATATTCGTGCATGGCATCGAGATGCACCTGAAGGAGGGCCGCAATCTCCGGCCCCTTCAGATCATCAACGACGATCCGCATCAGACAGAGCGGGCCAGCACAGCCAGACAGTCCCGCCCGAGCTGACGGCAGCGCTCCGGCGACCATGCGCGCTGTGGATCCGCATTCATATCATGGTCCTTGAACGGCATTTCGAGCGTCATCGACACACAGCCCAGATGCGTGAAGCGGTTCGCGAGCTGGTTGGTCGACATCGTCAGATTGGCCTTGCCCGGTGCGGATTTGGGATAGCCAAGCTTGGTCTGGAAATCGGGCGTTTGTGCAGCCAGCGCCTCGCGATAGGCATAGTAACGCTCGCCCTGATCGTCGGTCCAATTGGGGATGCCTTCAAAGCCCGCAATGAAATTGGCGGGGATCGCTTCATCACCGTGCACGTCCATCGCCCAGTGGACACCGGTGCGGTCCATCTCATCCCGGACACAGAGCACTTCGGGGGAACGCTCGGCGCTTGGCGTCGCCCATTCGCGGTTGAGGTTCACGCCGGCTGCATTGGTGCGCAGATGCCCGCGCGCAGAGCCATCGGGGTTCATATTGGGCACGATGTGCAGCGTGCATTTTTCTCGCAAGGTTCGGGCGACCGGATCAATCTCGTCGGTCAGGCAGTCCAGCGCGCCGTCCATCCACCACTCCGCCATCGATTCGCCCGGATGCTGGCGCGCATAAAGCCACACCTGCGTGGCACCGGTGCCCATGCGCAACAGGTCCATCGGTTGACCATCGAGCGTCTGGCCCAACTGGATCAGCGACACGCCCGGCGCTGCGGCCGTCCGCTGGACCAGATCATGATGCCGCTCCATCGAATAGGGGGCGAAATAGGCAAACCAGACGGCATCGGCCTCCGGCGTGTGGGTGATCGTCAGGACCCCATCGGCATAGCTGGTGTCCGCACACAGCCAATCCTCACGGTCAACCGAATAGCGCGCCTGATAGTTGGCCCAGCCCCCGGGATAGGCGGAACCCCCGCAATTGGTGATCTTCAGCGTGACCGGGCGGCCCTTGGCGCCGGCCACACGGAAGTGGAACCATTGGTAGAAATCGGAGAGCGCATCCTTGCGGATCTCAAGGGTTGCCGTGTCCCCCTCAATTGAGGTGACGATGATGTTGCCGCTGTCAAAGCCGGACGTGATGCTGAGTGATGTCATGGGACCGTGATAGTGCGTCCCGATTCGCCCGGAAAGTCCTGAAACAGGGCGCGCGACAGCTTATCTGCGGCAAGCCCAGGTTGCGCCGCCGGTGCATTGGCCGGTGCTTCCGTCTGCGCCCGCCCTTCCCAAACCACCGCGCCGTCCGAAATCCGCTTCATCTGCACCGACATCCGCGTGCCGATGATGGCCGACGTTGATTTGCCAATGCCGAAACTCGTGCCCAGACCGATGCCAACATTTCCACCGAACGATCCGCCACCGATGCCGATGGTGACAGGGGACCGCTTCGGGACCTGCCGTTCCGCGCGGTCAAACCCAAGGACAATCCGATACGTCGCCTTACCCTCCAGCGGGTAGCCGAGCCGAATCAGTTCGCGGGAGACTGCGGCCGCATAGGTGCCGAATTCAAGATTGGCGGCATTCTGGCCTTCTGCCGCCTCAATCACGACGGGGCCGGAGGCCGGTTGCTGCCCAAGGTGGAATCGCGTGACTTCCACAGGCGGAATCGAGGCTGCACAGCCGGATAGCGCCAGCAGAGAGAGAGAAAACACGATAAAACGCATGGGAGATGACTCCTTACTCGGCAGATCGCCTTGACTTTGCCATAGCCCATCTTTAGGCGGCAGCCTTCATTTTCCAACGTTAATTTAGAACAGGCAAGCGATCATGAAGATCCGCAATTCGCTCAAGTCGCTCAAGGACCGTCACCGGGATAACCGCGTGATCCGTCGTCGTGGCCGGACCTACGTCATTAACAAGACGCAGCCGCGCTTCAAGGCACGCCAGGGCTAATCCCTCGTGGCGGTGACCGCCGTCGTATTCGACGTCGGCAACGTCCTGTATCGCTGGAGCCCAAGAGCTCTGTACGAGCGCCTGATCCCCGAGGATCGGGCGCTTGACGCGTTTCTGGAAACCGTCGTCACCAATGACTGGCATTTCCAGCATGACGAAGGCCGCGACTTTGCCGACACCAGCGCAGAACTGATCGCCCGCTATCCCGAACACCGCGATCTCATCCTACAATGGGCCCCGCGCTTCAACGAGACCATCACCGGTCCGGTCACCGGCATGATCGAGTTGGTGGAAGAACTCGATTCGGCAGGCGTGCCGTTGTTCGGCATCACCAATTTCAGCCACGAATTCTGGCCGCCCTTCCGCGCAACGGTGGCGCATGTGTTTGACCGGTTCCGCGACATCGTCGTGTCCGGCGACGAAAAGCTGGCCAAGCCGGACCCCGCCATCTTTGACCTTGCCCGCACCCGTTTCGGACTCACCCCCGGCGCAGGCCTGTTCATTGATGATCGCGCGGAAAATGCCGATGCCGCACAGGCCAACGGCTTTGTCGGCCATCACTTCACCGATGCCGCCACGCTCCGGGCAGAGTTGGTCGAACGCGGCCTGATCTGACGCTGCGCCCTGCCATTGCGCGCAAGGTTCCGCATGGCGCTTGCCGTGCATTCCCGTAAACAAGATCCCAGCTAATAGGAGAGCGGTCATGACGCACGGGCGGTCTCATGCAATTCGGGTTTCACATCCCCGCTACATGATGTTCTTTGTGCTGCTGATCGCAGGGGTGGCAGGCCTGCTGACGATCCGGCCGATGACGCTGGCGTTGATTGGCGGCTTTGATCTGGCGGCAGCCGCCTTCATTCTGTCTCTTGTGCCCGTCTGGCGGCACAGTTCGCCCGACAGCATCCGCAAGACAGCCGCGCGCGACGATGGCGGGCGGGTTCTTCTGCTCACGCTGACCGCGATCATCGTTGCGGTCGTCACGGTTTCAGTGGGCACCCTCCTAGCCGACCAAGGCGCTTTGGCCGTCGGCGGAACCGCGCTTCTCGTGGCAACGCTGCTGACAGGATGGATTTTCACCAACCTCGTCTTTGCCATTCACTATGCCCATGTCTTCTACGATACGCGGCCCGGCGGGCATGACCATGGCGGGCTCGCCTTTCCCGGCGACGACATGCCGGTCTTTGCAGATTTCGTGCATTTCTCGTTTGTGATCGGCATGACCTGCCAAACCGCCGACATCGCGATGACCAGCCAAGTCTTCCGCCGCGTCGTGACGTTTCACGGGCTTTTCGCGTTCATCTTCAATCTGGGAATCGTGGCGCTGATGGTCAACGCCATTGCAGGGGCCCGCTAGGCCGGGAACCGACGGCAAATTTGCGTCGCGAAAATTACCAAGCGTTTCAATATGATACATTCCAAGAAAATATTAACGACTATACTACTATGATACTTGTCGAAGTTGAGTTAACTTGTGGGTATTGTGTGGCCGGTTTGACCAATTTACTTCAGGGGAAGTTGTTGGTTCGGATTTGGCCCCAAGTGTAAATGTGGGGTGACGGGGGCGTGTCATTTGATTGCGAGGGGGAACGAGCAGAGATGCGCGCGAGCGCAGCGAGCACCCTGCCGCTCAATTTCGACCCGTCGACCAGTGAGAGCGCGGCGCCTTCGGCCGATCAGCACCACACCATCGATATCAAAGCTGTGCCATTGGGAAGCATCTCAAATGCATGGGCGGATTTTGCCGCGGCCAATGGCGGATCGTGGCGATCCGAACCCGGTCATATCCGCTTGGCGCGCCTGCGCCATATCCGGAAAGGGAAGCTCCACGCTTTTGAGGTCTTCGCAACCAGCGGACCGTCCAAGGGCCAGAAAGTAGCCCAATGCCTTGTGTCGGCGCGCGGCCATAGGCTCGCATTTGAAGACGGGCCGCAAATTCTGTCCGGGCATGAGCGATATCGCTCCGACATTCTCGCAAAGCTGTTGCCGCACCTTCCCGCCGGGCGGCTCAGCTATGGCTGGACATGGTCACTTGAAAACGTCCCACTTGAAGACTTCGTCCGCATCCCGGGGACGTCGGGCCATGACAGCCGCGATATCATTGTCCATTCCGTCAATCTGGCCAATTGGGGATGCTGGGACAGCTATTACAGGGCGATCAGCACCAACGTCCGCCGGAACGTCAAACGGGCGGAGGAGGCGACGACGCCGGTCGAGGTCATCCATGCAACCGGCCTTGCGGCAGTCCGTCTCATCCCGGACCTTGTCCGCGTCCGGCGCCACACACTCGACAGAGTCGATCTGCGTCACCCGGCCTGGCGAATGGCGGTTTCGTATCTTGCTAACATTTTGACGATGCCTCGCACCTGCCACATCGCACTCGCACGACAGGGGACAAAGCCGTTTGCGGGATTGTTCGGCTATGAATTTGGCCGTGATTTTTACTATTGGCACGGCGGGTCGGTCGAAATCAATAACGGCGCGTCCTGGAAACTGCTGACCGATACGGTGCGACGGTGGAAAGAGAAGCGCCCGGACGGGCAGTTCATCATGGGCTATTTTGACGACAGCCTGCCCGGTTACCGGCGCGAAGGTTTGCACCGGCAACGGGAATCGTTGCGCAAGTCGGACTATACGACGCGGCTCATCAGTTTCGACTGGACCCCAGGCGCCGCAGGCTGACGCCCTAGCGACTAGGGCGTCACCACGTTGAACGTCATTTCCGGCTTGTCGAGTGCGGCAAACATCGCGCCGATGGCGGTCGGGTCCCCATCAAACTTCAGCGCACCGGACTGGATCGCCGCACCAATGTCGATGGTCTGAAGGATCAGTCCGTCAAAGGTCGCGCGCGTGGTTGTCAATGTCGCCGTCGGCTTATCGAGTACCTGCCCCATGCTCGGGAACAGAACCGATTCACCAACATGAAGTGCAACTGTCTCATTGCGGTCCGTAAAGACGAGCTGGACGGTCGTGTTGGGGCGGGCCGAGTTGGCCGGGTTAAAGCGGGCGGCCAGTGCATCCATCAGATTGGCGGTCGGCACGGCGCGGATGACGCCGGCGCCTGCGACATCCAGACGAGGCTTGGGCACGCCATTGCGCAGTTCAAACGCTGCTTGAAGGAAGACATTACGCCAGGTGCCCGCCTCTGCCTGAAAGCCCTGCTGATCATAGCTGGCCGCAAGCCACTTCTTGGCCAGCGCATTGGCCGGGTCTGCAAAGACAATGTGGTTGAACACCGTCGATGACCAGCGATAGTCGCCGCCGTCATAGGCCTTGATGCCCACATCCAGCGCCTTCTTCGCGCCGCCCATCGCCGCGACATAGCGCTTCGATTCCTCGGTCGGGACATGGCGGTTGTAATTGGCAGGGACACCGTCCCACCAGCCGAAATAATATTGGAAAACCGCCTTCGCATTGTGGTTGTACGTGCCGTAATAACCGCGCGTCGAAAAATCAGTCTTCGCAAAAGTCGGTTCGCCCACCTGCTCAGCAATTTCCGTTGCTGTCTGCCCGCTGTTCGCAAGCCGCATCGTCTGATCATGGATGAAGCGGTACGTGTCGCGGTGGTGCGTCAGGAAGGTCTTCACATTGTCCGCCCCCCAAGTCGGCCAATTGTGGGAGCCGAAGACCACCTCCGACTTGTCAGCATAGCTGCGCAGCGCCGTATCAATCGCCTTGGACCAGTTGAGGGTATCCCGCGCTTTGGCGCCCCGCTGGGTCAGTACATTGTGGAACGTGCCCGTCGCGACTTCTGACGAGCAGAGCGCCTTAAAGTCGGGCAGATAGAACATGAATTCAGCCGGCGCTTCAGATGAGGCTGCATCGATGAATTCAAAGGTAATGCCGTCAATCACGACCGGCGCTGCACCCTTCGCCACTTCCATCGTCGGCTTGGCGAGCGAAGCGCGGTTGTTGGTCGGAAGCGCTTGGGCAAGACCGGTGCCTACTTGGCCCGTCGCATTGCGAGGTAGGGCGGCCCCGAACTGGAAACCGGCGCGCCGGCCCATATAAATGCCTGCAATGACATTCTCGCTGATCGCCTCATCGGTAAAACCATGCGGTGCCACAATCGGGATCTTGCCCGAAGCCAGCACTTCAGGCGAAGCGAGCGCTGCCACGCCGCCATAGTGATCGCCATGACTATGGGTAAAGACGATGCCCGTTATGGGGAGATCGCCAAGCGTCTTCCTGACAAGGTCCATCCCTGCTGCAGCACTTTCGACGGCGGTGAGCGGGTCGACGACAATCCAGCCGGTCTTGCCACGGATCACGGTCATGACCGCCGCATCATAGCCGCGGAACTGGTAGATGCCTGGCTTGACTTCGAACAAGCCATGTTCGGAATTGAGCTTGGACTGGCGCCACAGCGACGGGTTCACGCTGGCCGGCGCATCGCCTTGGACAAAGGCGTAGCTGTTCACATCCCAAACCACTTCGCCCTTGGCGTTGCGGATGATGCCGCCCTCAATCTGCGCCAACCGTCCGCGCGTTGCATCGGAAAAGTCGGAAGGGTCGTTGAGTGGCAGGCTCGCTGCAA
>JBBATS010000032.1:0-34525 GCA_040398625.1 Chakrabartia sp. | reverse complement strand
AAAGCTTGAGGAAATTGTGGCGCGGCTTGAATCCGGGGAGGCGGCGCTCGATGAATCGATCACGCTCTATACACAGGGTGAGGCGCTCCGCGCGCAGTGCGAGGCGCGGCTGAAGGATGCGCAGGCGCGGATCGAAAAGATCACGCTCGGCGCCAATGGCCAGCCGAGCGGCACGACCGCGTTTGACGCCGGCTGATCCTCCCAAAATGTCGAGCAATCTTCTGACATCGGCGCTTGCGGATATTGCCGCAGACGTTGACCGTGGCTTTGATCTTCTGCTGCCGGTGCCGGATGATGGCAGGGCGCGCCTCTATGAAGCGATGCGCCATGCCTCCATTGGCGGTGGGAAGCGACTGCGGCCCCTGCTTGTGGTGGCCGCGTCTCGGCTGTTCAACGTTGGTCTCGAATCAGCGCTGAATGTCGGCATCGCGATTGAATGTATCCACGTCTATTCGCTGGTCCATGATGACCTGCCGTGCATGGATGATGATGACATGCGGCGCGGCAAGCCAACGGTGCACAAGGCCTTTGACGAGGCGACGGCGGTGCTGGCCGGGGATTCGCTCCATGCGCTCGCCTTTGAAATTCTGGCGGATGAAGAAACGCATCCGGACCCGTTCGTCCGTGCGGAACTGATTGCAGAACTGGCGCGCGCCTCTGGCCCATCGGGCATGGCAGGCGGGCAGATGATGGATCTGGCGGCCAGTGATGCGGACTTTGATCTCCATTCAGTAACGCGCCTTCAGCAGTTGAAAACGGGTGCGCTCATTTCCTTCTGCCTTGAGGCAGGCGCGATCCTTGGTCGTGTGCCGCCAGAGGGGCGTCAGGGCTTGCGCGGCTATGCCCGTGATATTGGGCTCGCCTTCCAGATTGCCGATGATGTGATCGATGCTGAAGGGGATGCCGCCGTTGCGGGCAAAGCCGTCAACAAGGATGCGGAAGCCGGCAAAGCGACGTTCCTCTCCCTGCTGGGTATTGATCGGGCAAAGGCGCAGATGCACATGCTTGTGGAGCAAGCCATCGCGCATCTCCACTCATTTGGGGAAGAGGCGGACCTGCTGCGCGCCATTGCGCGCTATACGGTAGAAAGGGACCGATAATGGGGGAGCGCATCGGGGTTTATCCCGGCACATTCGATCCGATCACTTTGGGGCACATGGATATCATTCGGCGCGGCGCAAAGCTTGTTGATCGCCTGATCGTCGGCGTAACGACCAATGCCAGCAAATCCCCCATGTTCAGCGATGATGAGCGCATCGAAATGGTCAAACGCGAAGTGGCGACCATCGGCGGCGCCATCGACGTTGTCGGCTTTGATTCGCTCCTCATGGACTTTGCGGAAAAGCAGGAGGCATCCATCATCATACGTGGCCTGCGCGCTGTCGCGGACTTTGAATATGAATATCAGATGGCGGGCATGAACCAGCAGTTGAATGACCGCGTCGAAACGGTCTTCCTGATGGCGGACGTCTCCCTGCAGCCGATTGCATCACGCTTGGTGAAGGAAATCGCGATCTATGGCGGCGATATTGCGAAATTCGTGACACCGGCCATTAAGTCTGAAGTTGTTGCCCGGGTTGAAAAAATAGGAAAGCGCGGAAGCTGATCCGTTCATCGGCAGCTAAGCCAGCCGCAGGTAATTTGCTGCGGCAATCGAGAGGTGTAATGTGAAGAAACTGTTTGTCGCGATCATGATGTTGTTGGGTCTTGCCGGGACGGCCAGCGCCAAAGACAAGGTGGTGGCCCCGCCACCCGCGCCGGTTTCGACCATTCCCGCCCCAGAGCCCGACAATATTCTGGTGCTCGACCTGTCAACCGGCGGACAAGTGCGCATTCAGCTTCGCCCCGATAAGGCGCCAGGTCATATCGAACGCATCAAGCTGCTGACTCGCGCCGGCTTTTATGATGGCGTCATTTTCCACCGCGTGATCGACGGCTTCATGGCGCAGACGGGTGATCCGCAAGGGACCGGCGAGGGCGGCTCACCGCTCCCTGACCTGAAGGCGGAGTTCAACGATTTGCCGCATCTGCGTGGCGCCCTTTCCATGGCGCGCACCAGCGCACCGGACAGCGCCAACAGCCAGTTCTTTATCGTCTTTTCACCGACGCTTCGGCTGGACGGGAAATACACGGTTCTCGGCCGCGTGATGAGCGGCATGCAATATGTCGACGCTATTGAACGGGGCGAGCCACCGCTCAACCCTGCAAAGATCGTTCACGCCTGGATTGGCGCCGATGGTCCGGACGCGCGGCGTGTGCCGTTGCCGCAGGTGTCCGCCAAGCTTGAAGAACCGGCCGCAACGCCGCAGCCCTAATGCGCGTCGATCTCTTTGACTTTGACCTTCCCCAAGACCTGATCGCCCTGCGCCCCGCCCAACCGCGGGATGCAGCGCGGCTCTTGCTGCTTGAAGGGGATGCGACGGAGGATCGCTCCGTCCGCGATCTGCCGGACATCCTCAGGCCCGGAGATTGCCTGGTGTTCAACGACACGCGCGTCATTCCGGCCCAGCTGGAAGGCAAACGCGGCGAGGCGCGCATTGGTGCGACCCTGCATAAGCGGGAAGGCCTGCGCGACTGGCGGGCCTTTGTCCGCAATGCGAAGCGGTTGAAAGACGGGGACCGGATCGACTTTGGGCAGGATGTCACGGCGTTGGCTGTAAGCCGTGGCGCCGATGGCAGTGTGCTTCTCCATTTTGAGGGCGAAGAGCCGGTCGAGCTTCTGCTGGAGCGCGCCGGGACGATGCCTTTGCCCCCCTATATCGCGGCGAAACGCGGCATCGATGAACGCGATGCCGAGGACTATCAAACGATGTTCGCCGCAGAAAAGGGTGCCGTCGCCGCTCCAACGGCTGCGTTGCACTTTACGCCTGATCTGATGGCGCGGCTTGAGGCTGTGGGCATCGCGCATGAGACGCTAACGCTCCATGTAGGGGCGGGCACATTCCTTCCGATGAAAGTCGATGACACCGACGACCATCAGATGCACGCCGAATGGGGCCGCATTGATGCGGCCTGCGCGGATCGACTGAATGCCGTGCGCGCGCGCGGCGGGCGTGTCATCGCTGTTGGCACGACCTCGCTCAGGCTTCTCGAAAGCGCAACCGGTGACGATGGCATCATCCGGCCTTTTGAGAATGACACTTCGATCTTCATCACACCGGGATACCGCTTCAAGGCGATTGACGGGCTGATGACCAATTTCCATTTGCCCAAGTCCACACTGTTCATGCTTGTCAGCGCGATCATGGGGCGGGAACGGATGCAGGCGGCCTATGCCCATGCCATTGCGGGGCGATACCGGTTCTACAGCTATGGTGATTCCAGCCTGCTCCTGCCGGGGATCTAACGCGAGATTGGTGATCGCGGATTGCCCGTCGGTTTAAGGTATTCCCATCTGCTGGCCGGAGGGCCGCGTTTCTCCTCTGCTGCTAAATTTCAGCAATATATCAATAATTTAACTCTATTCATTAGCCCAAAACCAATCGCGTGGTTTTGGGTTCAGGGGCAATGAACACCCATGTTTAGCGCCGGTTTCCGCAGCGTCGGTCTGGGAGGTCGAGCTGCGTCAGCCAGTGGAGCGAGATCGGCCCATTATGGTTGAAAAAAGAACTGTTTTACAATGGGTTAAACTTGACTCACTCGGGGATAATGCGATAATTACAAAACGTCATTTATTTGTAAAAATCTACCACGAGAAAAACTGGAGTTCATGAAGATATGTCAAAGAATCTGAAGATCGGTCTGCTGGTCGCGACCGCCATCGGTATTGCATTGTCGCCAGCTCAGGCTTCGGCAAAATGCTGCTCGATCCCGAAAATCAGTGTTCCCAAAGTCACTGTTCCAAAAGTGATTACAAACACTGTTAACACTGTGACAAATACTGTCGTCAATACTGCGAACAACGTTGTCAACGACACGACCAATGCGGCAGCCCAAGGCGTTGGTTATGCGAACTTTGCTGCGGCACAGGCAAAGGGCTATGCAGATACGGTCGCTTTGCAATCGGCGAATACCTTGGCAACGGCCAACAAATGGGCGAACCTCGCCGCCGCTGATTCTGCCTCGCAAGCAATGGGTTTCACAAACTATGCTGATCGTATGGCCAAGGACAGTGTCGCTGTTGGTCGGAACGAGTATGATGGGCTCCGGAATGACGCTCTGCGGGCGTATACGAACGGTTCAAATCAGGCAAAAAACACCTATGAAAGTGCACGTTCGGCTGTGGCCCCGGTGATCAATACCGCCAACAGTGTGGCAAAGTATGTCGCAGGCATCTGCGTTAATCAGGCAACGAGCAGCTGGGGCAAGATTACCCCTTACGTCAGCAAGGCCCAGTCACTTGACGACAATGGCAAGAAGGCGCTTTATCGCGTTCTTCGTACGCTTGGTCGTGGTAGCACGCCAGACCAGCAAACCATGGCAGATATGAAGACTGTGGGTGTGGCACTTGGTATGGTTACCGGCAATGGCCTTGCGCTGGTTGGCAATGGCTACCAGTCGAACTTCGGCGTTTCTCTCGGCGCTTCGGGCGGCTGGATTGGCGGCGTGAACAGCTCGGTGAGCTTTTCAATGGACACCTTCCCGACCAACGGGAAGTACAACATGGCAATCGCAGTCAACTCCGGGGTTCAGGTTGCGGCCGGTACAGGCACTCTCGCGCCCGGTGCCACGATCGGCTTCGGCCTTGGTTGGGGCCCCGGTAGCTCTGTGGATGCATCCGGCGTGACGATGACCGCTGGCGGCGCCGTAGGCGGGATCGAAGTGGCTGCACAGTGGACCATTCCACCAGTGCTGGCGACGGCGATGGCGGACGATGCACGAAGGGGCAGTTTCAGCGTGGACAGTTTGACGTCTGCCCTGACGGGTCAGCTCATCTCTAACATCCAGGCTGTTTGCCAGGCACCGGGCATTTCGGCAGGCGTGAGCATCCCGACCCCAGGGAACCTGGGCGATGTGACGTTCAGCCCCGGCTACACCCAGGTTGTCTGGAAGGGTTCTGTGAACTGATTTGATCCCGTCATGCGTTGCATGACGGTCTGCCCATAAGATGGTGGGAGTGGTTGTGGGCACAAAGCTTGCGCAGCGTCGGATCTCGATCCGGCACGGGGCAAGCGGCGTGCGCCTTCGACCGCTCCCATTATCTGTTATGGGCGATGTCGCCCCGGCCGCCATTTGCGCGCCATTGCCGGGCGATAACGGTTCGACAGCTATGGCGTTCCAGCCTGCTCTTGCCGGCAACTGTCTCAAGATGACACAAGGAAGGCCTAATAACGTCGTTGTTTGATACCAAAGAATAGGTTAGTTTTCTGGCAACGATTAAGAATGTGGTCGCTCGCATCATAGATCCATCAGAAAACGGAGTTCAGTCAATGAAAGCTTATGCAGTTGCATTGTCCGTATCACTGCTGGCGGCGTCTCCCGCGCTGGCAGTGACCGCAATCGGCGGTGGTGTTGCCACGGGCACCAATGTCGAGGTCGACACCCTCAGTGACAACGATCAGATGATCAGTACGTTCGTGGGTGTACCCGCCCCGGTGGCTGCGATATCTTCTTCGCAGGTTACTTTTCAGGGCATCACCACCACAGCAACGTCTTATGTATTTGCCAACTGGGCGTCGGCGAACTCCGGTCTCATTGATTTCCAATGGGGGTGGGAAGCGCCCGGCCCGGCCGACGTGCGGACAGTGGTGGAAACCAACCGAGTAGCAGAGGGTTGGAGTTACAGCTTTACCACTGGTGCGAATAGTGCCCAGTTTAACGCCAACTGGGTCACTACTGTCAACGACGGGAGCACGTTTGGATTGCAGGGTTTGTACGGCGTCGGTGGTCTCCCTTTCAATGTAACTCCATTTAGCATCGCACCGACGGCAGGATCCGGCAGTTTCTTTGTCGATCTTGCAGCTAACACGACATATAATTTCGGTATTTTCAACTTCGGCAATCTGTCTTCGGGCAACGGTCTTGACTCCACAGTATTCTCGCGCGTTCTACTGGATTGGAACATTCGCGAACAGGCAGGAGTCCCCGAGCCATCTGCTTGGGTAATGATGATCGCTGGTTTTGGTCTTATCGGCGGTCTCATGCGTTCGCGCAAAAGCACTGTGGACTTCGCGAAAGCCTAACCTTCCTTAACTGGCAAGCGCAGCGCCCTGCCCGGTATCTGTCCGGTGTGGGGCGTTGTCTTTTCTATGCTCGTCAGCGAACAAGCCTGCGAACGCGATGGTGACTACCGCCTGCTCTTGCTCCCTGCTTCCTAATAGGGTCTGATGCCCAAACCCCGCGCTATGACGGGGAGGGAGAGGGATATCATGACTGAAGCACCGCAGGCCGCCGCGCCACCGTCGCCTATTGCCGGATTGGGCATTGTCGCCATCATTGTTGCCGCCATTGTCGGCTGGGCCATTCTTGGCAGCGCGATTGTTGATGAATTGTCGCTGTTCGGCGGCTTCCTGATGCTCTGGCATTATGCGAACATCGAACAGCTTGATATCAAACGCCTTCCCGCAGCCTTGCTTGGTGCCATTTTCGGTCTCTTGCTGGCCTGGCAGGTCGTCTATCTCACGCAGCTTTATGGTAGCACAGGCACGATCATCGGCTTGTTGGTCATGGTTGTTGGCATCTATCTTCAGGTCATCAACATCCTGCCGATGCTGTTCAATGCGTCGGCGATGCTGTTCCTGACGGTCGCCGCAGCGCCTCTTGTCCAACTGAAGGTCAACTTCATCAATCTCGGCATTTCGACCATCGTCGGCGGGCTGTTCTTCGCGGGCTTTATCGAAGCCGTAAAGTGGATCGCCACCAAGTTGATGACGCCTGCGGCCACGACCGCTCAGTAGATCGTATAGCCACCGTCAATGACCAGCGAGTCTCCCGTGTGAAAGCGGGAGGCTTTGCTGGCGAGGTAGACGGCGATCCCGGCAAAGTCGGCGCCGTCACCCCAGCCGCCCATCGGCACGCGACCGATGACGCGTTCGTTGAACTTGTCATTGGTTTGCAGCGCGCCGGTCATCTCAGACCGGATCCAGCCGGGCAGGATCGCGTTGACGGTGATGGCGTGGCGGGCAAGCTCGACCGCCATGGCGCGGCACATGGAGACGACGGCGCCCTTGGTTGCGCCATAATGTTCATTGCGCGCGGCTCCGTGAACAGCGGCGGTTGAGGCGATACCGACGAGGGAACCGCCGCGATCTCCTGACGCGCCGCGGTCTACCATATGGCGTGCCGCTTCGCGCAGGGTCGCAAAGACGCCGTGGACGTTGATCGATTCCAGCTTTTTGAAATCATCGATGCTGATGTCAAACATGTCGCGCTTGGACTGACCAATGCCGGCATTGGCAATCGCCTGATCAATCCGGCCAAATTCGGACAGGATGTTGGCCATGCCTTCCTTGACCGCGGCTTCATCAGCAACATCGACGATTGTCGCGCGTACCGTGCCACCATGTGCCGAAAGCTGCGCAAGGGCGGCTTCATTCTTCAAGGCGTTGGTGCCCCAGATGACGACGCTCGCGCCGTGTTTGGCCAAGCCTTCAGCCATACCAAGGCCAATGCCGCTATTGCCGCCGGTCACCAGCGCGACCTTGCCAGTTAGATCGAACAGATTACCCATGGCTGCAACTCTCCTATGTTTGTCGTGCAAACACACGAGGGGAGGGCCGCTGTCAATTGTCAGTCCGCCGTTTCCAGCTGTTCCGAAAGCTCTAGCCAGCGCTGTTCGGCGGCGTCCACCTGCGTGTTCACTTCGCCGCGCAGCCGGGAGAGGTCGCCCATCGTCATCTTGGCATATTTGGGCGCGGCCTTGTCTGGCGCGAACATCGCCTCGTCGATGGCGTTGCGTTCCTTGGTCAGGCGCTCCAGCTCCGCTTCGGCCGCGCTAACATCCTTGCGGAGTTGCTGGGCCTTTTGACGATCCTGTGCCTGAGACGCGCGGTCACCTTTCTTGGCACCCTTGGCACCACCATCAGCTTTGGGCTGGTTCTTGCCGAGGATGAAGTCGGTATAGTCCTCAATGCTCCCGGAGAATTCCTTCGCCGTGCCGTTGTCGACCAGCACCAGTCGATCTGCGGTCAGTTCCAGCATGTGCCGGTCATGGCTGACGAGGACGACAGCGCCGGAATAGCCGTTCAATGCCTGTACGAGCGCCTCACGCGCGTCGACATCGAGGTGGTTCGTTGGCTCATCGAGGATGAGCATGTGCGGCGCTTCCCGCGTGATGAGCGCGAGCGCCAGTCGCGCGCGTTCCCCGCCGGAGAGCTTTTTGACTTCGGTCGTGGCCTTCTGGCCTGAGAAACCGAAGCGACCCAGCTGCGCGCGGACGGCAGCAGGTGTTGAGCCCTGCATCTGCCGCGTCATGTGCTCGAGCGGCGTATCGTCCCCATCCAGCTCTTCGACCTGATATTGCGTGAAATAGCCGACGCGCATCTTGCCGGCAGCGTTCATCGCGCCGTCCATCGGCGCCAGCTGAGCCGCGAGTAGGCGCGCGAGCGTCGTCTTGCCGTTACCGTTGCGGCCAAGCAGCGCGATCCGGTCATCGGGGTCAAGCCGCAAATTCAGCCGCTCAAGGATCGGCGTGCCGGCGGCATAGCCCACGCTTGCCATATCAAGTGTAATGAGCGGCGGACGCAGTGGATCGGGATCTGGAAAGTCGAAGGACAGGGTCGGGTCTTCCGCCATTGCCGCAATCGGCTGCATCCGGGCGAGGGCCTTCACGCGTGACTGGGCCTGTTTGGCGGTGCTGGCACGGGCGCTGTTGCGGGCAATAAAGTCTTGCAGCTTGGCACGCTGGGCGTCTTGCGACGCCTTGGCCGCCGCGAGTTGCGCTGCCCGTTCGGCGCGCTGGCGTTCAAAGGAGTCATAGCCGCCGGTGTAGAGCGTGACCTTTCCGCCTTCGAGATGTAGGATGTTGTCGACGACGTTGTTCAGAAGGTCGCGTTCATGGCTGATGACGACCATCATGCCCGGATAGGCCTTCAAGAAGCTTTCCAGCCACAGTGTTGCTTCAAGGTCCAAGTGGTTCGATGGTTCGTCGAGCAGCAGCAGGTCAGGTTCTGAGAAGAGCAGGGCGGCAAGTGCCACACGCATTTTCCAGCCGCCTGAATAGCTATCGAGCGGACGCTGCTGCATCTCTTCATCAAAGCCGAGGCCGACCAGGATGCGCGAGGCGCGGGCGTTTGCGGTATAGGCGTCAATGGCGTTCAGGCGCTCATAGATCTCGCCTAGCCGGTCCATGTCCTCAGAATTTTCGGATTCGAGCATGAGCGCTGCCCGCTCCACATCGGCGGCCAGCACTGTATCGATGGGCGTCGCATCGCCGCTGGGGGCTTCCTGCGCGATATAACCGATCCGCGTGTTGCGCGGCATTTCCATGCTGCCGTCATCGGGGTCTAGCGCGCCGATCATGACTTTCATGAGCGTGGACTTCCCCGCGCCATTGCGTCCGATCAACCCGATACGGCTGCGCGGGGGGAGGGCCGCGGAAGCGCGGTCAATGATGGTGCGCCCGCCAAGGCGCACGGTGATCCCGTTGAGATTGAGCATATCCGGCGGCTGCTACAAGATTTCGCTGCAGATGCGAAGGGATTCGCATCCACCGTGTAAATTGTGCTCCAACCAAGGAGAGATGGCTGTCCATTGGTTATCGGCATGGGAGACGAGGCCTTGTTAAAATCCAGGCGCAAACTCGTATGCAACGCATACAATCTTTGATCTAGGACAAACCGTTCGCGCGTCTTATAGGCCGCGCAGCATGACAAAGCCGCGCTTCGATTTTCAGATTTCTGCGACCGACGGGAAGGCCCGGACGGGCGTCATACATATGATGCGTGGCGATATTCGGACGCCCGCGTTCATGCCTGTTGGGACTGCTGCAACCGTGAAGGCGATGAAGCCGAAGGATGTGCGCGGGCTGGGCGCCGACATTATCCTCGGCAACACTTATCACCTGATGCTCCGTCCCGGTGCGGAACGGATGGACCGGCTTGGTGGTCTCCATAAGTTCATGGGGTGGGACCGCCCGATTTTGACGGATAGCGGCGGCTATCAGGTGATGAGCCTCGCCAGCTTGCGGAAGATTACTGAGGAAGGCGTCAAGTTTGCGAGCCATCTCGACGGCTCGCGCCATATGCTGACGCCGGAACGCTCGATGGAGATCCAGCGCCTGCTCGGTTCAGACATCGTGATGGCCTTTGATGAATGCCCTGCACATGGTGTGCCGCGTGAGGTCGCCGAAAAGTCGATGGAAATGTCGATGCGCTGGGCCAAGCGCTCGCGCGACGCCTTTGACGCCGGGGGAGAGCATGCGGCGCGGTCTGCGTTGTTTGGTATCCAGCAGGGGTCGTTGGACGAAGAGTTGCGGAAGCGATCTGCCGACGCGCTGATTGACATAGGCTTTGATGGCTATGCCATTGGTGGGCTCGCGGTGGGTGAGGGGCAGGAGGCCATGTTCGCCACGCTCAATTTCGCGCCGGACCAACTGCCGGTTGATCGGCCCCGCTATCTAATGGGCGTCGGCAAGCCCGATGATCTGGTGGGGGCGGTTGAACGCGGGGTCGACATGTTTGACTGCGTGTTGCCGACGCGATCAGGTCGGAACGGTCAGGCCTTCACCTGGGATGGCCCGGTCAACATTCGTAATGCGAAGTTTGCTGAAGACCTGTCGCCGCTCGATCCTGCCTCACCGGTGGGGGAATGGAGCAAGGCGTATCTCCACCACCTCGTTCGATCAGGCGAGATGCTTGGCGCGATGCTGATGACCGAGCATAATCTATGGTTTTATCAGCAACTCATGGCGGCGATGCGGGATGCGATTGCACAAGGCACCTTCGCCGCATTCGCCGCCGAATTCCGAGCGCGTTACAAGAAGGCGGCTTAGCGCGGAGTTTTGCCCGCTGCCGTCCAGTCTTGCAGCGCCTTCATCATCTTGGGCACATGCTCCCGATAATCGAGCGACGACCAGACCGAAATGATCTTGCCCGACGGTGAGATCAGGTAAGATGTCCTGTTGGTCTTGCCTGTGATGCTAAGCTTCACATCATAGCCGCGGATCACAGCCTTTGACGCGGACGCGACAGCGAATTTGCTGCGGCATTCCGATGTTGAAAACTTCGCAAGTGTCTCAACTTTGTCTGATGACATACCTACAACGGTCGCGCCGAGTTTGCGGAAATCGTCGGTTGCTTCGGCAAACTGGTTTGCTTCAACCGTGCAACCCGGCGTGAAGGCTGCAGGGAAGAAGTAAAGAACAACGGGCCCCTTCTTGAGTTGATCGGCCAAGGAGAAATTAAACTCTTTCCCAGCCATCGCACCCTTGGTGTTGAAAGCGGGGGCTACACTGCCAGCGGGCAACGCGGCGAAGGCCGGAGTTGACAGGACTAAGGCTGCTGTGAGAGCGAAAAAGCGCATGATTTGATCTCCTCTATTTCCGGTAATCTATGGATTCGCAGATGGGAAGGCCAGAACCCATTGGTGCGCTTGACACCAAATCGCGGAACTTATAGAGAAGCACATCCCATATCACCGTGTTCACGGCGACGCTTTCTCGCGCTCGTCGTGTTTCTGCGTTGAAATGGGTGTCACAGCGTCGAGATAGGCCGGCCTTGCCCGCTGGCTTGTGGAGCAGGAGAAACTTAAAAATGGCACGTATTGCGGGTGTTAACATCCCGACCAACAAGCGCGTTTTGATCGCGCTTCAGTATATCCATGGTATTGGCCAGGCCAAAGCCAAGGAAATCGTCACCAAGCTGAACATCGATGAAGCCCGTCGCGTTCAGGATCTGTCGGACACAGAAGTCCTGCACATCCGCGAAGCGATCGACGCCGACTATACGGTTGAAGGCGATCTTCGTCGCGAAACCTCGATGAACATCAAGCGCCTGATGGACCTCGCGTCCTATCGTGGCCTTCGTCATCGTAAGGGTCTTCCGGTTCGTGGCCAGCGCACGCACACAAATGCGCGCACCCGCAAGGGCAAGGCCAAGCCGATCGCAGGCAAGAAGAAGTAATTCACGACCGTCTGAGAGACGGTCGCGCATTGCCTTTCCTCACCGCTGTTTCAGCATTCGAGATAAAGTCAGGATTTCCTTATGGCACGCGAACCACAGCGCCTTCGTCGGCGGGAACGCAAAAATATCACGTCTGGCGTCGCGCACGTCAACGCAAGCTTCAACAACACCATGATCACCATCACCGATGCGCAGGGTAATGCCATTGCGTGGTCGTCAGCTGGGCAGATGGGCTTCAAGGGCAGCCGCAAGTCGACGCCTTATGCCGCTCAGGTTGCCGCTGAAGACGCGGGCAAGAAGGCCGCCGAACATGGCGTCCGTACGCTCGAAGTCGAAGTGAAGGGCCCGGGTTCGGGTCGCGAATCGGCCCTGCGCGCGTTGCAGGCTGTTGGCTTCACCATCACGGCCATCCGTGACGTGACGTCGATCCCGCACAACGGCGTTCGTCCGTCGAAGCGTCGCCGCGTCTAATTCGGCTTCCACCGAGTCTGCATGACGTGGGCCCGGTAACAAGTTTCAATCGGTGGCAGGCGGACGCGCTTTCCACCCAACCCCAAGGGGAACACCGTGGCAGTTAATCTCAAGAACTGGCAGGAACTTAAAAAGCCCGACACTCTGGAAAAGAAGACCAGTGGCGATCCGCTGCGCAAGGCGACCTTTGTCGCTGAACCGCTGGAACGCGGCTTTGGTCTGACTTTGGGCAACGCGCTGCGTCGCGTTTTGCTCTCGTCGCTTCAGGGTGCGGCCGTAACGTCGATCAAGATCGAAAACGTGCTGCACGAATTTTCGAGCCTTGCCGGCGTCCGCGAAGACGTGACGGACATCGTCCTGAACGTGAAGCAGATTGCACTGCGCATGCAGGGTGATGGCCCGAAGCGTCTTCAGCTTTCGGCCACCGGCCCGGCTGACGTGAAGGCTGGCGATATTGCGGTTTCGGGCGACATCGAAGTGATGAACCCCGAGCTGATCATCTGCCATCTCGATCAGGGCGCGACGCTCAACATGGAACTGACGGCTGACGTCGGTAAGGGTTACGTCCCTGCCGCATCGAACCGTCCGGCAGACGCGCCCATCGGCCTCATCCCGGTTGATGCGCTCTACTCGCCGGTCCGTCAGGTCTCGTACAAGGTGGAAAACACCCGCGTCGGCCAGGAACTGGACTATGACAAGCTGACGCTGACCATCGAAACCGATGGTACAGTAACCCCGGATGACGCCGTCGCTTATGCTGCGCGCATCCTTCAGGACCAGCTGCAGCTTTTCGTCCACTTCGACGAAGCTCTGGCCCAGTCGTCGCAGCTTATCGGTATGGCCGCACCTTCGAGTGCTCCGGAATCGTCCAGCGACTCCAACCAGATCAACCGCTTCCTTCTCAAGAAGGTGGACGAGCTGGAATTGTCGGTCCGTTCGGCAAACTGCCTCAAGAACGACAACATCATCTACATTGGCGATCTGGTTCAAAAGACCGAAGCCGAAATGCTCCGCACGCCGAACTTCGGCCGCAAGTCCTTGAACGAAATCAAGGAAGTGCTGTCGTCCATGGGTCTGCGTCTCGGCATGGACATCCCCGGATGGCCGCCCGAGAACATCGAAGACATGGCCAAGAAGCTCGAACAAGAGCTGCTCGGCTAATCCGGCGCCCGGCGTTTACGCCGGGCCGCTACGGGCAAAGGGCGGTGGCCCATAACACCGCCTGGCTAGGGGTACCTCACACGGCCCCCTGACGAACGAAAAGGAAGTTAAAATGAGACATCGTAGTGGCGGCCGTAAGCTTCAGCGCACCTCGGCCCACCGTATTGCCCTGTTCCGCAACATGTCGGCAGCGCTTATCAAGCACGAACAGATCACCACGACCCTCGCCAAGGCGAAGGAACTGCGTCCGTATGTTGAAAAGCTGATCACGCTGGCGAAGAAGGGCGGTCTTTCGAACCGTCGTCTGGCGCATGCCCGTCTTTTGAACGACGCGCAGCTGATCAAGCTGTTTGACGTTCTTGCCGAGCGTTACAAGGACCGCAACGGCGGCTACACCCGGGTCATCAAGGCCGGCATCCGCGCGTCGGACGCTGCCCCAATCGCGATCATCGAATTCGTTGATCGTGACGTGAGCGCGAAGGGTCAGGATTCAGGTCCGGTCTACACGTCGGAAGACATGGACGAAGCTGCCTAAGCAGCTTTTGCCAACCGGCGAAGCAAAAAGCCCCGCAGAAATGCGGGGCTTTTTTGTTGTCGTGTGAGGCAACCGTCCTTTGTCGGCGGGTTCCTACCAGATCGAATAACCCCCATCGACGGCGATCGACTGGCCGGTCACAAAGCCTGCGTTCCCGCTGCACAGCCAAAGGATGGTGCTGGCAATGTCCTGGGGTGCACCAAGTAGTCCCATGGGCGTCATCTGCGCCATCTGGTCCATGTCAGCCTTGTTTTCCGGCGCGCTCGTGATTGCGGTATCCCCAATGCCGCCCGGGCAAATGGCGTTCACGCGGATGCCTGCACGGGCATAGTCTATGGCTGCGGCACGCGTCAGGCCCAGCACGCCGGACTTTGAGGCGGAATAGGAGGCAAGACCTGGCCCGCTGACCAAAGCCATCACGGACGAGATGTTGACGATAGCGCCGCCATCGCCTTGTTTCAGCATCTGCGCGCATTCATATTTCAGGCAAGCCCAGACGCCCTTGAGGTTGACCTCTATGGTGCGGTCCCAATCTTGTTCCGTCATCTCGGCAATGGGGGCGCCTCTCGGGGCGATCCCGGCATTGTTGACCGCGATGTCGAGCCTTCCAAAATGGCCAACGGCCTTCGCCACAAGAGCGTCAACTTGGTCCGTCTTGCCGACATTGGCGGCAACGAAAATCGCCTTTCCGCCCCCAGAAACAATGTCATGGGCGGTGGCTTCACCTGCTTCGACGGCAATATCTGCGAGGACGACCTTAGCGCCTAAATCTGCGAATGTTTTTGCGGTTGCCCGTCCGATGCCGGTCGCAGCGCCCGTCACAATGACGGTCTTGTCGTTAAACCCTGTCATCTTCAGCCCCAAAAAAACGGGGCCCTGAGGCCCCGTTGATATTACTGGTCTAGGAAGGACCGCATTTTGCGGGACCGGCTCGGATGCTTGAGCTTCCGCAAGGCCTTCGCTTCGATCTGACGGATGCGTTCGCGCGTCACGCTGAACTGCTGGCCGACTTCTTCCAGCGTGTGATCGGTGTTCATGCCGATGCCGAAGCGCATGCGCAGCACGCGTTCTTCACGCGGCGTGAGCGAGGCGAGCACGCGGGTGACGGTTTCCTTGAGGTTCTGCTGAATCGCGGCATCGACGGGGATGACGGCGTTCTTGTCCTCAATGAAGTCGCCCAGATGCGAATCTTCCTCGTCGCCGATCGGCGTTTCGAGCGAGATCGGCTCCTTGGCGATCTTCATCACCTTGCGGACCTTTTCGAGCGGCATCGAAAGACGCTCGGCCATTTCTTCCGGGGTCGGCTCGCGGCCCGTTTCGTGAAGGAACTGACGGCTGCAGCGGACCAGCTTGTTGATCGTTTCGATCATGTGGACCGGAATACGGATCGTGCGCGCCTGATCAGCGATGGATCGTGTGATGGCCTGACGGATCCACCAAGTGGCGTAGGTCGAGAACTTGTAGCCGCGGCGGTACTCGAACTTATCGACCGCCTTCATCAGGCCGATATTGCCTTCCTGAATGAGGTCGAGGAATTGCAGGCCGCGGTTGGTGTACTTTTTGGCGATGGAGATGACGAGGCGAAGGTTCGCCTCCACCATTTCCTTTTTGGCGATGCGGGCTTCGCGCTCCGCCTTTTGCACCATGTTCACGATGCGGCGGAATTCCGCCAGCGACATGCCGGTCGCTTGTGCGATTTCGGAAATCTCGGTGCGAATACGCTCGACATTGCCGCCTTCGTTTTCGGCGAACGCAGCCCATTTCTTGTCGATGGCGCGGACGCTTTCGAGCCAGTTTTCGTCGAGCTCATGGCCCATATAGCTGTCGAGGAACGACTTGCGCGCAACGCGGTGACGTTCGGCCAGACGGAGCATCTGCCCGCCAAGCGCGGTCAGGCGACGGTTGTAGCTATACAGCTGATCAACCAGATACTCGATCTTCGAGTTGTGGAACTGGACGCTTTCAACTTCAGCGGTCAGCTCTTCGCGCAGCTTGTGGTACTTCTTCTCGTCATTGGCCGGGAAACCGTCACCCGCCGAGAGCGCTTCCATCCGCGACAGCTGGAGCTTGCCGAACTTCTTGTAGATTGACGTGATGCGCGCAAAGCGTTCAAGCGCTTCTGGCTTCAGCGTTTCTTCCATCTGGGCGAGGGAAAGGGTGTTGTCTTCCTCTTCCTCTTCAGCCGCCGCTTTCATCCGACGTTCGATCATGCCGTCTTCATCTTCCTCGCCATCGGCGGGGGCTTCTTCGGCAACGTCTTCTTCTTCCTTGTAGGTCGGGCCGGCGTTCTTTTCAGAAATCTCACCGTCGCCGTCTTCTTCCTCATCGGTCAGCGCTTCAGGGGCAGGGCCCTTGGAGAGCATCGCTTCGAGATCAAGGATTTCACGTAGCTGCATCGTGCCTTCGTTCAGCGCGGTCGACCAGTCGATGATCGCGTTGAAGGTGATCGGGCTTTCGCACAAACCAAGGATCATGGTGTCGCGGCCAGCTTCGATGCGCTTGGCAATGGCGATTTCGCCTTCGCGGCTCAGCAGTTCAACCGCGCCCATTTCGCGCAGGTACATGCGGACCGGATCGTCGGTACGGTCGACGACTTCCTTCTTCTTTTCAATTTGCGGCGCGCCCATAGGGTCGGCAGCATCAACGGCTTCGACCTCTTCTTCAGGCTCCGCCTCTTCGCCATCTTCGGCGGCTTCATCGTTCTCGACGATGTTGACGCCCATATCGTTGATCGCAGCCATCACGTCTTCGATCTGCTCAGAAGACATCTGGTCCTGCGGGAGAGCTTCATTCAGCTCGTCATAGGTGATGTAACCGCGCTTCTTGGCACGGGCGATCAGCTTTTTGACCGAAGCTTCGTTCAGGTCGATGAGCGGGGCATCAACGCTGTCCTTGTCCATCATTTCCGCAGTGTCAGTTTTGGCCATGTGACCCGGTGTACCCTTCTTCAATCGCCGTTCTCATCCCGTTCAGCGAGCGATGCCAATTTTGCATCCGCTTCACGGCGCGCCTCCAGCAGGCGCATTTGTTCGGCAAACCCTGTTTCGTCCCAGTTTTCGGCGAGGCGAGCCGTTGCTGCTGCCAGCGCCGCATCCAGTTCCGGCCGCGCGGTGAGCGCTTCGATCGCCATCCCCAAATCCCTCCGGGCGAGCTCCGGATTTGCCTGCCGCCGTGTGAAGGAAAAGGCAAGCCCATTCGCATCGACCAACTGTGCCGCAAGACCGCCGAAACCGCCACTTTCGCATATGGTGATCAATGCCTGAGAATCAAGCGCTGGATCGTCATAGGCGGCCTCGAGAAGAATGTTCCGCAAGGCTTCAAGTTCCCGGTCGGGCAAGGCGAGTGCCGACAGCGCTTCGGCGCAGGCCAGAATGACGGTGGGATGGTGGAGCAGACCGGCCAGAATTGCGCGGGCATAAATCGCATCAATGCCGCCGCCGCTGATGGATCGGGCGGCGTTGGTCGGCGGCGCCTCAAAGGTTTGGAAGCGCCCACCGCGCTGGCCGGGGCGGCGCGGCTCAAAGCGCCGCTGCTCAAACCGGGGCTGGGCCGGGCGCCGGAAGGCATCATTAAAACGCTGCCGGAATTCGAGATCATATTGTTCTCGAACAGATCCATTTTCAATGACTTGTGTATGATTTTTAAGGCGTTGTCTTAATCCTGCTCGTGCCTCCGGAGTCGCCAATGGCTCGGCTTCAAGCTCGTGCCGCCACAGCCGGTCGACCAGCGCCTCCGGCTTGTCGAGCAGCGCATCCATCGCCGCGCGTCCGCTCGATTTGATCAGGTCATCAGGATCTTGACCTTGCGGCAGGGTGACAAAGCTCAACGAACAAGCGGGCGCCAAGCCCGGCAAAGCGCGGCCGATTGCCCGCACAGATGCTTTTTGTCCGGCCACATCACCGTCGAAGCACAGGATGGGCGCGTCAGACAGGCGCCAGAGCCGTGCAATCTGGTGTTCGGTTAGCGCAGTGCCGAGCGGCGCAACCGCATCCTCAATCCCCGCCTGCGCCAACGCGATGACGTCCATATAGCCTTCGACGACGATGACGCGGTTGGTCTTGCGGTTGGCGGGGCTGGCCCGGTCGATATTGTACAGCGTTCGCCCTTTATCGAAGAGCGGTGTGTCTGGGGAGTTGAGATATTTGGGCTCGCCAGCCCCCAAGATACGGCCCCCGAAGGCGATGACCCGTCCGCGCGCATCGCGGATGGGGATCATCAGGCGGCCGCGGAACCGGTCGTAACTGTCCTTATCATCAACCTTGATGAGGAGCCCCGCCTCAATCAGCATGTCCTCACCAAAGCGGGCGAGGGCCGTCTTCAGATCGCCGCGGCTATCAGGGGCATATCCCATGCCGAATGTGGAGATTGTCGCAGGCTTGATGCCGCGCTGCTGCAGATATTGCCGCGCTTCGCCGCCCTTAACACCCTGCAATTGCTCACTATACCAACTGGCCGCTGCCGCCATGACGTCATGAAGCGAATTGGCCCGCTCTGCCTTTTCGGCAACGCGCGGGTCTGGCGCTGGGACCTCTAGGCCAGCCGCTTCCGCCAGTTCCTTGACCGCATCCATGAACGGCAGCCCACGCTGATCGGTCATCCAGCGTATCGCATCGCCATGCGCGCTGCACCCGAAGCAGTGGTAGAAGCCCTTTTCGTCATTGACGTAAAAGCTGGGCGTCTTCTCATTATGGAACGGGCAGCAGCCCTTAAACTCGCGTCCGGCCTTCGTGATTTTTACTGTGCGCCCGATCAACGCAGAGAGCTGCGTCCGCGCGCGTAATTCATCGAGCCAGGCGGGGGAGAGAGTCATGTGTTCAAGTCCCCCTCCCGCGTGCGGGAGGGGCTAGGGGTGGGCAAGTCCGTTAGGGTCTGAGAAATGGCGGCCACAACGCCCTCCAAGTTATCAAACACCTCGTGGTTGGAAAATCTGATCACCTGATATCCGTCGTTAGCGAGAAACGCGTCACGTGCTTGGTCGAAGGCTATCCGCCCGTCATGTGAATTGCCATCCAGTTCAACAACCAATCTGGACGCACGGCAAAGAAAGTCCGCGAAATAAGGGCCAATTGGCATTTGGCGGCTGAACTTGTGTCCGTTGAGACGGCTGCCTCGCAGGCAGGCCCACAAAGCGCGTTCGGCGGGTGTAGCCTTACGGCGAAGAGAGCGTGCGCTTGCTGTGTCGCGCGGTTTGAAGGCGCCTTTCACCAAATCTGCCCACCCCTAACCCCTCCCGCAGGCGGGAGGGGGACGTTTCGCCTCAGCTCAAAGCTGCCTTCACCAGCGCACTCGCCTTGGACATATCGAGCGACGACGCGTGGCGTTCCTTCAGGACGGCCATGACCTTACCCATATCCTTCACGCTCTCGGCGCCGATTTCCGCCTTGATGGCTTCGATAGCGGCCGTGGTTTCTTCCTCGCTCAACTGCGTGGGCAAGAAATCTTCAATCACGGTGATCTCAGAGGCTTCGATCTCAGCGAGCTCGGGGCGGCCGCCTTTTACATAGAGATCAATCGATTCGCGGCGCTGCTTGACCATTTTCTGGAGCACTTCGACGACAAGTGTGTCGTCATCAGCCGGTGCCTTGCCCGTGCGGGCTTCGATGTCGCGGTTTTTGATGGCCGCAACAATCAGGCGGATGGTGGCGGTACGCGGCTTATCTCCGGCCTTCATGGCGGTGATCTGCGCGGCCTGAATGTCGTCGCGAATCATTTTGTTCTCTCGAAATGATGAAAGAAGGGCCTTTAGCTGGGGAAAACCGGTTTTAATAGATTGACGGTTTCGCCCCCCGTCTCTAGCTGCGGTGCCTTAGCGACATCACCAGAATTTACGAAGGAGCGCCCCGATATGGCCGACCCCACCAGCACGCGCGCGCCCAGCGGAGCGACAGGCGTTCTGGTATTGGATTCGGGCGATATCCTGTGGGGCAAGGGCTTTGGCGCGGCGGGTGCTGCGGTCGGTGAAGTCTGCTTCAACACCGCGATGACGGGTTATCAAGAAGTGATGACCGACCCGAGCTACGCCGGGCAGATCATCAACTTCACCTTCCCGCATATCGGCAATGTCGGCACCAATCCGGAAGACATTGAAGCGACCAATCCGCACGCATTGGGCTGCATCGTCCGGCAGGACGTGACGGACCCCTCCAATTTCCGCAACACCCAGCATTTTGATGCGTGGATGACGGCGAACGGCCGCATTGGCCTTTCGGGCATCGACACACGTGAGTTGACCCGCATCATCCGCATGAAGGGAGCGCCAAACGGCGTGATCGCGCATGCACCCGATGGTGTGTTTGATATCGCCGCCTTGCTGGCGCAGGCGCGCGGCTGGCCGGGGCTGGAGGGCATGGACCTCGCCAAGGATGTCACGACGCTGCAGAGCTATGGGTGGGATGAAGGCCTTTGGAAGCTGGGTGAGGGCTATGCAAAATCCCCCCTCCCGCCTGCGGGAGGGGCCGGGGGTGGGCCTGCCTCCCTCGAACCCACCCCTAACCCCTCCCGCAAGCGGGAGGGGGACTATCGCCCCAAGGTCGTCGCCATCGATTATGGCATCAAGCGCAACATTCTGCGCAATCTGGTTGATGCCGGCGCGCAGGTGACGGTTGTTCCGGCCAGCGCGAGCTTTGACGACATTATGGCGCATAGCCCGGACGGACTGTTCCTCTCCAACGGCCCCGGCGATCCGGCAGCGACGGGCATCTATGCCGTGCCCGTCATCAAGCAATGGCTGGAGACGAAGAAGCCGCTGTTCGGCATTTGCCTTGGTCACCAGATGCTCGGCCTCGCCATTGGTGCGACGACCGAAAAGATGCATCAGGGGCACCGCGGCGCGAACCATCCCGTCAAGCGGCTCAATGATGGCGCGGTTGAAATCACCAGCATGAACCACGGTTTTGCAGTGGATGCAAAAACGCTCCCCGCCAAGGCCCGGGCGACGCATGTCTCGCTGTTCGATGGCTCCAACTGCGGTTTCGAACTGACCGACCAGCCCGCCTTCAGCGTCCAATACCACCCCGAAGCGTCCCCCGGCCCGCAGGACAGCCACTATCTGTTCGAAAAGTTCGTGGGGATGATGGGATGAGCGCAAGGCAGGAAGACTATTCGAAGTTCTGTCAGGATGTACTCTTGGCCTGCGCTGACGCTCAGCATGGAGACCAGACAGTTCCCCTAGACATCGAGGCCCTTTGCCAAACGCAGTTCCCCACGGCCCCGCCCACGTGGGTCGAAAACATTACCAAAACGCTTGTTGGTCAAGGTTTTGGTGACGATTGGTCAACAATGGATGGCCATAGATTTCTGATAACGGGGGCTGGTCTCCTTGAAGCAGATGCCATTCGCAAGATGCGAAACCCGAAGTCGTTTGTGGAGCGGATTCGTGATGTTCCGAGGAGCGACTGGATATCCCTGACTGCGGTTGTCGTTTCTCTAATTGCACTGTTTAAATAATGCCCAAACGCACAGACATCTCCTCCATCCTCATTGTAGGCGCGGGTCCGATCATTATCGGGCAGGCGTGCGAGTTCGATTATTCGGGCACGCAGGCCGTCAAGGCGCTGAAGGAGGAGGGCTATCGCATCATCCTCGTCAATTCGAACCCGGCGACGATCATGACCGATCCCGAGCTGGCGGATGCGACCTATATTGAGCCGATCACGCCCGAAATCGTGGCGAAGATCATCGAGAAAGAGCGGCCTGACGCGATCCTGCCAACGATGGGCGGGCAAACCGCGCTCAACACCGCGCTGGCGCTGTTCAATGATGGGACGCTCGCCAAATATGGCGTGGAGATGATCGGCGCGGATGCCGAAGCCATCGACAAGGCGGAAGACCGCATCAAGTTCCGCGATGCGATGGACAAGATCGGGCTGGAATCGGCGCGCTCGGGCATTGCGCACTCGCTTGAAGAAGCGCTGGCGGTGCTTGAACGCACGGGCCTTCCCTCCATCATCCGCCCCAGCTTCACAATGGGCGGCACCGGTGGCGGCATTGCCTATAACCGCGAAGAGTTCATCCAGATCGTGACCGGCGGGCTTGATGCCTCGCCCACCACCGAAGTGCTGATCGAGGAATCGCTGCTCGGCTGGAAAGAATATGAGATGGAGGTCGTCCGCGACCGCAAAGACAATGCCATCATCATATGTTCCATCGAGAATATCGACCCGATGGGCGTCCATACGGGCGACTCGATCACGGTCGCGCCTGCGCTGACGCTGACGGACAAAGAATATCAGATCATGCGTAATGCGAGCATCGCTTGCTTGCGAGAAATCGGCGTAGAAACAGGGGGTTCCAACGTTCAGTTCGCAGTCAATCCGAAGGATGGCCGCCTGATCGTGATTGAAATGAACCCGCGCGTCTCGCGGTCCTCTGCACTTGCCTCTAAGGCCACTGGCTTCCCGATTGCCAAGGTCGCAGCCAAGCTGGCTGTGGGCTATACGCTGGATGAGATCGACAACGACATTACGGGTGCAACGCCCGCCTCGTTTGAACCGACCATCGACTATGTCGTCACCAAAATTCCCCGTTTTGCCTTTGAAAAGTTCAAGGGTGCCGAGCCGATCCTCTCCACCGCGATGAAGTCGGTCGGCGAAGTGATGGCGATTGGCCGCAACATCCACGAATCGATGCAGAAAGCGCTGCGCGGGCTGGAAACCGGGCTCGTCGGCTTCAACTATATCGATGAGTTGAAAGGCGCATCGAAGGACAAGCTCGCCTCCGCTTTATCGCGTGCGACGCCTGACCGTCTGCTGGTCGCAGCCCAAGCCCTGCGCGAAGGCATGACGGTTGCCGAAATCAACGCGATTGCGTGCTTTGACCCTTGGTTCCTTGAGCGGATTGAGGAAATCGTGGCCGCCGAACGCGACGTTGCGGAAAACGGCATCCCGCAGGATGCAGTCGGCCTGCGCCGGCTGAAGGCGATGGGCTTTTCCGATAAGCGGCTGGCCTATCTGGCGCTCGAGTCGGCACATCTCAAGTCCGGCATGGAACGCGCCATCGCGCACGGCTCTGGCCTGATTCACGATGCTGTGCGCGCCATGACCGGCGGCGTGACCGAAAAGGAAGTGCGTGCGCTGCGTCACCGTCTTGGTGTCCGCCCCGTCTTCAAGCGGATCGACACCTGCGCGGCCGAGTTTGAAGCCAAGACGCCGTACATGTACTCGACCTATGAGGCCCCGACTTTTGGGGTGCCTGCCTGCGAATCGCAGCCGACGAACCGCGAGAAGATCGTCATTCTCGGTGGCGGTCCAAACCGCATCGGGCAGGGGATCGAGTTCGATTATTGCTGCTGCCACGCCTGCTTCGCGCTGGAAGAGGTCGGCTATGAAACCATCATGGTCAACTGCAACCCGGAAACGGTGTCGACGGATTATGACACGTCCGACCGCCTTTATTTTGAGCCGCTGACGGCGGAAGACGTTTTGGAAATCCTGCATGTGGAGCAGCAGAACGGCAAGCTGAAGGGTGTGATCGTCCAGTTTGGCGGGCAGACGCCGCTCAATCTGGCCCGCGCGCTGGAAGAGGCTGGTATTCCTATCCTCGGCACCTCGCCGGACGCGATTGATTTGGCCGAAGACCGGGAACGGTTTGCAGCCCTCGTCAACAAGCTGAAGCTCAAGCAGCCGGCCAATGGCATCGCCCGCAGTCGGGATGAAGCCATCGCGGTGGCCGACCGCATCGGTTATCCCGTGCTTATGCGGCCCAGCTACGTGCTCGGTGGCCGGGCGATGGAGATTGTCGACACGCAGGCGCAACTCGAAAACTACATTCAGACCGCGGTGATCGTCTCGGGCGACTCGCCGGTGCTGATCGACAGCTATCTGCGCGATGCCATCGAAGTGGACGTCGATGCGATTGGTGACGGCGTTGATGTTGTCGTGGCCGGCATTCTCCAGCACATCGAGGAAGCGGGCGTCCATTCCGGCGATAGCGCTTGCACCTTGCCGCCTTACAGCCTGCCCAAGGACATTATCGAGGAAATCCGCCGTCAGGCGGATGCGCTGGCCCGTGCGCTCCACGTGCGCGGCCTCATGAACGTCCAGTTCGCGGTGAAGGATGGGGATGTCTACCTCATCGAAGTCAATCCGCGCGCCAGCCGCACCGTGCCGTTCGTTGCCAAGGCCATCGGTGCGCCTATTGCCAAGATCGCCGCACGCGTGATGGCAGGGGAGATGCTGAAGGATCTTCCGCCGATCAATCTCGACATTGATTATATCGCGGTCAAGGAAGCTGTCTTCCCGTTCGCGCGCTTCCCCGGGGTTGATCCTGTCCTCTCACCGGAAATGAAGTCCACCGGCGAAGTCATGGGAATTGATCAGGATTTTGCCATTGCCTTTGCCAAGGCGCAGCTTGGTGCGGGCGTCCGTCTGCCGGATGGAGGCAAGCTGTTCGTCTCGGTAAAGGACACCGACAAGCCGATCATCCTGCCCGCCGTGAAGCAGGTTCAAGACCTTGGCTTTATCGTGTGTGCGACAGGCGGCACGGCGGACTATCTGGTTGCGAACGGCATCGAGGTTGAACGCGTCAACAAGGTCGCGCAGGGCCGCCCGCACATTGTCGACAAGATTAAGGACGGTGAAATCGACCTGATCTTCAACACGACCGAAGGGTGGCAGAGTCTGAAAGACTCCGAAGATATCCGCCGTTCTGCGTTGATGGGCAAGGTGCCATACTTCACCACAGCGGCCGCTTCGGTCGCCACTGCACAGGCGATTGCGGCGTTACGTGACCGAAAGCTTGAAGTTAGGCCATTGCAGGCCTATCATTCAGGCAACGCACGTTAACTCCCCTTCAGATTAAGAAGTGCGGGTGGCCACCGTAACAGGGGCCGCCGGGGAAAAGTTTTGACGCTGATACGAGAAGGTTAGCCACATGGCTTCGCATGAAAAAGTCCCGATGCTCGACGAGGGCTACCGCAAGCTTGGTGATGAGCTGCAGCGCCTGAAATTGGAGCGTCCTCTCATCGTGGACGCTATTGAAGAGGCGCGTGCGCACGGCGATCTCTCTGAAAACGCGGAATATCACGCGGCAAAGGAGCGGCAGGGACAGGTTGAGGCGACCATCGCCCATATCGAAGACCAGCTGGCCCGCGCCCAGATCATTGATCCTAAAACCCTGTCCGGCAACCGCGTAATGTTCGGCGCGACAGTCACCTTGATGGATGAGGATGACAAGGAAATTCGCTACCAGATCGTGGGGCAAGTCGAAGCCGACGCGAAGGCGGGCCGCATTTCGTACAACTCCCCCCTCGGCAGGGCGCTCATCGGCCGCACCGTTGAGGATGAAGTGGAAGTGACGGTTCCTTCGGGCGACAAATATTATCAGGTCGCGAAGGTCGAGTTCATCTAACATGCAGGACGGCCCCGCCGGTCCCGCTCTTCGCATCATCACCGGGCTGACCATCGTCGCCTGGGGCTTGCAGATGCTGTTCTGGCCGTTGGAATATGCGGCCCTTGTGGCGGGCTTTGTGCCTGCGCGCTTTGTGATGGACGTCCCGGCGCTCGACATCATTCCGCGTTTTCTCACGCCCTTGTCCGCCACATTGGTCCATGGCGGATTCGTCCATCTTTTGATGAACCTTTTGACCTTCTGGTATTGCGGGAAGCTGGTTGAGCACGTTCTTGGCAGTGGCCGCCTCGTTACGCTTTATGTCGTCGGCGCCTATGGGTCCGCAGGTCTCCAATATCTTGTGGGATCAGACCAGCCGATGATCGGTGCAAGCGGCGCGATTTCCGCCGTCGTCGGCGCTTATGCGATGCTGTTCAGCACCTCGGAGGCAAAGAGCTGGGGCCCGTTCTCGGCAGAATCCATGCGCGCCCTGTGGCTGCTTGCGGGCTGGGTTGGCGTGCAGTGGCTGATTGGCATCGCCAGTGCGGGGTCCGGCTATAGCGTCGCCATCGCTGCGCATATAGGCGGCTTTATCGCAGGATTGTTGCTGGCTAAGCCTCTCCTGAAGGGGCGATTTAGCTGAATTGACCAATGCCGTTTGTCCCGAGCAAAGTCGAGGGACATGTCTCGACTTCGCTCGACACGAACGGAATGTTTACCCAGCCACTTTCGCCAATCCCCGTGACAGTTGCAGAATGCCATGGAGCCGCGCTTTCGGGTCCGCCCAAGCGCGAGTGATGCTCAGGCGCATGTCAGGCCGCAGCTTGGCCGTATCCCCGAGCCTGGCGACATAAGCGAGCAGGCCGTCGACCTTCGGGAAGGTGTCGTTCCAGAAGGCCACCAGCGCCCCGCGCGGGCCGACATCGATTTTGGCGATATGTGCCGTCTTTGCGTTCAGCTTGATCTGAATGAGGGTCAGCAGGTTCTCGGTCGGCTCCGGCAGCTTGCCGAACCGGTCGATCATTTCCGCGCCAAAGGCTTCAATGTCCTGCACCGTCTCAAGCTCGTTCAGGCGGCGATATAGGCCCATACGCAGGTCGAGGTCGGGCACATAGGTGTCGGGGATGAGGACAGCCGCATCGACGGTAATCTGCGGTGAAAGGTCGCGCACGCTGACATTGGCAAGCCCGCCCGCCTTGGCATCGAGGATCGCCTCTTCCAGCATCGACTGGTAAAGTTCAAAGCCGACCTCGCGGATATGGCCTGACTGTTCATCGCCCAAGAGGTTACCTGCGCCACGAATATCGAGGTCATGGCTCGCCAGCTGGAAGCCTGCCCCGAGACTGTCGAGGTCGGACAAGACCTTAAGCCGCTTTTCGGCGGTGTCGGTCATCAACCGGCTCGGTGCGGTCGTCAGATACGCATAGGCCCGCGTCTTGGACCTGCCGACACGTCCGCGCAGCTGATAGAGCTGGGCAAGGCCGAAGCGATCCGCGCGGTGGATAATCATCGTGTTCGCGCTCGGAATATCGAGGCCGCTTTCGATGATGGTGGTAGAGACAAGCACGTCGTAGCGCTTGTCGTAAAAGGCCGACATCCGCTCTTCAACGTCACCCGGCGCCATCTGGCCATGGGCGACGACATATTTGATCTCCGGCACTTCGGCGCGCAGAAACTCTTCAATGTCCGGCAGGTCAGCAATGCGCGGGGTGACGAAAAAGCTCTGCCCGCCGCGATAATGTTCGCGCAGCAGCGCCTCGCGCATCACGATCTTGTCCCACGGCATCACATAGGTGCGCACGGCAAGCCGGTCGACCGGCGGCGTTTGGATGACGGACAGCTCGCGCAGGCCCGACATCGCCATTTGCAACGTGCGTGGAATGGGCGTGGCCGTCAGCGTCAGGACGTGGACGTCAGCCTTCAGCGCTTTTAGCTTTTCCTTATGGACGACGCCGAAGCGCTGCTCTTCATCCACAATGACGAGGCCAAGCCGCTTGAAGGCAATGCCCTTGGAAAGCAAGGCGTGCGTGCCGATGACGATGTCGATGGTGCCGTCTTCCAAACCTTCCCGCGTCGCCTTGGCTTCGACCGAACCGACAAGGCGAGATAGACGGCCGATATTGAGCGGGAAGCCTTGGAAACGTTCAACGAAATTCTGAAAATGCTGTCGGGCAAGGAGTGTCGTCGGGCAAATGAGCGCGACTTGCATGCCAGCCATCGCGGCGATGAACGCGGCGCGCAGCGCGACTTCAGTTTTGCCGAATCCGACGTCTCCCACGACGAGCCGGTCCATCGGCTTGCCCGCGGCCAGATCCTCGATCACCTCCGTAATCGCGCGCTCCTGATCATCGGTTTCCTGATAGGGGAAGCGGTTGACGAATTCGGCATAATGCTGCGAATCCGGCTCGGCCACGTCGCCCGCGCGCAAGGCACGTAGCGCGGCAGTGGCGATGAGTTCGCCCGCAATTTCGCGGATGCGTTCACGCATCTTCGCCTTGCGGCGCTGCCAAGCCTCGCCGCCCAGACGGTCCAGCGCCACACCGTCGCTGTCGCTGCCATAGCGGGAGAGGACGTCGATGTTCTCGACAGGCACATAGAGTTTGTCACCGCCCGCATAAGATAGCGCCACGCAATCATGCGGCGCCTGCGACACGGGGATCTGGGTCAGCCCTTCATAGCGGCCGATGCCGTGTTCGGTATGGACGACAAGATCGCCGGGTGAGAGCGTCGCCAGCTCCGCCATGAAGGCATCGGCGGACTTCTTGCGCTTGGCGCGACGGACAAGCCGGTCACCCAGCACGTCCTGTTCTGACAGGACGGCGATATTGGGCGCGGTAAACCCATGATCGAGCGGCACGACGACAAGCGCGACGCGGATTTCGTCCTTCCGCTTGCGCGGGGCGCCGACGAAGCCCTGCGCTTCCTGCCAGCTGTCGAGCAGCACGGCGCCGGGCAGGCCATGATCCGCCAGCAAACCTGTCAGCCGGTCGCGGGAGCCCTTGGAATAGCAGGCGAGCACCATGCCCCGTTCATTGTGCGCCAGCCCTGTGGCGTGCGCTGTGAGGGCGTCATAGACATTGTCGCCATTGGTCCGCTCCGGCGCGAAGTCGCGCGGACCATCAATGCCGAAATCGATAACCGTGTCCGACGGCGGCTCATGGAACGGCGTGGCGAGGTGGATCGACTGGCTGACGATCGCTGCGTTCCACTGCTTGTGCGTCAAATAGAGCGCATCAGGGGTGAGCGGGCGATAGCTTCCGGGGTCGGCCGACTGCGCCTTTTCGCGATTGGCATAATAGTCGCCAATCGCCTCAAACCGGCCCTCAATGGCGCCATCAACGCCAAGCTCTCGGACAATCAGCGGCGCGTCACCCAGATGCTCGAACAATGTGGTCAGCTTGTCTTCAATGAGCGGCAGCCAATGGTCCATGCCTGCCAGACGTCGCCCTTCGGAGACGGCCTGATAAAGCGGATCACCTGTGGCGGTCGCACCGAAAAGGTCACGGTATCGCGTTCGGAAGCGCTTGATACCCTCTTCATCGAGCAGGGCTTCGGAGGCGGGGAGGAGCGTGAAGCCTTCATCCGCCCGCCCGGTGGTCCGCTGGTCTGCCGGATCAAAGGTGCGGACCGTCTCAATTTCGTCGCCGAAGAAGTCGAGCCGCAGCCCGTGCGGCATTCCGGACGGAAACAGATCCACGAGCCCGCCACGCACCGCAAATTCGCCTGCGTCTGCAACGGTATCTGTGCGGACATAGCCATTGGCCTGTAACAGCTCGGCCAGCTTGTCGCGGTCGATCCGCGCGCCGGGGGCGAGGTGCGCCGTCAGCTGCCGGATGCGGAATGGCGTCAACACACGCTGGGTGGCGGCGTTGGCGGTCGTGATCAAAAGCTGCGGCTTGTCTGTCTTGCGCTGAAGTGCGGCGAGCGTCGCCAAACGTTCCGAGGTGACCCGCAGCGAGGGCGAGGCGCGGTCATAGGGCAGGCAATCCCAAGACGGGAAAGTGAGCACCTCAACTTCTGGGGCAAACCAGTTGGCCGCATCCGCAAGCGCGCGCATCGAGATTTCATCGGATGCGATGAACACGGCCCGGCCGCTGGCGGCGCGGGCAAGGTCCGTCATCAGCCAAGGCAGGAACCCTGTTGGCGCGCCCGCCAGCGTCAGCGGTGTTGCGGATTTGAGAAGTTGGGTGAGTTCGATCACTCGGGAATCCGGATGAAGTCGAGTTTCTGGAATGCAACCATCATCGGGCCCTGCCATTCGTCGGGAACGGGGATGGAACCCATGGCCCAGCCGATGATATCGACGTCTTGTTCGTCCATAAGCTGTTCGAACCAGACGATTTCCGATTCATTCCAAGTGGCAGCATGCGCGTCAAAAAAACCGCCGACCATATAGTCGGCTTCGCGGGTGCCCCGGTGCCAGGCCCGGAATTTCAGTCGTTTCAGCCGCGTATCGTCTTCCATTTTCCAACGCCGATTGGCCGGCGGGCGTTTTGACGCTTGCGCAGGCTGGGGTAAGGGTGTTGCGGGATAGCCATGCGACCAGAACTTCTCAACCCGATCTTTACCGAAGTGACTGCCCTTAAGGGCATCGGCCCGCAGCTTGCGCGGCCGCTTGAGCGGTTGGGGCTGCATAAGTTGGTCGATGTCCTCTTTCACCTGCCAACGGGCTTTGTTGACCGGCTCCGCGTCGATGGCCTGCGGATGAGCGATTCCGGGCGTGTCATCACTATTGAACTGACGCCCATGGATTACCGCGCCAGCGGGGGCAGGGGGCCGTTCCGCGTATGGGCGGCGGACCCCAATGGCGACATGATCGCGCTCGTCTATTTCGGCGGCAATCCGGGCTGGGCGAAAAAGCTCTTGCCGTTGGGCGAGCCAAGGATCGTTTCCGGCAAGCTGGAGGCTTATGGACAGGACCTGCAGATGGTCCACCCGGATTATGTGCTGAAACCGGAGGAGGCTGGCAGCCTCCCGGAACGCGAACCCGTCTACCCTCTGTCGGATGGCTTGACCGGCCGGCGGATGCAGCAATTGGCAGCACAAGCGTTGGAGCGCGCGCCGGTTCTGCCAGAATGGATCGACGCCTCGCTCCATGCCCAGCGCGACTGGCCGTCCTGGCGGGAGGCGATTGGCGCCATCCATGCCGACCCCGCTGATGCTAAAGCGCGGGAGCGGCTGGCCTATGACGAGATGTTTGCCAACCAGCTCGCACTGATGCTGGTGCGGGCGTCCTCGCGGCGCAGGCGGGGCGTGCCCTTGCAGGGCGATGGGCGGCTGCGGGACATGCTGAAGCTGCCCTATTCGCTAACAGGCGCACAGAAGCGGACGATTTCGGAGATTGAAGGGGACCTCATTCAGTCCATCCCGATGGTCCGCCTGCTTCAGGGTGATGTGGGGGCCGGTAAAACGATGGTTGCGCTCCACGCCATGCTCGCCGCCGTTGAGGCGGGGGCACAAGCGGCTATGCTCGCCCCGACCGAAATCCTCGCCCGCCAGCATTTTGAAACGATTACGCGCCAATTGGCCGGTCTGCCGGTGACGGTCGCGATCCTGACGGGGCGTGACAAGGGCCGCGCGCGCGAATCGACGCTGATGGGGCTGGCGGATGGCAGCATCGACATTCTGATCGGCACCCACGCGATCTTTCAGGAAGCGGTGGCCTATAAGCGGCTTGGCCTTGCTGTGATTGATGAGCAGCACCGCTTCGGCGTCGCCCAGCGGCTGTTGCTGACCCAGAAGGCGGAAAAGCCGCCCCATCTGCTGGTGATGACGGCCACGCCCATCCCGCGCACGCTGACGCTGTCCAACTATGGCGAGATGGACGTAAGCCGTTTGGACGAGATGCCCCCGGGCCGCCAGCCGATCGACACGCGCGTCATGTCGGGTGATCGGCTGGACGAGGTGGTCGAAGGGCTGTCGCGCCATATCGGGCGCGGCGGGCAGGCTTATTGGGTGTGTCCACTGGTTGAAGAGAATGAGGATAGTGACCGGGCTGCCGCCGAAGCGCGCTATGAAGAGATCTCGATGCGCTTTCCGGGCAAGGTCGGGCTCGTCCACGGCCGGATGAAAGGGCCGGAGAAGGACGCCGTCATGGCGCGCTTTGCGGCGAACGAACTTGCCGTTCTTGTCGCGACAACGGTAATCGAAGTCGGGGTCGACGTGCCCAATTCCACGCTGATGATTATTGAGGATGCCGAACGCTTCGGTCTGGCCCAATTGCATCAGCTGCGCGGGCGCGTCGGGCGGGGCAGCGAGAAGTCGGTCTGCTTGCTGCTGAGGGGCTGCGCGCTCAGCGAAACGGCACGAGCACGGCTGGCCCTGATGCGGGAGACCAATGACGGGTTCCGGATCGCCGAAGAAGACCTGAAGCTCCGCGGCGCGGGGGAAATTCTCGGCACGCGTCAGTCCGGCGAAGCAGCGTTCCGCATCGCCTCGCCCGAACAGGTCTCCAGCCTGATCCATGTGGCTACCGATGACGCGCGGTTGCTGGTCGACCGGGACGGCGGGCTGGCAAGTGTGCGGGGGGAGGCAGCGCGGCTCGCGCTTTATCTGTTTGAACGCGATGCGGCGGTGGCCCTGATCAAGGCGGGCTGATCCGCCGCTCAGTCGACAGCGTGCATATGTTCCAGCATGTCGACATAAAGCTGGCTCAACGGCCGGTCGAACTGCACGCCATGCTGTTCATTGAAGAACCAGACCACGCGTCCGCCCGCCCAGCCAAGACCGGGCATATCGAGCATGATGGCCGTGTTTTCGTCCAGGGTCTTGGCTGCGTGCATCATCACGCCGCCGGTCGACAGGTTGACGAGTTCCACGTCCACCCGCTCCATGCCCCGCAGCCCGGCGGTGGTGCGGATTGAGACGGCAGCGCGCGCCGCGCGACGTCGCTCGGCAGCAAACATCTGTGCGGCAAGTGTGGTCTGCATTTGCGACATGAAATTTCTGCCCCGGTTGAAACCGGTCGGACACTGATGCTCACCCTCGCAAGAAAGACCTAAAGCGACTGGGCAACAGTTGGTTAAGCTTAAGCGGCGTTAACCAAAAGTCCGTGGCGCTTCTTGCCGAGACTGATCTTGGTGTCGCCCGAAACGGTGACAAACGCATCGGCTGCGGGGACGATGGCGTCATCCACCTTGACTGCACCTTCGGCAATCTTGCGCTTGGCTTCCCCGCGGGAGGCGCAAAAGCCAAGGCCGACCAGCGCATCGAGGATCTCGATCGATCCGCCGGACACTTCAAACCGTGGCAGGTCGGCGCCCGTGCCGCCTTCGGCAAAGGTCTGGCGCGCGGTTTCGGCAGCAGCCAGCGCGGCGTCCGCGCCACGGCACAGGCGGGTCGCTTCATTGGCGAGGACGATCTTGGCATCGTTGATTTCGGCGCCTTGCAGGGCTTCCAGCCGAGCGATCTCGTCCAACGGCAAATCGGTGAACAGGCGCAGGAACTTGCCGACATCGCTGTCGTCGGAATTGCGCCAAAACTGCCAGTAATCATAGGCCGGAAGTTGCGCTTCGTTGAGCCAGATCGCACCCGACACCGACTTGCCCATCTTGGTCCCGTCGGACTTTGTGATGAGCGGTGTTGTCAGGCCGAACACTTCGGCGCCGTCCATGCGGCGCGACAGCTCGACACCGTTGACGATGTTGCCCCATTGGTCGCTGCCGCCCATTTGCAGCCGCACGTCCATGTTCTGACAAAGATGACGGAAATCATAGCCTTGAAGGATCATGTAGTTGAATTCGAGGAACGTCATCGGCTGTTCGCGCTCAAGGCGCAGCTTGACCGAGTCAAAGCTGAGCATGCGGTTCACCGTGAAGTGGGTGCCGACCATCTGCAGCATTTCGATATATCCGAGCTTGCCCAGCCAATCATGGTTGTTGACCATCACCGCATCTGTTGGACCGTCGCCGAACACGAGGAATTTCTCAAACGCCGTGCGGATCGAGGAGATGTTTGTCTCGATCGCATCATCACTCAGCATCTTGCGGACTTCGTCCTTGCCCGTCGGGTCGCCGATCCGCGTCGTGCCGCCGCCCATCAGAACGACCGGCTTGTGACCCGCCTGTTGAAGCCGGCGCAGGAGCATGATCGACACCAGATTGCCGACGTGCAGAGAGGGCGCGGTCGCATCGAACCCGACATAGCCGGGGACGATCTGCGACGTGGCCAGCTTGTCCAGCGCCTCGCCATCGGTGATCTGGTGGATATAGCCGCGGTCTGAAAGGACGCGGAGAAGGTCTGATTTAAAGGCACTCATGATGGCCGCGCGCTTAGCAGGCCTTTGCCGGAAAGGGAACGGGGCGGGACGGACTTGATAAATCCCACGTCCGCGCCCAATCTGGTGGCATGGACCCAGCTCAGATCCTCGCCACGGCGCGTCTTGTTCCGCATCCGACGACACCCTGCCAAGTCCTTGATTTTATTGAGGTGGTTGTGGGCTTTGAAAATCCCCAACTGAAGCTTCAATTTCGCCTGTCTGGACGGATAAAGGACCTCGCCATTCCGGGCCCTGAAGAGCCGGTTCGCACGGTCGGATTGTGGGAAGAAACCTGCTGCGAAGGCTTCCTCAAACCTGCAGGCGGCGGCGCCTATTATGAGTTCAACATGTCCCCCTCATCGCAATGGGCGGTGTTTGATTTCACAGGGTATCGTGAAAATTTCCGGCAATTGGACGTTGGCCGTGCGCCGGTCATCGACTGTGAGACAACGGAGGAAAGTCTGGTTTTGGACGCGGTGATCGATCTGTCGATGCTGCCGCCGGGTGTGCACGCGCAAGATTGGGCACTCGGATTGACCTGCGTTGTAAAGGCCAAAGATGAAACGACATCCTTCTGGGCGCTCGCTCATCCACCGGAAAAGCCGGACTTTCATGATAGCAATTGCTTTGCGCTGACGTTGGAGGCAGCAAGACGCGCATGAAATTCGGTATTGATCGCCTCATTGCGGACCCGGCGCTCCGCCAGCAACTGGCCGGAAAGCGCGTCGCGCTGGTCGCCCATCCCGCTTCTGTCACGGCAGACCTGACGCACAGTCT
>JBBATS010000031.1:0-34665 GCA_040398625.1 Chakrabartia sp. | reverse complement strand
GCGATGCCGACAAATGGACGCCGGAGGAAGCCGAAGCCTTCAAGGCCCCGATCCGACAGAAATACGAAGACGAAGGCAACCCCTATTACGCGACCGCGCGGCTTTGGGATGACGGGATTATCGACCCCGCGCAGACACGCGACGTGCTGGGTCTGGTACTCGCGGCAACGTTGAACGCGCCGATGGATGAGGGGGCACGTTTCGGCGTGTTCCGGATGTGAGGGGCATAGTGAACAGTAAGAGCGACCGTTTGTTTATCTTGGAGCGCGAATTTCAGGATCCGGCATTTCCGGGCGCAACCTTCTATTGCAAGGACTGTATCCTGATTGAAGGGCTATTGGCGATGTTTCCTGAACGAATGGCCAATCTTGAGGTCGTCCGGGTGGCATGGCCCAGACCGCGCGCAGAAGTTGTTGCGGCGATTGGGGAAGAGAACCAGAATTTGCCGGCAATTGTCTTTGCAGCCGGAGGATTTGAAAACGAGATTGGTCGCTTTTTGGAAGCCCTTCATTTGCGGCACGGATTTCCAGAATGTCACCCATGATTACCTCCCTCCTTATCGCCAATCGCGGCGAAATTGCCTGCCGGATCATCCGCACCGCGCGGGACATGGGCATTCGCACTGTCGCCGTCTTTTCGGATGCGGACCGGAGCGCGATGCATGTCCGCGAGGCGGATCAGGCGGTGCATATCGGGCCGTCGCCATGCTGGGTGAACCTTTGACATCCCGTCGATCCGTGCTCGCTGGGCTTTTAATTGCCGTAGCGTTTCCCCAACAGGCCTTCGCCGCGCCACGATCTGCCGCCGCCCTCATCGCCGCCGCCCGCAAGCAGGTTGGCGTCACGCTGGACTATGACCCAGCCTATACAGCCCTCTCCTTTCCCAACGGTGATGTGCCACGTCGCAAAGGGGTGTGCACCGATGTGGTCATTCGCGCTTATCGGGATGCCTTCGCCATCGACCTGCAATCCATGGTCCATGCAGACATGAAGGGCGCATTTTCGGCCTATCCGCGAACATGGGGCCTGCGGGGGACGGATCGCAATATCGATCATCGGCGCGTGCCGAACCTGCAAACCTATTTTGTACGGAAGGGCGCGGTGCTGCCCCGGTCTGCCGCCAATGATGGCTGGCGCCCGGGCGATATTTTCACCAGCCTTGTCGGTGGACGCTTGCCGCATATCGGCATCGTGTCTGACCAAAAGGCGCGCAATGGCAATTGGTTGGTCATCCACAATATCGGTGCCGGAGCACGGGAAGAGGACGCCCTTTTCGACCACAAACTGACCGGGCGTTACCGGTTCATGCTTGATAGTTAGGCCGCAGGACAAATCATGATCACCTCCCTCCTCATCGCCAATCGCGGCGAGATTGCCTGCCGGATCATCCGCACCGCGCGGGAGATGGGCATTCGCACTGTCGCGGTCTTTTCGGATGCGGACCGGAACGCGCTACATGTCCGCGAGGCGGATCAGGCGGTGCATATTGGGCCGTCGCCCGCGCGTGAAAGCTATCTGGTGGGCGAGAAGATTATCGCCGCTGCCAAGGCTTCGGGCGCAGACGCGATCCATCCGGGATATGGGTTCCTGTCCGAGAATGCCGCGTTCGCGCAGGCGGTCATTGATGCGGGCCTGATCTGGGTCGGGCCGAAACCTGCCAGCATCACCGCTATGGGCCTGAAGGATGCCGCCAAGACGCTGATGGCTGCAGCGGGCGTGCCCGTCACACCCGGTTACATGGGTGCGAACCAAGAGCCTGCCTTCCTTGCAGCTGAGGCCGATAAGATCGGCTACCCCGTCCTCATCAAGGCGGTTGCGGGCGGCGGCGGCAAGGGGATGCGTAAGGTTGATGCTGCGGCGGACTTTGCCGACGCGCTGGCCTCTTGCCAGCGTGAGGCCGCGTCGTCCTTCGGCAACGCACACGTCCTCATCGAGAAATATATTCAGCGCCCGCGGCATATCGAGGTGCAGGTGTTCGGCGACAGCCACGGCAACATCGTCCATCTGTTCGAGCGCGATTGCTCGCTCCAGCGCCGCCACCAGAAGGTGATTGAGGAAGCGCCTGCCCCCGGCATGGACGAAGAGACCCGCGAACAACTCTGCGCCGCCGCCGTCCGTGCGGCCAAAGCCGTGGACTATGTTGGTGCCGGGACCATCGAGTTCATCGCCGATGCCTCCGAAGGCCTGCGCGCCGACCGCATCTGGTTCATGGAAATGAACACGCGGCTGCAGGTCGAACATCCGGTGACGGAAGAGATTACCGGCGTTGATCTGGTCGAATGGCAACTCCGCATCGCTGCGGGCGAGCCGCTGCCGATGTCGCAAGACGAGCTGTCCATCAATGGATGGGCGATGGAAGCACGGCTCTATGCCGAAGATCCTGCCAAGGGCTTCCTGCCCTCGATCGGGCGGCTTGATCTGTTCCAGCCGGGCGAAGGTCTGGGCGGGCGCGTCGATACCGGCGTCACCGAAGGCGCGGAGGTCTCGCCCTTTTACGATCCGATGATCGCCAAGCTGATCGCCCCCGGCGAGACGCGGGACGAGGCACGGGAATTGCTGTCCGAAATGCTGCAGGAATGCGCGATCTGGCCGGTGAAGACCAACGCTGCCTTCCTCATCAACGCGCTTGCCCATCCCGACTTTGCGGCGGGTGAGGTCGACACCGGGTTGATCGAACGCGATGGCGCGGCGATGGCGGTCGAGCCCAAGCCGTCCGCCCATGCCCTCACGCGCGCGGCCATGGCGATGGTGCCCAAATCATCGCATTCAGGCTTCCGCCTCAATGCGACGGACAAGCGCACCGCCCCGTTTCTGCTCGATGGGGAGCGGGTGGAAGTGGCCCTGCATGGTCCCGGTGAAGCGTCTCCCGCGCCGTCGATGCTGGTGGCCGAAGGCGGGGCTGTCTGGGTGCTCGCGCCTTATCGCTTTGACGGCAGCCATGGCGGGAGCATCGCGGATGGCGATATCCTCTCGCCCATGCCCGGCAAGGTCATCGCCGTGATGGTGTCCGCAGGGGAGGCCGTCACCAAGGGTCAGAAGCTGCTGACGCTAGAAGCCATGAAGATGGAGCACACGCTCACAGCACCCTTTGACGGCGTGGTAGCGGAGCTTAACGCGACTCCGGGCGCGCAGGTGCAGGTCGAAGCGCTACTGGCGCGGATTGAACAGGCGGCGGCTTAGGCCATCAATTCCTTGAGCGGCACCGACGTGTCGGCGAGCTTCGCCGGATCAATCACCGCGCCGGCTTCGACCAGTTTGCGGCCCTGCACATAGTCCTTGATGACATTGACGCAGTCGAGCGCGATCAGGCGGCCGTCTTTCAGATAGAGCACCGAGAAGGCGCGCGTGGCCGGATCACCGCGCAGCACGGTCTGGTCATACCCGACCGACAGCCCGGCGGTCTGGAGCTTGAGGTCATACTGGTTCGACCAGAACCAGGGGAAGGCGTGGTAGGGCTGCGGATCGCCACAGATGGCTTTGGCCACGCACGTGCCCATGTCATTGGCATTCTGCACCGATTCCACGCGCATCACGGCACCTTCGGCATAAGCGCAGGCAAAGGCCGCGCAGTCGCCGATGGCATAGACGTCGGGCAGCGACGTGCGGCAATGGTCGTCGACATTGACGCCGTTGGCGCCTTCCGCGCCCGCCGCCAGCAAGGGCGCGACGGAGGGGATGATGCCGATGCCGACAATGACGATCTCGGCCGGGATCACGCTGCCGTCGGCCAGCTTCACGCCCGAGACCTTGCCGCCATCGCCCACCAGACAATCGACCGCCACATTGGTGCGCAGATCGACGCCATGCGCGCGGTGGTCCGCCTCGTAAAAGGCCGAGATATCGGGGCCCGCGACCCGCGCGAGGATACGGGGAAGTGCTTCCAAGAGCGTGACCGCGCAGCCGAGCTTGGTCAGCACGGCGGCTGCCTCCAGCCCGATATAGCCGCCGCCGATGACGACGACCTGCTTGGCGCCTGCATCAAGCTCGCCCATAAGCCGGTCAACATCTTCGCGGGTGCGGACGGCATGGACGCCGCCCAGATCAGCGCCTGCACAGCTCAACTTGCGCGGATCACCGCCCGCGGCCCAGATGAGCTTGCCATAGGTCACGGTTGACCCATCGCCGAGGGTGACCTGATGCGCGGCAGCGTCGACGGACGTCACTTCGGTGCCGAGCTTCAGCGTGACATTCTTGTCCACCCAGAACTGCGGCGGGCGGATGTAAAGCCGGTCAAATTCCTTGTCGCGGGCGAGATATTCCTTGGAGAGCGGCGGGCGCTCATAGGGCGGCTCGTTTTCGCGGCCGATCATCAGGATCGAGCCTTCAAAGCCGTTGGTGCGCAGCGCAAGCGCCACCTGTGCTCCGCCATGCCCGGCGCCCACAATCACCACATCTGCCTGTGTCATATCCCGAATCCTTAAAATCTGTCGGGCCGGATTGAATCTTCGGGCCGCAGGGTCAAGCGACTTTTAGCCGCGCCGCTTCACTAAAGCCGTGCGCAGGCAACTGCAGACGACCTCGCCGCGCTGGTTGATCAGTTCATGCGCAAAGGTCACAATCCCCGCATTGGGGCGGCTCTTCGACTCTTTCAGCTCCGCCACTTCGCTCGTCGCGCGCATCGTATCGCCGATAAAGACGGGCTTGGGCATGACCAGCTTGTCATAGCCCAGATTGGCGACGAGCGTGCCGAGCGTCGTATCCCCGACCGAAAGGCCCACCATCAAAGCGAAGGTGAAGGTGCCGTTGACGAGGATCTGCCCGAACTCACTCTCACGTGCGAATTCCGCATCAAGATGCAGCGGCTGCGGGTTGTGCGTCATGGTGGAGAAGAGGAGATTGTCTGTCTCCGTCACCGTCCGGCGGATTTCATGCTCCATCCGGTCGCCCACAGTCCACTCTTCAAAAAACCGGCCTGCCATCATTCACCCTCTTGCCTTGTTCGGCCCTGCCTTAGCAGAACCGGAGGTGCCCGCGAAGCATTCCTCTTTGAGAGCCGATCAAAGCGAAAGGCCGCCATCCACGATCAATGTATGGCCAGTGACATAGGCGGCCAGCGGGGAAGCGAGGAAGATGGCGGCGCCCGCCATGTCGGCAGGTCGGCCCATCCGGCGTTGCGGAATGGCTGCGATGGCCCCTGCCAGCCGTTCGGGACTTTGCGTCGTCACTTTGGTGAGCTTGGTATCGACCAAGCCCGGGGCGAGGCCGTTCACACGAATGCCTTCAGGTCCCCAAGCTTGGCCAAGCGTCTTTGTCAGGCTGATCGCGCCTGCTTTCGATGCGGCATAGGCGGGGTTGCCGATATTGGCTTTAAGGCCGGAGATCGAGCTGACGATGATGACGCTGCCCTGTGTTTCAAGCAGCTGCGGTTTGAACTTGCGGGAGATGTGCATGAGGCTGTCGAGGTTGACCGCCATCACATGGTCCCAGCCCGCCCGCTCAAATTCGCCGCGCTTGTAGACGACCGTGCCTTGGCAGAGGACAAGCACGTCGAGCGCAGCAAAGGGCAGGGCGGCCGCGTCGATGGCGTCAGGGTCCCCTGCATTGACGCAGCTATAGCCGAGGCCGGTCAGGTCCGATCCGTCCGTTGGGTCATAGTCTGTGGCGTTGGCTCGCGTTCCCCAGACATGGACGTGTGCACCGCGTTCGCGAAAGCCATGGGCGATGCCGTTGCCGATCCCGCTGGACCCACCCACGACGAGTACATTTTTTTCGCTGAAATCAGTATCGTCAATCACGTCCATCCACTCCCCGGCACCGACTCGCAGTGCTCTTCTCTGGAAGGTATAGTCAGGATTTTGGGGGGCGTCTCCCCCTTTGAAATGCCCCAAATGCTTGAGACCACCTTGCCAAACCCTGTGCGACCATGCTCTTGGCGAATAACGATTTCGGGTCGCACAAAGGAAGATGGCATGAGCGATGATCTGCGCGCCAATTATGAGCGGGCCTATAACACCCGCGTTGGCTTCGGCCGGAAGCCTGCCTTGTTGTTGATCGACTTTTGTCACGCTTATTTTGCCCCGGAATGTGAGATTTATGCGGAAGTGACCGACGCCTTTGCGAGCGCGTTGCGGGTGCGGAGCGCGGCCCGCGCGGCGGGTGTGCCGGTTGTGCTAACGGGCGTCACCTATCGTCCCGGCGGCGTGGATGGCGGGCGCTTTTTTGAGAAGGCGGCACCCTTGCGGCATTTCGTGGAAGGCAGCCCCTATGCGCGTTTTGCTGACGGGCTTGAGCCGCAGGATGATGAGCTGATCGTCATGAAGCAATATCCGAGCGCCTTTTTCGGCACGTCGCTTGCGTCGACGCTGACGGCGATGGGCGTGGATTCGGTGCTGCTCACCGGTCTTACGACGAGCGGATGTGTGCGCGCATCGTGCGTTGATGCGATGAGCCATGGCTTCACCACCTCCGTCATCGCCGATGCCTGTGGTGATCGCCACGCGGCACCGCATGAGGCCAATTTGTTCGACATGAACGCCAAATATGCCGATGTTGTCAGCGAGGCCGATGTGCTGGCCTATTTGGCGACGCTGTCGGCCGCATAATGCCCCCTAAGACAGGCTGCATCGCTGCGGACTGACCGTTAGCAGGCTGTATGTCCCGCAGCCTCATCCTCATCCTCGGCGACCAGCTGAGCCTTACTATCTCCTCGCTGAAGCAGGGGGACCAAGCGCGCGACGTCGTCCTTATGGCCGAGGTGATGGAGGAGGCGTCTTATGTGCCGCACCACAAGAAGAAGATCGCCTTTGTTTTCTCCGCCATGCGCCATTTCGCCGAAGAGCTGCGCGCGGCTGGTTGGACGGTTGATTACGTAAAACTCGATGACCCCGCCAACACAGGCGCGCTGACAGGCGAGGTGGCACGGGCCAAGCAGCGGCACGGCCTCGATCATGTCGTCGCGACAGAGCCGGGCGAGTGGCGTCTGCTGGAGGCGATGCGGGGCTGGCCCAACATCACGCTGCGGGACGATGATCGGTTTCTGGCCGACAGGGAACGGTTCACCGAATGGGCCGAAGGCCGCACGATGCTGCGCATGGAGCATTTCTACCGTCTGATGCGCCGCAAGACCGGGCTGTTGATGGACGGGGACGATCCGGCGGGCGGCAAATGGAATCTTGATGCGGAAAACCGGGCGAAGGCATCGCCTGATCTTCTGATGCCGTCGCCGCTGCGCTTTGCGCCGGACGCCATCACACAAGAGGTGCTCGAACTGGTCGCCGCGCGCTTCCCCGATCATTTCGGCGATCTGGAGCCCTTCTGGTTCGCGACGACGCGGGCAGAGGCTGAAGCTGCCTTTGCGCATTTCCTGCGCCATGCGCTGCCGCAGTTCGGCACTTATCAGGACGCGATGCTCACGTCGGAAAAGTTCCTCTACCACGCGGTCGTTTCGCCCTATCTCAACGTGGGGCTGCTCGATCCGTTGACGATGTGCCGCGCGGTGGAAGCGGAATGGCAGTCCGGTCGCGTGCCGCTCAACAGTGCGGAAGGCTTCATCCGGCAGATCATCGGCTGGCGGGAATATGTGCGGGCCATCTATTGGTGGAAGATGCCTGATTATGCGCAGGCCAACGCGCTGGAGGCGCACCGGCCCCTGCCATCCTTTTACTGGTCAGCCGAGACCGACATGGCATGCGTGCGCGCCTGCGTCACGCAGACCAAGGAAGAGGCTTACGCCCATCACATCCAGCGGTTGATGGTCACCGGCAACTTCGCGCTGCTGGCAGGTGTGGACCCGCACGCGCTGCATGAATGGTATCTGGCGGTCTATGCAGACGCCTATGAATGGGTGGAACTGCCCAACACGATCGGCATGAGCCAGTTTGCCGATGGTGGCCTGCTCGCCAGTAAGCCCTATGTGGCGAGCGGTGCCTATATTGACCGGATGAGCGATTATTGCGGATCCTGCCGCTATTCGGTGAAGGCGAAGGAGGGGCCTGACGCGTGCCCGTTCAACCTGTTATTCTGGGACTTTGTCGCCCGACATAAGGACCGGCTGGCCCGCAACCCCCGCATGGCGCAGATGGTGCGGACGTGGGATAAGTTTGATTTGACAAAGCAGGAGACGCTCAGGCGGGAGGCAGGTGCGTTTCTGGACGGGCTAAGCTGATCGGCAGCGGTCGGAACAATATTTCACATTGTCCCAATCGCGCGCCCATTTCCGGCGCCAAGTGAAGGGGCGATTGCAGGTGAGGCAGGTCTTGCTCGGCAAATCCGCCTTTTGGCGCATCTTGGGCATAAGGCCGCGTCAGGCGACTTCGGCGGTCCGCGCAGGTGTTACAGCGGCTCCGAATGAGGCCGCGACTGCGTCCGCCAGTTCATAGCCGGAAATCCACGCGTCTTCGACGCGCGCCGCCATGCACCAATCACCGCAAGCGCCTAGCTTCAGGTCAGCATTCCAGAGCGGTGCGCCGGGACCGCCCTGCGGCATCGCAAAGCGCCAGCGGTGGGCCTTCAGGAATGTTGGTTCCGGAAGCGGGCTGCCGATAAGGTCAGCGAGATGTGCAAGCAGATCTTGCGCAACGCTGTCCTGATCCCGCTCTAAATTGCGCGCAGACCAATCACCGCCGGCCTGAATAACCCAGCATTCAGCTTCGGGCCGCCCCGGCTTGCTGCCATTGCGTGCTGCCCAACTGATCGCTCCGGCGGACCGCAGCACGTCGGGGGCGGAGGAGAGTGCTTCGGGGAAGGCCACCATCACTGTCCAGCATGGTGCGGACCGGATCATTGCGGCTTCGCGCGCCATGCTAAGGTCATGCAATCCGATGAGTGTTGCGGCCTGTTCTGCAGGAACAGCGATCACCACAGCGTCGAACGGGCCTTCTTCCAGTTCCGGCCCAGACAGATGCCAATGGCCGTCGACGGCATCGACAGCCCGAATGAGCGCCCCAAAGCGCACATCGCGGTCTGCGCAGTCGGCGGCGAGGAACGTCGCCATGGTCGGCGTGCCGGTCCAGGCGCCGTCCGGACCATCCGTCCAACGTGCGACATGGCCTGCGGCTTCCCACTTTGACACGCGGTTGGCAAAACGCGGATCGCGGACCGTGAAATATTGGGCGCCGAAGTCCCAAGCGAAATCGTCGAAAACGAGTGTGGAAAGGCGACCGCCCGGACGCTTCCCCTTGTCAAATAACTGTGTGGTGGCCCCAAGGGATTCCAGCCGTTCCGCACAAGCAAGACCGGCGACACCCGCCCCAATGATGGCAACCCGCATGACAGTCATGGCGCCTATTTGAGCCCCATCAAGGACAGAACTTCTTTGCGGCTGGCAGGGTCGTCGCGGAAGCAGCCAAGAACCTTGCTCGTCACCATGTCCACGCCGTGCGTGCGAACACCGCGACCGGTCATGCAGCCATGGGTGGCCGTAATGACAACAGCGACGCCCTGCGGCTTCAGATGTTCCCAGATGCACTGAGCGATTTCAGCCGTCAGGCGCTCTTGAATTTGGAGCCGACGCGAATAGCCGTTCAGAACGCGGGCGAGCTTGGAAATCCCAACCACCCGGTCAGTCGGCAAATAGGCGATGGACGCCGTGCCGATGATCGGCGCGAGGTGATGCTCGCAATGCGAATGGAACGGGATGTCGCGCAGCAGAACGACTTCGTCATATCCGGCGACTTCCTGAAAGGTGCGCTGCAGATGGACGGCGGGGTCTTCATCATACCCGGCACAATATTCGCGCCAGGCTCGACCCACGCGCTTTGGCGTGTCGAGCAGGCCTTCGCGAAGGGGATCATCGCCCGCCCAACGCAGCAGCGTGCGGACGGCTTCCTCAACATCAGCGGGAACGCGAACGCGGCCGTCATCTTCGTCTTCGGCCACGATGTCGTTGAGCATGAAGTTCATGGTAGGAGGCCTTTCCATTGGGCGTCGCCGGTCGTCAGAGAGGGAGGGGGATGACGACCGGCAACGTTGTCTTAGGTTGCTGCCTTACTGTCCGCGATATGCACTTACGTGAAGTGCGGTATTAACGGGGAGCAGGAGGGAGGCGTTGCCGATCGCCAGGGTGAGAGAGGGAGGGGGTGGCGACCGGCAAATTCGCTCTAGGCTTGTGCCTTGGAGTCTGCGATATGCACTTACGTGAAGTATAAGAGAACCTTAGTGGCATGACGACGTTGCCAGATTTGTTGATCGCAAAATCCCTTGTCGCGGCCGTGGTGAGCGACCCCCGAAAATCGGACAATCCGATTATCGCGTGCAACGACGCCTTCTGTCGGCTGACCGGATATCAGCGCCATGAAATCATTGGCCGCAACTGCCGGTTCTTGCGCGGGGATCGCACAGAACCGGAACAAACAGCGATGCTGCGCGAAGCGGTAGCGGCAGGCCGCGCGGCGATGGTGGAGCTTATCAACTATCGCAAAGACGGCACTCCGTTCCGCAATGCCGTGATGATCGCGCCGCTCTTTGATGAAGATGGAGAGCTGGAATATTATCTCGGCTCTCAGGTCGCGATCGACGATACCGGCGCCAGCCGTCACGATGCGGCGCGCCTAAAGGTTGAAAAGCTGACGCGCCGCCAATTGCAGATTTTGACAGCGCTGTCGGCAGGCCGCCTCAATAAGCAGATCGCCTATGATCTCTCGTTGACCGAACGGACCGTGAAGATGCACCGCGCAGCGTTGCTGAAGGCGCTTGAGGTGCGCAGCGGGGCCGAGGCCATCCGCATCGCGATTGAGGCTGGGCTTTAGGCTTCGCCCGACGCTTCGAGCATCCGGATGATGCCGGAAAAGTCGACATTGCCTTGGCCGAGGTTCGCAAACTCCTGATAGAGTTCTGCGGCGCGCGCACCCATTGGCACAGCGGCATTCGCCTGATCGGCAGCCTCCATGGCGAGCAGCAGGTCCTTCAACATCAAATTGGTCGCAAAGCCGCCCTGATAGTCATTGTCGGCAGGGCTTTGCGGGCCGACGCCGGGCAGGGGGCAATAGCTCGTCATAGACCAGCTCTGGCCGGACGCCTTGGATGAGATGTCATAGAAGGTCTGCGGATCGAGCCCCAGCTTCTTCGCCATCACAAAGGCCTCGCACGTCGCAACCATCGTCGCGCCGAGGATCATGTTGTTGCAGATCTTGGCGGCTTGGCCAGCACCGGACCCGCCCGCGTGGATCACGGCTTTGCCCATATGCTTCAAGATGGTTTCCGCATGCATGAAGGCACTTGGCGTGCCGCCGACCATGAAGGTCAGCGTGCCTGCGTTGGCCGCCGCAATCCCGCCTGAGACCGGCGCATCGACCATTTCATAGCTGCCATATTTGGCGGCGCTCTTCATGACGTTGCGGGCGGTGTCTACGTCGATGGTCGAGCAGTCGATGAGCGTGGCGGCGCGCGGCGCGTGACCGATGACATCCTCTTCATAGACCTTCTGGACGATCTTGCCGTTGGGCAGCATCGACACGACCGCGTCGACACCCTGCACCGCTTCCCGCACGGTGGTGCATGGTGTGCAGCCCTGATCCTTAGCACGGGCGAGAGCCTCTGCCGAAAGGTCAAAGGCTTGGACATCATGGCGCGCCTTCACAAGGTTCGCGGCCATGCCGCCGCCCATATTGCCAAGGCCGATGAAGGCGATTTTCATGTTACTTGCCCTTCCACACGCCGGGGCGCTTTTCTATAAACGCGGCCATGCCTTCGGCCTTATCCTCGGTTGCGGTGAGCACTTGGAAAATGCGGCGCTCCATCAACAGGCCCTGATCGAGCGTCGTTTCAAACGCAGCGTTGACCATTTCCTTGTTCGCGATGGTCGCGAGCGGCGGCATGGCGGCGATCTCAGTCGCGGTCTTAACGGCTTCTTCAACGAGCGAGGCCAGCGGCACAACGCGGGCGACAAGACCGGAGCGTTCGGCTTCTTCCGCGCCCATCATGCGGCCGGTGAGGCACATGTCCATGGACTTTGCTTTGCCGATGGCGCGCGTCAAACGCTGGCTGCCGCCCATGCCGGGGCCAACGCCCAGCTTGATTTCTGGCTGGCCGAAGCGCGCCGTGTCTGCCGCGATGATGAAATCCGCCATCATGGCGAGCTCACACCCGCCGCCCAGTGCAAAGCCGTTGACGGCCGCGATCCAGGGCTTGCGTGTGGTCTTCACAACATGGCTCGTCCAGCGCGCGAAGAAATCCTGCGCATAAAAGTCTGCTGCTGGCTTATCTGACATTTCCTTGATGTCGGCACCCGCTGCAAAGGCCTTTTCGCCCGAACCTGTGAGGACGGCACAGCGTTGCGACGGATCCGCCTCAAACGCGGCAAAGGCGGTGATCAGTTCTTCCAGCACCTGCGCATTCAATGCGTTCAACGCCTGCGGACGATTGAGCGTGATCAGGGTGACAGCGTCCCGCTGTTCAACAAGGATGGTCTCATACGTCATAGGGGTTTCCATTCTTCATTTGATGGTAGCGGGGCAAAGATGCCCTCAATCAGATCGTCAGTGACACCTTCCGGCGTCGCGGGGGCCCATTTGGGCGCGTTGTCCTTATCGACAATGACGGCACGGACACCTTCCGCAAAGTCAGGCAGTGTGAGTACGCGGGAGGCGATGCGATATTCCATCACCATATTCGCGGCGAAATCCACGCAGGACAGGCTGTCCTGGAGTTGGCGCAGCGCGACCTTGCAGGTCTGCGGGCTTTTCGTGCGGAGCGTCGCCAATTCCTTGGCGGACCAGTCCGAGCCTTCAGCCTCAAGCGCGGCGAGGATGTCCTCATAGCGGTCGGAAGCGAAGAGCCGGTCGATCTGGTCAAGGTTCGCGGCGATCCGCGCTGGCGGCGGCGCATCGGCATAATAGGCTAAGATCGCATCCGCGCGCGCTGGGTCCGCGGCGATCTCCGCTTTGGCTTGGGCGAGTGTGGCCGCCGGCAGATAGTGGGTGGCCAGACCAACTTCGAAACATTCTGCTCCATCCAGCCGTGCGCCGGTCAGCGCGAGGAACGCGCCCGTGCGGCCGGGCAGGCGCGAGAGATACCAACCGCCGCCCACGTCGGGGAACAGCCCAATGCCCGTTTCCGGCATGGCGAAGCGCGTGTTCTCGGTCGCCACACGGAAGGTGGCAGGCTGGCTCATCCCGACGCCGCCGCCCATTGTGATGCCATCCATGAAGGCGATCACCGGCTTGGGATAAGTGAACAGCAGGTTGTTGAGCTGATACTCGTCGTGGAAGAATTTGCGGCCAGAGACACCGCCATCGTTGAGCGCGGAGTTCCGCAGGAACGCAATATCGCCACCGGAGCAGAAACCCCTGCCTTCGGAATGGTCGACGATCACTGCCTCGACCGCCGGATTGTCCCGCCAGTCGAGCAGCGCCGCCGTCATGATATGCACCATGTCCAGCGTCAGCGCATGGATAGCGGACGGACGGTTCAGGCTCAGGAAACCAACTTTGCCGTCGATGCGCGTGAGAACGTCAGTCACTGGCGTGTCAGCTCCCGCCCGATGATCATGCGCATGACTTGATTGGTCCCTTCTAGGATCGAATGGACGCGCAGGTCGCGCCAGAAGCGTTCAATGGGATAGTCTTTGAGATAGCCATAGCCGCCGAAGAGCTGGAGCGCCTTGTTGACGATCTCGCTGCCGCTGTCTGTAGAAAGGCGCTTGGCCATTGCGGAAAAGCGGGTCTTGTCCGGCGCATTGGCGTTCACCTTAGCGGCGGCGAGATAAAGGAGCGCGCGCGCCGCTTCGAGGTCCGTCGCCATATCGGCAAGCGTGAATTGCGTGTTCTGGAACTCGGCAACGGCTTGCCCGAACTGCTGGCGTTCCTTGGTGTATTTGATCGCCTCATCGAGACAGCGCTGCGCGCCGCCCAGTGAGCAGGCGCCGATGTTGAGGCGGCCACCGTCTAGCCCCGCCATGGCAAAGCGGAAGCCATCGCCTTCTGCCCCCACACGGTTAGCAACCGGCACGCGGCAATCCTCAAAGATGACCTGTGCTGTGGGCGACGCGTTCCAGCCGAGTTTCTTCTCCGGTGCGCCAAAGGACAGACCGGGCGTGTCCTTTTCAACCACGAGGCAGGTGATGCCCTTTGCGCCATTGTCATTCGTCCGCACCATGACGACGTAGATATCGTTATAGCCCGCGCCTGAGATGAACTGCTTGGTGCCGTTCAGCACATAATGGTCACCATCCAGCCGTGCTGTCGTCTTGAGCGCTGCGGCATCTGATCCGGAACCAGGCTCCGTCAGGCAATAGCTGGCGATCTTATCCATGCTGACAAGTGCGGGCAGGTAACGGGATTTGAGATCATCACTGCCGAACGTGTCGATCATCCACGCGGCCATATTGTGGATGGAGATGAAGGAGCTTGTCGCGGGGCAGCCATAGGCCATCGCCTCCATGATCAGCGCTGCTTCCAGGCGACCCAGACCAATGCCGCCCGACGCTTCGGACACATAGATGGACCCGAAGCCCAGCTCCCCCGCCGCCTTCCAGACGTCGACGGGGTAGTGATGATCCTCATCCCATTGCGCTGCAAAAGGCGTGATGCGCTCTGCCGTGAACCGGCGCGCCATATCCTGAATGGCGATCTGGTCTTCGGTGAGGTCAAATTGACTGGTCATCGGGTCCGTCCATTGTCCTTACTGAGTGGCCGGCGCAGGTGCGGGTGTCGGCTCGTCCTTTGCTGCCGCAGGTGCAGCGGCGTTGGTCGCATCACCTTCGGCTTTGGCCGGGGCAGCCGTCCAAACATCTGTGATACCGGGATAATCGCTGCGCGTCATGCTGGTTCCAAAACAGCTATAGGTCGCACGGTTTTTGATCGGAGCTTCGCTCAATCGCTCCGCCAGAGCGGGCTGGAAAGTCGCCAGTCCAGCGCGCGCGGCAGCGGCATCCCGAACCAGACCCATTTCGATCACGCGCTTTCCGTCCGGCTTCTTCATATTCACGGGCAGTATGTCGGTCAGATAGGCGATTTCCCCCGCCTTCACCGAAAACATAGGTGCGCCGAAGCAATATGTCGTGCCAAGGTTCATCTTCCCAAGCCCGTCAAAGTCGATGACATAGCTGCCGGGCGTCAGACGGACGATGTGCAGTTCGTAGGGCGATGTTTTGTCAGCCGAGGTCACATCGGTGGAATAGACCGTCTTGTCGCCCTTCTTCTTCCAGTCACGCGGCTGGAAGACGAGGTCTCCCTTGTCTGCATCAAAGCGCTTGAAGCTCATAATGCCGTGCTGGTTTCCACTTTCAGCGGAGCGGCGGAAGGCGACCACGACGGCCGCCTCATCGTCGCCGATGGTGATGGGTGCCTTGGGGTCGATTTTCTTCCCGGCAAAAAACTGAGCTGGCCCTGCCGCAGGCACGGGCATTTCGATCTTGCGGTCAAAGGATGTGACCGACGTGATGTCGCCTGTAACGTCGGATGCGCCGACGATGCGGTTGAAGTAGGCGTCCTTATCGGCGTCGGCCAAGGCTGCGACGCGCGCAGTTTCGTCCGCAGGCAGTTCAACAAGTCGCCAGCCGCGGATCATCAGGCAAGACCGCCGGTTGGCACGGCGTTGCTGGCCTTCAATGATGGCCGCACCGATTGCAGCACCAATGCCGCCGCCGATGGCTCCTGCCATTGGCGAGATGGCCGGGTTGTAAAGCGAAGGGTTGTAAAAGGTCACCGTGCCCGCTGGCGTCCGCGATCCGCGCGCAATCAGGCGGCATTCCTGCCAGTCGCGATCATAATCGGCACGCGCGGCGCCGGGCTTGTTGTAAAAACGATTGTCTTTGAGGTCGCGGGATGCGTCCTTTGCGATTTCCTCAGGTGTATCCTCATCCTGCGGAGCAGTTTGCGCAATTGCCTGAAACGGCAGTGCACCGGCAGCCAAAATCAACATCACCTTCTTCATCGCTTACTCCCCCATTACAGGCCCCGCCCACCATACGGGCGAACGGGGCGTTACAGATCACATCATCACCCCATCGTCGGAATGATGAAGGCGTTTCCGCCATCCACTGAGCCATCGGGCCAGCGGGCCGTAATCTTCTTCTTCTTGGTCCAAAAGGCAATGCCGTCCATGCCGTACTGATCGGTGTCCCCAAAGCCGGAACGCTTCCATCCGCCAAAGCTGTGATAGGCGACAGGGACAGGGATTGGCACGTTGATGCCGACCATGCCGACATTGACGCGCGCGGCGAATTCACGCGCGGCGTGGCCGTTGCGGGTGAAGATGGCGACGCCGTTACCGTACTGATGCTTGCTCGGCAGGCTCAGCGCCTCTTCAAAATCCTTGGCGCGGACGATCTGGAGGACCGGGCCGAAGATTTCATTGTGATAGCTGGTCATGTCCGTGGTCACATGGTCAAGCAGCGTCGGGCCGACGAAATAGCCGTCTTCATGCCCCTGCAAGGTGAATCCGCGCCCGTCGATGACAAGCTCGCTGCCTTCGTTGACTGCGGTCTCAATCCAGCGTTCGATATTGGCCTTGTGCATCGCCGTGACGACGGGGCCGTATTGCGCGTCGGGATCTGTCGAGATGCCGACCTTAAGAGCTTCAATGGCTGGGATCAGCTTGGCCTTGAGGCGCTCCGCTGTGTCCTCGCCCACCGGCACCACAACCGGAAGCGCCATGCAGCGTTCACCGGCTGAGCCGAAGGCCGCGCCGCACAGATCACCGACCACTTGGTCAAGATCAGCGTCCGGCATCACGATGCCGTGGTTCTTGGCGCCACCCATCGCCTGGATGCGCTTTCCGGCAGCGACGCCGCGCGAATAGACATATTGGGCGATGTCGGAGGAACCGACAAAGCTGACCGCGCCGATGTCCGGATGATCGAGGATCAGGTCGACCATCTCCTTATCGCCATGCACCACCTGGAAGATGCCTTCGGGCATGCCGGCTTCAAGGAAGAGTTCGGCAAGGCGCACGGGCACAGTTGGGTCGCGCTCGCTCGGCTTCAGGATGAAGGCATTGCCGACACTGGTTGCAACAGCACCCATCCACAGCGGGATCATCGCGGGGAAGTTGAACGGGGTAATACCGGCGCCAATGCCGATGGGCTGGCGCATCGAATAGACGTCGATGCCTGGGCCAGCGCCATTGGTGTATTCGCCCTTCATGACGTGCGGCAGGCCGCAGCAGAATTCGACCACTTCAAGCCCGCGCTGGATATCACCCTTTGAGTCGGCGATCACCTTGCCGTGTTCGGCGGACAGCATGTGCGCCAGTTCATCCATGTTCTTTTCGATCAGGGACTTGAACTCGAACATCACGCGCGCACGGCGCTGCGGGTTCATGGCGGCCCAGCCGGGCTGTGCCTTGGAGGCGGCCTGAACAGCGCGCTCCAGCACGGCAGCATCGCCCAGTGCAACCTGCGCCTGAACGCCGCCATTATTGGGGTCGAATACGTCGCTCAGACGCGACGCAGCGCCACCTGAACCACCAACGATGAAATGATCAATCTGGCGCATGCCACCTTCTCCGAAAAACAAACTCTCGGCGGCGGGCTTGCCGCGCCTATGGGGCGCAAGCAAGAGGCAAATTGGCAGATTAGGTCGGCATTTTTGCCTGATTGGTAAGGAATTTGTTCAGCTGGCCAGCGCGCGTACCTCGGTGAGCACGCGATCTGCCAGCTCAGGGCGGCAGATCAGCAGGTCCGGCATATAGGTTTCGCGTTGGTTGTAGACGAGCGGACTGCCATCTACGCGTGAACAGTGCAGGCCATGTGCGCGCGCCACGGCGACAGGCGCGCAACTGTCCCATTCATACTGCCCGCCTGTGTGGAGATAGATTTCCGCATCACCCTGCACGACGGCCATAGCCTTGGCCCCGGCGGACCCCATGGGGACGAGCTCTGCCCCCAGCGCATCGGCCACGGCCAAAGCTTCGGCCGCGGGGCGCGTGCGGCTGACCAGCATCCGCAGCTTGTCTGGTGCAGGTCGCAGCGGGGTCGGTTGGTCTGTGCGCAGGACAAGGCCGGAACCGGGCAAGGCGACGGCGCCGATGGTTGCGACACCATCAATGGCGAGCCCCACGTGCACCGCCCAGTCGGCGCGAGCCTCGCCATATTCGCGGGTGCCATCGACGGGATCGATGATCCAGACGCGCGACTTGCTAAGGCGGGCATCGTTGTCCTTTTCCTCTTCGGAGAGGAGCCCGTCGTCGGGCCGCTGTTCGCGAAGGGCGTGGCACAGGAATTGGTTCGCCGTCGCATCGCCGGCCGCGCCCAGCGCCTTCAGGCTCAGCACCTCGGAGGACCGCACCTCGATCAGCAGTCGCCCGGCGACTTCGGCCAAATGGGCGGCCAGTTCCGCATCCGTCATCGACACCCTTATTCCCCCTATTTCAGCGGCAAGAGCTGCTGAATGATGTAGTCGGCGGCTTCTTCCGCGCTCATTTCTGCCGTGTTCACGCGGATTTCAGGCACTTCCGGCGGCTCATAGGGACTGTCGATCCCGGTGAAGTTCTTGAGTTCGCCCGCACGCGCCTTCTTGTAAAGGCCCTTCACGTCGCGCTGTTCGGCCACCGCGAGCGGGGTATCGACATAGATCTCCACAAACTCGCCCGCCGGGATCATCTGGCGCACCATGTCGCGTTCGGCGCGGAAGGGCGAGATGAAGGCTGTCAGGACAATCAGCCCTGCGTCCGCCATCAGTTTCGCAACCTCGCCGACGCGACGGATATTCTCAATCCGGTCCGCTTCGGTAAAACCCAGGTCCTTGTTGAGGCCGTGGCGGACATTGTCGCCATCCAGCAGGAAGGTGTGGCGGTTCATGAGGTTGAGCCGCTTTTCCACTTCATTGGCGATGGTCGATTTACCCGCGCCTGAGAGACCGGTGAACCAAAGCACGCGCGGCGTCTGGTTCTTCAGGCGCGCATGTTCTGCGCGCGTGATGTCGGTGGGCTGCCAGTGGACATTCTGCGCGCGGCGCAGCGAGAAGTGCAGCATGCCAGCCGCCACTGTGGCGTTGGTGATCTTGTCGACCAGAATGAACCCGCCCAGCGTTCGGTTGTCGGCATAGGCTTCAAACACGATGGGCCGGTCGGTCGCGATTTCAACAACGCCGATGGCGTTGAGGTCCAGCGTTTTTGCCGCCAGATGTTCCATCGTATTGACGTTGACGACGTATTTCGGCTGCTGGACCGTGGCGGAGACCGTCTGCGTTCCAAGCTTCAGCCAATAGGCCCGGCCCACATGCATCGCATCGTCATTGAGCCAGACGAGCGTGGACTCAAACTGGTCGCTTGCCTGTGGCGGGTTGTCGGCAATGGCGATCACATCGCCGCGCGAACAGTCGATCTCATCCGCCAGACACAGGGTGACGGACTGGCCTGCGACGGCTTCCTCTAGGTCTCCACCCAGCGTGACGACGCGGGTGACTTTGCTCGTTTTGCCTGAGGGCACGACGCGGATTTCGTCACCCGGCTTCACGCTGCCTGTCGCGATCAGGCCCGAAAAGCCGCGGAAGTCGAGATTGGGCCGGTTGACCCATTGCACCGGCATGCGGAACGGCTTTCCAGCGTCGACCGAGGACAGGACTTCAACTGTTTCCAGATGCTCGACGAGCGTCGGGCCGGTATACCAAGGCGTGTTGTCTGACAGGCTCGTGATATTGTCGCCCTTGAAGCCGGAGATCGGCATCGCGGTGAAACTTTCGATCCCGATCGATTTGGCGAAGGCCGCATAGTCGGCGACGATATCGTCGAAGACCTTCTGGTCATAATCGACCAGATCCATCTTGTTGACCGCGAGCACGAGGTTGCGGATGCCAATGAGGTGGCAGAGATAGCTGTGCCGCCGCGTCTGGACGAGCACCCCTTTGCGCGCATCGATGAGGATGACGGCCAAGTCGGCGGTCGAGGCGCCGGTCACCATGTTGCGCGTATATTGCTCATGCCCTGGGCAATCCGCGACGATGAACTTGCGCTTTTCGGTGTTGAAGAAGCGATAGGCGACATCGATGGTGATGCCCTGTTCGCGCTCGGCGGCGAGGCCATCGACGAGGAGGGCGAAGTCGATCTCCTGCCCCTGTGTGCCGACCTTCTTCGAATCCGTCTCCAGCGCGGCCAGCTGATCTTCAAAGATCATCTTGCTGTCATAGAGCAGCCGCCCGATCAGCGTGGACTTGCCGTCATCCACGCTGCCGCAGGTGATAAAGCGCAGCATCGTCTTGTGTTCATGCTGCGCGAGATAGGCGTCGATGTCCTCGGCGATGAGCGCTTCGGTCTGGTAGATGGGCTCGCTCATCAGAAGTACCCCTGCTGCTTCTTCACTTCCATACCAGCGCCGCCCGCATCTTTGTCGATGACGCGGCCCTGCCGTTCGGAGGTGGTGGTGAGGAGCGTTTCCTGAATGACTTCGGGCAGCGTCTTGGCGGTGCTCTCCACAGCGCCTGTCAGCGGGAAGCAGCCCAGCGTGCGGAAACGGATCGAGCGGTTGATGATTTCGGGTTTGTACCCCATCACCTTTTCGAGCCTCTCCACGTCATCTGCCATGAACAGCTGGCCTTCCCACATATAGGTCGGGCGTTCTTCGGCGAAGTAGAGCGGCACGATCGGCACATCGTTCAGATGGATATACTGCCAGATGTCGAGCTCGGTCCAATTGGAGATCGGGAAGACGCGGATGCTCTCTCCCTTATTCTTCTTGGCGTTGTAGAGGTTCCAGAGCTCGGGCCGCTGGTTCTTCGGGTCCCAGCCATGGCTCGCGGTGCGGAAGCTGAAGATGCGTTCCTTGGCGCGGCTCTTTTCCTCATCACGCCGCGCGCCGCCAAAGGCAGCGTCAAAACCATATTTGTCGAGCGCCTGCTTCAGGCCGTCGGTCTTCCACATGTCGGTGTGGAGTGCGCCGTGATCGAACGGATTGATGCCGCGTTCCTGCGCTTCGGGGTTCTGGTAGACCAGCAGCTCCATGCCGGACTCCTTGGCCATCTTGTCGCGCAGATCGTACATCGCCTTGAACTTCCAAGTCGTATCGACGTGGAGCAGCGGGAAGGGCGGGGGTGAGGGGTAGAAGGCCTTTCGCGCCAGATGCAGCATCACGGCGGAATCCTTGCCGACCGAATAGAGCATCACCGGCCGTTCGGCTTCGGCCACCACTTCACGCATGATGTGGATCGCCTCGGCTTCCAGCCGTTCGAGATGGGTCAGGCTCTTCGTCATTCATCCACTCCGGGGCACATTCTGGGCGACGATCTCGCACAATAAGGTGGCCGTTTACCCTCCTTAATGGGGGGATGGCACGCAATGTTCGCTATTCAGGATGAAACTGATCTTTTGTCTGCTGCCATGGGCCTGACGCGCGCGTGCTCGCCTTGTCACGGGCAATCCGACGCGTTAGTTGATTGCCATCCTGAGGCAATGCAACCTCCCGGATAAGCGAAGCGTGCGCTCAAGCGTTGTCTTCTTTTCTCCGCCGGAGCGGAGCCATGGAGGCGTGTTTGAAGAAGCTGTTCTGGATTGCTGCCGCCCTTTTTCCAGGCTTGGTTCTTGCGGAAGAGGCAGATCGGCCGACCGACATCAATGCCCCGATTATCGTCACGGCCCGGCTACGTGCTGAGGACGCACAGACCGTTCCAGCGTCGCTGACAGTGGTAAGTGCCGACACCCTGACACGAACCTACACGGTCAACATCAGCCAATTGGCAAAGTTGGTGTCCACACTGGGGTATAGCTCCCCCAATCCCCGCAACACCGCCTTCACGGTTCGCGGCCTTGGCAGTAGCGTGGTGGCCATCAGTCAGGCCAATGACGGGCTTGAGCCGGGTGTCGGCTTCTATGTCGATCAGGTCTATCATGCCCGTCCAGCCACCGCCGCCTTTGACCTGACCGATCTTGATCAAGTCGAAGTTTTGCGCGGGCCGCAGGGCACCCTGTTTGGCAAGAACGCTACTGCCGGTGCGATCAACATTACCACCAAGAAGCCGTCGTTCTCCTTTGGGGCCGAGGGTGAACTATCCTTGGGGCAGCAAGATTTTATGCAGGCCAAGGCTGCGCTGACAGGACCAGTTTTCGGAGACATTTTGGCTTTTCGCCTTTCCGGTGCGTTCACCCGCCGCGACGGAGTGATCCGCAATGTGCGAACGGACAAATGGCTGAACGATGTTCACAACGAGGGGCTTCGCGGCCAGTTGCTGTTCGCCCCCAGCACCGACTTCAGCCTGCGGGTGATCGGTGATTGGACGAGCTTCAAGAATACCTGTTGTACGCAAGTTTATGTGCGTGCGGCGCCAACGCTGAAGCCTGCAGCCCAGCAATATGCCGCGCTGGCGGCTGGGGCCAGTCCTGGGGGGTACACGCCTCCGAGCCTCAATCCCTTTGACCGGTTGACCGATATCGACGCAGACCTTGGTGTCGATACCAACGAAGGCGGCGTTTCGGCGATTGCGGATTATAAGGTGGGCGCGGCAACCATCACGTCGGTCAGTGCTTGGCGCTTCTGGAATTGGGATGCGGCCAACGACCGCGACTATATCGGCCTGCCGATCCAGACCATACAGCACATCCCATCTCGGCAGGGCCAGTTCAGCCAAGAACTGCGCGTAGCTTCAAACCAGCCGGGATCAGTCGAATATGTTGCGGGCCTCTATTATTTCAACCAGAAGATCGTTGGCCATCCGATAAGTATCTATGGACCGTTGGCGACCTATTGGCTGCTGCCTGCTGGACGGCCCGCGAGCCTCCTCGATGGGTATCAGACCAACGGAACCACCGACTTCCGCACAGACAGCTATGGCGTGTTTGGTGAAGTGACGTGGCATGCGACAGATCGCCTCGCACTGACGGGTGGTGTCCGCTATACTTACGAAGATAAGAATGGCGCCTATGATGTTCAGGCTTTTGGCGGATTGGCCAGTGGCCTCACTTCGTCGCTGATCAGCGATAAGAATTCGATCCTGCGCTCGCAAAGTTACACTGGCCATGTAGGTGACGGCAGCGCCTCTGGGCGGGTCAATATGTCTTACCAAATCACGAATGGGATCATGGCCTATGCCAGCTATGCGCGCGGTCAGAAGTCAGGCGGCATCAATATGTCGGGGCTTTCGGTTTACCCTTCGGGCGTGACAGGTCATGCCTCCGGTGATCCGATCCTTTCGACCGTCACCGTCCGGCCGGAGCAGAACACGACGTGGGAAGGCGGCCTTAAGACCAGCTTCTTCGACCGAGCGCTCATCATCAATGTGGACGGTTACTATACCCGCGTCCACGATTTTCAGGCGAACGTGGTCGACAACGTTGCCGTCGTCGCACTTCGTAGCTATTTGGCCAACATCCCTTTGGTAACGGTGAAGGGTGTTGAGTTTGACGCATCGGCACAAATTGGCAGTCGTGTTACCTTACGCGTGTCTGGTGCCTACTCGGATGGTCGCTACGCCAGCTATCCGGCCGGACCTTGCCCGATCGAATTGACTGGTTCGAGCACCGCCCAATGCAACCTTACCGGCAAGGGGCTGCCGGGACTTCCGAGGTGGTCTGGCTCCTTCGGCGGACAATACACGTTGCCGATCCGGCCGGGCGACGTTTATGTGCGCACCGATGTCAGCGCGAAGACCCGCATCTTCGGCGATGCAACGGGCTCAGCATATACGGTTATCCCCGGCTATACGCTGGTCAACGCCAGCATAGGGTTCCGAAGCGCCAAAGGTTGGGAGATCGCACTGTTCGCACGCAATCTCTTTAACAGGGACTATCTGCAGAACGTGACCATTCAGGCTGGCAACAGCGGTCTGATTGTTGGCACGCCGAGCGATCCAAGAATGTTTGGAGTGACGTTCAGAGCAAGCAATTAGATTCGCTTGGTCTAAAAACCGCGCTTCTATCATGAGCGCGATTTTTAGAGGGAATGGCGGAGACGGCGAGATTCGAACTCGCGGTAGCGGTTACCCGCTACGACGGTTTAGCAAACCGTTGGTTTCAGCCACTCACCCACGTCTCCCGATGCGCTTGGCTGGGGCGGCTATAGCGAGGGCTTTTGCAGGACACAATGCCCCAACGCTGCGGAAATTCGATTCAAACTGGCGTAAATTCGACTCGCCTCGTCGCTCTTGCCTTGCGGGCGCGCAGGGAGGCGATTCTAGCTTGTCGGATTGAGGCTTAGGAGTTTGGCATGATTGGGCAATGGGCGCGTCGTTTTGCAATAGGTATGGTGGCGATCATGGTCGCGGCCGGACCGGCAGGGGCGCAGGTCAAGCAGGTTGACCCCAGCGCGCCCTATGAAGTGCCCGCCGCACCGTCTGCGTCCGCGCCTACAGGGGATGCGGCGGTTCAGTCAGATGTGACCCAGTCGGACCTCGCCGGGCCGCAGGATGTTGCAGGCGCGTCGGGCGCATCCGGTACAGAGACGGCGTCGGCCGCCATGCCGGCCAAGACCTATAAGAAGGATGATCTTATCGGCGCGGCCGAAGGCGTTTTTGGGAAAGGGGCCAAGGGCCTTGCTGAAATGCTGGAGAAAATCCTGAAGGACCAAGGCGAACCCAACGCCTATATTGCGGGGCGCGAAGCCTCTGGCGCGATTGGGATCGGCTTCCGTTACGGGTCGGGCACGTTGATGCACACAGTCGAAGGGGAACGTCCCGTTTACTGGACCGGCCCGTCGCTAGGCTTTGATCTGGGGGGCGATGCCGCAAAGACCTTCGTGCTCGTCTATAACCTCTATGACAGTCAGGATCTTTACCGCCGCTATCCGCAGGTGGAGGGGCGTGCCTATTTCGTGGGTGGCCTTTCGGCCACATATTTGCGCCGGGGCGACATTGTTATCATCCCCATCAGATTAGGAGTCGGCGTCCGCCTGGGTGCCAATATTGGATATATGAAATTCAGTGAAAAATCCCGCTGGCTGCCCTTTTAAGGGGGCGCCGTTCGAGGGAAGCGATCAACGATAAGAAGGTATTCGGGTCGCACCAAACTTAAAGGGTCGCAGCGCAAGTTGCGGCCCTTTTTATCTCCGTCAAACTCTAAAGTCAGTCGACGAGCCGCCAAGGCAGCGTTTCTCCGGCGTGGAACGGCACCAGTGCAGAGCCAGCGGCGGGAATGCTGTCCGGCACAGTGGTGGGGGCTCGCTCCAGCGTGATGGTGGCCTCGTTGACGGGCAGGCGGTAGAAAGCGGGGCCGTTGAGAGAGGCGAACGCCTCCAGCCGGTCCAGCGCATTCTCCTCATCAAACACCTGCGCATAGCTTTCCATCGCATAGGGCGCGTTGAAGATGCCCGCGCAGCCGCAGGAGGTTTCCTTGGTTTCAATGGCGTGGGGCGCGGTATCGGTGCCTAGGAAGAATTTGGGCGAACCGGATGTCGCGGCTTTACGCAAAGCGAGGCGATGTTCCTCCCGCTTCACAATCGGCAGGCAATAAAGATGCGGGCGGATGCCGCCGACCAGCATGGCATTGCGGCTGATGTGCAGATGCTGTGGCGTGATCGTGGCCGCAACATTGGGACCAGCGCTCTCCACGAACTCTGCTGCGTCTTTGGTCGTGATATGCTCAAACACCACGCGCAGGTCTGGCAAGTCGCGCACCAGCTTTGTCATGGTCCGCTCGATGAACACAGCCTCGCGGTCGAAGACGTCGACATCATGGTCAGTGACTTCGCCGTGGATGAGGAAAGGCATGCCGATTTTCTGCATCCGCTCCAGCACGTGCGTCACATTGGCGATGTCGGTCACGCCGTGCGCGGAATTGGTCGTGGCGTTGGCGGGGTAGAGCTTCACCGCGGTGAAGGCGCCACACTCAAACCCGCGTTCAATCTCATCGGGGTCGGCAGAATCGGTCAGGTAGCAAGTAATGAGCGGCTCAAAATCGCTGTCGGCCGGAAGGGCCGCCATGATGCGCGCTTTATAGGCGAGGGCCTGTTCCGGCGTGGTGACCGGCGGCTTCAAATTGGGCATCACGATGGCGCGGCGGAACTGGCGCGCTGTGAACGGCACGACGGCAGCCATCATCTCATCATCGCGCAGATGGACATGCCAGTCATCGGGGCGGCGGATGGTGATGCGGTCGGTCATTTCGGCTCCGGCTTGGGATTTTGTTCAGGACATCCTAGATGGGGCGCATGGCAAACACGACTCTTGGCGACCGCGCCGTCATCCGAATGTCCGGTGAGGATGTTCGCGGATTTTTGCAAGGTCTTGTGACGAACGACGTGCTGGGCGCGCTGCCGGTCTGGGCAGGGATGCTGACGCCGCAGGGCAAGGCGCTGTTCGATTTTCTGCTCTGGGCAGACGGGGACGATGTTCTGATCGACTGTGAAGCCGATCAGGCCGAAGCGCTGGCCAAGCGGCTGACCATGTACCGCCTGCGCCGCCCAATCACGATTGCGCGGGATGCCACACTGGCCGTCCATTGGGCGAAAGAGGGCGGGGACGGTGTGCCTGACCCGCGCCTGCCAGCATTGGGCCGCCGCTGGATTGCGCCGCCAGATGGGGAGGCACAGGGCTATAACGCGCACCGGCTGTCGCTCGGTGTGCCGGAGGGCGCCGCGGAACTGGGGCAGGACAAGGCGCTCTGGCTGGAGACCAATGCGGTCGAACTCAATGGCGTCAGCTTCACCAAAGGCTGCTACGTCGGGCAGGAGAATACGGCGCGGATGAACTATCGTCAGAAGGTCAACCGGCGGTTGTTTGTGTTGCCGGATGGCTCGGTTGAGCGACGCCCGGTGTCGGACCCCGGAGACGCTCTCATTCCCGATTGGCTGGCACCTGCGCTATCGGCCGATTGATCGACGCGCGGTGGCCTCCCTTGCTTCCCCTGAAGTCCCCATGCGATAGCAGCGTTGATGGCACCGCATAGCGGGCCAAGGGGGGGTAGATGACGGACCTGATAAAAGCCTGGCTGGGGCTTGATCCTGTCACTTTTGGGGCATTGTGCGGCATCGTGTTGGGCGCGGGGGCTGTGCGTGGATTGACAGGCTTCGGCTTTGCGATTCTTGCCGTCCCCTTGATGGGGCTCGTCATTCCGCCAACCGAGGCGGTGCTGCTTGCGATCATCCTGCAAATGCTGATTGGACCCTTCGGTGTGCGCGGGGCGATCGCGCATATCGACCGGCGACTTGTTTCGGGCGTTGCCCTTGGCGCAGCGCTCGGCACGCCTTTGGGGCTGCTGGTTCTGTCGGCAACCGCGCCGGACACCGCCCGCCTTATGATCGCGGCGGTAGCCATTGGCAGCTTTGCAATCTTCCTTATCAAGCGCGCGCCTTTGCCCAACCGGGCGCCGTCACATATCGCAGCGACGGGGCTTGCGGCTGGCGTGCTCAACGGCTTTGCCGCGATGCCCGGGCCACCTGTCGTCCTTTACTTTGTGCGCAGCGGGGTCACGCCAATGGCGGCGCGCGGTTCCATGATTCTCGTCTTCTTTGCAGCGGCCACAGTGGGCACGCTGACGGCCTGGCTGCGGGGTCTGCTCGACGGGCATCTGGTGCTGCTGTCTGCTGCGGTTTTCCCTTTGATGCTGACTGGAAATCACGTCGGGTCGAAGTTTTTCGGCACCGTTCCGGAACGGACATGGCGCACCGCTGTGGTCATTCTTTTGATTGTCTCGGCACTTGGCGCGCTGTTCAAGCTCTGGCGGGGTTGACGGCGGGCCTGCACACCGCCAATCGGTCGGGCAGATTTTGAAGGAATTTATCGCGTGGAACCGGTCAATACGATTGATGGCAAAGCCTATCCGTTCGGTCTGAAGAACATCGACACGGATGTCATCATTCCGGCGGAATGGCTGAAGACCATTAGCCGCACGGGCCTTGGCAAAGGCGCGTTTGAGGCACTGCGCAAGGACCCGGACAATCTGTTCGACAGCCCTGAATACTCAGGCTCCCCCATCCTGATCGCAGGCGACAATTTCGGGTGCGGCTCCAGCCGGGAACATGCAGCTTGGGCGTTGCTTGATCTCGGGATCAAGGCGGTCATCGCGCCAAGCTTTTCCGATATTTTTTCGGGCAATGCCTTTAAGAATGGCATCCTCACGGTCGTTCTGCCGCAAGAGGCGATTGACCGGTTGATGGAGGTCGCGAGGACCGATTCCATCCATATCGACCTTGAGGCGCAGACGGTGACGACACCGTTTCAAGACCGCTTTGCCTTTGAGATTGATGCGTTCCGTAAGAACTGCCTTCTCAACGGCCTTGACGAAGTCGGCCTGACGATGGCGATGGATGCGAAGATTTCAACCTATGAGAGCCGTGCGAAAGAAGCATGGCCATGGCAGGCAGGAGCGGTAACATGAAAGCATTATTGTCAAAGGCCGCCGGTGGCCCGGAAACGCTGGTTCTGGAAGATGTGGCAGACCCGGTTGCCGGTCCCGGCCAGATCCTCGTCGCGGTGAAGGCCTGTTCGGTCAATTACCCCGACGTCCTCATCATCGAAGACAAATATCAGTTCAAGCCGCCCCGGCCCTTCTCGCCGGGCAGCGAAGTGTCTGGTATTGTTGAGGCAGTGGGCGAAGGCGTGACCAACTTTAAGGTTGGTGACCGCGTTTTGGGCGCGACCGGCAGCAGCGGCGGCATGTCTGAAAAGGTCGTGCTCAATGCCGCGACCGCCTATGAACTGCCCGCAGAGCGCAGCTTTGCCGAAGGTGCCGCGCTGATCCTGACCTATGGCACGTCGATCCATGCGCTGCTGGATCGCGGCCATATCAAGGAAGGCGATACGCTGCTCATCCTTGGTGCCGCAGGCGGCGTTGGCTTGGCCGCGATTGAACTGGGTGTGGCGTTTGGCGCGCGTGTCATTGCCGCTGTGTCTTCGGAAGAAAAGGCCAAGGTTGCGCGTGAAGCCGGTGCATCGGACGTGGTGATCTATGGTCGTGCGCCTTTTGATAAAGACCAGTCCAAGGCATTGTCCGAGGCGTTTAAGAAGGCTGTCGGCCCCAATGGCGCGGACATCATCTATGACGCGGTCGGTGGCGATTATGCGGACCCTGCGATCCGCAGCATCGCGTGGGAAGGGCGTTACCTCGTCGTTGGCTTCCCGTCGGGTATCCCGAAGTTGCCGCTTAACCTCACGCTGCTCAAGAGCTGCGATGTCTGCGGCGTGTTCTGGGGCGCGTTCACGATGCGCGATCCGGAAAAGAACCGCGATCACATCGCCCGTCTCTTCCGCCTTTGGAAGGACGGCAAGATCAATCCGCGTGTCACGGACACCTTCCCGCTTGCCAAGGGCGGTGATGCCATTGCCAAGATGGCGCGGCGCGAAGCCATCGGGAAGCTCGTCGTCACAAATGACTAAGCGGATGCGCGGGTTTCGGCGTTGAACGTCGGGCCCGCAGTCCCTATTATGAGAACAGACGAGTTCGGCATGAGAAAGGGACTGACATGACCACCTTTGAAAATCGCGAAAATGCGTTTGAGAACAAGTTTGCGCGGGATGAGGACATGTCGTTCCGGATCACGGCACGGCGCAACCGGCTTGTCGGCCAATGGGCCGCCGCGAAGATGGGCCTGACGACCGAAGAAACCGACTCCTATTCAAAATCTGTCGTTCAGGCTGATTTTGAAGAAGCCGGTGATGAAGATGTCATCCGCAAGCTTTTGGGCGATCTCACAGCGGCCGGCGTCGACACGAGTGACGAAGAAGTCCGCAAAGCGCTGTCCGACCATGAAGTTGAAGCCCGCCGCCAGTTGATGGAATCGAAATAACTTATGCCAATGGCTGCCGCCGATATTGAAGACCTGATCCGCGCCGCATTTCCCGATGCCGTTATCGACATCACGGATCTCGCCGGAGACGGGGACCATTATGCTGCCAAGGTGACATCTGCTGCCTTTGCAGGGATGCCCCGTGTGCGCCAGCATCAGGCCGTTTATGCCGCCCTGGGCGGCCGCATGGGCGGAGAACTGCACGCCCTTCAACTCACTACTGCCATCCCCGATTGAGGATTAGAACATGACCGACGCCACCCAAGCCCGTATCGGCGAAATTGTGAACAGCAGCGATGTTCTGCTGTTCATGAAGGGCACGCCCTATTTCCCACAGTGCGGTTTTTCTAGCCGCGCCGTCGCCATCCTTGAGCGCCTTGGCGTTGAGTTTGGTAGCTTTGACGTGCTGCAAGACCCCGAAGTCCGCGCGGGCATCAAGGCATTTTCCGACTGGCCAACCATCCCCCAGCTCTATGTGAAGGGCGAATTTGTCGGCGGGTCAGACATCATGATGGAAATGTTTGAAGCCGGAGAACTTGGCGAACTGATGGCCGAAAAGGGCGTCGCCAAAGCCGCCTGACGCCGAGCTCCGAAAGCCTCTCCGTCGCCCCGTGCTTGACACGGGGCTTGGCTTCTCGTGCGGTCTCACGTTCGGCATGGCGGTCGAATCGCCCGATCTTCGGCGCCAAAGGGCGACTGAGAGCTTGGGACGAAATCCCGACGAAGTGAAGCCCAGCCCCGTGTCAAGCACGGGGCGACAGCTGTTTGGCAGGGAATTTGTCCACGCTGCATCGGCTCGGGCGAAAGGCCGGAGCACTGCATGGACAACTTCAGAAACGGGAAAGGGCGGACCGATGCGAGACCAGAGGAGCAATCGATCCGCCCTTTGAGAAGCGTTTGGGGAACGCTCGTTGGGAACATCAATAACAATGCAGGCTGCGTGCCAGTTTGGGCGCGTGTCGGTTTTCTGACGTTTCTGATGGTGAAGCGGATTTTAACCAAGTAGCGATCTGTCAAAATTTCCGACAAGTGGGGCAGGCTGCGTTCAAGGATGCTCCCTTCTCTTGCGTTCATTTCTATATTTCGATAATCATCGAATCATGGAAACGAAAACCGACTCTGCCGTCATCGTCCGTGCCCTCAGTGCCCTGGCGCAGGAGCATCGCCTCGCGGTGTTCCGTTTGCTCGTGCAAGCGGGACCGGGGGGACTGCCTGCGGGCGTCCTCGCTGATGCGCTCGCCGTGCCTGCCTCGTCGATGAGCTTTCATCTCGCCCAACTGGCCAATGCCGGGCTTGTCACCCAAAGGCGGCAGAGCCGATCGATCATTTACGCCGCGGACTTTGCCGCGATGAGCACGCTGATGGCGTTCATGACCGAAAATTGCTGCGGCGGCGTGCCGTGCGCCGCAGATGTCGGCTGCGCGCCTTCCATTCCAGTAACGATACCAGCAACAAAGGATGCCGCATGAAGCGCTTTCACGTCCATGTCGGGGTCGCTGACCTCGATGCCTCAATTGCCTTTTACTCCGGCCTGTTCGGCGCAGCACCCACGGTGACGAAATCCGACTATGCCAAATGGATGCTGGAAGACCCACGCATCAATTTTGCGATCTCGCAGAAATGTGGCGCACAAAAGGGCATTGAGCATCTTGGCCTTCAGGTCGAGGATGAAGCGGAACTGGCAGAGGTCTATGGCCGGTTGAAGGCCGCGGACGCGCCGGTCCTCGAAGAGGGCGCGACGACATGCTGCTATGCCCAATCGGAAAAGAGCTGGATTGCCGACCCCGATGGCGTGGTGTGGGAAGCATTCCTCACCAAGGGCGACAGCACCGTTTATGGCGACAGCCCGGACTTTGCTGCTTTGTCGTCTGACAATGCGGCGGCCACTACCTGCTGCGCGCCCAAGGTTGCCGCGCCGATCACGTCCGGCTGCTGCTGAAAGGGGCGTGGGGGGATGAGCGACAAAATCTATAATGTTCTGTTCCTGTGCACGGGCAACAGCGCGCGCTCCATTTTGGGCGAAGTGCTGATGAATCATGACGGGCAGGGCCGGTTTCGGGCCTATAGTGCGGGCAGCCAACCCAAGGGGGAGGCCCATCCGGAGGCGCTGCGGCTTTTGTCTGGGCTCGGTTTTGAAACCGAAGGTCTCAGTTCCAAAAGCTGGGATGCGTTTACAGGGCCGGATGCGCCGCAGTTCGATTTCATCTTCACGGTGTGCGACAATGCGGCAGGCGAGACGTGCCCAGTTTGGATTGGGCATCCGATGACGGCGCATTGGGGGATTGAAGACCCTGCTGCCGTCGAAGGCGAAGGGCAGGCCGAGGCTTTCCGTCAGGCGCTGCGTTTCTTGCGCAAGCGCATCGAACTGTTCCTGTCGCTGCCACTGGACAGCATTGACCGAATGGCGACTGAACGGGCGTTGAAAGAGATTGGCCAGACCGAGGGCGCAACAGGCGGCGCTGCGTGATCCAGCGGCTTTGGGCCGAAGCGCTCGGCAGCTTCTTTCTGTTTGCGACTGTCGTTGGGTCCGGCATCATGGCGGAACGGCTGGCTGGCGGGAATGTCGCGGTCGCCCTCATCGGCAATACGCTGGCAACAGCCGCCATCCTATATGTGCTGATCACGATGCTGGCGCCGGTGTCTGGCGCGCATTTCAATCCGGCTGTCAGCCTTGTGGCGCGGCTGCAGGGGGATGGAAGCTGGAAGGGGCTGGGCGCGACAATCGCTGTTCAGATCCTTGCGGGCATTGCCGGGGTGTGGACGGCCCATGCCATGTTCGATTTGCCGATCCTTCAGGCCTCCACTCATATCCGCACCGGACCCGGCCAATGGTTGGGGGAATTTGTGGCGACCTTTGGTCTGGTCATGACCATCCTGCTGACGGTCCGCCACCGCGCAGAGGCCGTGCCGCTGAGCGTGGCGCTCTACATCACGGCGGCCTATTGGTTCACCTCGTCGACGAGCTTTGCCAACCCTGCGATCACGATTGCACGCAGCCTGAGTGACAGTTTTGCGGGAATTGCGCCTGCAGACGTGCCTGCCTTCATCGCTGCGCAATTTGCAGGCGCACTGGCGGCGCATGGCTTTGAGCGCGCCATCTTCAAACAAAGCTGAAATGGAAAAGGGCGGATCGACGTGAGACCAGAGGAGCAGTCGATCCGCCCTTTAAGAAGCGTTTGGGGAACGCTCGTTGGGAACCCTTAAAGAGATGCAGGCCACGTGCCAGAACGTGCCAGTGTCGGTTTTCTGACGCTCTCAATGGTGAAGCGAAATTAACCAGACACCCCATTTGTCAAAAATCCCAACAAAATCATCTGCTCTTGCATTCATCTGCCGTTCAGACGTACGATTACATTTGTAGTCATACGGGATGCGTTGAGACTCGAACTGAGAAGGACTTGGCAAATGGCAGAACGGATCAGCGATGCAGAGCATGCGGTGATGGAGGTCCTGTGGGACCATGCCCCGCTCGACGCGCAGAACATTTACGACCGCCTCTCCGGCTCGCAAAGCTGGACGCTGGCGACGGTGAAGACGTTGCTATCGCGTCTGGTGAGCAAGGATGCGCTGGCCACGGAAGCGCAGGGCCGAAAGTTTCTCTATCGTCCTGCCATTGAACGTACAGCCTATGTCGCCGGGGAGTCCCACCGGTTTGTTGACCGACTATTTGGCGGCAAGCTGAGCCCGCTGGTCGCGCAATTCGCAGAGTCAGAGAAACTTTCTCCCGAAGACATCGCTGAGATTGAAGCCCTTTTGCAGGAGCTGAAGAAATGAGCAGCTGGATCATTGAGGCGCTGATTGCGTCGACCCTTTTAATGCTCGTCGTCCTCGCTGTCCGTGAGCCAGTGAGCCGCCATTTCGGTCCGCGCATCGCTTATGCATTGTGGCTGCTCCCCGCGCTACGGATGGTGCTGCCGCCTTTGCCCGAAAGCTGGGGCGCGGCTGCGGTGGCGCCTGCCGCCAAAGTGTCTGTCCTGATCGGGCAGGCGGCTCCCGCTGTCGAAGCGGGTACCAATTGGGTTCTTATCTTCGCGGCGGTTTGGGCCTTGGGAAGCTTGGCCTTTCTCGGCTGGCATCTCGCGGCCTATCGACGCTTTGCCGCCCGCGTGCGGCAGGATTGCGAACCTCTCTGTGATCATGAGGCGTTCCCTGTGCAGGCCAGTCCCTTGGTCCGGTCGCCGCTGGCCTTTGGTGTGCGCGGTAAGATGGTCGTCGTCCCCGCCGACTTTGCGGACCGCTACGACGCCGCTGAACAACGGTTCGCGCTCGCGCATGAAGTGACGCACCACCGGCGCGGCGATCTGATCGCCAATTTTGTCGGGCTTGCCGTACTGGCGTTGCATTGGTTCAACCCCGTCGCCCATATCGCCTGGCGCGCCTTCCGGCTGGATCAGGAAGCCGCTTGTGATGCGATGGTGCTGCGTGGAGCCTCTTCTGAAGACCGCCATGTTTATGGCTTAGCCCTCGTCAAATCGGCAACCGGCGGCGTTCCGCTGGCGGCCTGCACGATGACGGCCAAGACCGGCCTCAAGACGCGGCTGCGCCGTATTGTTGAGGGCCGCCTTGCGCCAATGCGCGGCGGAGCCGCCGTTGCCGGAATGCTGGTCATTGGCGGATTAGCGGTGACGGCGTCGACGGGCATTGCGGCCGAGGCTGTGCGCAAGGTGGAGAGCTCTGCCCCCATGCTGGCGCTCAACGAGATTGTTCTCTTGCACGATCTGCCCGATCCTGCGGCGATTGAAGCGAAGATCCAGGCCGCTGATGCGCACGCCAAGGCTGAGGTCAACCGCGCGCGTGCCAGCGCTCAGGCCGAGATCAATCGCGTTGCTGCTGCGGGCTATATGAGCGCGGCCGATGTCGCCGAAGCCATGTCTGATGTTGATCAGGAATTGGCTGAAGGTCTTGCTGATGCGCAGGTCGCACTAGACGAAGCGCGTCGGGACGCGGAGGCTGCACGGACAGAGGCAGAGGCCGCCCGCACAGATGCGCAAGCCCGGTCGCATGCCCGCCCCATCAGCACCGCTATCTCCTCTGCCATGCCCGTTCGTTGCGGCGAGGGGACGAAACTCTCTAGTTTTGCGCAGCAGGTCGCCTCACCCGATGGCCCGACCCGCGTGATCCGCATCGCGGTTTGCGCGCCGGATG
>JBBATS010000030.1:0-35334 GCA_040398625.1 Chakrabartia sp. | reverse complement strand
GATTCGAACCAGTGGCCCCCAGATTAGGAATCTGATGCTCTATCCTGCTGAGCTACGGGTGCGCCAAGGGCGCTGACTAGGGCCGGCAAAACCGCAGGTCAATTCTGCTTCTCTGGCGGCACGACCGGGATCAGAAGCGGCATCACGGATATGCCATCTTCCAGAAGGTCACGCGCTTCTTCGGCCGATGTCTGCCCATGGATCAATGCGTGATCCATTTCGCCTGCGTCCATTGCTCTTGCCTGTTGCGCAAAGTCACGACCAACCCATTGTGAATTTTTAATAATTTCAGCCTGAGCTGTCGCGATTTTTGCCATCATGGCTTTCATTTCAGCAGATGCAGCCGGTGCATCGCTGACCATGTTGACCCCTGCCTCTGACCGCTGGTTGCCCTTTGCCGGGACATTGGGCGCCATCACAGCCTTGTCGACGTCAGAAGCTCCGCACATCGGGCAGGACAGTAGACTCCGTGCCTTCTGTTCCTGAAACGCATCTGAGCTGGCAAACCACGCTTCGAACACATGTCCCGTTGTGCATTTCAGATCGAAGACGATCATCGGACGATCTCGACCGCTGGAATGGCGCGGCGGTGTGTGATCACAGGCACGCGGCCGCGGGCGTCTTCGACGAGGTCCAGATCAATCTCTGCGAAACCCAGACCTGTCTGTTCCTTCATATCCAGAACAATATGACCCCAAGGGTCAATCACAAGCGAATGGCCGTAGGTCTTACGCCCGTCTTCATGCGCTCCATATTGCGCAGCTGCCACGACCCAGCAGGCATTCTCAATGGCGCGGGCCCGCAAAAGGGTGTGCCAATGCGCTTCGCCTGTTGGGACGGTGAAGGCGGCAGGCACGGATAAGATGCGCGCGCCGGCCTGTGACAGGGCTTGGAAAAGGGCGGGAAAGCGGATGTCATAGCAGATGGACAGACCAAGCGGGCCAACGGGCGTATCGGCGACCACGCTGCCTTCCCCGGGCACATAGGCATTGGATTCGCGCCAGGACTCGCCGGTCGGGAGGTCAACATCGAACAGGTGCAATTTGTCGTAGCGCGCCCGAATCTTGCCATCGCTGTCGATCAGGAAGCCGCGATTGGCCCAGCGGGATCCGGCATCCACAGCAAGTGAGCCCAGATGGACCCAAATACCGGCTGCCTTTGCCGCTGCGCAGACGTCTAACAGAACAGGGTTTGCGTCTTCAGAAACGACGTGAGGACGAGCGCGCTCCCGATTGGAGTCGAGTAGGCCTGACATTTCTGGGGTGAAGACGATTTGCGCGCCACCCAATGCCGCGTCCTTAACAGCTTCACAGAGCTGTGCGCTATTACGTGCAGGATCAATACCCGTTGTCGTCTGAAATAAGGCGATACGCACCAATCAGGCCGCCAGCATGGGGTCCAATCCGCCCCGCGCGTCCAACGCGGCCAGATCATCCGATCCACCGACATGCTGCCCATTGATAAAGATCTGTGGCACGGTCGTCCGCCCATCGGCACGGCCAATCATTTCCTGACGAAGGTCCCGGTCCATCGTGATGTCGATATCCTCTGGCTCAACACCTTTTGAGCGGAGCAGCGCCAGCGCGCGGGAGCAGTAGGGGCAGAAAGCTTTGGTGTAGATTTCAACTTTGGCCATGCACAGTTCCTTTGCCCATGGAATTGGTGTGCGATGGGGTGAATGTCAACGCCACCCCTCTTGCTCAGCGATCTTCTTTGAGAACGCGCGCCCAACAAAGGATGTGAACCGTTTCAGCCCCTGCCCGTTTGAGGACGCCTGCGCAGGCATTTGTTGTCGCACCCGTTGTATACACATCATCAACGAGTAGCACCTGCCGACCCTTTATTGACCCGATGTGCGCTATATCCATTTTGAAAGCACCACGGACTTCGCGGCTTCGGGCGGTGCGGCTGAGGCCACCAAGCGGAGACGTCCGCTTTATCCGCAAGATGGGGGAAGGCAGCACCTCTTGCCCTGTCAGACGCGCCACACTCCGCGCGATCAGCAGCGACTGGTTGAAGCCGCGCTGCCAGATCCGCCATCTGTGCAAGGGAATGGGCACCAGTATGGCGTCGGGATATCGTCGCGCATGACGGACCATGAGCGCTGCCATCACATCCGCTACGCCGGGCTTGCGGCCATATTTCAGCTTTAAAGCGAGGTCCCGCGCCGTGTCGCAATAATCGACAGCGGCCAGCACACCGTCATGCTTAGGCGGGGCGTCCAAGCAAGGGCCGCAGATAGATCCTGTAATCGAAACGGGCTGGTTACAGAGGAGGCAGCCCACTTCCGGCAAGATGTCCAGCTGGCTCCAACAACGGATGCAGAAATTGCCGTCTGCCCCGGAAATATGCCCGCAACCTGCGCAACGTTTTGGCAGAGCAAAGTTGACTGGCGCCATCAACATGGAACGTATTCCGACCATAGGCCCTTGTCCGCAATTCCGCTGGGCGTCACAAGGCCCGAATGTCCGAAGAAATTTTTTGCCGAAAACGCAGACAGTTGAACCGAAGGCGAGCGCTCCGATCGCCTCTTGATTCGCGGTGGCTGGTTGATCGGATGGAAGAGGATCTTGCAGATCGCCTCTCCTATATGTCGGTAGAGGTTCAAACGGCACTCGTCATTGGCGATGGGGCTGCCCGCATTCGGCAGCAATTGCCGCCCCATGTCCGCGTCCTGACGACGGATCTTACCGCGTCGCCGCAGACCCAAATTGTGGCGGACGAAGACAGGCTCCCCTTAGCGGATGCAAGTTGCGATCTGGTTTTTGCCGTGGGCACACTCGACAGTGTTCATGATCTTCCGGGCGCCCTCCTCCTCATCCGCCGCTGCCTGCGGCCCGGCGGACTGTTTCTAGGGGCCATGATGGGCGCTGGGTCTTTATCCACGTTTCGTTCGATGGTGCAGAGCCGCGAGGCGGAAGCGACCGGCAGTGCCGGGGCGAGGTTCCACCCTCAGGTGGATGTCAGGGCAGCGGGTGACCTTTTATTCCGCGCCGGCTTCTCAACGCCGGTAGCCGACCTCGACACAGTGCACGTGTCTTACTCCAATGCGCGGCGACTCTTGGGCGACGTCCGCGCGACATCGGGAAATGCCCTGCCGCATATTCGCCCCTTCCCTTTAAAAGCTGGGCGGCAGCTTTTGGCGGCGGCGGCTTTTCAGGAACAGTTCGGGTTGCTCTATCTAACAGGCTGGGCACCGGAAAAAGGCGTCCAGCGCCCCTCAGGACCCGTTAAAGGACGTGTTTGAGTTGGTTTAGGAGCGGAACATCCGCAGGCGGCATGGCGAGCTGCGTCAGTTCTTCAAATCGACACCATTTCAATTCCGATGCGGCCAGCGGCTGCGGAACGCCCGACCATGTCCGGCAGAGATACAGCAGCAAAAGAAGCTGACGGCCTGCAAGCGGTTCACACGCGAAAGTGAGCGGAACCAGATCTCTTTTCTTCACGTCGATCGAAAGTTCTTCCTGCAACTCCCGCACCAGTGCGGCGTCAGCGAACTCGCCCTCCTCAACCTTTCCTCCGGGAAATTCCCATAAGCCTGCCAATGGCTTGCCCTCCGGCCGCAACTGAACGAGCACGCGATCCTCCGCATCAACCAAGGCCACCGCCGTGATAAGTAACAAGGGGTTAGCGGTTGGGTAACGGTCCATCATAGACGTTTCCTTAACCCCAAATCGGTTAGTCCGGCGATGGGGAACACTTGAGACTGGAACACAAACATGTGGAGCAAATTTGCACGCCGGTTGTGGCGGAGTGAGCGGGGAGCGACAGCAATCGAATATGGCCTGATTGCAGCGCTCATCGTTGTCGCAATTATGACGTCGATCGGATCAATTGGCGAAACGGTCAGCGCCATGTGGAACGATGTCGCGGATAACTATATGTCTGTGGCGTAAAGAGGTGCCCCTCTCCGATTGAAACGGTCAGGCTCCACCTAGCGGTCTAGGAGCCTTGCACCACAATTTTGACCTTCTGTCCGGGCTTCAGCGCTTCATCGGCGCCAAGCCCGTTCAGAACACGGAAGCGTTCCAGCTTATAATCCGGATAGGCCATCCGTTCCGCAACCGTGCGGACAGTATCAGATGACTTTACCGTCACAACATCGATCCGCCGGGGCTTGATAGCGGCTACATCCGAGGGGGTAAGCCGCCTTACACTTTGAAAGAGTGTACTGAACGGCGTCGCGCCAACCGGATTGATGGCAACGATATGAAACGCCGTCGTCGGTCCGAAGACATAGGCATAAACAGTCACATCGACTGGACCTGACTGAGTGTTGGCCCGAGCAGTAGCATAAGCCACATCGAGGCCGTTGATTGTCGTCCGGCTAACTGAACCATAGTCCATTTGCGCCTGGCTTCCGCCGACAGCCTTGAAAACGTTGGCGACATAAGTGTTCAGGTTGCCGTCAAAAGGCCCGCCGGAAAACTGCGCCTTACCCCCCGTTCCAGTGATTGAAACGGCCTGTGTCCCATTGACCATCACAAAGCCCGAAGGGGCATTAAAGCCCAGCTTCAGGTCCGGATGGCGGAAACTGCTCCCTTCGATGACGCCTTGTTTGGGATCGTCATCATATATCATGCCGTCGAGCATCTGAAGAAAGCTGTCGCGGTTGTTCACCTTGCCTGTCGTCGGAATTGCCAGAGATTTCTGTCGCGCACGCGCGACGCGGCTGGCAGGGTCAGGATGGGTGCTGGCCCATTCCGGCAAAGCGTTGTCAGATTTTCCAGCACGGCGGGAATCCAGCGACGTTTGCGCGGCCAAGGAGGCCAGCATCGTTGATGATGCCACCGGATCATACCCGCTCTTTGCAAGATAGGTCACACCTAGGTCATCGGCCTCATATTCCTGCGCGCGGGAGTAGCTGAGCACATATCGTTGCGCGATGGCGCCTCCAAGCTGCTGACCAAGCTTCGCACCGTCGCCACCCAGAAGGACTCCGCCCAAGACGGTTGCTAGGGCTGCACCAAGGCCCGCGCGCGTGGCCCGATTACTACGTTTTTGGGAATGACGGGCGGCCACATGGCCGACTTCGTGACCCAGAACAGAGGCAAGTTCTGCCTCGTTATTCATCAACGCCATCAACTGACGCGTGACGTAGACATAGCCTCCGGGGATCGCGAACGCGTTGTTGACGGGCGAGTTGAGTAAGGTGATCGTGAATTCGGTCGGCTGGTTTGCCAATCCCGATTGTGCTGCAACCTTTCGGCCGACCGTTGTAACATAGGCAGCCTGCGGCCCCTCATAGAGCCCACCAAATTCGGCAAGCAATTCAGGATGTGCCTTGGCGCCGGTCGCCTTGTCTTTAGCTGACATGGACTGGGGAACGGTAACCGCGGCAGGCTTCGCGACGCTTTGCGCCGACAGCCCCTGCGCCATCAGAACAGCAATGGCCGACCCCGCCAACACCCACTTCTTCATTTACGCACTCCTATCATCCCGCAACAGGATGACGACGAACGTGGAATTACAGGGCGCCCATCGCAAGAAATTTCTGTCGGCGTTCTTGCTTTACCTGATCGCGGCTCAGCCGAGACAATGAATCCAATGACTTGCCAATTGCCGCGCCCAAAGCATCGATGGCCGCTGAAGGAGAACGGTGCGCGCCCCCCACAGGTTCAGCAACGATTTCATCAATGACGCCAAGACGTTTCAGATCTTGCGCAGTGATTCGCATGGCTTCAGCGGCGTCCGCTGCCTTCTCGGCTGTCCGCCAGAGGATGGAGGCGCAGCCTTCCGGCGAAATGACGGAATAGACGGCATGTTCAAACATCAAAACGCGGTTGGCAGCGGCCAAGGCAACGGCGCCACCGGAGCCACCTTCTCCAACCACGGCAGCAATATTGGGAACGCCCAATTCCAGACATTTTTCGGTCGAACGGGCGATCGCCTCTGCCTGTCCGCGTTCCTCCGCCTGCACCCCGGGGAAAGCCCCGGATGTGTCGACGAGCGTAACGACAGGGACGTTGAAGCGATCTGCCAGTTCCATCAGACGAATGGCTTTGCGATAGCCCTCAGGCTTGCCCATTCCAAAATTGTGACGGATGCGCGTTGCGGTATCGTCACCCTTTTCATGGCCAATCACCATGACACGGCGACCTCCGAGACGACCGAGACCGCCAAGTATCGCCTGATCGTCGCCAAACGCGCGATCACCTGCCAGCGGCATATAATCGTCGATCAACTGGGCGACATAGTTTTTGAAATGAGGCCGGTCGGGATGCCGCGCCACCTGCGTCTTCTGCCACGGCGAAAGCTTCGCATAGGTGTCAAGCAAAAGGCGGTCCGCCTTCGCCTCTAGTTTCGCGATTTCAGGCTCAATGTCCGTAGCGTCAGAGCTTTCCCGCAATTCGGCGATGCGTGCGAGAAGTTCAGCGACCGGTTTTTCAAATTCTAACAAGGCGACCATGATTGCAGCGGTTACGAGCCACGACGCCGGACGTCAACGAGAGGATGGCGCGCATTGACCAGTTCAACAAGACGCTTGCTGTCCACATGGGTGTAGATTTCGGTCGTCGAGATGTCGGCATGCCCGAGCAGCATTTGCAGCGCGCGGAGGTCTGCCCCGCCTTCCAACAAATGCGTCGCAAAGGCGTGACGCAACACGTGCGGGCTGATCCTGTCCGGAGAAAGTCCCGCTTGGGCCGCGAGTTCCTTTATCATCTGGAACAGGCGAACACGGCTCAAATGCGATTTGCCCGATGGGAACAACCATTGCGAACCGGGCGGACGAACGACGAGCCAATCCGCCACCGCCTGCCTTGCACGGTCTGACACTGGGACCAGCCGCTCCTTATCCCCCTTCCCCTTCAGGATGGCAAAAGGCCTGTCTGGAACAATGGCGCGCACGCTAAGTGACACCGCCTCCGTCGCTCGCAAGCCTGAACCGTAGAGAATTTCCAGAAGCGCATGGAGCCGAATGTCGGCGACCTTTGGGTGCTCCATGGATTTGCGGCGTTCCACTTCGAGGAACAGCGCCTGAATGTCAGCGTGGCTCAGTGTCTTGGGCAGATGTCTTCCCCGGCTCGGCTTTGGCAGGGCATGAGACGGATCATCCTCGCGATGCCCTTCATCCACCAGAAAGCCAAAGAACCGGCGCAGCGCTGATGATTTACGGGCCACTGACGATGCCGCCAGATCAGACCAATGATCGGCCAACTTGTTGATTGCAGCGTCATCCGCCGTTGAAAGCCCACCCTGAAGTCGGGTTGATGCAGCCCGCAGGTCAGACTCATACGCCATCAGGCTGTTTCGCGCGGCGCCCGCCTCAGCCGACATCATCTCCAGGAATCGTGCAATTAGTCCATGGTCCGACGACTTGGACATTGTCAGACGCGAGAGACGGCCTCAACCGCAATCATGCGCGCTTCTGCGTCGAGACCGACCCGGCGCAAGGCAGAGACAACGTGATAGAGATGGGCCGGAGGAATGTCCTCCCAGTGGGTCGATTGCAGGCCGACGGCACACAGAATGGCAACTGCCCCAACAGACTTGCGTTGAACAGCCTGCTCGAGTGCGTCGGACCATGCCGATCGCCGCCCAATCGGAACCTCAAACTGTTCGGCCATCGACGTCATCGATGCTCCGGGGATTCGCCCAAGCCCGGCCAGTCCTGCAAAGAGCAAACGAGACCGTAGAGGACCATTTTCCGCACCGGCGCTTCCGAAATTTTCAATATCGCTCTCAGAGAGATTTCCGACGCTTCGGGGAGAACCGACCGCGAGATAACCCCAAGCCAATGGAATATCGCTTGTCTGAACCACGGTTATCCAAGCGGCCGCCTGTTTGTCGAGGCCCGCAGAAAACATGGACGAGATCAGCAGGGGCGCTTCGTCGGCAAAGGTATCGGTCGGACGAATCTGTGAGGCTAGCCGTGCCGTGGTAATCTGCCGTGCATAGTCCTGCCATTCGCCCATCGTCTCCATGGACCAATATTGGGTCATCATCTGGACACGGTCTGCTTCGCTCTCGGCGATGAATGCCTGTCGCAAAACATCAAAGGGTTTCCCGCCCCGTTCAGCAGGGTCCGTCTCATCAAAGGCGGCGCCGAAAAAATCTACCAGCGCGCGACTCGAAAGGATGCCGGCAGCCCCTGCACGCTCTGCATCATTCAAACGCGTGGTGAAGCTCAACAAAGGCGCCTGCGCGCGCCAGAGACGCGTCCGTGGATTCTGGCTCTGCATCAATCGCTCAGGGATATCGAGGCCGGTGGCCGTTGCCATTCCGAAACGCCAGGGGTCGATAGATTTGATTTCATCCCAATTCACAGTGACCGCGCGCCGCGTATTTGAGGCTGCGCCGACAACTTTCTCGGCGAAGATGACATCGGGGTTGTTGTCCCCTTTTCGGCTCCGCGCCCGATCAAGCTGGGCAGAAGAAACCGACGATTCACCAGAAAATGCGGAGCAGATGGCTCGCGCCAATGTCCAGCTGGTATCCTTGTTGGCAATGTCCACGCCCTCTGTCATCGGGCACAGAGCTGCGGGATCAGCAGAGGCGAGCGCGGCCTGCATCCCTGATGCGTATAGAGCCGGTGTATACTGATCGACATCCACGGCTTGAACCAAGGCACGGGCGCTGTTTGCTTCTCCCATGCGCACCAACAATCCGGCGCGCGCTGCGGCCCAATCTGCACCATTCACGCCAGAGGGCGTCTGTGCCTTGCTCAGCAATGCCCGCCGAAGAACAATCGAGGCCCAGCGCGATGCTATGGGCGCTTCGATTTTGTGGAGGACGGATTGGAGGTAGCGACCATTTATCCCGGAAAAGGCAGCCAAGCCCATGTCCCCATCGGTCGAGCCCAAAAGCCCGACAACGTCTGTGGACCGACGGACTTGTGCCGGAATATCGACAAGCAAGACCGGAGTATCTGTCGCTTCCTCGTCGTTACTCTCCTCCGGCAAGGCTGACGCGATTGCTGATGCGGGGCTACCAGTCGTCGTTGATGACGGTGCTGCTGCAGAATCAGGCCTAGTGACAGGACGCGCCTCTGTGTCCGCGCGCGGACGCGGAGTATCTTGTTCCTGCCTGCGGGGCGTCGGCGCCTCGGGCGCGTCACCAAAGCCGGGCGGAAGGATCGATTCGGGTCGATCCTGGCTCAACGCCGGGATAGCAGCGAGCACGATGCCAGCCGTGGCAATCAAAGCCAGCCGAGAGACACGTGTGTCAGGACGCATGAACATTCACCCGCATTTCCATATCCTTGACGGACGTTGCCAAAACTAGGCACGAAAAAACAACAGATATCCGATGAGAGCCGGGAACGACACATCGAACTTCACCGTTCTGCCCATAAACGTCCAACCGCTCTCTTCAAGAAGGTTTCTTCGCCGTTTTGCCCGACAGGCCTTGGCTGTGTATAGACCCCGCCGATGACTGCCCTCCCCACCTCCTCGCCAGACCAGAAGTCAAAGCCGATCGCCCTTGTCGGCATGATGGGCGTGGGGAAGACCAGTATTGGCCGACGGCTTGCTCAACGCCTGCAAATTCCGTTCGTTGATGCAGATCAGGAAATCGTTGATGCAGCCGGTCTATCCATCCCCGAAATCTTCGAAAAGTTCGGAGAAGCGCATTTCAGGGATGGAGAACGGCGTGTCATCGCAAGGCTCTTTGATGGAAAGCGCAAGATTATTGCGACAGGCGGCGGCGCGTTCGTCAACGAAGAGACACGCCAGCTCATGCTGGAGCGCGCCATTGTGATCTGGCTTGACGCCGATATCGACACACTGGTGGAACGCACCGCGCGTAAGGGCGACCGTCCGTTGTTAGCCAATGGCGATGCACGCGAGATCCTTACCAAACTCGCGCAGGAGCGGAACCCGCTCTACGCGCAGGCGCACGTCCACGTAAAAAGCCAGTCCACCCCCCATGAAGCGACGTTGGACGCCATTATGAAGGCACTCTCATGAAAGCCACAGTCAACGTCGGGCTTGGTGTCCGTAGCTATGACATCCTCATCGGCAACGGTCTGCTTGACCGGGCGGATCATTGCATTGCGCCTGTGCTGGCGGGACGTCCGCCGATCATTATCACCGACGAGACGGTTGCAAAAAGCCAGCTTCCGCGTCTTCAAAAGGCGTTTGGCAACGAGGCAAGGACGATCATTCTCCCCGCCGGGGAAAGCACGAAGAGCTGGCTCCAGCTCGAACGATTGATCGACGCGTTGTTAGACCTCGGTGTTGAGCGCAAAGACAAGATCATTGCCTTGGGTGGCGGCGTAATCGGTGATCTTGTGGGTTTTGCGGCCTCCATCCTGAAGCGTGGATGTGGCTTTATTCAGGTCCCGACCACCCTGCTCGCGCAAGTCGATTCATCGGTCGGCGGCAAGACCGCCATCAATGTGCGCGCAGGCAAAAACTTGGTCGGTAGCTTCCATCAGCCAGCGCTTGTCGTCATCGACCCAACCGTCCTTGAGACCCTGCCCGACCGACAGATGCGCGCAGGCTATGCCGAGGTTGTGAAATATGGCTTGATCAACGACGCAGATTTCTTCGCCTGGTGTGAAACGCATGCGTCAAAGATTCTCGCACGGGAGCCGCATGCACTTGTAAAGGCCATTGAGCACTCGGTCCGCGCTAAGGCCAAGATTGTCGCTGCGGATGAGCGCGAAACCGAGGATCACCGCGCCCTGCTTAACCTTGGCCATACATTTGGCCATGCGCTTGAAGCGGAGACCGGTTTTTCCGATGTTCTTCTGCACGGTGAAGGTGTGGCGGCAGGTATGGCTCTCGCCCATGCCTATTCCGCCCGTATCGGCCATCTGGCAGCAGAAGAAGCCCAACGCGTTACCGATCATCTTGCCAGCATTGGCCTGCCGGTCTCAGCCCAAGACGCCCATGTGCAGGCCAATGGACAACGGCTTGTCGAACATATGCTGCATGACAAGAAGATGTCCGGCGGAAAACTGCCCTATATTCTGAGCAAAGGTATCGGCAGCGCCTATGTCGACCACAACGTACAGATCGACGATGTGGCGGCGTTTCTGGATGGTGTCGCGCGCTAGCGTTGCGCGAGCTGCCAGGCGAGCCAAAGCCAGCCTGCGATCATCAGCAAACCGCCAATGGGCGTAATCGCGCCCAGCCAGCGCGGGGCCCCTATCGCCATCAGATACAACGTTGCTGCAAACAAGGCTGAGCCAGCCAGCAGCATCGCAGATGGACCTGACGCCTGCTTGGCAAGCAGAACAACTGCCACGGCATGGATGAGTTGATAGAAGCCCCCGGTCCTCAGCCATTCTGCAGCCTGACCTGAAGCTCCATGGGCCCCAAAGGCCCCTGCCCCAATCGCAATCGCCGCCGAAACAGCGCCGACAACTTCAAGCATTAGCCTTTACTCCGAAAATAGATTTCTTTGAGCGCGTGCAGATCACCCGACGCAATCTGGGCCTCGAGACGCGCCCGATCGCGCCCGCGATAGTCCTTCTCGGCCTCAATAACCTCATCATCGCTGAAACCAATGTGGGAGAGCGCTTCCCCACCCATGCGGATGGCGGACTCCTGAACTTCGCGGACGACGCCTGCCAGATCAAATTCGCTTAACGATATGACCTGCCGACGGTCATAGGCCCGCACCATGACGGCAGCTTGTGGGAAGGCCTCCAGCACCGGCCCGATCTGTGCCGGACCAATTTCGGCGTCATCTGTGCAGAACAGGATAAGCTGAGCGTCCTCTGCCCCGGCCTTCCGCAAAATGTCGATGCGCCGTCCATCGCCGTAATAGACCTTGGAACCGTAGGTGCCGCTCCGTTCAATCTGCGCGGGCTTCACGTCGATCAGCGTGACCGAAAGCCCGCGACCCATGAGGATTTGAGCCACGGTCTGCCCAAACCGCCCAAACCCAACAATGATCGCCTTGGCCTGCGAGGCGTGTTCCGGCCCCTCATGCAAATCACCGGGTGCATCCTGCGAGAATTCAAAGCGACGGGCGATCATCAGCAGGAAGGGGGTCGTTGCCATCGACAGCGTGACGATCGCGCTGAAGAGGCTTGCGGCTTCAGGCTCAATCAAGATGGCATTCTGCGCTTGGGCGAAAAGGACAAAGCCAAATTCCCCGCCCTGACTCAGCAACAGGCCGAGCCCCAAGGCCTGTCGCCCACCGACGCCAAAGGCGCGGGCAATTGCCCAAATGATGCCCGTCTTGATACCAATTAGCAGCGCCGCCATGCCGAAGACGAAGCCGGGATTTTGGAGGATCGCTGGAATATCGAGCACCATCCCAACCGCAAGGAAGAACAATCCGAGCAGGATTGAGCGAAACGGCTCCACATCGCTTTCAATCTCATGCCGATAGGGAGAGTCGGCGAGCATCACGCCGGCCACAAAAGCCCCCAAGGCCGTCGACAGATGCAGCGCCTCCATGAGAGCTGCAGCACCAAGAACAGTGAACAGGCCGACAACGACGAAGAGTTCGCGTTCCCCCATCCGCCCGGCGATGCGCAATATGGGGGCAATCACGAACCGACCGGCAGCCACCAGTCCGCCAACCGCCAATATCGTATAAAGCGCGAGCATATAGCCCGGTGGCGTTGCAGGATCAGCAGGCGCCCGCGACAGAGCAGCGATGATGGTAATCATTGGAACGATGGCCAGATCCTGAAACAACAGGATCGAAAAGGCACGTTCCCCAAAGGGCGTGTTGATACGTCCCGATGATTTAAGGCTTGGCAGCACCTGCGCGGTCGAGGACAGCGCCAACGGCAGGCCCAGTGCGAAGGCGGCCCCCCACGTAAATCCGGCGAACAGGGCGACGGCTGCGGATAGAGCGAGACCACAAATCAGCACCTGAACGAGACCGAGGCCGAATATGTCGCGCTTGAGGTGCCAGAGCCGCGCCGGATTAAGTTCCAGCCCGACCAAAAAGAGCAGCAGAGCAATCCCAATTTCCGCGATGGCAAGCTTGGATTCCCCGCCGCCAGCAAGGCCGAGGCCATGCGGCCCAATGATTGCACCTGCGACAAGATAGCCAAGAACGGCGCCCAGGCCGAACCGGCGAAACAGCATGACCATGACCAGCCCCGCACCAAGCAGGACGACCGCTTCAATTAGAAGCGATTCATGCATCGGCTAAAGCGCTGGTTGCGGCTTCAGCGACAGCTTCAAACGGCAGCCTTATGGCTCCATGACGCGCGGCATGCCCCAGAGCGGGCACAAAGACATCGAGGCCCGGCCACCCTTCCGGCAGTGCCCCCTCACCTGCAAGCCAAGCTGACAACGCATCCCGTGCTTCGTTGAGTTCTTGGGATGAACGTCCAACCGCGTATTGCCCCATAATGGCAGCCGAAGCCTGCCCCAGCGCGCAGGCGCTCACCATTTGTCCGATATCGAGAATGTGGCCCTCTGCGTCCATTACAACGTCGACAGTTATGCGGCTACCGCAGACCGGCGACCGCCGCTCAGACGTCCCTTGCGGCTCTGCCAAGCGCCCAAGATGCGGGATCGACGTCGCCAGTCGCAATATGTCTTTGGAATAAAGCGCGCTCGCCACCTTATTCTGCCTTGCTGCGGTGTTCGTTCACAAAGCCGATGAGCGCATCACCACTCGCCCGCAACAACGGATAGGTGCGAGACTGCGTCATCCATTCGGGTCGATTTTCACTGCCCCGTATGAGATCAAAAATCATCGCAAAGAAGAGAAACACTACAGTCGCCAGAATGAGTCCCTTCACAACGCCAAAGCCAAGCCCGAGCACACGGTCAAAAGACCCAATGAACGAGCTTTTCGTCTCAGCGCCAATTTTGCGGGCAATCATTCTCCCCGCAAACATGGCCAGACCGAAGATCAAGGCAAAGGCCAGAGCGGAGCCGCCAGATTCGGTCCCAACCATTCCGGCAAGCCGAGATGACACCGGCCCGTGCAAAACCTTCACGGCTGCAATGGCCAAAACCCAAGCCCCTAGGGACAGCGATTCAGTCACAAAACCCCGCTTGAAGCCAAGCAAACCAGCCCCGCCCATCAGGAGCAGAACGAAGATATCGAGTGCGGTCATGCGCTATCGCTATCCCCGGGCGAGGAGATGGTCAACGAATTGGCCGAGCGTCCGGAAAGATTGAACCCTGATGTCACCACCATTGGCATCCAAGCCAACGGGGCCAAACGCCCTTTCAAACCCAAGTTTGGACGCTTCCTTCAACCGCAAGGCAGAATGTGCAACAGGCCGAATTTCTCCGGACAACGCGACTTCCCCAAACGCAATCGTATCGATGGGAACGGGTCGTTCTGTCCAAGACGAGATCAGGGCTGCGGCCACGGCTAAGTCCGCAGCCGGGTCTGACAGGCGATAACCGCCGGCAATATTGAGATAGACTTCCGCAGACGATAAAGAGAGTCCGCAGCGCGCCTCAAGCACAGCTAAGATCATGGCAAGGCGCCCATTGTCCCAACCCACCACGGCACGACGTGGCGTTGCCCCACTGGCCAGCCTTACGGTTAGTGCCTGCACCTCGACCAGCACAGGCCGTGTGCCCTCTAAGGCCGGGAATACCGTTGTCCCCGTTACCGTCTCATCCCGCGCGGTGAGGAAGAGCGAAGACGGGTTGCCGACCTCAGAAAGACCCGCGGTATCCATTGCGAAAACGCCAATTTCATCCGTTCCGCCGAAGCGGTTCTTGATGGCGCGCAAGATGCGATATTGGTGGCTGCGTTCCCCCTCAAAGCTGAGGACAGTATCGACCATATGTTCCAGAACCCGCGGGCCTGCGATGGAACCATCCTTGGTCACATGGCCGACGAGAACAAGGGCAGTACCGCGTTCCTTGGCAAATCGAATAAGTTCCTGCGCAGATGCCCGAACTTGACTGACGGTGCCCGGAGCGCCTTCAATGAGATCACTGTGCATCGTTTGGATGGAGTCGATGATCGCCAGTGCCGGTGGAGACGAAGAGCCGAGCGTCGTCAGAATATCGCGCACCGATGTCGCGGCACCGAGCATCACAGGGGCATCCGCGAGGCCGAGGCGCCGCGCCCTAAGTCTAACCTGATCTGTGGCTTCTTCGCCCGAGATATAGGCGACCGACTTACCTTCTTTGGCAAGTCGCGCGGACGCCTGCAGAAGGAGCGTTGATTTGCCGATACCCGGATCACCGCCGATGAGCGTAGCTGAGCCTGCGACGAACCCGCCACCCAAGGCGCGGTCCAACTCCTTGATCCCACTTGAAAGGCGGTCCGGCAGGGAAATCTTGGTGTCGAGCCCGACCAATTCAATCCATTGGCCGCCGCCCTGCAAATCATGCTTGGCACGAAACGGCGTCACGACAGAGCCTGCGTCTTCGACGATACAGTTCCATTCATTGCAGTCCACACATTGGCCTGCCCATTTGGAACTCACACTGCCGCAATTCTGGCAAACAAAGCGCTTTTGGACGCGCGCCATCAAGATTCTCCAAACGTGAACGAAATAGGAACATATGGCCGTCTGTGGACGACGTCAATCGCGATCGCGCGCCATTGCATCCGCAGGATGCGCTTCGTTGCGGCATGATAACCAATCCTGAAGCGCAGCCGGCTCTGTTATATCAACGCGGCCATAGCCGGACTTTACAAAGCCAAGTGCCGCCAACTGGGCCAAAGCATTGCTCACAGCGACACGGGATGCGCCGAGCCGTTCAGCTAGGTCATTCTTCGACACAGCGATAACGCTGGTTTTGCCACCCAACCAATCCTGATCGAGCAACAAACGTCCAAGCCGGTCGATCAAGGGAAGCCGCAAAATCTCATCAATCGCAATGATGGCGCGCGCCTGACGCAGCGCCATTAATTCTAGAACAAGATCGACGACTTCCGGAAACTCCTCAAGAAAGAGACGGAATCGCGCTGCCGACAGATGATCGATGACGGTCTGGCCATGTGCATGGGCGTCCTGCATCCGGGAGAGCCTCCCAAAGACGGTCACCTCTCCAAACATGTCTCCTGCAGACAGCATGAAAGCCGAAATGACTTGGCCTGAGCGTCCAACCGCTCCGAGCCGAACCATGCCGGATATGATGAAGTCCACCCCAGCGCGCTTATCACCCCGTTGGTGAATCAACTGGCCAGAAACATATGTTTTACGCGTGCAAACGGCCCTGAGCTTCGACTTTGCCGCAGGGCTAAGTCGGGAAATAATCCCCCGATTTGGCATGCCGTCTGCGTCCACAGCCACCACCCGCAAAAAGAAAGGAAAGTGTACACTTTTTTACAGTCCTCGAAAGACAGTATCGTTACAGGGATGTCGCTAAGGCCGTTCGGCTTTTTGAAGTGTCCTGGGTCGCAATCAGGAAATGGGGGCGTCGGGCGTTTATTCGCTCGACCATTGGTGCCAGCCGCGATACCTTTTCGCCATGCGTGAAAAGGAATTGCGGCTGGCACTCGTTTGTTATGGCGGCATCAGCCTCGCCGTTTACATGCACGGCATCACCAAAGAGATTTGGAAGCTCACGCGTGCAAGTCGATCTTTCCATGCGGGAGACGGCGGCCTCTCATCCACTGAAACCATCTATAGCGACATTTTGGCGCAAATTGCCGATGATCAACACCTCAAGCTTCGCGTCCTGACAGACATTATCGCAGGGGCCAGCGCCGGCGGGATCAATGGCATCTTCTTAGCCAAAGCCATCGCCACCGGACAGTCGATCGAGCCGCTCACCAAACTTTGGCTAGAAGAAGCGGATGTCGACAAACTTCTCGACCCGGATGCCCGCCCCATGTCCCGCCTCACCAAATTTTGGGCAATGCCTGTCGCTTGGTATTTGGCCAACCGCTCCGGCGGCGCGATCGAGAAGACCGTGGCCAGCGAGGCGCGGCAAGAGGTCCGCAGCAAGTTGACCCGCTTTGTCCGCGCCCGATGGTTTGAACCGCCCTTTGGCGGCCCGGTGTTGAGCGGCATGATCCTCGATGCCTTCGCCGCTATGGACAAAACCGAAACCGACACCCCTCTCATTCCTGTAGGTCAACCGCTTGATCTCGCGGTGACGGTCACGGATTTTCGGGGGCATCCAGAGCAGTTACGCCTTAATTCACCCCAGCATGTTGTCGAAAGTGAGCATCGTCTTGTGCTGTCATTCCGGCATGATCCTGATCAGGACCAGTTGCTGGGCAGTTCAGCCTCCCTTGCTTTTGCGGCGCGCGCCACGTCCAGCTTCCCCGGCGCGTTTCCACCCCTAAAACTTGCGGAAATGGATCAGGTAATGACAGCGCGGGCGGAAAAATGGCCTGACCGTGCAGCGTTTATCAATGCGGCTTTCCCAAAGACAATCCCGAACATCAATGATCTTACCCTGATCGACGGATCAGTGTTGGCAAACGCCCCTTTCCGGGCAGCTGTCGACAAGTTGAAGGACCGCCCAGCCCGTCGCGAGGTGGATCGGCGGTTTGTCTATATTGATCCAAAACCCGGGATCCGTGCGATCTCCCTTAAGCGCGCGGGTCAGTCTGACCGTCCCGGCTTTTTCACGACCATCATCGGGGCAATGTCGGAACTTCCCCGCGAACAACCTATCCGGGACAATCTGGAAGCCATCGACGCCCGGTCGACACGCATCCGACGCATGCAGCATATCGTGGATGCCCTGACGCCCGAGGTGGAAGATACAATTCAATCCCTGTTCGGCCGCACCTTCTTTTTGGACCGACCAACGGCAAAGCGGGTCGCGAACTGGCGCGTCAAGGCGCATGATCGCTCCGCATCAGACGCCGGTTTCGCTTACGCGGCCTATGCCCATATGAAACTCTCTGGCGTCGTTGAGGAGTTGGCAGACCTTGCAGCCCGCATTGGCACGGGTCAGGCAGACTTTGCAGCCGATCAGTTTCGGCGCGGCCTGTGGGATGAAATTCGGGCCCGCGGGGTGGACCGCATCAACTATAGCAGCCCTAGCGAGCGTGACCCTTCGGTTCTCTTTTTTAGGCAGCTTGACCTTGGCTTCCGCATCCGGCGCCTTCGTTTTCTTGCCAGAAATGTGACAGCGATGGTCGATACGGGCGAAGCTGCAGATGCCGATCTCATCCATTTGCGCAGCGCGATCTATGACAGGCTGGCACCTTTGATCGATCTGCAAAATACCGGGACCTACAAAGATATCTGCATGGACAGCCCTGGCGCCTTCCTAGACGCAATTGCCGCGCAACAGGACCTCGTCCGGCTGGATGCGGAGACAGACGATGCCTTGGCCGCAGCGCTGACCGCCTGCCCCAAGGCATTATGTCGTCGTCCGCTCCTGACTTATCTCGGCTTTCCTTTTTTCGACATCAGCACGCTTCCGATGTTGCAGGGCGAGGGTTTGGACGAGTTTAACCCGATCAAGGTCGACCGGATCGCGCCAGACGACGCTCAATCTATTCGTTCCGGCGGTGCAGCGGCGAGCCTGAAGGGAATCGAGTTCAACAGCTTCGGTGCGTTCTTCAGCCGAAAATATCGCGAAAATGATTATCTTTGGGGTCGGCTGCATGGCGCCGAAAGACTGATCGACATCATCTTTTCGACCGCACCTCCCCAAGCGCCCGACGTCATAGACCGCTTCAAATTCCGCATGCTTTCAGCGATTTTGGCGGAAGAAGAAACGCAACTGACCGCCGTATCCGATATCTTCCCCGTATTACGTGCAGAGCTCGCACAGGGTCCACTGGCCAAGATCGCCGCTGTGTCCTAAACTACCCCAGTCGGTAGGAGTTGATGACGCATGCAGTTTCTCAAAACCATCTTCTGGGTCGTGATTGCCGTGGTCCTTGTCGCGTTCTCGCTCAGCAACTGGACCAGCATTACCATTACGCTTTGGAGCGGATTGCTGCTGCAGACTTATCTGCCCTTGGTCATTGGTGCCGCATTCCTCCTTGGATTTCTTCCTTATTATCTTTTGCATCAGGCGACCCGCTGGTCGCTGCACCGCAAATTGATGCAAGTGGAACGCCAATTGGCCGAGACGCGCGCCATGCTTGAGCCCAAGTCCGTCGAAACGCCCGCGCCGGGTGCGATTCCCCCTTCCGCTGCACCAATAGCCGTGCCACCGGGTGTGTCATGACCAGCCCTATCTATGTCGCAATCGACACCCCTGAGCTCGAAAAGGCCCGCGACATTGTCGCGAAGGTCAAACACCATGTCGGTGGGATCAAGCTTGGCCTTGAATTCTTCTCCGCCAACGGTCGCGCTGGTGTTCGGGAAATGGCACAGCTTGGCCTGCCGATTTTCCTCGATCTGAAACTGCACGACATTCCCAATACCGTTGGCAAGGCAGTACAGGCCCTCGCTCCCTTGAAGCCCGCTATTCTAACGGTCCATGCCGCCGGTGGCCGCGCCATGATGGAAGACGCCAAGGCCGCAGCTCCGACTGGCACGAAGGTAGTTGCCGTCACGTTGCTGACCAGCCTTGATGGGACAGACCTTCAGTCGATTGGTGTGGACGGAACCCCGCATGACCAAGTCGAACGTTTGACGTTGCTTGCTAAAGAGTCAGGCCTCGACGGCGTGGTTTGTTCGGGCAATGAAGTCGCTGCCGCGCGCAAGATCTGGCCCGGCGGCTTCTTTGTCGTCCCCGGCGTCCGCCCCAATGATGGCAAGATCGGCGACCAAAAGCGCGTCGTAACACCGCGACAGGCGTTGGATAACGGCGCGTCAATCCTCGTCATCGGACGCCCAATCACGCAGGCCGACGATCCGGACGCGGCAGCACGGGCCATCGACGCGGCTATTTGATCATGGTGGATCAAGCAACCCCCAATCTTCCTTCGCGCAGTTTTGACGCGACAGAAGCCTTTTATCTCCGCCTCGGATTTGAACGGAGCTGGCGCGATGATGGCTGGATGATCCTTGAAAAGGGTCAGCTTTGCTTGGAATTCTTTCTGCTTCCTGATCTTGAGCCTGAAACAAGTGCGTTCAGTTGCTGTCTGCGCCTCGACGATCTTCCGGGTTTTGTTGCACAATGTCTTCAGGCAGGCATTCCCGACACGCGAAAAGGCTGGCCGCGGCTTCATCCACCCAAGCGTGATGCTAGCGGACTGGACATCGCTTATCTAATCGATCCAGACGGCACACTTCTGCGCCTGATACAGAACGACTAAGCGATGGCCATTCAAGTTAAAATCTGCGGCATCTCAAACGAAGAAACGCTTGATGCAGCGATCCTTGGCGGGGCGTCGCATATCGGCTTCAACTTCTTCCTCAAAAGCCCACGGAGCGTCGCAATTGAGCGTGCTGCGGCGCTTATGCAGCGGTTGCCAAAGGTCGTGACAGCCGTGGGCCTTGTCGTGAATGAAGAGCGCGGCCGCATTGACGCCATCCGTGCGCAGACCGGTATTCAAACTATTCAGCTTCACGGCGAAGAGAGCCCTGAATTCGCGGCGTCGCTCGGTGCTGACGTGTGGAAGGCCATTCCCGTTAAGACGCGGGATGATTTGACTGCAGCGCACACCTTTGCAGGTGCCGTCAGCCACCTCCTCTATGATGCAAAGCCTCCAAAGGGCGCCGACTTGCCAGGTGGAACAGGCATGCGGTTCGATTGGTCCCTCCTCGATGGCTTTGCCCATCCCCTGCCTTGGCTGCTGGCCGGTGGCCTTGATGCAGGCAATGTCGCGGAAGCCGTGACGCGCACCGGCGCCCGCTTCATCGACATTGCCTCGGGCGTTGAATCCGCGCCGGGCATCAAGGATGTGGACAAGATCGCCGCATTCCTTAAAGCGACAGCCGACTTATGACACTTATCAACTCCCTCCGTACGCAGCCCGACGACCGCGGGCATTTCGGCCAGTTTGGCGGACGTTATGTCGCCGAAACGCTGATGCCGCTCGTCCTCGATCTGGAAACAGAATATCGCAAGGCCAAGGCAGACCCCGCCTTTCATGCTGAGTTTGACGATCTGCTCGAACATTATGTCGGCAGACCAAGCCCGCTTTATTTCGCCCCGCGCCTAACCGAAGAACTGGGCGGCGCGCAGATATGGTTCAAGCGCGACGAGCTGAATCACACCGGCGCGCACAAGATCAACAACTGCATCGGCCAGATTCTGCTGGCCATCCGTATGGGCAAGACGCGGATCATCGCGGAAACTGGGGCCGGTCAGCATGGCGTTGCGACCGCAACTGTCTGTGCCCGCTTCGGCCTGCCTTGCATCGTCTATATGGGCGCGACCGACGTTGCCCGTCAGGCGCCCAATGTGTTCCGCATGAAGCTGCTCGGCGCCGAAGTCGTGCCGGTCACCTCGGGAGCGGCGACACTCAAGGACGCCATGAACGAGGCGTTGCGGGATTGGGTCGCGAATGTCGACGACACCTTCTACATCATCGGCACCGCCGCAGGTCCGCACCCTTACCCCGAACTGGTCCGTGATTTTCAGAGCGTGATCGGCAAAGAAGCCCGCGCCCAGATGTTGTCGCGCGTCGGTCGCCTGCCAGACGTTCTCGTCGCATCCATTGGTGGCGGCAGCAATTCGATTGGCCTGTTCCATCCCTTCCTCGATGATCCCTCGGTCAAGATGCTCGGCGTCGAAGCGGCGGGCCATGGTCTCGACAAGGAACATGCGGCTTCCCTCGCGGGTGGACGCCCCGGCATTCTTCATGGCAACAAGACCTATCTTCTGCAGGACGAAGACGGCCAGATCACCGAGGGCCATTCCATCTCGGCTGGCCTCGACTATCCAGGCATCGGTCCTGAACATAGCTGGCTAAAGGAAATCGGCCGCGTCGATTATACTTCTGTTACCGATACCGAAGCGCTGGAAGGCTTCCAGCTGCTCTGCCGCACCGAGGGCATCATCCCCGCGTTGGAACCCGCACACGCGATTGCAGCCGTCCGCAAGCTCGCGCCTACTATGGACAAGGATCAGATCATCCTCGTCAACCTGTGTGGTCGCGGTGATAAAGATATCTTCTCCGTTGCGGAGCACCTTGGGGTGTCGCTTTAATGTCTCGCTTCGTTTCCGCCTTCCAGCCGGGTCGATCCGCCCTCGTCTGCTTTGTAACGGGTGGCGATCCGACGCCGGACGCAACACCTGCCATCCTCGACGCACTCGTTGAAGGCGGTGCAGATGTCGTCGAACTCGGCATGCCGTTCACCGACCCGATGGCAGACGGCCCCGCCATTCAGCGCGCCAACCTCCGTAGCCTTGGCGCGGGTACAAAGACGGCCGACATCTTTGCCATCGCAACGGGCTTTCGCGCCCGCCATCCCCATGTGCCACTCGTTCTGATGGGTTATGCCAATCCGATGACGATCCGCGGTGCAGACTGGTTTGCCGCCGAATGCACCAAAGCTGGCGTTGACGGCGTCATCTGCGTCGACATTCCGCCGGAGGAAGACCCCGAACTGGGACCCGCGCTGCGGGCCGAAGGCATCTCACTCATCCGCCTTGCCACGCCGACCACAGACGCAGCGCGGCTTCCGGCAGTTCTCGATGGCTCCTCGGGCTTTCTCTATTATGTTTCGGTCGCCGGGATCACGGGGCTGCAGCAAGCGGCTCAGACGTCAATCGAAGAGGCTGTTGCCCGCCTGAAGGCCGCCACCAACATTCCCGTTGCTGTCGGCTTCGGCGTCCGCACGCCCGAACAGGCTGCCGAAATCGCCAAGGTTGCCGATGGCGTGGTGGTCGGCTCGGCCATCATTGATATTGTTGCTACCGAAGGCGCCAATGCGCCCGCCAAGGTCCGCGATTTCGTCCGGTCGCTGCGCACAGCGATGGACCACGCCCGGGAGATAACCGCATGAACTGGCTGACCCGTGTCCGCAATGCGATGCCCTTCATCGCCAAGCGCGAAACCGAGGGCAATCTTTGGAACAAGTGCCCGTCCTGCTCTCAGATGATCTTCATCAAAGAGTATGAGGAGAATTTGTCCGTCTGCACCGTCTGTGGCCACCATGGCCGCATTGGGCCGCATGCGCGTTTTCATCAGATTCTCGATGAAGGCAGTTGGAAGATACTGCCGAGCCCACGTGCGCCTGAAGACCCTTTGAAGTTCCGCGATTCCAAGAAGTATGTCGACCGTATCAAGGCCGCCCGCGCTGCGACCGGCGAGCATGATGCCCTCCTCAACGCCAAAGGCCGTATCGAAGGCCTAGGCGTTGTTGTTGGCGTACAGGACTTCGCCTTTATGGGCGGCTCCATGGGTGTCGGCGTTGGCGAAGCCTTCATCGCAGGCGCCAAGGCGGCGCTGGCTGACAAAGTGCCCTATATCATCTTCACCGCAGCCGGTGGCGCGCGCATGCAGGAAGGCATCCTTTCGCTGATGCAGATGCCGCGCAGCACGGTTGCGATCGCACAGCTGCGGGAAGCAGGCTTGCCCTATATCGTGGTCATGACAGACCCGACGACCGGCGGCGTGACGGCCAGCTATGCCATGCTCGGCGATGTGCAGATGGCCGAGCCCAATGCGCTGATCGGCTTTGCGGGACAGCGCGTCATTCAGGATACGATCCGGGAGAAACTCCCCGAAGGCTTCCAGCGTGCCGAGTATCTGCTTGAACACGGCATGCTCGACATGGTCGTGGAGCGGAAGGACCTGAGGGAAACGCTCGGCCGTCTGATCGGTTATCTGATGCCGGAAAAGGCCGCGGCCTAACCTTACGTGGCAGATCACGCGCATTCCGATGACCCTGCGGTACAGGCGCAGCTAGACCGTTTCGCCCAGTTGTCGCCCGGTCGCGACATTTTGGGGCTGGAACGGATACAGCGGCTGCTGGAGCTGCTCGACAATCCGCATCTGGACCTTCCACCTGTGTTCCATGTGGCAGGAACGAACGGCAAGGGTTCGACTTGTGCGTTTCTGCGCACCGCGCTCGAAGCCGGAGGCCGCCGGGTCCACGCTTATACCAGCCCACATCTCGTGCGCTTCAATGAACGCATAAGGGTTGCTGGCAATCTGATTACAGATGAGGCTTTGGCGCCGCTCCTTGCCGAAGTGCTGGATGCCGCCGAAGCTGACGGGATGGCCCCGAGTTTCTTTGAAGCGACGACGGCGGCAGCGTTCCTGGCCTTTTCCCGCACAAAGGCAGATGTCGCGATCATTGAGGTTGGGCTTGGCGGGCGGCTGGATGCGACCAACATCATCCCAAAGCCCTTGATCTGCGGGATTGCACAGCTGGGCATCGACCATGAGGCTTTCCTTCTAGATCCCGACAACGGCCCGGACTTTCCGCCGCTGGAGCGCATCGGATTTGAAAAGGCGGGCATTGCCAAAGTGAACGCCCCTCTGGTGACGATGGCCTATCCGGAGGCTGTCGCCGGTCGGATTGCAGATGTGGCGGCATCCGTCGGCACCACAAAGCTGGTCCATGGGCGGGAATGGCACTGCCAACTCAAAGGCGATGCCCTCATTTACCGTGATACCAAGGGTCCCTTGCGGCTTCCGCTGCCCCACATGGCGGGCGACCATCAGATCGCCAATGCGGGCCTTGCGATAGCCATGCTGCGGCATCAGGACCGAATTACACTGCGTGACCACGCTTTTACCGTGGCGATGGAGAAGACACAGTGGCCGGCGCGAATGCAACGCCTCGCATCTGGGCCTTTCGTTGATCTCGTAAAACCGGCCCAGTTGTGGCTCGACGGTGGTCACAATCCCAATGCCGCTGAAGCGATTGCCGCAACCTTTCTGCGTGGTCCTGCGCTCGACGTCATCATCGGCATGCTCGCCAATAAGGATGCAGCGGAGTTCCTCCGGATCATCGCACCGGTAACGCGCAGCGTGACGGCGGTTCCAACCCCGGGCCACGACTGTCATGCCCCCGACGATTTGGCCGCGATAGCACAATCGGTGGGCATCGGGACGACTGCAACCGCGCCTGATGTTGAGAGCGCACTGCGCCAGCTTGGTGCCCGAGGCGACGTGCGCCGTGTCGCCATCCTCGGCTCGCTCTATCTGGCTGGCGTCGTCCTCAAGGAAAACGGCCCGCTGCCGGATTAGGCCTTTTCGCCTGCCGTTCCCATTGCTGCATCCACCAGACCTGTTCGCATCATGATCCAGAAGATCAAAATGCCCGGCACTGCGGCAACCGTCGTCAGCAGATAGAAGTTCACATAGCCTAGCGACTCAATCAGCCCGCCCGCCGTGGTTCCGGTCAGAAAGCGCCCAACGACACTCGCGCCTGCAGAAATCAGTGCATATTGCGCGCCGGTAAAGCGCAAGTCACACAAAGCCGAGAAGTAGGCGACGACAACAACTCCACCGAAACCACTTGCCATGTTTTCAAATCCAATGGCCCCGGCCATTGCAAGATTGCTGTGGCCGGACGCGGCCAATCCGGCGAAACTCAAATTGGAGAATGCCATCAACACCAGCGCAATCAGGACGGAGCGTTTCAGGCCAAGCTTCGTGTAGGCAACGCCGCCAATGAAGATTCCGATCAAATATGCCCAGAAGCCGACGCCCACATCCCAAATTGCGATCTCATCATTGGTGTAGCCAAGGTCATCAAACAGCAGGCGGAACGTTAGGTTTGCCAGCGTATCACCAATCTTGTGGACGAGAATGAACAGCAGCACGAGCAGAGCGCCCGACCTTTGAAAAAACTCGGTGAACGGGCCAATGATTGAAGCAAGCACATCATTCACTGAGCGCTTTTCGTTCGTCACCACATGCCGCTTCGGTTCACCCATAAAGAGTCCGGTCAGCATCGCCGGAAGCGCAAAGAGCGCACACGCCATATAGGCTGCCGACCAACCAATCCGGTCTGCCAGCACAAGCGCCAACGCCCCTGCCCCAGCAGAACCGATCCGCCAGCCATATTGCGACATGCCGGAACCGACGCCGAGCTGATAAGGCTTTAGCGTCTCGATCCTGTAAGCATCAATCACGATATCAAACGTAGCGCCTGCCGCGCCGACGAGAATGGCCGCCAAAACGGTCACACCAATATCTGCCGATGGATCAACGAGAGCGAGATTGACGACAGCCGCCATCACGGCAAGACCGGACACCAGAAGCCAGGACACACGCTGGCCCAAATAACCGATCAATGGCAGACGAATGCCATCAACGATCCAGGCCCAAAACACCTTGAGATTGTAGACGAGAAAGGCGAGCGTGAAGGCTGTGACGGTCTTTTTATCGATGCCATCCTGCGCCAAGCGCGTGGTCAGCGTGGCGCCAATCATCGCATAAGGAAAGCCGGAGGAGACGCCCACGAAGAAGGCCGCGAGCGATTCCTTTTCCAGATAAGGCTTTACCGCGCCCCATAGGCCCGGTTCAGCTGCCCCTACGGATTGGCTGGCTTCACTCATGCAACTTGCTCCCCGCTCGAATTCGGGCAAACTAGCGCGATAAACGGAGAAGGATAGCCCCGTCATGAACATGATGACGCCCACTGCTGGACAAGTCGCGCTTGCCCAACGCATCGCGGACGACATTGTTCAGACCCCTCGCGAAATCACCACGGTGCCGGCCAGTCGTTATACCGACCCAGACTGGTTTGCGCAGGAAAAGGGCATATTATTCGACCGGTTGCCGCAGGTTATCGCACCGTCAGCGCTGGTGCCGGAATCCAATATGGCGGTGCCGCATGACGGTTTTGGTCGCCCACTCCTCATTGCGCGGGACAAAGACGGCAGGGCCCACGTCTTCCTCAACGTCTGTCGGCACCGGGGAACCCGACTTGTTGAGGGACAGGAGACCGTCTGCGCGGCCCGCATGGTCTGCCCCTATCACGCATGGACCTATGCCATGGACGGCGCGCTTGTCGGCCTGCCGCGCCCTGAAACCTTCCCCGGCTTCGACAAAGCTTCCAACGGCCTGAGAGAATTGCCGAGCCGAGAAGCCGGTGGCCTCATCTGGTTTGCGCCGGGCGAGGACGCGGACTTTGATGAAGCCGATGCCCTTGGCGCAGATTTCGACGCCTTCGGGATGCGTGACCTTCACCTCTTCAACCGTCGGACGCATGATGTTGCCTCCAACTGGAAGCTCATCATGGATGCGTTTCTGGAAAGCTATCATGTCTCGCGGCTCCATGCGGCGACCATCGGCCCGTTCTTCAAGGATGGCGTGACGTCAGGGGATTGCATCGGCCCGCACCAGCGCTCTGCCGTCGGGCGCGCCGCTGATCTGGCGACGATGGACCTTGGGGACTGGTCCCAGCTCCGCAAAGCCGTCACCTTCGCTTATCAGCTTTTCCCCGCCACAATCATGGTCGTCAGCCCCGATTATGTGAACCTGATGGTGCTGATGCCCCAGTCTATTGGGCGGACCCTGGTGGAAGACTTCATGCTTATCCCTGAGGAACCCAAGTCCGAAAAGGCGATGTCGCATTGGCAGCGAAGCTGGGATCTGCTCGACGGTGGCGTGTTTGCGGCGGAGGATTTCCGCGCCGCGGCTTTGGGTCAGGAAGGCCTGTCTTCCGGTGCCATCGATCATCTCACGCTCGGCACGCTGGAAACCGGTATCCGCCGTTTCCATGATGAGATTGAGGCGCGGCTTCTCCGCTAAAGACATCGCTCGCCAATTCCGCTACTGGCCCCGCCATGAGTATGAACGAACCGCAGCGCATCGCCAAACTATTGGCCCGTGCCGGCATTGCCTCGCGCCGCGAAATTGAACGCATGATCGAAGATCGCCGCATCGCAATTGATGGCGTGCCGATTGAGACGCCCGCCACCATCTTGACCAGCCTGACAGGCGTGACCGTCGACGGAAAGCCTGTTGCGCCGCCCAAAGCTGCCAAGCTGTTCTGCTTCCACAAGCCGTCGGGTGTTCTGACTGCAGAACGTGATCCGCAGGGTCGTCGTACAATTTATGACGTGCTGCCAAAGGGCCTTCCTCGTGTGGTGCCTGTCGGGCGGCTCGATCTCAATACCGAAGGATTGCTGCTGCTCACCACCGATGGTGAGTTGAAGAGGCAACTTGAATTACCCTCCACCGGCGTTGTCCGTTCCTACCGTGCCCGCGCTTATGGCAATGTCAGTCAGGCACAATTGGAAGAGCTGATCCACGGGATTGAGATTGACGGCGTCCGCTACGGCTCGATCGACGCCAATCTGGAACGGCGGACGGGTGCCAACACCTGGGTTGAAATGCGCCTGACCGAAGGCAAAAACCGCGAAGTCCGGCGTGTTCTAGAGCATCTGGGCCTGCGCGTCTCCCGCTTGATCCGCACCAGCTATGGCCCCTTTGGTCTGGGTGATCTGGAACGCGGTGAAGTCGCCGAAATCGATCGCAATCAGCTGTTCATGTTCCGACAGTCGCTCGCCAAACAGGGGGGACCGAAGGAAAAGGCGGCTGAAAGGGGACCGTCCGCCGCACCCTCATCCCCGCGCCGCACACCATCCTCGCCTGCCGCTGCAAAACGGCAACATTCGCGGCCACCGCGTCGTCCATGAGGATCATTGCAGGAAACTGGCGCGGCCGTCCGTTGGTCGCGCCCAAGGGAGACGCGACCCGCCCGACCGCAGATCGGACGCGGGAGGCGCTATTCTCCATGCTCGTCAGCCGCTTTGGCAGCTTTGAAGGCCTAAGCGTGGCTGACCTGTTCGCGGGTTCCGGCGCGCTCGGGTTGGAGGCACTTTCCAGAGGTGCTGCCAGTTGCATCTTTGTGGAGCAGGACCGCGCTGCCGTTGATGCGCTCAAGACCAACATCGCAAAACTTGGAGCCACAGGCGCTGAAATCCGTCAGGGCTCCGTCCTAGCCTTGCCGCTTGCCCGCGCGCCATTGGACTTGGTCATGATGGACCCGCCCTATGAGAGTGGCGCCGGATCCGTCGCGCTCGACAAGTTGGGGCGCTTGGGCTGGATTGGCCCGGCCACGCTCGTCAGCATTGAAACATCGCGCAAGGAGACTGTTGACGTCGCCGGGTTCGAGGTAGACGTCCAGCGCGACTATGGGAAAGCGCGCATCACCCTTTTGCGCGCAGTGCCAGCAGACCCACAAGGCTGAGGCCCGAGCAAAGCGCGAGATAGGCGCCAACCGCGCCGAGACCCGCGCTATCCGACAGACGCTGGGCAATCAGCGGCGCCAATCCGCCACCCAAGATCCCCGCCATGTTAAACGCCACCGATGCACCGGAATAGCGCACCCGTGCCGGAAACAGGCTGGGCAGCCAGGCGCCGAGCGGGCCATAGGTCAAGCCCATGGCGAACAATGCCATCGATAGAAAAAGGGCAACGAGCGGAGGCTCTCCGCTGCCCAAAGTCGGCACGATCGTGAACGCGACCAGCATCGTCAGGCCACATCCCGCCATCAGAACATTGCCCGCGCCAAACCGGTCCGACGCAAAGCCCGACACGATGATGCCAGCCGCCAGAAAGAGGATGGCGAAGAGCTGCAGTCCAAGGAAGGCCTCACGCGCCATGCCGAGCTTGGTTGTACCGTAGCCAAGGGCAAAGGCCGTCGCGAGATAGAAGATCGCGAAGCACGCGACCGCAGCGAACGTGCCGCCCAGAACTTCTCGCCAATGGCCGCGCATCAACTCACCAAAGGGCACCTTGGGTGGCGGCGCTTCAGCCATGGCAGCGGCAAAGGCGGGCGTCTCCGTCAGCTTCAACCGCACCCACAGACCGATACCGACCAGCAGCGCGCTGCCAAGGAAGGGGATCCGCCAGCCCCACTCCTTGAAGTCATCTCCGGACAGGTACAGGCCAAGCAGCAGGAACAAGCCGTTCGATGCGATAAAACCGACCGGCGCGCCCAATTGCGGGAACATGCCGTAGCGCGCGGCTTTACCCGGCGGCGCGTTCTCAACGGCTAAGAGCGCGGCGCCACCCCATTCCCCGCCAAGGCCAAAACCTTGCCCGAAGCGCAGCAGGCAGAGCAATACCGGAGCCCACCAGCCAATAACGGCATGGGTCGGCAAAAAGGCGATGAGAAAGGTCGACAACCCCATGATGAGGAGCGAGGTGACAAGCGTTGATTTACGCCCGATCCGGTCCCCGAAATGGCCAAACGCAATGGCCCCAAGAGGGCGTGCGAAAAAGGCGACGGAAAAGCTGGCGTAGCTCGCGAGCAATTGCAGCCCGGGTTCTTCTGACGGGAAGAAGAGTGGGCCGAAGACGAGCGCGGCGGCCGTCGCGTAGATGTAAAAATCGTAGAACTCGACCGCTGTCCCCACCAGTGACGCCGCCAAAACGCGCCTGTGCGATGCCGGTGTGGTCATGGTCTTCCTGCTCCCCGCTTTATATGCCGTCGCCATTGTCGGTTTATACGGTGCGTGTCGAGCCTTTCGCGCTAAGGTGACGCCATATCACAACAAAAAAAACGGCCCCGGGTCGCCCCGAGGCCGCTGTAAACTTAAAACGTTGAAGCGAAAATTAGGCGAAAGTGACTGCCATCTTTTCACGACGACGCATAGCTGTACCCACGAGGCCAAAGCCCGCGAGCATCATGGCCCAAGCAGCTGGTTCCGGCACCGCAGCCTTATCGATGGACAGCGCAACCTTGTCGAGAAGCGGTCCAACATTGTCAGCACTATCAGTGCCGATGCTGAAGGAAAGCGCCCCAGCTGACCCAGCCGTGAAGAAGATCGAATAGGTGCTGAACGGCTTGCTCGCGGCGATGCCGGAAGACGAAGTGATGTCAGTCCAAGTGTAGGTCGGAAGCGCGATTACATCGCCACCACCGAAGTTGAAGCCATAGTTCAGCAGTGTTGTATTGCTGCCAAAATCAAAGCCTGCGTAGAAGCCGTCAAAGTCAGCATTGCGCTGATTTCCACCAAGGTCAAACGACAGACGAACCTTATCACCCGCGTTGAAGGCGAAGGTCGCGAGCGACGAAATCACACCAGGGCCGGTTGATCCATCAAGATCGACGCATGACCCGCTGCAGGTAATGCCATAGTCACCGCTCTTCACGACATCGACGTTGCCGACGACCGAGAAGTTTGCGAAGCTTGCATAGTTAAGCGCGGAATTACCGCCATTTTCAGCGTCAAACGTATCTGAGAAAACAACCGCCGCAGATGCCGGTGCCGCAAGGCTAAGCGCACCAAGCGCCAGAACAGAAGAAACGAATCGCATTATAAAAACCCCTTTATTTCCAATGCGGCAACGGTCGCAGCCACATTGGTTACATTTCTTTAATCAAACTCAGATCGACCCGTCAAACAGAGTTTTGGGAAGGCCCTGTCCCGATATGGGACCCCTTGCCCAACCGACCAATGTTCCCTAATCGTTCACGCGATGACGTTACCCGAAAATCCCGATGAACCCGCCTATATCCGTGGCTTGAACGCACCGCAGCGTGAGGCTGTGCTGACCAGTGAAGGTCCTGTCCTGATGCTGGCGGGCGCTGGCACGGGGAAGACAGCGGCCCTGACCGCACGGCTGGCCCATCTCATCGCGACGCGCCGCGCATGGCCATCAGAAATCCTCGCGGTCACCTTCACCAATAAGGCCGCGCGCGAAATGAAGGAGCGCGTTGGGCGGATCATCGGCGATGCCGTCGAGGGCATGCCTTGGCTCGGCACATTCCATTCCATCTGCGCAAAGATGCTCAGGCGGCATGCTGAACTCGTTGGTTTACAATCCAATTTCACAATTCTGGATACGGATGACCAGCTGCGCCTGCTGAAGCAGATCGTGACGGCGGCTGAACTGGACGACAAGCGCTGGCCAGCCAAACAGCTGGCGGGGTTGATCGATCAGTGGAAGAATAAGGGATTGATGCCAGCTGAAGTCGATGCGGGCGAAAGCCAACGCTTTGCCGATGGTCAGGGCGCAAAACTCTACACAATCTATCAGGACCGACTGAAGGCACTCAACGCCTGCGACTTTGGCGACTTGCTGTTGCATATGCTGACGATCCTGAAGACGCACCGCGATGTGCTGCAAAGCTATCAACAGCGCTTCAAATACATCCTTGTCGACGAATATCAGGACACGAATGCCAGCCAATATCTGTGGCTGCGGCTCCTGGCCCAATCGGGCAAAAACATCTGCGTCGTGGGTGATGATGACCAATCTATCTATTCATGGCGTGGCGCGGAAGTGGCGAATATCCTGCGGTTTGAGAAGGATTTCCCGGGCGCGGCCGTCATTAAGCTGGAACAAAATTATCGCTCCACCCCGCACATCCTTGGCGCAGCGTCCGGCCTGATTGCCAAGAACGGCGGGCGGCTCGGCAAGACATTGTGGACGGAAGTCGACGCCGGAGACAAGGTTGAGATCATCGGCGTGTGGGACGGGCCGGAAGAAGCCCGTCGCGTGGGCGAAATGGCGGAAGACCATCAGCGCGCCGGAGGCTCGCTTGACGAACTCGCCATCCTCGTGCGGGCCCAGTTTCAGACTCGCGAGTTTGAAGACCGGTTTATCTCCATCGGCCTGCCCTACCGCATCATCGGCGGGTTCCGCTTCTATGAACGCGCCGAAATCCGTGACGCGCTCGCTTATCTCCGACTGGTGAACCAACCTGCAGACGATCTGGCGTTCGAACGGATCGTCAACCAACCCAAGCGCGGCCTAGGCGACAAAGCCCTTGCCCGCGTCCAGATGTTTGCGCGCGGCATGGGCGGCCCCCTCTCCCATGCCGCCGTCGCAATCCTCGACAGTGATGAACTGACCCCGCAGGCCCGCCGCGCGCTGGGAGCGTTCATCGGCGATATCGCCCGCTGGCGGGACCTCTCAGCCAGCCTGCCGCACTATGAGCTCGCCCGGCAAATCCTCGATGAAAGCGGCTACACCGCCATGCTGCAGGCCGACAAATCAGCCGAAAGTGCGGGACGGCTTGAAAACCTCAACGAACTTGTCCGCGCGATGGAAGAATATGAGACGCTCGGTGCCTTCCTTGAACATGTCAGCCTCGTCATGGACAACGATGCGCAGGGCGATGGCGAGAAGATCACCATGATGACCATCCATGCGGCCAAGGGGCTGGAGTTTGACCGCACCTTCCTCGTCGGATGGGAAGAAGGGGTATTCCCTTCACAACGCGCGCTAGACGAAGGCGGCATGGCAAGCTTGGAGGAAGAACGCCGCCTTGCTTATGTCGCCATCACTCGGGCGCGGCGGAAATGCACCATCCTCCACGCCGCCAACCGCCGTATCTACGGCCAGTGGACGTCGAGCATCCCCAGCCGCTTCATCTCGGAATTGCCTGCCGATCATGTCGAGCAGGAAAACTCTATGTCCGGCGGTGAAAGCATGTGGCGGGCCAACTGGTCTCAAAATGCAGATCCCTTCGCCCATGTGAACCGAGGCACCGGACGCGGACCGGGCTGGCAGCGGGCTTCAACCAGCTATTCAACGGCCCCCACCCGCATTGTCGAGGCCCGGGTTAGCGCCGTCAGCCTTGGCAATAAGGGTCGGTCTGATCTCTCCATCGGCCAACGGGTGTTTCACGAAAAATTTGGCTACGGACTTATCGCCGAGATTGAAGGCAACAAGCTGGAGATCGACTTTGAACAAGCGGGTCGCAAACGCGTGCTCGACACCTTTGTCACTCTCGATTGACGCCCAATGAAAAGGGCCCCGGCGACCTGCGTCGGAGCCCTCCCCTGTTCTTCGCGTGACGATTAAGCGAAAGAAACGCTCGCCTGACGACGGCGCATCGCACCACCGACGAGGCCGAAACCAGCAAGCATCATCGCCCACGCAGCCGGCTCAGGAACGCCACCGCCCGGATTGACCGAACCGAAAGTGATGTTGTCGTAGACCACAAAGTTGGCCGTTCCACCAAAGTCGATCGACTTGGCAAGACCGCCAAATGCCACGCCGGATGCCGTCCAGTTGCAATAAGATCCGCTCGGATCGCCGGCACAATTTTGGTTGTATTGATTTACGATGGCAATCTGCCCCAACAGGTTTCCACCCGCGTTGAAGTCATCATAAACGGACACAAAGCCGGTTGAGTTCGCCGAGTAGAAGAACGAGAAACCGGTTGTGAACCCGTTGGTTACATTCAGGATCGCGCTATTCACATTCAGGAAGACGAGCGAAGTTTGGCCCGAAGGTTCGTTGGCCGTATTCCCGCTGCCGCCAGCGTCAAAGTCGACCAGCGCGAGCGAACCCTGCGAAAAGACATAATCTGGTCCGTAGAAACTTCCGACTTCCTGAAGATTCGTAAGACCTTCAAAAGTGAGGGTCACGGCGGCGTTGGCCGCGGATGGAAGCGCGAAAAGCGCAACACTTGCCATAAGAAATTTTTTCATGAGTCGCATATCCATTCAAAAAAGTGGTTATTCTGGTCCGTCTCCGCTTTGCGGTATCCGGACAGGTGCGACCCTGCTGATCCAGTTAACGAAATATTCATGTTGGATGCAAGTCTGAATATGTTGGATTAAACGGACACAATGTCCCGAATAGGCACATGTTTCTTGGCGACGGCCTGCCAAGGCATGACAGCTGTTCTGGCCTAAATATCTTCTGCTTCAACCCGTTACCATGTGCTGGTGGGCATGGGTGCGTTGGAGCCCCGTGGGCTGCCAAGCTTTCATGAAAAAGGGACAGAAGATGAATTTTCTGAAATTTGGCGCCGTCGTTTTGCTCGCCGCATCGCCCGCTTTTGCATCAGGTGATGTGCACTGGAGCTATTCCGGCCCCGGCGGACCGGAACATTGGGGCGATTTGAAGCCCGAATTTGCCACCTGCCGCACCGGAAAAATGCAGTCGCCGATTGATCTGGCGCAGGCGAACACAGCCGGCCAAATCCCAGTCCGCGCAGACTATAAGGCCGCGCCGCTCACCATTTTGAACAACGGCCACACGGTGCAGGTAAACTTCCCCGCCGGGTCTTCAATGACGAGCGCGGGTCGTGAATTTTACCTTGTGCAGGTTCATTTCCACACGCCTTCAGAAGAAGCCATTAACGGCAAGCGTTTCCCCATGGTCGCGCACTTCGTGCACAAGGATGCCAACGGGGCGCTCGGCGTTCTCGGCGTTCTGTATGAAGAAGGCGCCGCCAACAGCGAACTCGCAAAGATCATCGCCGCTGCGCCAAAGCACGAAAAGGCGGCAGCACCTGTCGCTGGCGTGACGATCAACCCGGCGGATCTCATTCCTTCGACGTTGAACGTCTATCGCTTCCAAGGCTCGCTCACGACGCCGCCGTGCAGCGAAGGCGTGAACTGGCACGTGGCGCAGTCGACAGTCACGGCCAGTGCGGATCAGCTGCGCGCCATGGCCACCATCATGGGCAACAACGCCCGCCCGCTTCAGGCGCTTAACGGACGTCTGGTGGTCGCTCCGGCGAACTGATTGGGTTCAAGCTGTGCTCCGGGTTAGGCTCGGAGCACAGCTTACATTCGGCCTTTAGAAAACCGCCTTCGCCTCAGTGCCCATCATGGCGCCGCGCACCATCGGGATCGGCGGACCACCATAGCCCAAGAAGGTGTCATGGAACTCCTTCCACTTGGACCGGTCGCCACCTGTCCAATCCTCGCGTAGCTTGCGGATCATCAGCTTGCCCATCGTGTAGTTGAGGTACGCCGGATCATAGGTGCCGCGCGCCGATTGCTGGCGGGCATTGCC
>JBBATS010000029.1:0-36790 GCA_040398625.1 Chakrabartia sp. | reverse complement strand
ATGCCGTTGCCGGCAGCGAGGATGTGACGCCCATTGAGACGCACCCGCAATTCCATCTGGCACAAATGCTGGATCGGATGGGCGTCGCCCGCGCTGAGGTGAAGCTGTGGCGCTATGGCAGCGATGCCGACGCGCCGCCCACCCGGTCGCGTGCCATCTCCAATGCACTGGCACCAGCGCGCTTCACCGACAAATGGGTCGATCTGCCCGCCGCCGATCGTCGCCTGTCCAGCGTAAAGGCCATTGAAGTGCCGACCCCGGCGGATGAAGCGCAGGCCATCGCGCTCGCCATCCGTGAGGCGCTGGACCGTCCCGGCACGGTTGCCCTGATGACGCCAGACCGCGCACTGGCCCGCCGTGTCTCTGCGCATCTCAAACGCTGGAAGATCAACGCGGACGACTCCGCCGGTGTGCCGCTGTCGACCACCCCGCCGGGCATGCTGCTGTTGACATTGGCGACGGCGGCGGCGGACGACTTTGCGCCGGTGTCGCTGCTCGCGCTTCTGAAGCATCCGCTGGTGACAGGCGGAATGGAACGGCTCGATTGGCTCGATGGCGCGCGGCGGCTGGACCGGGCCTTGCGCGGCCCGCGCCCCGGCAAGGGGCTGCACGGCATCACGGCGCTTCTTGAAACGCCGGACAAATATGAAGGCGACGTCCGCAACGCCGCCCTTCCCTGGTGGCGGGATGTGGTGCCGCTGCTGGAACCGGTGCAGGCGGTGTTCCGCGCCAACCCAACCTTCCCGACGCTGCTGGAAACGCTGCGCACGGCCCTCCAGACATTGGGCGGCGATGCCATCTGGTCGGGTGAGGCAGGCCGCGCGCTCGCCGATCTGTTCGCTGATCTTCAGGCGCATGCAGGCGACGGCCCCACGACGGTTGACCCTGCGACCCTGCCCCGCCTGCTGCGTCAGCTTTGCGACGCGACGACCAGTCGCCCGGCACGCGGCGGGCACCCGCGTGTCTTCATCTGGGGTCTGCTCGAAGCCAAGTTGCAATCGGCGGAAACGATGATCCTCGGCGGGCTGAATGAAGGCATCTGGCCCGCACTGCCCTCCCCGGACCCTTGGCTGGCCCCTGCCGTGCGCCGGTCGTTGGGCCTGCCGAGTCTGGAACGCCGTATCGGCCTGTCCGCGCATGATCTGGCAGGGGCCTTGGGCGCCCCCAATGTCCTGCTGACGCGTGCGCAACGCGACACAAGCGGCCCGACCAATGCCTCGCGCTTCTGGCTGCGGCTGGAGACAATGGCAGGCCATCTGGCCGAGCCTGACCTGCGCGTCGATCTCCTCGCCCGCGCGCTCGATGGGCATGAGGGGCAACCCGACCGCGCCAAGCGTCCGGCGGTGGAGGTGCCACTCGCTGCCCGCCCGCGCAAGATATCGGTGACCGATGTCGATCGCCTCGCGGCAGACCCCTATTCCTTCTACGCCAAGGCGATCCTGAAGCTGAAATCGCTCGACAATGTCGATGAAGAGCCGGGGCCATCCTGGAAAGGCTCCGTCATCCACAAGGTGCTCGAAGATTGGGCGAAAGAGGATGGCTATGCTGCGGGCGCACTCGTGCAGCGGATGCGCCATGCGTTGGATGGGGATGCGGTGAATGCCGTGACCCGTACGCTTTGGTTGCCGAGGCTGGTTGAAGTTGCAGAATGGATCGAAGGGCTAGTTGAGGAAAACCGGGCAGAAGGGCGCACGCCGTTTAAGGCAGAGATCGATGGGCACCTCGATATTGATGGTGTCACCGTGACTGGTCGCGCGGATCGCATTGACCGGACACCCGGCGGCGTCGCCATCATCGACTATAAGACAGGTCGCGCACCCAGCGCCAAACAGGTGTCTGCTGGGCTTGCTGTCCAGCTTGGGCTGCTAGGTGCTATTGCGGAACAGGGTGGGTTCAAGGACACCGGAAAGCTGCCCGCCGAAGCATTCGAATATTGGACGTTCCAGAAGGATGGCGATGATTTCGGCAAGATGGAAACCCCGACGGGGGACAAGAACGACCGCATTCCTGCTGAGAAATTTGTCGCGGCGATTGTCGGGAAGTTTAAGGAACACGCCGCCAACTGGTTGACCGGTGAGGCGCCGTTCAAGGCCAAGCTTCACCCCGATTATACCTATAGCGAGTTCGACCAGCTCATGCGGCTGGAAGAATGGCAGGGCCGCGACTGATGGCAAAGCGCAAGAAGTTTGAGCACCTTCCGGTCCTCAAGGACAGTCAGGCGGAAGCGGCGCTGCCAGATGCTCAGGTGTGGCTTTCGGCGTCTGCGGGTGCGGGCAAAACACAGGTGCTGACCGCGCGTGTCCTGCGGTTGTTGCTAAACGGCGCGCGTCCTGAATCGATCCTGTGTCTAACCTTCACCAAGGCGGGTGCTGCTGAAATGGCGGACCGCATTCATGAACGGCTGGGGGCTTGGGTGACCTTGCCGGACATAGATTTGCGGCACGATCTCGCCTATTTATGTGGCGGTAGCCATGAACATGGACTGGCCGATGCTCGGCAATTGTTCGCCAAGGTGCTTGACGCGCGTGGTGGCGGCCTTCGCATTCAGACGATCCACGCTTTTGCCCAAACGGTGCTGGCTGCCTTCCCCGCTGAGGCAAATCTGACGGTTGGCTTCCGACCCGTTGAAGGCCGCGAGGAAATGCAGATCAAGCGCCAAGCATTGGGCGAACTTGTTGCCCGCGCGGAGAGGGAAGGGCGGCTCGGTACCATCGACCGGCTCCAGATGCTCGCGCTCCGTATCGGGGAAGAAGCGACCCGAAAACTGCTCGACCGTTGCGCGCAGGCCCCGGAGGCCATGGAAGCGCTTGGGAGTGGTGACTTCGCTGCAACGTCCCGCCGCCTGCTATCGGGCGGTGTCGACGACATTCAGGGTTGGCTGGAGGCCAATTGTTCTAACCCAATTTGCGATACCATCCAGCTGACCTTTGTGCGCGATGCCAATGCGGCGTGGATGACGAAGGCAGGTACGCCAACTAAGGACGGGGAGAAGGCTTCGAAGTCACTGACGGCTTGGCTTAACGCTGAACCTTCGACCCGTGTCGAGCAACTGGAAGATTTGCGAACGGTATGGCGCACAAGTGCGGGCACTTACCGAAAGGCGATCCCGACGGACCATGGGTATCAGCCCGCCGTTGAAGCGCTCGACGATTGGCTCCTCAAATTGCTCGACATGAAGCGCGCGCAAAATCTTGCGCCCGCAGTCGCGGCTGCACTTGAGCTTGGGCAGGACTATGCCCGTGTCTTCGGCGAAACGAAGCGGGCGGCGGGGGTTGTCGATTTCAACGATATGATCCGCGCCACGCTGTTGTTGCTCAAGAAGCCAGGTATTGGCGATTGGATCCGCTTCAAACTCGACCAGTCGATCGACCATATTCTTGTCGACGAGGCGCAGGATACCAATGTCGACCAATGGAACATCGTCAAAGCATTGTCCGAAGAGTTTTTTGCCGGTGAAGGCGCGAAGCCCGAAACGGTGCGTACGGTTTTCGCTGTCGGTGATTTCAAGCAGGCCATCTTCGGCTTTCAGGGGACCAATCCAGCAGAGTTCCGCAAGGCCGGTAATGAGTTTCGTGAATATGTGGAAGCCGTTGAGCAAAAGTTCCAAGATCTCTCGATCGACGAGTCCTTCCGGTCCAGTCAGCCGATCCTCAATGTGGTCGATGCCGTCATGGAGAATATTGGTGCCGAGACCCTTGGGCTGACAGAGGCGCTTCGCAAGCACAAAAGCACACGACCACACTCTGGCTATGTTGAATTGATCCCGCCCATGAGGGCGGACACGTTAGACGACTTGGACGAGGACGGTGAGGGCCTCGCCGAGGAAGATTGGCTGGCGCCCGCCGATCTTAGATGGGCAGAGGCGCTGGCCAAGAAGGTGAAGGATTGGACGAGCGGCGGGCTGAAGCTCGACAAATTGGGCCGCAACGCCGAACCGGGCGATGTGATGATCCTGCTGCGCAGCCGCAGTGAACTCGCGCGGCTCATCGTTTCGCGGCTGTATGAGGAAAAGGTGCCTGTCGCAGGCGTGGACCGGCTGCGGCTGGATGCGCCGATTGCCGTGCAGGATCTGATGGCGTGCATCCGCTTTGTCCTTCAGCCGGAGGATGATCTGTCGCTGGCGGCGCTGCTCGTGTCTCCGCTCATCGGCTGGTCGCAGGAGGAGCTGTTCGCCCGCGCGCATGGCCGCAAGTTTGGTTTGTGGCAGCATCTGCGCGCCACGCAGCCGGAGGACGCGTTGTTTGTGTTGCGCGAACTGCTGTTGATGGCCGACCGGACGACGCCTTATGATTTTCTGGAAGCTATTCTCTCCGGCCCCATCGCCGGGCGCGGCAAGATGCTGGCCCGGCTGGGCGAAGAAGCGCGCGATCCCATTGAGGAGCTGCTGAACGCGACGCTTCAGTTTGAAGGCACCAATACGCCGTCGCTCCAACTGTTCCTCGATTGGTTCAACAGAGGGGAAGTCGACATTAAGCGCGATGCCTCCAAGCGTGAAAACGCAGTGCGTGTGATGACAGTGCACGGCTCCAAGGGGTTGCAAGCGCCTATCGTGGTGCTTGCGGATGCAACGTCGGATCCAAGTTTCAGACACAATAGTGATCTCGACTGGGTGGTCGGCGACGACACTAACCTTACACTGCCTCTGTTCCGCCCGAGGAAAAATGAACGTTTCGGGTCGCTCGCCAAATCCGCCGACGATCAGGACAAGCGAGAGCGGCAGGAGCATTGGCGGTTGCTCTATGTCGCGATGACGCGTGCGGAAGAGCGCCTCTATATCGGCGGCGCGCTCAAGCCGAAGCAGGCTAAGCCCGACGCGGTTCTTAGCGACCAATGTTGGCACACCCGAATTGAGGCCGGGATGCGCGCTTTGTCCGGGACCGAGGTAGCCGAAGACGGCACGCTGACGCACTATGAAAAGGGCACCTCGAAGTCCGCGGACAAGGCGGCCGAAACCGAACGCTGGGCCGATCCGATCCCCGATTGGGCGAAGCGTCCGGCACCTGAGGAAGCCCGCCCGCCGCGTCCGCTTGCGCCATCTGCGCTGGGCGTAGAGGATGCGGCGTCTAGCCCGCCGCCGGACCCGGCGATGCGCGCGGCTGCTGAACGGGGGCGCATTCTCCACGCCTTGTTTGAACGGCTCCCTGCCGTCCGCCCGGAAGATCGCCTGGCTGCGGCCCGCCGCTGGCTTTCGGCGCAACTGGTGGACGATGCTGAGGCGCTAATCACGTCGGCGCTGGCGGTGATCGAGCATCCCGATCTCGCGTCTGTCTTTGCCCAAGATGCCCTTGCTGAAGCGCCGCTCGCCGGTGTTGTGGAGGGGCAGGTGATTGCAGGCACCGTTGACCGGTTGATCGTTACAGACACGCAGGTGACGGTGGTCGATTACAAGACAGGTCGGCGCGTGCCGGGCGATGAGGCTGGGGTTCCGACCTATCACAAGGCGCAGATGGCGGCTTATGCGGCGGTGCTGGAAGGCATTTTCCCCGGCCGGACGGTGCAGGCGGCGTTGCTTTACACCTCAGGGCCAAAGCTCATCACCCTGTCGGCCGCGACGTTGGCGGCGTGGAGGCCGGGCCATATCGCCCCATAGATTTTCTTCGCAGCCTCGCCGTTGAGATTGACAGGCGCGCTGCCTAGATTAGGTCCCGAACAAAGGAGTTAATTTCCATGGCCACCAAGTCCATCACCGATGCCAGCTTTGCCGACGACGTCCTCAACGCGGACGGCCCCGTCCTTGTCGATTTCTGGGCGGAATGGTGCGGCCCGTGCAAGATGATCGGCCCAAGCCTTGAGGAAATCTCGGACGAACTCGCCGGTAAGGTGACGATCGCCAAGATCAACATCGACGAAAACCCCGACGCGCCCGGCAAATATGGCGTGCGCGGCATCCCGACGATGATCCTGTTCAAGAACGGCGCCCCTGCCGCAACCAAGGTGGGTGCCGCGCCAAAGTCCGCGCTCAAGGGTTGGATTGAATCGGAAATCTAAGCCGGTTTAACGGACATGCGAATTGAAGGGCGGGGCTTGGCTCCGCCCTTTTTCGTTTCAGCTGCGGTAATCCGCGTTGATGCTGATATACCCGTGCGTCAGGTCACACGTCCAAACGGTCGCGCGGCCATCGCCCAGACCGATATCGACGCCGATAGTGATGTCGTGCCCTTTCAGGTGCGCGGCGACGGGCGCTTCGTCATAGCCATCCACCGGTAGACCCTTTTCGGCGACCTGCGTTGCGCCGAAGCGGATGGCGAGCAGATCACGCTCGGCGGGTTCACCGGCCTTGCCGACGGCCATGACAACGCGGCCCCAATTGGCATCTTCGCCCGCAATCGCCGTTTTCACGAGCGGGGAGTTGGCGATGCTGAGCGCGATGCGGTGCGCGCTTTCATTGGTGACGGCGCCGTCCACGGTGATCTCGATAAACTTGGTCGCGCCCTCGCCATCGCGCACGACGAGGTGCGAGAGCTGGCGGCAGAGGTCAGTCAACGCCGCGTGGAAGGCATCGGCACCGGCCGCGTCCTTCGATGTGACAGGCGCATTGCCCGCTTTGCCCGTCGCAAAGGCGAGCACAGTATCCGAGGTCGAGGTATCACTGTCGACGGTGATGCAGGAGAAGGTCGCCTTGTTTGCGGCAGACAGCATCTGCTGCAGCACAGCGGCGTCAATCGCGGCATCGGTAAAGATATAGCCGAGCATCGTCGCCATGTCGGGCGCGATCATGCCGGAGCCTTTGATGACACCGACCAGCGTGACCGTTTTGTCGCCAATGACGGCCTGGGTCATCGCGCCTTTGGGGAAAGTGTCCGTCGTGGAAATCGCGGCGGCCACATCGGCCCAGCTGCACGTGTCGGCGGTAAAAGCAGCTTCTAGGCCTGCTTCTGCTTTGTCGATGGGGAGCGGTACGCCGATCACGCCCGTGGCAGATACGAAGACGTCTGCTGGCGCACAGCCGAGATGCGCTGCGGCCTTTGCTGTGACAGCCTCGACAGCCGCGCGGCCCTTATGTCCGGTAAAGGCATTGGCGTTGCCCGCGCTGACGACCAGCCCGCGCGCTTTCCCGGCGGCAAGATGCGCGCGGCACCATTCCACCTCAGGCGAAGGGCATTTGCTCTGCGTCGTCACGCCCGCAACCGCCGTGCCGGCATCAAACATGATGAAGGTCAGGTCACACCGATCCCACGCCTTATACTGCGCCCGCGCCACACGCGGCGTCACGCCTGCGATCTGCGGCAAAGCGGGAAAAGGTGAGGCGAGGGGGGAGATGGCGGTGCTCATGCGATGCTCCTAAACAGGCTGCGCTTGCCATTCAACATTTGCGTCGCTTACGGTGGAGGCATTCGGGTTCGCCCTTTCAGCCAGAGGCCAAAATGAAGATTTATTCTCTCGCCATAGCAGGCGTTGGCGCGCTTGCGCTTGGCTCGGCCCATGTTCTGGCGAGCGACCTTTCCCGCCCGCTTGCGCTCCGGGCAGGCAGCATCTCCTCAGATGATTATCCGCCACTTGCGCTGCGGGCTGAAATGCAAGGCACGACGCGCACAATCATTACCATTGGCACCGATGGCCGCGTTTCAAACTGCCGTATTCTGAAGAGCAGTGGTTTTGTGCTGCTGGATACGCACAGTTGCGCGCTTGTGACGGCGCGTTTTGTTTTTGACCCTGCTTTGGATGCGAAGGGTCAGGCGATTGAAGTGCAGGCGGTGCAGCCCGTGGCTTGGGTGATGCCGGAAAGCGCGCCGCCATCGGAAGAGCTTGCTGAAGACAACGCATCTTCCGGTTCACGCTTTCGAAGGCTTGCCGCGTTATTGACGTGCTCAACGGGTGGACGGCGGCGCTCTCGCTCCCTATATCGCCCCTTGGACTGAATTGATGCGGCTGTTTCTGTACCTCTTGGCCCTTGTGGTCGGCTTTTCTCCTGCGCAAGCGGGTGGTCTGGCTATGGCAGAGCCGGTGGCCGTTTCCAGCGCCTCGCAAACAGCCGCTTCCTCTGCGCAATCTGTAACGGTTTCTGCCCATGCGGCGATGCTTCCGGTCCAGACGGTCCTGCCGCAGCCTTTGTCCATCCCGACGGCCGCGCAGCTGCCTGTCATTTCCTCTGTTTCCAGCGAACTGACGGACCGGCCGCTCGAATAGCGTTTGGGCGGCGTATTGCTGCCTGCCCCCGTCCGCATCTCTGCGCGCCTGCAGTGCGCGCCCAATAATTCAAGGATTTCCATATGTTCGGCAAGATCGCCAAAGCCGTGTTCGGCTCTTCCAATGACCGTTATGTCCGTTCGCTCCAGAAGATCGTCGACAAGGTCAACGGCTTTGAAGCCACAATGTCGGCGATGACTGACGCGGAGTTGAAGAACCAGACCGTCCTGTTCCGCGCGCGTTTGGAAGCAGGTGAAAGCATGGAAGACATCCTGCCGGAAGCCTTTGCGACCGTCCGGGAAGCCGCAACCCGCACACTTGGCCAGCGCCATTATGACGTGCAGCTCATCGGTGGCATCACCCTTCATCGCGGTGAAATTGCTGAAATGCGCACGGGTGAGGGCAAGACGCTGGTCGCGACCGCTGCGACCTATCTGAACGCGCTGCCCGGCAAGGGCGTCCACGTCATCACAGTCAATGACTATCTCGCCCGCCGCGATGCGGACTGGATGGGTCAGGTGTACCGTTTCCTTGGGCTTTCAGTGGGCGTCATTGTCCCCAATCTGTCGGATCAGGAACGTCGCGACGCCTATGCCGCAGACATCACCTACGGCACGAACAACGAATTCGGCTTCGACTATCTGCGCGACAATATGAAGTATGAGCGGGAGCAGATGGTCCAGCGCCCCTTCAACTACGCCATTGTCGATGAAGTCGACTCGATCCTCATCGACGAAGCGCGCACGCCGCTGATCATTTCCGGCCCGACCGATGATAAGTCGGAACTCTATATGCAGGTCGACAAGATCGTGAAGCTGGTCGAGGAAGGCGATTATGAGAAGGACGAAAAGCAGCGCTCGATCGTCCTGACCGAAGACGGAACTGAGAAGGTCGAACGCCTTCTCGAAAATGCGGGCCTCCTCGAAGGCGCGAACCTGTACGACTATGAAAACACGCAGGTCGTCCACCACTTGAACCAGGCGCTGCGCGCGAACGTGATGTTCAAGCGCGACACGGATTACATCGTGAAGGACAATAAGGTCGTCATCATTGACGAATTTACCGGCCGCATGATGGACGGACGCCGCTGGTCCGATGGGCTCCATCAGGCGGTGGAAGCCAAAGAAGGCGTCAATATTGAGCCTGAAAACCAGACGCTGGCTTCCATCACCTTCCAGAATTATTTCCGCATGTACCCCAAGCTTGGCGGGATGACGGGGACAGCGGCGACTGAGGCGCAGGAATTTTTCGACATCTACAAGATGAGTGTCGTCACCATCCCAACGAACGTGCCCGTGCAGCGCATCGATGATGAGGATGAGTTCTACAAGAACACGCTGGATAAATTCGGTGCCATCGCCAAGCTCATCAAGGAACGCGCGGAAGCGGGTCAGCCGGTTCTGGTCGGCACCGTCTCCATCGAAAAGTCTGAATTGCTGAGCGAATTCCTCAACAAGGAAGGCGTCGATCACAGCGTCCTCAACGCGCGCTACCATGAACAGGAAGCGCACATCATCGCGCAGGCTGGCCGCTTGGGCGCGGTGACCATCGCCACCAACATGGCCGGTCGCGGGACGGACATTCAGCTGGGCGGCAACCTTGAGTTCCGCACCAATGATGAGCTGTCCGCGATGGAAGCCGGCGCGCCGAAGGACAAGGAAATCGAGCGCATCCGCGCCGAGATCGACGTCGAGCGTCAGCGCGTGCTGGATGCCGGCGGCCTGTTCGTCATCGGCACGGAACGGCATGAAAGCCGCCGTATCGATAACCAGCTGCGTGGCCGCTCCGGCCGTCAGGGCGATCCCGGACGTACCAAATTCTACCTCTGCCTTGATGACGATCTGCTGCGCATCTTTGGCCCGGACACCTTGTTCTCGAAAATGATGAACAACAATCTGGCGGACGGCGAAGCCATTGGCTCACGCTGGCTGTCCAAGGCGATTGAGACCGCGCAGAAGAAGGTCGAAGCCCGCAACTATGACATCCGCAAACAGGTCGTCGAATATGATGACGTGATGAACGATCAGCGCAAGGTCATCTATGAACAGCGCGGCGACATCATGGACGCGGAAACCGTGGACGATGTCACCATCGACATGCGCTATGAGACGATCAACGAGATCGTCGGCGATGCCTGCCCGCCCAACAGCTACCCCGAACAATGGAATGTGGAGGGGTTGAAGACCCGCATCCATGAAATCTTCGGGCTTGAACTGCCGGTGGAAGACTGGGCCAAGGAAGCCGAGATTGAGCCGGAAATGGTCGAAGACCGGGTCCGCGAAGCCGCCGACGCGATGATGTCTGCCAAGCAGGCCGAGCTGGAGCTCGACATGTGGCGTCAGGTGGAAAAGAGTGTGCTGCTCCAGTCGCTCGACCACCGTTGGAAAGAGCATCTGTCCACACTTGATGCCTTGCGTGCCGTCATCCATTTGCGCGCCTATGCACAGAAGACGCCGATCAACGAGTATAAGCGCGAAGCCTTTGCGCTGTTTGAACGGATGCTCGTCCTCATCCGTGAGGATGTGACGAAGATCCTGTCCCACGCGCAGTTCCAGTTCGAAGCGCCGCCTGAACTCCCTAAAATGCCCGACTTCCTGACGACGCACATCGATCCGCTGACAGGCGAGGATGACAGTGCAGACTTTGACGCCGGCTCGATGGGCCTCGTCTCCACGCGCCTGCCGCCGCTGCAGATCATCCAGCCTGATCCGGAAGAAATGATGGGTGAAGACCCCGCAAGCTGGGAAGGCGTTGTCAGCCGTAACGCGCCATGCCCGTGTGGTTCGGGCGATAAATATAAGCACTGTCACGGCGCGCTTTAGTTTTGGGTGGGGCGGGAGTGCCTGAATGACTTGGCTGACCCCCGCCTTCTTCCTCACCGCGCTGCTCTATGCGAGCGTCGGCTTTGGTGGGGGATCAACCTATAACGCGCTGCTGGCGCTGGCCGATGTTGACTATCGGCTGCTGCCCGCCGTGGCGCTGACGTGCAATATTCTGGTCGTGATTGGTGGCACCTGGCGGTTCCACAAGGCGGGGTTGCTGCCCTGGAAACGCGCATTGCCTCTCGTCGTTATCTCCGCGCCCTTCGCATGGGCAGGCGGGCTGACGCCGATCAAGGAAACGCTGTTTCTATCATTGTTGGCAGGAAGTCTATTTGTCGCGGGTGCCGCGCTGTTGTTACAAAAGGACCGTGTCCATGGGGAGGCTGTTCCCGACCGCAAGGCAACCATCGCCGACCTGCTGACGGGCGCGGGCGTCGGCTATCTCGCAGGGCTGGTCGGCATTGGCGGCGGCATTTTCCTCGCGCCCTATCTTCACATCACCCGCTGGGCTGGAGCCAAACAGATTGCGGCCACGGCAAGCCTGTTCATCCTCGTCAATTCCATCGCGGGCCTCAGCGGGCAATTGCTGAAGCTCGGCGGCGCTGGCGCGCTGCCGGATGTGGCCGCCTATTGGCCGCTGGCTCTCGCGGTCATCATCGGCGGACAGATTGGGAGTTTCGCGGGCACAAAGGTCCTGTCCCCGGTGCTCGTCAAGCGGGCGACGGGGGTGTTGATCCTCTATGTGGCGGGGCAGTTGGTTTGGAAGTTGGTGGGGTAACGCCCCAATCGTCATCCTGAACTTGTTTCAGGATCCATTGGCAACACGGTACACGAACGGAGGACTTCCGTTGAAGTCTGTGTTCATGGATGCTGAAACAAGTTCAGCATGACGGGGACGAAGGTCTCCCCCATTCAAAACGCCGGATCGTTCGCTCCGCTGTCGTCGAGCGGCGTGACTTCTGTGTGAATGCCGCATTCGACCTTGTCCCAACCGCGCCAGCGGCCGGCGCGGGGGTCTTCCCCGGGCTTCACGATGCTGGTGCACGGCGCGCAGCCGATGGAGAGATAGCCTTGCGCCTCCAGCGGGTGCCGGGGGAGGTTGTGTTCGGCGAAGTACGCTTCGATCCGTGCCTTGTCCCAATCGGCGAGCGGATTGAACTTCAGGCGGCCTTCCTCAATCTCAAAGCGCGGAAGCGCAGCGCGGGTGGAGGACTGGAACGCCTTGCGGCCTGAGATCTGGGCGTCGAACCCGGCGAGCGCGTTCTTGAGTGGGATGACCTTGCGGATCTCGCAGCAGCCGTCGGGATCGTAAGACCAGCGCAGACCCGTTTCATCCTTGGCTTTGATGGCGTCGGCATCGGGCGTCAGGCTGCGGACATCGGTGAGGCCGAGCAGCGCGGTCACCTCATCCCGATAGGCGAGCGTTTCCGGGAAGTGCTTGCCTGTTTCCAGAAAGAGCACCGGCAGCGCGGGATCGATGCGGGAGATGAGATGCAGCAGCACGACCGCTTCCGCCCCAAAGGAGGAGACGGCGGCTACTTCGCCCAGCATGTTTTCCTGGAGCACAGTTTCGAGCACCTCGACCGTATCACGCCCGCGGAACATGTTGTTGAGGCGGATGGCATCCGACTCTGTGTACCGCGGTTGCGTGTCGATACGGTCGATGACCCGATCCTGTGCTTCAGCCATGACGCAGCTTCCACACAGGGACAGCGGCGTCGGCTGCGCGCTGATAGACATTGTCATAGCGTTCCAGCGTGGTCTTCACGACAGCAGCATCGAGCGGCTTGTCCGGCACAAAGCTGTCAAAGCCGCAGCGCCGCATTTCACGGATCTGATCGACAAGGACATCGCCCTGCGCGCGCAGTTCGCCGGTGTAGCCCGCTTCCCGCAAAATGCGCGCGGCGGAATAGCCACGCCCGTCGCGGAACTTGGGGAAGGCGACTTCGATCAGCGCGATACGGTCCAGATGCGGGATCAGCAGGCGGGCGTCTTCGCCCGGCTCCAGTCGCACAGCCGTCGCGTTCGACTGATCGAGAAAGGCGCTGAGGGCGACAGCGGGCTGGTCCAGCGCCGCATCATCGCGAAAACGCAGATTACCCATAGATCGCCTCCTTGAACGGGTCGAACCCGACGCGGCGATAGGTGTCGAGGAAACGCTCCTCGCCTTCGCGCAGTTGAATATATTTGTCGGTCACGCGCTCAACAGCATCGACGATGCCATCTTCATCAAAGCCGGGGCCCGTGATCTTGCCGATGCTGGTATCTTCCGCACCCGACCCGCCGAGCGAGAGCTGGTAATTCTCTGTGCCCTTCTTATCGACGCCGAGGATGCCGATATGTCCGGCATGATGATGGCCGCACGCATTGATGCAGCCCGAGATTTTGAGCTTCAATTCGCCCAGATCGCGCTGGCGGGCCGGATCGGCAAAGCGCTTGGCAATCTTCTGTGCGACCGGGATCGAACGGGCATTGGCAAGGCTGCAATAGTCGAGACCGGGGCAGGCGATGATGTCGCTGATGAGGTCCAGATTAGCCGCGGCCAGATCAGCTTCGACGAGCTTCTGCCAGACGGCATAGAGATCACGCTTGGCAACATACGGCAGAACGATGTTCTGCGCATGCGTCACGCGCAGCTCGTCAAAGCTATAGTCCTTGGCGATGTCCGCCATCACGTCGATCTGCGCTGAGGACGCATCGCCCGGAATATCGCCTGTCTTCTTCAGGCTGATATTGACGATGGCATAGCCCGCTTGCTTGTGCGCCTTCACATTCTGGTCGAGCCAGACAGCGAAATCAGGATCACTGCGGTCGACGCTATCGGTGATACCGGCTTCAAAGGCGGGCGGGGCGAAGAAGGCGGTGATGCGCTCCAGCTCTGCCACTGGTGGGTCGATGCCCAGCGTCTTTACATGGGCGAACTCTTCCTCGACCTGACGGCGATATTCATCGGCGCCAATTTCGTGGACGAGGATCTTGATGCGCGCCTTGTAGATGTTGTCGCGGCGGCCATAGCGGTTGTAAACGCGCAGGCAGGCTTCCGAATAGCTGAGGAAATCCTCAATCGGCACGAAGTCCTTGATGAGCGGCGCGATCATCGGCGTGCGGCCCATGCCACCACCGACGTAGAACGCAGCCCCAAGCTTCCCGTCACGTTCCACCAGCTGAATGCCAATGTCATGCAGGCGCATCGCCGCGCGGTCTTCGTCGGATGCGATGACGGCGATCTTGAACTTGCGCGGCAGATAGCTGAATTCCGGATGGAAGGTGGACCATTGGCGCAACAGCTCTGCCCAAGGCCGTGGATCGGTGACTTCGTCCGCCGCAGCACCAGCATATTGGTCTGACGAGATGTTGCGGATGCAATTGCCCGACGTCTGGATGGCATGCATCTCAACGGTCGCAAGGTCCGCCAAAATGTCGCCGGCGTCTTCCAGCTTGATCCAGTTATACTGGATATTCTGGCGCGTGGTGAAGTGGCCGTAATCGCGGTCATATTTGCGCGCGATGTGCGCCAGCATGTGCATCTGGCGGCTGTCGAGCGTGCCATAAGGAATGGCGACGCGCAGCATATAAGCGTGAAGCTGGAGATAGAGCCCGTTCATCAGCCGCAGCGGCTTGAACTGGTCTTCGGTCATCTCACCGGCCATGCGGCGGCGCACCTGATCGCGGAATTCGTCGACGCGCGCGTCAACGATCGCCTGGTCATATTGGTCGTACTTGTACATATTACTTGCTCCGTTCGTCCCGAGCGACGTCGAGGGACGTGGCACCGCGTGTCTCGACTTCGCTCGACACCAACGGGAGGGGTTGTGAGACCTTCATCAGATGACCCAGTTGCCAGCCGCTGGATCAGCGGGTTTCAGTGTCAGGTCCAAACGGACGGTCGGGCCGAGCGCGCGGACACGGTCCTTGATATGTGCGGGGCGGGGGCCCTGCGGCGTGGACACAGCGTCGATGATATACGGCGCGTTCACGCGGCGCGCGGCTTCTTCGGTTGCCAGAATGCTGTCACCCTGTTCCCCGACATCCGCTGCCTCTTCGACATGAAGCGACCAGCCGCTCCCCGTCCACCATGTGACCGCGCCCGAAGCGAGGTCATTTCCCGTCAGCAATTTCATAGAGTTTTTTCCGCCTGTTTTGCGAGCGCACGAAGCCGGTCTTCGGCATCCGAACGCAGAACCACATCGCCGACCACAATGAGGGCCGGGCTCTTCACCCCGTCACGGGCGATCATATCGCCCAGATCGGTCAATATCGTACGGATGGCGCGCGCGCCGTGCCGCGTGCCGCGCTCCAGCACCGCAACCGGCATGTCAGGCGCCACGCCGTCTGCGATCAGCTTTTCCGCAATTTCGTTGGCCGTGGCCACACCCATGTAGACCACCAGCGTCCGGCCCTTGCCCGCGAGGCCAGACCAATCCTGTTCGGACAGGCCCTTGCACTGGCCCGCCACAAAGCTGACCGCGCTGGACGCATCGCGGTGGGTGAGCGGGAGCATCGCTTGCGCGGCACAGCCGATGGCGGCTGAGATGCCGGGGATCACTTCAACATCAACGCCATCGGCGCGGCATTCTTCGGCTTCTTCGCCGCCCCGCCCGAAGATGAACGGGTCACCGCACTTCAGGCGGATCACAAGATGTCCGGCGCGCGCCTCAGCGACCAGAAGCGCGTTAATCTGGTCTTGCGGCACCGTGTGGCGGCTGCGCTGTTTGGCGACCGAAATGTAGCGCGCCTTGGCATTGCCGAGCGCCAAGATGGCATCGTCGACAAGCCCGTCATGGACGATCACGTCCGCTGCCGCGAGCGCGCGGGCGGCTTTGATCGTCAGCAGATCGGGATCACCCGGCCCCGCGCCGACAAGTATGACTCGTCCAGAATTCATAGGTGTCAGATGGGCCTGACAGCGCCCCATCGCAAAGCAGAGAATATTGCCTGCTATTTAGCGAAACTTGGCGTGTTGTCCCTCAGGCCGATGCCAATGGAGGCCCGCGCCTGTTCTTCTTCTGTCGAAACCACGGGATAAGCGCAGTAATCCGCCGCATAATAAGCGCTGGGCCGGTGGTTGCCCGACAGGCCGACACCACCAAAGGGTGCGGACGACGGTGCGCCATTGGTCGCCCTGTTCCAGTTGATCACGCCGGCGCGGACATTTGCCCAGAAGTGGTCATATTGCTGCGGTGTGCCGCCGATGAGCGCAGCGGACAGGCCATAGCGCGTGGCGTTGGCTTCTTCGATCGCCGCATCGAAATCCGGCACGCGCACCATCTGCAGAATGGGGCCGAACAGTTCGACGTCAGGCCGCTCGCTCGCATCTGTCATATCGATCAGGGCCGGGGTCAGGAAGGGGCGGCCTTCAATGGGGCGCAGCAATTGGATGATCGGCACACCGCCCTTCATCATCAGCGTCAGGAAACTTTCCTGAAGGTTGTCCGCTACCTCATTGTCGATCACCGGCCCCATGAAGGGGGCGGGGTCAGAAAAGGGTTCGCCCACAATCAGGCGGCTGGCGAGTTTGCTGATTTCTTCGATCAGCGGCTTATGCATGCCGTCGCGCACAATCAGGCGGGAGGCGGCGGTGCAGCGTTGCCCGGCGCTCAGATAGGCGGACTGGACGACCAGTATCGCGGCGGTTGCAATATCGGGCGTGTCCCAAACGACGATGGGGTTGTTGCCGCCCATTTCCAGCGCAAGCATCTTGCCCGGCTGGTCCGCAAATTGGCGGTTGAGCGCAATGCCCGTGCGGGCAGAGCCCGTGAACAAAATGCCTTCGACATCAGGATGAGAAACAAGCGCCTTGCCTTCTTCCACCCCGCCAATGAGCAAACGGAGCACGCCTGTCGGCACACCTGAGGCGTGGAACAGATCGACCAGCATCTTGCCGGTCGCAGGCGTTTTCTCGGACGGCTTGAAGACAATGGAATTGCCCGCGAGCAGCGCCGGGACAATGTGCCCGTTTGGCAGATGTGCGGGGAAGTTATAGGGCCCGAGCACCGCCATAACGCCGTGCGGTTTATGGCGGATGGCGGTGCGCGCGCCGAGATTACCCTCCAACCGGCGCTGCGGCGTGCGCTCTGCATAAGCGCGGATCGATATCTCAACCTTGTTGATGACCGATTCGACTTCGGTGCGGGCTTCCCACAAGGGCTTGCCGGTTTCGCGCGAGATGCAGTCTGCAAGGGCGTCGGATTTCTGCCGGACGACATTCACAAAGCGGCGCAGCGTCTCAATACGATTGGTCAGCGGGCGGGCGCTCCACTCCGGACCTGCATCCCGTGCCAGCGCGACTTCTGTCTCCACAGAGCTCACAGGGCCGCGCCAATAGGTCGCACCCGTTGCAGGCTCGATGGAAATGATCTCGGTCTCAGGCATGCTGCGCTCGATACACTCGTTCAGAAGGTCGATATCGGACAATGGTGAACGTCTCTTTACTACAGGGGTGGCCGAAAAGCAGCCATTTCCTGTTTTACGACATCGCTTCGCCCAACTGTCGGATTTGGTGCACTTTATTTTCTAGCAGCGTCCAGTCATCGGCATCGGCAATGGGCGCCCAAATGGCCTCTACTTCCTCAATGTGCATCGAACAGGGGCCATTTCCTCTCCAGTAAGCGTGGTCGAAGGAGCGGGAAGGGGCGTAACCTTCCAGCGCGCGGGTCAACGGTTCAAAATACTCATTGCTGTAAAGCCCCGCGTCGGCGCTGGCGCGGAGCTGCCCGCCTGCCCAATCAAAATAGAAACGGTCAATCTCCACCTTGCTGGCAAATAGCGCCGTCTCCAAGGCGGTGACGACGGCAATGTCTTCGCGCTCGCTACGCGGGGTGACGCCCAATCGCCACAGGACGCGTTCGACAATCGCCTTGCGGTAGGCAGGGGCATAGCCCTCAATGGCCTCGACCAGCGCATCCCTGTCGGCGATGGTGAGCATGGAATTTGCGAGTTGAACAGCGTCCCAATGGATCGCTTCAGCCTGACGGCCAAAGGCATAAAGCCCCTGTTCGTCAAAATAGGCAGCGGTGAAATGAGGCTCAAAGGTCGGCGTCCAGCGCCAGGGGCCATAGTCGAAACTTTCGCCCGAGACGTTGATGTTGTCGCTGTTGAGCACGCCGTGGACAAAGCCTGCTGCCATGAAGCTGGCGGCCATCTGCGCAGTTCGCTCAATGACCAGCCGGACCAAGCGGACGGGGGCATCGGCGTCGTCGCCCCGCTCTTCGCCATAATAATGGCGCAGCGCATAGGCTGTCAGGCGGCGGAGGTTGTCCTCTTCCCCCAAAGTCGCCAGCCGCTGAAAACTGCCGATGCGGATATGGCCGTGCGACAGGCGGATCAGCACAGCGGAGCGCGTTGGGCTGGGCTCGTCGCCGCGGTGGAGCGCTTCGCCTGTCTCTATGACGGAGAAGGTCCGGCTCGTTTCGACGCCCAAGGCCTCCAGCAGTTCTGTTGCCAGAATTTCGCGGACAGCCCCTTTCAGTGTCAGTCGACCATCGCCTGAGCGGCTATGGGGTGTCTGGCCCGATCCTTTGGTGCCAAGGTCCATCAGGCGGCCCGCCTGGTCATGCATCTGCGCGAACAAAAAGCCGCGCCCGTCCCCGATATTGGGATTGTACACGCGGAATTGATGGCCATGATAACGTAAGGCCAGCGGCTCGGGCAGGCTGCCGGGAAGCGGCTCAAACCGCCCGAAATGGCGAACCCAATCTGCGTCGTTCAGCGGGTCGAGGCCTATAGTTGCGGCTGCCCGATCGTTGCGGAAGCGCAAAATGGTCTCGGGGAAATCGGCGGCCCTTACAGGATCTGCAAGAAAGTCAGCGACTTCGTCGATGGTTCGGGCGGGATGGAAAAGCGGTGCTTGCGGGATGGAAGACATAAAGCGATATGGGGGGGATGGGTGGCCAAGCGCAATACTCGGACGGCTATTGGACGTCGAAAGACGGTCTAAGGCTGCATTACCGCGACTATCCGGGCAGCAAAAGCCGCCCGCCGATCATCTGTATTCCCGGCCTGACGCGCAATGCGCGGGATTTTGAACATGTCGCCAAGCGGCTGGCAGGCGACTGGCGCGTGATCTGTGTCGAACTGCGCGGGCGCGGGGAAAGCGCCCATGCCAAGGACCCGATGACTTATGTTCCGGCCACCTATGTGGAGGACATGGAGCTTCTGCTGGCCGAACTGAAGATCAAGAAGTTCGTTTCGATCAGCACCTCGCTGGGTGGGCTGGTGACGATGCTGCTGGCCGCGGCCAAGCCGGGCCGGGTCGTCGGCGCGTTGCTCAATGATATCGGGCCAGTGCTCGACCCGCGCGGTCTTGCCCGTATCCGGTCCAGCGTCGGGCGCAGCTACACATGGCCCACATGGATCCATGCCGCGCGGGATCTGGGAGACCAGCAGCGCGTGGTCTACCCGTCCTACACGCTGGAAGACTGGCTGGCCTATGCCAAGCGCGTCTGCCGCCTGACCAAAAAAGGGCGGGTCGTCTTTGATCATGATCTGCGCATAGCCGAGCCGCTAAAGGCTGACCCTGGCCTCGCCGTGGATCTTTGGCCCATTTATGAAGCGTTGGGCGATGCCCCCGTTTCCATCTTGCGCGGCGGATTGTCCGATCTGTTGAGTGAGGCGACCGCCAAGGACATGGCACGTCGCCTGCCCAACGCCAAGCTGACGACCGTGAACGGCGTGGGCCATGCGCCCGCCCTTGATGAACCGGCAGCGACACGTGCGATCGGGGCCCTGCTGAAAGCTGTCATGACGTGACCCGCCGCATCCTGCATTGCCATTCCACCTTTTCGCTCGGTGGAAAGGAAGCGCGGGCGGTGCGGTTGATGAACGCCTTTGGCGATGCCGCTGAACATACCATCCTGTCGGCCATGCCAGACCAGATGGGCGCCCGCGACGCCATTGACCCGGCGATTGCCGTCGACTTCCCAACCGACGCGCCCTCGCTTCAGGGCAAGCCGGGGCCGAGCCGCTATCGTGCCCTGGCGGATTATATGCGCGGGTTTGATCTTGTGTTGAGCTATAATTGGGGGTCCATGGATGTCGTCGGCGCGCGGCGGATGTTCCCAGCCGGATGCCCACCGCTGATCCACCATGAGGACGGCTTTAACGCCGATGAGGCGGACCGGCTCAACTGGAAACGCAATCTTTTCCGCCGGATGATGTTGCCGACAGTCGATGCGCTGGTGGTGCCGAGCGAGCGGCTGGAGGGGATTGCGCGCACCGTTTGGCACCAGCCGAAGGACCAGCTCCACCGCATTCCCAATGGCATTGACACGGCCCGCTATGCTGTCCCCCCAGAGGCCGGGGTGATCCCCGGTCTGATACGGCAAGAGGGTGATATCATCATCGGCACGCTGGCTGGTCTGCGCGCGGTGAAGAACCTGCCCCGCCTTGTGCGGGCCGTGGCGGCGCTGCCTGCGCATGTGAAGCTGGTGATCGTGGGGGAGGGGCCAGAGCGCGCGACCATCGCGGCCGAGGCAGCGGCGCTTGGCATGGCAGATCGCCTTCTGATGCCGGGCTTTCTTGCCGAACCACATCGCTATGTCGGCCATTTCGATATCTTCGCGTTGTCGTCGGACAGTGAGCAATTCCCGATCTCGCTCGTTGAGGCGATGGCCGCTGGCCTGCCCGCTGTCACGACGGATGTGGGCGATGTGAAAGCCATGGTCGCCCTTGAAAACCGCGATCTCATTGTGCCGACGACAGACGAACCGTCCTTTGCAGCGGCACTTGATCTTCTCGCTTGGGATGCAACCATGCGGCGACAGCTTGGTTCTGCCAATGCGGAAAAAGCGCGCGCGGACTTTGATGAAACGGCGATGATCTCGCGTTATGCGGCGCTCTATGGCCTGCCCGATCCGGCCACCGGTGTTGCCGCATAACGTCGATTCATTTTGACCCGATTTTCGTTCGGAGGCGCGAACAAAATCCGCGCATTTTGAATTCAACTGCGTATAGGGGTCGCACAAAATGATGCTGACAGGGGCGCTATGTTTAAGGGATTGAAGCCGATCGTTTATCACGGACGCGAAGTCTGGCCGCTGGTTGAAGGCGGCAAGGGCGTTTCTGCGACCAACCATGCCAGTTCTGGCGCTTGGGCGGCGGCCGGCGGCATTGGCACCGTCTCTGCGGTGAATGCGGACAGCTATGACCCCACCGGCAAGATCGCGCCCCAAGTCTACGACGGCAAGACGCGCCGGGAACGGCATGAAGAGCTGATCCAGTTCGGCATTGAAGGCGCCGTTGCGCAGGTGAAGCTGGCCCACGAAATCTCGTCGGGCAAGGGCGCCATCAACATCAACGTCCTGTGGGAAATGGGCGGCGCGCAGCCGATTTTGCGCGGCGTTCTGGAACAGACCAAGGGCCTCATTCATGGTGTCACCTGTGGCGCGGGTATGCCGTATAAGCTGTCTGAAATTGCGGCGGAATTTGGAGTCTCTTATCTCCCTATCGTCAGCTCCGGCCGCGCCTTCCGCGCGCTGTGGAAGCGGGCATATTCGAAGGTGCCGGAGCTTTTGGGCGCGGTCGTTTATGAAGACCCCTGGCTGGCGGGTGGCCATAACGGCCTGTCCAACGCCGAAGATCCGTTGAAGCCTGAAGACCCCTATCCCCGCGTCAAAGCGCTGCGCGATGTGATGCGCGAAGCGGGCATTCCCGATGCGACGCCGATCGTGATGGCCGGTGGCGTCTGGTATTTGCGCGACTGGAATGAATGGATCGACAATCCCGAACTTGGCCAGATCGCCTTCCAGTTCGGCACACGACCCCTGCTGACGCAGGAAAGCCCGATCCCTGCGGGCTGGAAAGACCGGTTGATGACGCTGGAAGAAGGCGATGTTCTTCTCCACAAATTCTCGCCCACGGGCTTCTATTCGAGCGCGGTCAAAACGCCGTTCCTGCTCAGCCTGCAGGCGCGCAGCGAGCGGCAGATCGCCTATGGCCGCGAGCAGACCGAAACACTGACGCATGAGCTTGATGTCGGTGTGAAGGGCAAGAATTATTGGGTCTCGCTGGCCGATCTGAAGCGCGCGCGCGAATGGTTTGGCGCAGGCTTTGCCTTTGCGCTCAAGACGCCGGCCGACACGCTCGTCTTCGTAGCCGATGCCGAGCGGAAGATGATCCAGAAGGATCAAGCGGACTGCATGGGCTGCCTGTCGCATTGCGGCTTTTCGTCATGGAAAGACCATGATGATTATACCACCGGCTATCTGGCCGACCCGCGCAGCTTCTGCATTCAAAAGACGCTGCAGGACATCTCCCATGGCGGCAATGTGGACGATAACCTCATGTTTGCCGGGCACAACGCCTACAACTTCAAGCGCGACCCGTTCTATTCAAACGGATTTGTGCCGACGGTGAAGCAGCTCGTTGATCGTATCCTGACGGGCGATTGATCGCTCAATTTCGGTTAACTTTCGGATCAAAAGTTCGCGCAGAGACGCAAAGAGCGCAGAGGCTCACTCGAGCAATTCTCTGCGTTCTTTGCGTCTTTGCGCGAAACCTTTGCCTCGTGGTGCCAATGGATGCTGAACCAAGTTCAGCATGACGCGGAGTTTTGCGGCCTCTAGTCCAGTTCCCAGCCGCGTTCGCCATGGCTGTGGAGATCAAGGCCGTCATGTTCGGCTTCTTCATCCACGCGCATCGGGATCACGAAGGAGACCATCCAGGCGGCGATCAGCGTCATGATCGCGGTCCACGCGGCCACAGCCACCACGCCGACCAGCTGGGCGACCAACTGCGTCGAGACATTCGCGCCTTCGGCAAAGCCGCCGCCGCCGAACATCTCTGAAAACAGGATGGGCATGAAAAGCGAGCCGAGGATGCCGCCGACACCGTGAACGGCAAAGACGTCCAGCGAGTCGTCGATTTTCCAATTGTGCTTCACCACCTGCACGAGGAAGAAGCAGACCGAACCACCGAGCAAGCCGAGGATGATGGCGCCCATCGGGCCGACATAGCCTGCCGCCGGTGTGACCGTGGCAAGCCCCGCCACCGCACCTGTGACAATACCGATGGAGGTCGCCTTGCCGATGCGGATGCGCTCAATTAGCGACCAGACCAAGGCGGCCGTGCACGCGGCGAGATGCGTGTTGAAGATTGCCGTGGAGGCATCATCATTCGCGGCCAAGGCAGAGCCCCCGTTAAAGCCAAACCACCCCACCCAGAGCAGGCCTGCGCCCACCATGGTCAAGGCCGGGCTATGCGGGGCTAGGAGCGTCTTGCTGAAGCCACGGCGCGGCCCGAGCAGCTTGGCGACGATCAACGCGGCCACGCCGGCTGTGGTGTGAACAACAATGCCGCCTGCAAAATCAAGCGTGCCGACATCTGCGGCCAGCCAGCCGCCGCCCCAGATCCAGCGGGCCACGGGCAGATAAACGAGGATCGTCCAAAGCGTGGAGAATGCCACGACCCAGCCGAAGCGCACGCGCTCCACAAAGGCGCCGATGACAAGTGCGGGGGTGATGATCGCGAAGGTCATCTGGAACAGCGCAAAGGTTGATTCCGGCAAGGTCGTCCCGGCGCGCAGATCGGCAAGGTTGGCGAGCATCGCATTGCCAAACCCGCCCAGCCACGGCGTTCCGGCCCCGAAGACGAGACTATAGCCAAAAGCGGCCCAGAGCAGCGAGACGGTGCAGAGGATCACAAAGCTGTGCATGATGACGGAAAGCACGTTCTTGGCGCGGACAAGGCCACCATAGAACAGGCCAAGGCCGGGAATCGTCATCATCAAAACGAGGGCAGATGCCGTCAAAATCCAAGCGGTGTCACCGCTGTCGGACACAATTTCTGGCTGCGCATAGGCAGTTGCCGGAAATGCGAGCGCACCTGCAACAAGCGCCGCTAAACGACCCAACTTCATGCTTTTTCCCCTTGGACCCTTATTATTTGCGCGTTTGCTAAATGCAGATGCGCCGTCCTGCAAGTCCGACCTCGGTTAAAATGGTCCCTTGACGGACAGCCCGAAAGGCCATCACCCTCGCGCGTATACACGAGAGAAGGTTTCCGGCCGGTTATGAAGCTTGTAGTTGTTGAGTCGCCCGCAAAGGCAAAGACCATCGAAAAATACCTTGGCCCCGGTCACCGGGTGCTGGCGAGTTTCGGCCATGTCCGCGATTTGCCGGCCAAGGATGGATCGGTTGACCCGGATGACGGCTTTGCCATGACTTGGGAGCCTTATGCCGATAAGTCGAAGCAGCTAAAGGCGATCGCTGATGAGGCGAAGAATGCCGACACGCTCATCCTCGCGACTGACCCTGACCGTGAAGGCGAAGCGATTTCCTGGCATGTGCAAGAAGTGCTCGCCAAGAAGAAGCTGTTGCCCGCCCATGTGGAACGCGTGACGTTTAACGCCATTACCAAAGCGGCTGTGCTGGAGGCGATGGCGCGCCCCCGTGGCCTCGACCATGATCTGATCGACGCCTATCGCGCCCGCCGCGCGCTTGATTATCTGGTCGGCTTCACGCTCTCCCCTGTTTTGTGGCGCAAGTTGCCGGGGGCAAAATCGGCCGGTCGCGTCCAATCCGTCGCGCTGCGTCTGATCGTTGATCGCGAGCGTGAGATTGAGCTGTTCAAGGCGCAGGAATATTGGTCGGTGCTCGCCAATATGGAGCAGGACGGCGTGCCCTTTGTCGCGCGGCTCGTGCGCCATAAGGGCGAAAAGATTGACCGGCTGACCATCGGAAATGCGGGCGACGCCGCCGCTGCCAAAAAGGCGGTTGAAGACGGTCGTTTTTCCGTGGCGAGTGTCGAGACAAAGCCGCTCACCCGCAACCCGCCGCCGCCCTTCACGACATCGACCCTCCAGCAGGAAGCAGCGCGTAAGCTTGGCTTTTCGGCGACCCACACGATGCGGCTGGCGCAGGCGCTCTACGAAGACGGCGCCATCACCTATATGCGAACCGACGGCGTCCAGATGGATCATTCTGCCATCAGCGCTGCGCGTAACGCCATCGCCAATCGATATGATGCCGGATATGTGCCGGACAAGCCCCGTCAATATCAGACCAAGGCCAAAAACGCACAGGAGGCGCATGAAGCGATCCGCCCAACCGAGTTCACCAAGGACCGCGCCGGAAGCGGCGATCATGCGCGCCTGTATGATCTGATCTTCAAGCGCGCGCTGGCGAGCCAAATGGCGTCCGCCCGTCTGGAACGCACCACCGTTGAGATGCTGGACGGCACCGGCCAAACGGGTCTGCGCGCCACGGGCCAAGTTGTCCTCTTCCCCGGCTTCCTCGCGCTCTACGAAGAAAGCGTCGACGACAGTGACGGCGATGACGATGCCCGCCGCTTGCCGCGGATGAGCGAAGGCGATGCGCCGGCCAAAAAGTCCGTTGAGTCTGAACAACACTTCACCCAGCCGCCGCCGCGCTATTCCGAAGCCAGCCTTGTCAAAAAGATGGAAGAGCTCGGCATCGGGCGTCCGTCGACCTATGCCTCGGTGCTTCAGGTGCTCAAGGACCGCGACTACGTAACGGTGGACCGCAACCGCTTCACGCCCAATGAAAGCGGGCGTCTGGTGATCGCGTTCCTCGAACGCTTCTTTGAACGTTATGTCGCGTACGATTATACGGCGGGCCTTGAAGATCAGCTTGACGATGTCTCGGGTGGCCGCGCGCAGTGGCAGGCCGTGCTCGAAGCCTTTTGGCGCGACTTTAAGCCCAAGACCGTTGAGGTCATGGAGCAAAAGCCGTCCGAAGTGACGGAAGCCCTTGATAAGTTCCTCGCGCCTTTCCTCTTCCCTGAAAAGGAAGATGGCAGCGATCCGCGTCAGTGCCCCGCGTGCGAAGCCGGCAAGCTTGCTCTTCGCGGCGGCCGCTATGGGGCGTTTGTCGCTTGCTCTAACTATCCCGAGTGCAAGTTCACCCGCAAGTTTGGTCAGCCGGGCGGTGAGGGCGACGCCGGGTCAAACGGCCCGGAAGTGCTCGGCCAACATCCCGAAACAGGTCAGGACATCAGCCGCAAGTCAGGCCGCTTTGGCCCCTATGTGGAAATGGGTGAGGGCAAGGAGGCCAAGCGCGCTTCCATCCCCAAGGATATACCGGGCGAAGAGTTCGGGCTGGATTGGGCAGTCAAGCTGCTCGATCTGCCGCGCATCATTGGCGACCATCCGGAAACGGGCAAGCCGATCACGGCCAGCATCGGGCGCTATGGCCCTTATCTGGCGCATGACGGCAAGTACGGTCGGCTCCAGTCGACCCGCGATGTGTTTGAGACGGGCATGAACGCCGCCGTCGTGAAGCTGGCTGAAGCTGCCGCAGGCGGCGGACGCGCCCGTGGGGCCACACGGGAGCCGCTCAAGGTGCTCGGTGCCCATCCGCGCACAGAACTGGAGCTGAAGGTCATGGAGGGCCGCTACGGCGCTTATGTGACCGACGGCACGACCAACGCGACGCTGCCCAAGACTGTCACGCCTGAGGCGCTGACGCTGGAGGAGGCCGCCCAGCTGATCGATGAACGCGCCGCCAAGGCTCCGCCCAAGGGCAAGAAGAAGGCTGCACCGAAGAAGAAGGCTCCGGCCAAGAAGAAGGCCGCACCAAAGAAGAAGGCCGCCGCCGAATAGGCCCCATGGACCGCGCCACTATCTCCCTCGATGCCGAAGTCTGGCTGTGGACGTCCAAAGGCGCATCCTGGCATTTTCTGACGGTGGACGGGGAGGCGGCCGCTGAGGTGCGTTATGCGTCGCTGGGACTTACGCGTGGCTTCGGGTCGGTGTCGGTGGAGGTGATGATCGGCAAGACGCGCTGGCGCACCTCGCTTTTCCCCAGCAAGGCGTCGGGCGGATTTATCCTTCCGCTGAAGGCTGCCGTGCGCAAGGCAGAGGGATTCGCGGTGGGGGACAGGGTGGCGGTAACCATCACCATCTGAATTGGCGTCGCCGGAACGCTTTTCCGTAGTGGTTGTAAACGCCACCGCATTGGCACAGATCGTGGCGCGGAATATTTAAAAAATCTTTTCGTCCAGCTTGCAATTTGGAAAGCCTAGGCAAGTCCGCGCGTCGCTGCATCACAGCGCGAAATGGATGCTGTGAACCGACTCAGATCTGCGACGAGTTGAGTCCCGAAACTGTCAAATACCCTCTTGCGTCTCAGCGTGGATGAGGCACTATGGATAGTGGCTGAGCCGGGGGGCAACCCAAGTAGTAGTGGTTGGAGACGCGCAGAGCGATTTGCGACACTGGCCATTTTGTGCCCTGTGGATATCGGGGGCAGTCTGAGATTTCGGCGGTGCAAACCGCCAAACATGGTATGAGCAGGGTTTCGACCCGAGTCGAACAAGAGTAGAACATCGCAGTTGCGATATGTTGGGGGCAAGAATGGATTTTCGGGATACGCAAGCAGAAGCAAGCGGAGATAATGTGGCAACGATGGTAGAAGCACCGGCCGCTCCCAAGGCGAAGAGCAAGGGCGTGAAGGACACGCGCACGGTGGATGAAGCCTATCCGCTGGAGATCGACCGCAGCCGCGATGCGCTGCTGACCGACTTCGGTAAGGAAACGCTGCGCGACCGCTATCTGCTGCCGGGCGAAAGCTATCAGGATCTCTTCGTCCGCGTGGCCTCTGCCTATGCGGATGATCAGGCGCACGCCCAGCGCATCTATGATTACATTTCCAAGCTGTGGTTCATGCCCGCCACGCCCGTCCTCTCCAACGGCGGCACCGGTCGCGGCCTGCCCATTTCCTGCTATCTGAACTCGGTCGATGACAGCCTGGAAGGCATCGTCAACACGTGGAATGAGAACGTCTGGCTCGCCTCACGTGGCGGCGGCATCGGCACCTATTGGGGCAGCGTGCGCGGCATTGGGGAGCCTGTTGGCCTCAACGGCAAGACGAGCGGTATCATCCCGTTTGTCCGCGTGATGGATTCGCTGACGCTCGCGATTTCGCAAGGCTCGTTGCGCCGTGGTTCGGCGGCAGTCTATCTCGACATTGACCACCCAGAAATCGAGGAATTCCTCGAAATCCGGAAGCCCTCGGGCGATTTCAACCGGAAGGCGCTCAACCTGCACCACGGCGTGCTGTTGACCGACGCCTTCATGGAAGCGGTGCGCGAAGGCACGGAATGGAACCTCAAATCCCCGAAGACGGGTGAAGTCCGCGCAACGGTGGATGCGCGCAGCCTGTTCCAGAAGCTCGTTGAAACCCGTCTCGCGACCGGTGAGCCGTACATCGTGTTCAGCGACACGGTGAACAAGGCGATGCCAAAGCATCACCGCGAACTGGGCTTCAAGGTTTCGACGTCGAACCTGTGTTCGGAAATCACGCTGCCCACGGGCCGCGATCACCTTGGCAATGACCGCACGGCTGTCTGCTGCCTCTCCTCGCTCAACATGGAAACATGGGAAGAGTGGAATGGTGACAAGCAGTTTGTGGAAGACGTCATGCGCTTCCTCGATAATGTGCTGACCGACTATATTGACCGCGCCCCGCCGGAAATGGCCCGCGCCAAATATTCGGCAACGCGCGAACGCTCGGTCGGGCTGGGGGTCATGGGCTTCCACAGCTTCCTGCAGGCGCGCAACATCCCGTTTGAAGGCGCTATGGCCAAGAGCTGGAACCTGCGCGTGTTCAAGCACATCGCCGCCAAGGTCAACGAAGCGTCGATGCTGCTCGCAACCGAACGCGGCGCCTGCCCGGATGCCGAAGAACGCGGCGTGATGGAACGCTTCAGCTGCAAGACCGCGATTGCGCCAACGGCGTCGATCTCGATCATCTGCGGCGGCACCAGCGCCTGCATTGAGCCGATTCCGGCCAACATCTACACGCACAAGACGCTCAGCGGCTCCTTCTCGATCCGCAACCCGCATCTTGAAAAGCTGCTCATCGAAAAGTCGAAGAACAGCGACAATGTGTGGAATTCGATCCTTGAGCAGGGCGGTTCCGTCCAGCACCTCGACTTCCTGAGCCAGGATGAAAAGGACACGTTCAAGACCAGCTTTGAGATTGACCAGCGCTGGCTGATTGAACTCGCGGCAGACCGGACGCCCTATATCGATCAGGCGACCTCGCTGAACCTCTTCATCCCGGCGGACGTTGAGAAGTGGGATCTCCTCATGCTCCACTTCCGCGCATGGGAACTGGGCGTGAAGTCGCTTTATTATCTCCGGTCAAAGTCGATCCAGCGCGCAGGCTTTGCCGGCGGCGTAGAGGCGGACAACACGGCGGAAGCGCCCAAGTACGAACTCGCCGCGTCGACGGATTATGATGAGTGCTTAGCTTGTCAGTGACGGGATCACTGACAATGGAAGCGCTCTTGCCTGCCCAAACACAGATTTAATTAGGAAGACAATCATGTCCCTTCTCGTAGCCCGCAATCAGTACAAGCCGTTCCAGTACCCCTGGGCCTATGAATTCTGGAAGCGCCAGCAGCAGATCCACTGGCTGCCGGAAGAAGTGCCGTTGGGCGAAGATTGCCGGGATTGGGCGCAGAAGCTGTCCGATCACGAACGCAATCTGCTGACGCAGATCTTCCGCTTCTTCACGCAGGCTGATGTCGAGGTGCAGAATTGCTACCATGAACATTATGGCCGCGTGTTCAAGCCGACTGAAGTGAAGATGATGCTCACCGCTTTTTCCAACATGGAAACGGTGCACATCGCGGCCTATTCACATTTGCTCGACACCATCGGCATGCCCGAAAGCGAATACGGCATGTTCCTTCAGTATAAGGAAATGAAGGACAAGCATGATTATCTGAACACCTTTGGTGTCGATAATGATGAGGACATTGCCCGTACGCTCGCCATGTTCGGTGGCTTCACCGAAGGGCTGCAGCTGTTCGCCTCGTTCGCCATGCTGATGAACTTCCCGCGCTTCAACAAGATGAAGGGCATGGGGCAGATCGTCACCTGGTCGATCCGCGATGAAAGCCTGCACTGCGAAGGCATCACCAAGCTGTTCCACGCCTTCACGCAGGAACGCGGCTGCCTCACCAAGGCGGTGAAGGACGACATTCTGGATTGCTGCCAGAAGACGGTCCGCCTGGAAGACGCGTTCATCGATCTCGCGTTCGAACAGGGCCCGGTCTCCGGCATGACGCCCAAGGAAATCAAGCGCTACATCCGCTACATCGCCGACTGGCGTCTGGGTCAGCTTGGCTTCTCACCGATGTACATGATCGAAGAGCACCCGCTCCCCTGGCTCGCCCCGCTCCTCAACGGGGTGGAGCACGCCAACTTCTTCGAAACCCGCGCCACCGAATACGCCAAAGCCGCCACCCGCGGTGAATGGAATCAGGTTTGGGACAGTTTCGACCTCCGCAAGGGCGCCAAGGCCGCCAATGACGTGCCGGAAGTCGTTGTGGTGGAGAAGGACATGTTCGAAGCGGCGGGGGTTGCTGCGGAGTAGGCGTGCCGGTCGCAGGGCCAGCGCAAGCTAGCCCGCGGCGCGCCCGACACCCGGCGTAGCCACAAGCTGCGTATGACGACGCGGGATTTACTCCCGCGTCGTTTTTCTTTGTCGCACAACCCCCAGCGCTTACTTCGCCGCAGCAACCCCCGGCTGCACCTTCTTCGCCACATATTCCACAAAGTCCTTGGAATAGGCGTCGCGCAGTTCGGCCTTGGCCGCGTCGACCATTTCGGGCGTTTTGGGCGGGAAGTTTTCTAGCGGGTTCTTGACCTGACCGGTCGACGTTTTGGTCGCCTTGGGCTTGTCGCCGAATTCGCGGTAGATCCAGCCAGTGAATAGGTTTGATCCGTACATCATCGCCTTGTGGTAGAAGATGTGCGTGGTGACGAGTTCAGCATAGCAGGGGTGTTTTGAGTCCGTCAGGCGCTCGCCCGCTTTGATCTTGGCGTTCATCGCCTTGACCTTGGCCTTCAGCTCCGGATTGGTTTTCAGGTCTTCGTTGAACGGCGTCGGCGCCTCTACGATGATCTTGTAATCCTGCAGCTGGAGCGTCTTCTGAATGCCGAGCTTGTTCAGCTCCTCCATCTGGACGTCGGGGCCGAGATATTCGCGCATCAGATCCTTCGTCGTTTTCACACGGCCATCATGCGCGGCCATGTCTGCCACAGCACCGACGATGCCAAAGCCGGACAGCAGCCCCATCTGGATGCCGATATAGTTTTCCGTCGGCCACACGTGCAGTTCACACTTGGCAGTGTCTTCTGTCGGCGTTGCCGCAGCGACAGCCGCCGGTGCGGCGGCCTCCTGCGCTAGGACGGATGTGCTGGACAGCAGGGCGGCAGATGCTGCCGCCACTTTGAATGTCTTCGTCATATTGCGACCCCCTCAAATCTCTTCTCACGACAGGTACCATTTATCTCGAGATATCGCGCTTTTCAACAATCGGCGCGGATGGGATATTCCCCTTGTCCCCAAAAAATGACCCCACCGGTCGGTTGGCCGGTGGGGTCAGATTTGGCAGGCGGGATGGGGGCGGCTGAAAGCCGGTCATCGCGCCCAGTGGATCGGCGCGCGGGGGCAAATGCACGCCAATCCGTTCTTCGGTCATATGGGTACCCTTGCGACCCGCAGGCACCCGATTTGATAACGTCGGACGCCCCAGCTTATTCCCGTTGAAGGCAGACGAATTTCGTTGGCACTAAGTCTTGCCCCCGCCATTGGGCGCTGCCACGAAGGGCGCGCACAAAATAGGGGAGACGACACCATGGGGGCCATGATCATTTTTATCCGCGAACGTATCCGCGATGCGACCGCGTTTGAAACCTACGGGAAAAAGGCTGGGCCGACGCTGGCCGGTCATCCCGGAACGCCGCGTGCTTTTTACGGCGCATGTGAAACACTGGAAGGCGCGCCTGTTGAAGGTGTTGTCGCCATTGAGTTTCCGGATATGGCCGCCGCGCGTGCCTGGTATGACAGCCCGGCCTATGTCGAAGCGCGTCAGCACCGGCATCTGGGGTCCGACTATCGCGTGGTCATCACCGAAACGCTTTGAGCCTATTGTCCGGATACGTTGGGCGGCAGAAGTAAGGGGGATTTGTTAACCTTGCCCCGTCATTCTGTCGCCCATGTTCGGACCCCGCATCACAACAGTATTTGCCAGCCGCTGGCGTGCTTTGTGGTTTGCGGCCTCGATTCTGCTGTTCGCCTATATGTCCGTGCCTGAGGCTGAAGCACCTGCGGACGGTAATAGCGCCACTGCGACGGCGGATCGGGGGTCAGACGGTTTGACGGCGAAAGAGCGCGAACGCGCCCAAAAGGCCATCGCCGCCTTTGAACACGCGGGCAGCCGTTAGGACTGGCGCAGAGGGTTGCTCTGGCAAGCCGCTAAGTGAGTTCGCGGATACGCTTCGCAATGGTCTGGAAATCGCCGTCCAATTGATCGGCGATGGATTGGGTCTCCATCGCCGCCAGCGCCACGATCTGGGGCATGGAGAGGCTCAGAGTCAGGTTTCCGGCGAAGCGGCCATCCGGCAGTTTGAGGCCCTTCACCGGTGGGCCCAGGCGCACCGGGCGGGATCCGCGCAGCTTTGCGTTGATGAGCTGCAAATGCAGGCTGCGCGCGGCAATATGGTCCTCTGCAAGCCGCCGTCGGCTAATGTCCATCATCACCGACGTTTGGACCTCCAGCGGGCGGGGCTGATCTTCATTGGTATATTTTGAATGGGCGACCGAAACGGGCCCAAAGCCCATTTCGCGCATCAATCTCTTCGCGGCGGCGTCGAACTGATGCACCACCCTCCGGAGTTCGCCGGGGGCAAGCGTGGTGTAAAGCTCAAGCTCATAGATGGCCGCACTCAACCGCACGAGTAAGCCGAGATTGGCGTGATCGGGCAGGCGTTCCACGCCAGGCCAGGAAGCGGGCCACTCATGCTTTGAAAAGAGGCTGGCATAGCTTTCGGGAAGGGCGGTCATCCCGTTTCGCGCCGCTGCAGGCACAAGCGCAAAGGCACTGGACGGCGGGCCACCCAGAAATTTGGAACCGGACAGGAGGACCGTCGCCCCGCGGGAGAGATAGGCGGCTATATTGTCGCGGCTGATCCGCCCCTGCGTCGCATCGACGACGAGGAGAATCGCAGTGCCAAAGCGCCTACGGAGCGCATCGAGATGCGGGATGGAAAGCGCGACAAGGCCGCTCAGGCTGCCATGCACGATACGAACCAATGGTTGGCGGCCGTCACGCTGCGCCAGCTCCACGGCAGAGGCGATGGCCAGCATGCTATCTTCAGATGGAATGGGATCACCCGCCAAGTCCCGCAGCGGCAGGGAAAGCAGCTGGATCTGGGCAGCGAGCTCCGGGTTGACGGGCTCTCCCTTGGCGACGGGCAGCACGGCAGCTGTTCTGTCTTCGGTATGGAGCCCTGCGGCCGCCTGCGCGCAGCCAGTGTCGGCCTCCTCTAGGCCCAGCACAATGCTGGTCAGCCCCGCACTGGTGTCGCGGCGCCCAAGTGCCAGAGCCACATGCTCCAGATCTACGCAAGAGGCCGCGAAAACGACGTCCACTGAATGCGGCAGATTATAGCTTTCGCGCAAGCGCAGCCGCAGCTTTTCCAACTGGGCGCCATAGTCTCTGCCCGCGATGTCATAAGGCGCGTCCAAGTCCGCCAAGAGCCGTTGGACGGCCGCGAAGGCGCCGGACGAAATATTGTTTGCAAAGGCAGACGCATAAGACGGGTCGGGCGTCGGCGTTGCAGAGACGTGGAACGCGTTCAGCCCCGACGTCTCATCAAGCAGGAGCGAGGGTCCGCCGCCCTGTGTCAGAAAATGCGTCGCTGCATAAGTGAGCGAAGACCCTTCAGATAGGAAGGGGAGCCTTGCGGAAAGGGTGCTCGAACTGGCCATAAACCGAGGTTTTAAGAAATTTCAGTGACGTTTTAAGGTCATTTATGTGACAATTTTAATGCAGTCCACCGCCGCTGTCCATTGCGTCGACATTTAAGGGGGGGGGCTGAGGCTAATTGGGCCATTCCCGATGGACGTCGACAATCGCAAGGATCGTGACATTGTCCCCCAGCCGATCATAGATCAGCTTATATTTGGGGTGCACGACCATTTCGCGCGTGTCGAGCCGGGCGCCGAGGGTTGAGCCGCCGCCAAGTTCTGCCAGCGCATCGACGCCCTCTTCAAACAGCATATCAAGGGCGTCGGCCGCAAAGATGCTGTCCTTCGCAGTGAACGCGAAAATGGCAATGCGATCAGCTTCGGCAGAGACGGTCCAACGGACGTTCATATCGCAGCGGCCCTTGCGGCAGCACGGTAACGCGCGAAGCGGGCTTTCATATCATCATGATCATAGACCCTTCCGGACGCCACATCAGCGCGGGCGCGCCGCAACTTGGCGGGAAGCCAACCTGCGGCGACAGCGACTGCATCCTGTTCGGCGATGAACTGGCGCATCGCGGCCCTCAAAATTTGGGCCGCCGGACGGTCTGCAGCCTTTGCAGATTCCACAAATGCCCGCTTGAGATCGTCATCGACGCGGAAGGTGAAGGTGGCGTCACTCATGAGATGTAAGGCCTATAGAGTTTCAATGAACATACTTTGTAACACACATGTCCAAGAAAATGAAGATTTTTAGCTATTTTCTTGTCATAATCGATGAATGAAGGCTCCGAATGTTGCATTCCGCCGAAATTAGGTCAGCTTCGTAACATTGAAGAACAAACGAAGTGGAGAATGTCATGTCGGTCTATCGTTTCCTGCTGCCCTTGGTCGCCGTATCTGGATCTGCCATGGCAGCTCAGCCCGCAGCGTCTGTTTCCAGTGAGGCTTTGGCCAATGGCCAATATCGCCAGGCGGTCGCCGAGCTCCGTCAGGGAAGTCTGGATCAGGTCAATGATCCGGCACGTCTGATCAACCTTGGCACAGCCTATGCGCGCCTCGGTGACTTTGCGAATGCCTCTGATGCCTTCCGTCGCGCCATGTATAGCGACGTCCGTTATGACCTAGAGCTGACGGATGGCAGCGTCGTCGATTCCCGTCATGCCGCCCGCCTTGCGCTGGCCAAGCTCGAAAAGGACTCCCGCAAGCAAACAGCGGCCCGCTAATCGGGCTCGCCGCCCGCAGGCGACGTCCCTAGCCGGGGATCACACCCGTCAATTTGTAACCGACGGGTGTCTCGACAAATCCAAGCGCCTTCAGCGCACCCTTATCAAGGGTGTCGCTGGGGCGCAGGATCATGATGAAGCGCTGTTCGCCCTTATCCGGGAATTCGAGGGCGAGGGTACCCTTCGCCTCCGGATCGCTCAGCCGGAACGACAGCTGGCCGTTCGCACACACCGCCGCACCCGACATTTGTGGCCCGACCGCGCGGGTCAATAGGCCATCGGCAAGATACACTGTCATCTGGCCGCTGGCTTCGGTGCAGCGGCCATTTTTGTAGCGCAGGCTTAGGCCGGAGAGCCGGGCTGTCTCCACACCAGCAGCGCGCATGTCGCGGCCCAGTACAAGCCGGGCGTCGACATTGCGGACGCCTTGGCCAGACAGCCCTGCATACCCTTCGCCAGACACACCCTCGCCCGAAAGTGAGGAAACCCGGAAACGGGCCGTGCCGGTCAAGAGATCAAGGGGTGCAACCCGCACCTGAAGATCGCCCAAGCGCGCGCCTTTGAAGGAGGCGTCCAGCATCCGGCCCTTCCAAGCGGTGCCATCAACGGTCCGGGCGGAAAGGCCGGACCCGCCAAGCCCCGCCACTGAGGCAAGGACAGCCAAAGGGAGAAGCCAAAGCGCAAAGCCGCAGAGCGTAACAACGCCAAAAGCGGTCCATGCGTGCCGGGGAGAGATGCGGGACATCATGCGCCGCGTGCCCGTAGGACAGCATCAAAGGTAACCGTGCCGTCCCCATTTGCGCGGATGCTGGCGGTCTGGGCGATCACGCCCTGCCGTTCAAGCCCGCCGAGCCATGCAAATAGCGCGCGTGCCTTCGCCGCGCTGATGACCACCTGATATTGGCCCGGCTGGCCTTGTTCGTTCTTGGCGAGCGTGAAGCCAGCCTCAATCGCCGATTGGGTGATGACCGCCCCGACATCCAGTCCACTGCTGGCAGGCGCTGCGCCAATGCGCTTTGCTTCGGCGACCATGGCCTGTGTGCGGGACAGCCGATCGAGCGCTTCGGACTGCACCGTGCGGGAGGTGTCGAGATAGGCATTTACTGGCCGCCAGATCAGCAGCCAGGCCACCATACCGGCAACAAGGGCGGCAAGGGCCAGCAAAAGGATGTGTTCGCGTGGCGTCCGGCCAAGCCACCAGTCCCGCAGGTCGTCCATCATTTCACCCTCACTTCAAATGCGGTGCGGCGCGCGCCATTGGTCACGCTGGTCGGCCCCCGGTTGACCTCTAGTCCGGCGGCACGGATCCGATCTGCCATTGCCAAGAGGTCAGCTTCGTTCGGTGCCTGCACCGTCGCCTTGGCAACGCCCTGCGCATCGAAGGTGAGCGCAGCGAGGGAACTGCCCTTGGTCGATTTCACCGCATCCAGAAGGGCCGCAGCCGTCGGGCTAAAGCCAAGGCCGGGTCCGCGCAGCGCGGTCAGCCGCCGTTCCAGCGCGGCCTGAGGCTCCAACTCTTCGCCGGCGACGACCGTGCGGGCAAGATCATCGGATGTCCGGTCAATCTGCGCCGCCGACAGTTGCAGGCGCACAGCCAGCATCAAGGGGGTGAGAACGGTCGCGAGCAAGATGAGGCTGACAAGGACGCCGCATATCTGGGCAAAGCGCCGCGTTGATCCCCAAGAGCGCGCGGGCGCAAAGGCCCCCTGCCGCAAATCAACCTCGGCGGCCACCACCGCACGGGCCAATTGAAGGACCGCGTCTTCCTCAGTGCGTTGCTCAACATGCTGGTTGGCAATCAGAACCTCGTCATAAGCCGGGTCCGATAGGAAGGCGAGATCGCCGCTCCGCAGCACCGTTTCTTCGCCCACGGACATGCGGACAAAGCCCTGTT
>JBBATS010000028.1:0-39775 GCA_040398625.1 Chakrabartia sp. | reverse complement strand
CACCGTAAGAGCATTTCTAGGGCTACGGACACACTTTCCATAGAGGATTTTGAGTGCAGAAGTCTGGTGGTTCAGAGTGGTTTTGAATCCGTTGCGGAGACGCACTTGATCCACTTGTTTTCGCCCATCTGGAACAAGGAAACAAAGGTAGTCTACGGTATCGGAAAGCATGGTGACAAAGCAGAAACCAGAGGAAACAGCAGGTCTCCGTGGGACACACTCCATTCTGGGCGCAAATGGGCCGAAGCAACGACCAAGGACGCGCGATCGATTGAGGAAATAGGACAGAAAATTAACGCGCATTTTCAGAAGCATCCGGTATTTGCTGACCTAGCAGAGGTGCTTGACAGCTTTTTGGAAGAGCTAAGGCAAGTTTGATACTTGCTTCCTAGTTTCATTTTTAACTTTCCTACACCGTTCCCTTTATGTTCTAAACTGTCGGATGAGCAACCCATCCGATTCGCCTGCCGCCGCCGGTTTCGGCTCCACGTCCACTCTAGACCATGATGAGGATCAGGCAGAGCTGCCTTTTGCCTCTCCGCTGCCCCGTTCAGAACGTCCGTTTCTGGAAGAGGAAGAGAACCCCTTTGCCTTTGATCACGTCCGCCTGCGCTTCCGTCAGGATGGCTGGACGCCGGAGCGGCAGGAGCGCTTTATTGAGGCGCTGGCCGCGACCGGATGTGTCGAGCACGCCGCGCGCGCCGTGGGGAAGAGCGTCTCTTCCGCTTACGCCCTGAAAACACGGGCCGAGGCGCGGCCCTTTCGCCTTGCGTGGGATGCCGCGTTGGAGGTGGGCATTAAGCGCCTGTCCGAAGCCGCCTTGTCGCGCGCCATCCACGGCGTGGCCCAGCCCATTTATTATCAGGGCGAACAGGTGGGCGAACGCCGCCATTATGATGAGCGGCTGACCATGTTCCTGCTGCGCTACCGCGACCCCGCCCGCTTTGGCCCCTGGATCGACCGCGTCGATAGCGTCGAAGAAAAGTTCGATGGCGCCCCCATGCTGCTCCGCCAGCTCCTCAACCGCATGATCGACAAGCTGTTCGGCGAACTGGGCGACGACGCCTTTGATCGCGCGGCAACGTCTGGCGAGCTGCCCGAGGATTGGGAGGCGGAGATCGGGGACGAGGATGACGAGGATGAGGGGGAAGAGGGGGAGGGCGATGTCCCCTCCGATGTCATCCCCGCAGAAGCGGGGATCCAGCCTTGGGGCGCGCCCATGGATTCCCGCTTTCGCGGGAATGACATTGGGAATGCGTGGGGGAATGAGAGTGGGAATGACAGCTGGGATGTTGAAAACAGGCCGGACGATGCGGGGGCACATCCGCCCGGCCCTATGCGCCCGCGCATCCGGACCTTCTGAGAAAGTGCGCCCACGTTTTTCTGCGGCGTGAGGCCCTCAACTTCCTCCACTTCCAAATGCGGACGGGGGCAATTCTTTCTCTCCACCCATATGTGCTCCGGCGCAGGCCGGAGCCTAGGGCCAGCGGTACTCAAGTCTCCCCTGGGCTCCGGCCTGCGCCGGAGTACAGTTAGAGGTGCCCACCCCGCCTCGTCATCCTGAACTTGTTTCAGGATCCATTGGCATCAATGCCCCCGGATGGGTGTCTCTTTGGGGCGCTGGGTGTTCATGGATGCTGAACCAAGTTCAGCATGACGAAAGAAGGGAGGGCGGCGGGGGTCGCGGGCCGCCGCCCTTGCCCGCGCTCAGGGTGGGCGCGAGGGGGAAGGGGCCCTTATTCCCCGCGCCCTTATTCCCCGCGTTGGGCGTCGTGCTTTTGGCGGTAGATGTTGGCGCTGGCGCGGTCCTGCATGGCTTCGATCCGCAGGCGTTCGGCGCGGGTCAGGCCGTTGCCATCGGCGCGGCTGCGGGCTTCGTAGGCGGAGATATGGCCCTGCTGGCGCTGGAGGCGGTTGACCTCACGTGCGTTGAGGCTGCCATTGGCAATGCCGGTGTCGATCCGCTGCTGCTGCTTGGTCTGGCGCTGGTTGACGCGGGCTTCGGCGGGCGCTGCAACCGCAACGGTCGTCAGGCTGGCGGCGATGGCGGCGAGGATGAACTTGGTACGCATAACATGTCTCCTTATCGTTTCGGGCGCCACCGGGTCGCATGGCGGCGCTTCCACAAAGCCAAACGGACCGCGCGGAAAAACCCTTCGCCGCCAGCGCACATTTTTTGGGAGTTTTTGGGAAGTCTCTGAAAAGACGCGCAAAAAAAGGCGGAGCCGTTTCCAGCTCCGCCAAGTTTTGTGTTGGTCGTACAAAGACAGTGTGCCGGAGGGCAGGGGGGGGGGGAATACACCTGGCTTCAGTGTAAGTCCCTCCGGCAGCCGGAGAAGCGGTTGCCCGTTTCCTGTATTCGTTATGGCGGCAATTCACGACCAAATGCTTAAAAACACAAGGAAAATGGTCCGTAATGGCGTCAATATCACGGCATTAAAAACCGAAATGGTTTCAATTATGATGTGGCCGGGTGTGATGGCGGCAGCTTAGCGCTTCTTCACAAACTCCGCCCGCAGGACGAGGCCTTTGATCCCGTCAAACTTGCAGTCGATTTCCTGCGCGTCGCCGGTCAGCCGGATCGACTTGATAAGGGTGCCGCGCTTGAGCGTCTGGCCCGCGCCCTTCACCGTCAGGTCCTTGATCAGCGTGACCTGATCACCATCGGCCAGAATGTTGCCCACCGCATCGCGGACCTCAACACCGTCACCGCTGCCGGCCGCTGCCTGTTTCGCCGCAAGCTCACTCGCGGGCATCCAGTCGCCGCTGACCTCATCATAGACATAGTCTTCATTGTCATCAGCCATGGGGGAAAATCCTTTCGCGGCGCGCCCTAGCGGTTGGCGGGTGACTTGGCCAGTTGTGCCGGACTTGACCTGCGCCGGTGCCTGACGCCAGATGGCGGGCGATGTGCAATCTCTACCGCCTTGATGTCCCCGCCAACCAGATTGCCGATGCGTTCGGCATCGATGCGGGCCGCGACCCTTGGGCGGGGGATTATGTCGCGCCGGGCAAATATGCGCCGGTCGTGATCCGCGCTGATGGCCAGAAGGTCATGGTCCCGCGGGTCTGGGGCGTGCCGCCGCCGCCCAATGGCGACCGGCCGGTCACCAATGTCCGCAATCTCGATAGTCCGTTCTGGATCGGCACCCTGCGCCACACCATGTTCCGCTGCCTCATCCCGGTGACAAGCTTTCAGGAATGGGGCGGAGAACGCGGTCGCCGCACGCAGCATTGGTTCTCTGTGCCGTCGGAACCTGTCTTCGCCATTGCCGGCATCTGGCGCGATAGTGAGGTGGCGAGCTTCGCCATGCTGACGACCGACCCTAATCCGTTGGTGGAGGCTGTCCACCCCAAGGCGATGCCCGTCATCCTCCATAGCTATGACCATGATGCGTGGTTGCGCGCGGACTGGAAAGAGGCGCGGCAGCTTGTCGCGTCTTATCCCTCGCAGCTCATGTCCATGGCAGAAATCCCGGCCGCACCGCCAAAAGCTCCGGCCCCGCCCATTGACCTTTTCAGCCGGTAGGGGTAGTGGCCCGCTCGCCTGACAGGAATGGTGTGCGTGAGACTCTCTCGCAAACCCCAGGAATTTCAGGCATTACATAGCGCTTGAACACTGTTTGTGCGGGACTTGTCCCCGGGCATTTGCCTTGGGGGCGATTCGCGTTTTCCTGTTGGATCCGTCCATGAGGAAAACGACTTTGCCGTGCATCAGAGTAACTTCGTAAAGGTGAAGGGCTTCATGCCAACGATCAATCAGCTGGTCCGCAAGGGCCGGGCGCCGCAGAAGGCGAAATCTAAAGTTCCTGCAATGGAACAAAACCCGCAGAAGCGCGGTGTCTGCACTCGTGTGTATACGACGACCCCGAAAAAGCCGAACTCGGCGCTCCGCAAGGTGGCCAAGATTCGTCTTACAAACGGTCGTGAAGTCATCAGTTACATCCCCGGTGAAGGTCACAACCTTCAGGAGCACTCGGTTGTTCTAATCCGTGGCGGTCGTGTTCGCGATCTTCCCGGTGTGCGCTACCACGTTCTCCGCGGCGTGCTCGACACGCAGGGTGTGAAGGACCGCAAGCAAAGCCGTTCCAAGTACGGCGCTAAGCGTCCTAAGTAATCTTCAATTAGAAGGATAAGCTGACATGGCTCGTCGTCGTCGTCCCGAGAAGCGGGAAATTCTGCCCGATCCCAAATTTGGTGATGTGGTGCTTTCGAAATTCATGAACTCCGTCATGCTTGACGGTAAGAAATCGGTTGCCGAAGGAATCGTCTATGGCGCTTTCGAAGCCATCGAAGTCAAGGCGAAGAAGGAACCGCTCGGCGTGTTCCATGATGCGCTGAACAATGTGAAGCCGGGCATCGAAGTCCGTTCGCGTCGCGTTGGTGGTGCTACGTACCAGGTTCCTGTCGAAGTTCGTACCGAACGTGCACAGGCTCTTGCGATCCGCTGGCTGATTAACGCTGCGCGTTCGCGTTCGGAAAACACCATGGCTGCCCGCCTGTCGGGTGAGCTGATGGATGCCGCCAACAACCGTGGCAATGCCGTGAAGAAGCGTGAAGACACGCATCGCATGGCAGAAGCCAACCGCGCCTTCTCGCACTACCGCTGGTAATCGCGCTGTAACAATTGGAGCGCCTTAGCGGGCGCTCCACCCCTTCGGAGTATTCCACCATGGCACGCAGCCATCCACTCGAGCGGTACCGCAACATCGGTATCATGGCGCACATCGACGCTGGCAAGACCACGACGACCGAGCGTATTCTTTACTACACCGGCAAGTCGTACAAGATCGGTGAAGTCCATGAAGGCACGGCCACCATGGACTGGATGGAACAGGAACAGGAACGCGGCATCACGATTACGTCGGCTGCCACGACCTGCGAATGGAAAGATCACCGGATCAACATCATTGATACGCCGGGCCACGTTGACTTCACGATTGAAGTTGAACGTTCGCTGCGCGTGCTCGACGGTGCTGTTGCCTGTTTTGACGGCGTTGCCGGCGTTGAGCCGCAGTCGGAAACAGTGTGGCGTCAGGCGGACAAGTACAAAGTTCCGCGGATGTGCTTCATCAACAAGTTGGACCGCACCGGCGCGAGCTTTGAGTTCTGCGTGGATTCAATCATCGAGCGTCTGGGCGCGACACCTGCGATCCTGTACCTGCCGATCGGCATCGAAAGCACCCTCAAGGGTCTCGTCGATCTGGTCGAAAACCGTGCGATCATCTGGAAGAACGAAGCGCTGGGCGCCGAATTCTTCTACGAAGAGATCCCGGCAGACATGGTCGACAAGGCCGCCGAGTATCGCGAAAAGCTGATCGAACTGGCCGTTGAGCAGGACGACACGGCCATGGAAGCGTATCTCGACGGGAACATGCCCGACGTTCCGACGCTGAAGGCGCTGATCCGTAAGGGTACGCTGGCACAGGCATTCGTTCCGGTCTGCTGTGGTTCGGCCTTTAAGAACAAGGGCGTTCAGCCGCTTCTCGACGCCGTCGTGGATTATCTCCCGTCGCCGCTCGACATTGAAGACGTGCAGGGCATCAACCCGGCCAATGACGAGCCAGACAGCCGTCCGACCGCCGACGATGCGCCGTTCAGCGCGCTCGCGTTCAAGATCATGAACGACCCGTTTGTCGGTTCGCTCACCTTCTGCCGCATCTATTCAGGCACGCTCGCCAAGGGCACGTACCTGAACTCGGTGAAGGACAAGAAGGAAAAGGTCGGTCGTATGCTTCTGATGCATGCGAACGAGCGTGAAGACATTGATATCGCCTATGCAGGTGACATTGTCGCGCTCGCCGGCATGAAGGAAACCACCACCGGTGATACGCTTTGCGACATGGCAAAGCCGATCATTCTGGAGCGCATGGAGTTCCCAGAACCGGTTATCGAATTGTCGGTGGAACCGAAGACCAAGGCTGACCAGGAAAAGATGGGCCTCGCGCTCAACCGCTTGGCTGCTGAAGATCCCTCGTTCCGCGTTTCGACGGACCATGAATCCGGTCAGACGATCATCAAGGGCATGGGTGAACTTCATCTTGAAATCCTTGTCGATCGCATGAAGCGTGAATTCAAGGTTGAAGCCAATGTCGGCGCGCCGCAGGTTGCTTACCGCGAATATCTCGGCAAGCCCGTGGACGTTGATTACACCCATAAGAAGCAGTCGGGTGGTACCGGTCAGTTCGGTCGCGTGAAGGTTAAGGTCACGCCGGGCGAACGTGGTTCGGGCATCATCTTCAAGGATGAAATCAAGGGCGGTAACATTCCGAAGGAATATATCCCTGCGATTGAAAAGGGCTTCCGTGAAACGGCTGAATCCGGCCAGCTCATTGGCTTCCCGATCATCGACTTTGAAATCCTGCTCTATGACGGCGCCTACCATGACGTCGACTCATCGGCGCTGGCTTTCGAAATCACCGGACGTGCGGCGATGCGTGAAGTCGCTCAGAAGTCCGGCATCAAGCTGCTCGAACCGATCATGCGCGTCGAAGTCGTCACCCCAGAAGATTATCTGGGTGACGTGATCGGCGACATGAATTCCCGCCGTGGCCAGATCCAGGGTACCGACACACGCGGCAACGCGCAGTCGGTCGAGGCAATGGTCCCGCTGGCGAACATGTTCGGCTACGTCAATCAGCTGCGCTCCTTCACGCAAGGCCGTGCGCAGTACACGATGCAGTTCTCGCATTATGACGAAGTTCCTGCGAACGTGGCGGAAGAGGTGAAGGCAAAGCTTGCCTGATCGTAAAAGACGGATTAAGGCGCGCGCCTGTTTGGCAGGCGAGCGCCCGCAATCCGAATCTGTGAACCAATCGAAGAACGAGGTTTAGAACAATGGCTAAGGCTAAATTTGAGCGGAACAAGCCGCACTGCAACATCGGCACCATCGGTCACGTTGACCACGGCAAGACGTCGCTGACGGCTGCTATCTCGAAGATTCTGGCTGAAACCAATGGCGGTGTCGCTGTTGACTTCGCCAACATCGACAAGGCTCCTGAAGAGCGCGAGCGCGGCATCACGATTTCGACCGCACACGTCGAATATGAAACCGACGCACGTCACTATGCACACGTCGACTGCCCGGGCCACGCTGACTATGTGAAGAACATGATCACCGGTGCGGCGCAGATGGACGGCGGCATTCTCGTCGTTTCGGCGACAGACGGCCCGATGCCCCAGACCCGCGAGCACATTCTGCTCGCCCGTCAGGTCGGCGTGCCGCAGCTCGTCGTGTTCATGAACAAGGTTGACCTTGTTGACGACGCCGAAATCCTCGAGCTCGTTGAAATGGAAATCCGCGAACTTCTTTCGAAGTACGACTTTGACGGCGACAACATCCCCGTCATCCAGGGTTCCGCAACCTGCGCCCTCAACGGTGACAAGCCTGAAATCGGCCGCGACGCCGTTCTCAAGCTGATGGCTGCTGTTGACAGCTGGATCCCGCAGCCGGCTCGTCCGCTTGACCGTCCGTTCCTGATGCCGATCGAAGACGTGTTCTCGATCTCGGGTCGTGGTACGGTTGTCACCGGCCGCGTCGAAACCGGCGTTGTGAAGGTTGGCGAAGAAGTCGAGATCGTCGGCCTCAAGGACACCAAGAAGACCGTCGTCACCGGCGTTGAAATGTTCCGCAAGCTGCTCGATCAGGGTGAAGCTGGCGATAACATCGGCGCTCTCATCCGCGGCGTTGGCCGTGAAGAAGTTGAGCGTGGCCAGGTTCTCTGCAAGCCCGGCTCGATCACGCCGCACACCGAGTTCACCTCGGAAGTGTACGTTCTGTCGAAGGAAGAAGGCGGTCGTCACACACCGTTCTTTGCGAACTATCGTCCGCAGTTCTACTTCCGCACGACCGACGTCACCGGTGAAGTCGTTCTTCCCGAAGGCACGGAAATGGTGATGCCTGGTGACAACGTTCAACTCGGCATCAAGCTGATCGCACCGATCGCAATGGAGCAGGGCCTGCGCTTCTCCATCCGTGAAGGTGGCCGGACCGTCGGTTCCGGGGTTGTCGCTTCGATCACGAAGTAATATAGCTCAATCAACACCGCCCGATTCTCCTCGTGAGGATCGGGCGGTTTGCTTGTTTAATGTTTTTGGCTCTTTCTCATCGGTAAACGGACAATGGAAACACAAAATATCCGCATTCGCCTCAAGGCTTTCGACCATCGCGTGCTCGACCAGGCAACTGGCGACATCGCTGATACGGCAAAGCGTACAGGCGCTTCGATCCGTGGGCCCATTCCGCTGCCGACGAGAATTGAGAAATTCACGGTGAACCGTGGACCGCACGTCGACAAGAAGTCGCGCGAGCAGTTCGAAGTTCGCACCTATAAGCGGTTGCTCGATATCGTGCAGCCGACGCCCCAGACAGTTGACGCGCTGATGAAGCTCGATTTGGCTGCCGGGGTTGATGTTGAGATCAAGCTGGCCTAAGGCCGCTCATCTCATAGAGATTCGGGATACCGCACACCCATTGAGGTGTGGCTGCGTCCCCCGTCTTTTCCGCGCCGCAAGGCGTGGAAAGCCAGCCCGGACGGGGTGACTTTCATATTTGGGTTGAACATGCCCGCGGGGAATGGGTCTCCGTGGGCCTCTGTGTTAGGGAGAAGTAGATCATGCGCACTGGCGTGATCGCGAAGAAGGTCGGCATGACGCGCATCTTCAAAGAAGATGGCCGTCACGTGCCCGTTACCGTTCTGTCGCTTGAAAATTGCCAGGTCGTGTCGCAGCGGACCATTGATCGTGACGGTTACGTCGCAGTTCAATTGGGTGCCGGGGCGGCAAAGGCCAAAAACGTCGCAAAGCCGCAACGCGGTCATTTTGCGAAGGCAGAAGTCGAGCCCAAAGCTCGTCTCGTGGAATTCCGCGTCGCTGAAGATGCGCTGGTGGACGTTGGTGCGGAAATCTCCGCAGACCACTTCGTTGCCGGCCAGCTCGTCGACGTTGCCGGTCATACCCAGGGTAAGGGTTTTGCAGGCGCCATGAAGCGTTGGGGCTTCGGCGGTCTGCGTGCCACCCACGGTGTGTCTGTGTCTCACCGTTCGCACGGTTCGACCGGGCAGCGTCAGGATCCGGGTAAGGTCTTCAAGAACAAGAAGATGGCCGGCCACATGGGTGACCGTCAGCGCACACAGCAGAACCTCGAAATCGTCCTTACGGATGCGGATCGTGGTCTTCTGTTCGTCCGTGGTTCGGTTCCGGGTGCCAAGGGCACGTGGCTCACCGTTTCGGACGCTGTGAAGGTTTCCCGCCCCTCCGACGCTCCGTACCCTGCCTCGGTTCGCTCCGCAGGCGGTCAGGTCGAAGCTCCCGCAGAAACTCCGGTTGAAGTCGCTGACGCGCCTGAAGCCGTCGAAAATCAGGAGGGCTAAGCCATGAAGCTCAAGGTTCAGACCCTCGACGCCAAAGCAAAGGGCGACATCGACCTCGCAGAAGACGTGTTCGGCCTCGAGCCGCGCGCAGACATTCTGCACCGCGTTGTTACCTGGCAGCTCGAAAAGGCCCGCGGCACAGCCCGTGGTGCCCGTGAGCGCTCAGAAGTGGCGCGCACCGGTAAGAAGTTTGGTCGCCAGAAGGGCGGCGGTACGGCGCGTCACGGCGATCGCCGCGCTCCGATCTTTGTCGGCGGTGGTAAGGCTCACGGTCCTCGCGTCCGTGACTTCAACCCCTCGCTCAACAAGAAGATCCGTGCACTCGGCTTGAAGATGGCGCTTTCCGCCAAGGTCAAGTCGGGCTCGCTGATCGTTCTTGAAGATCTGGCGCTCAAGGAAGCCAAGACGAAGGCATTGGTCGGCACGCTCAGCAAGCTGGGCTTCGGTCGCACCGCTCTCGTGATTGACGGTGAAGCCGTTGAAACGAGCTTCGCCCTTGCTGCAGCCAACATCCCCGGCGTGGACGTGTTGCCCGCCATGGGCGCCAATGTTTACGACATCCTTCGCCACGATACGCTGGTCCTGACCCGCGCTGGCGTTGAAAAGCTGGAGGCGCGGTTCAATGGCTAAGAAGCAGGCGGATATCCGCCACTATGACGTGGTGCTCGCGCCCCACATCACCGAAAAGGCAACGATGGCAAGCGAGCACAATGCAGTTGTGTTCCGTGTTGCTGGCGACGCGACCAAGCCGCAGATCAAGGCAGCCGTTGAAGCGCTGTTTGATGTCAAGGTGACGGGCGTCAACACCATCGTCCAAAAGGGCAAGACCAAGAAGTGGAAGGGCGAGGCTTATCGTCGTTCCGACTTCAAAAAAGCGATTGTGACGCTGGCTGAAGGCCAGTCGATCGACGTGACCACGGGGATTTAAGAACCATGGCACTGAAGCATTATAACCCGACCAGCCCGGCCCGCCGTGGCCTGATCCTGGTTGACCGCTCTTCGCTGCACAAGGGCAAGCCTGTTAAGGCTTTGACCGAAGGCAAGCACAAGACCGGCGGTCGCAACAACAAGGGCCATGTGACCTCGCGCGGTATCGCCGGCGGTCACAAGCAGAGCTATCGCATTATCGACTTCAAGCGTCGTAAATGGGATCAGGTAGCGACGGTTGAGCGTCTGGAATATGACCCCAACCGCACAGCGTTCATCGCGCTCGTCAACTATGAAGATGGCGAAGTTGCTTACATCCTCGCGCCGCAGCGCTTGGCTCCCGGTGACAAGATCATCGCGGCCAAGAAGACCGACGTGAAGCCGGGCAACGCGATGGAACTCGGTCAGATGCCGGTCGGCACCATTGTCCACAACGTGGAAATGAAGCCCGGCAAGGGCGGCCAGATCGCCCGTTCGGCAGGCACCTATGTGCAGGTCGTCGGTCGTGACCGCGGCATGGTTATCGTTCGCCTGAACTCAGGTGAGCAGCGTTATCTGCGTTCGGATTGCATGGGCACCGTTGGTGCTGTGTCCAACCCGGACAACGGCAACACGAACCTCGCCAAGGCCGGTCGTAACCGCTGGAAGGGCATTCGCCCGCTGACCCGCGGTGTTGCAAAGAACCCGGTCGACCATCCGCACGGCGGTGGTGAAGGCCGGACCTCAGGTGGCCGTCATCCAGTGACGCCATGGGGTAAGCCGACCAAGGGAGCGCGCACGCGTTCCAACAAGGCGACGGACAAGATGATCATCCGGTCGCGCCACGCCAAGAAGAAGAGGTAAGTCATGGCCCGTTCCGTCTGGAAAGGTCCCTTTGTTGACCTTCATCTGCTCAAGAAAGCAGAAACCGCTGCTGAAGCGGGCACGCGTTCCGGTCCGATCAAGACTTGGTCGCGTCGTTCGACGATCCTGCCTCAGTTCGTTGGCCTGACGTTTAACGTCTATAACGGCCGCAAGTTCATCCCCGTCCTCGTCAGCGAGGAAATGGTCGGCATGAAGCTTGGTGAATTTGCGCCCACGCGCACCTTCCCCGGCCACGCCGCTGACAAGAAGGGTAAGCGCTGATGTCGAAGTCTGCATCTCCCCGTCGCGTTGGTGACAACGAGGCGCTCGCGGTGGGCACCATGATCCGCGGTTCGGCCCAGAAGCTGAACCTCGTGGCTGGTCTCATCCGCGGCAAAAAGGCCGGTGACGCGCTGAACATCCTTCAGTTCTCGACCAAGGCTATGGCTGTTGACGTTCGCAAGGTGCTCGCTTCGGCGATTGCCAACGCGGAAAACAACCACAACCTCGATGTCGACGCACTGGTCGTTCACGAAGCAAGCGTTGGCAAGTCGATTGCCATGAAGCGCTTTGCAACCCGCGCCCGTGGTCGTTCGACCCGCATCGTCAAGCCGTTCAGCCGCCTCCGCGTGGTTGTCCGCGAAGTGCAAGAGGAAGCATAAGCCATGGGTCAGAAGAGCAATCCTATCGGCCTGCGCCTCCAGATCAACCGGACCTGGGACAGCCGCTGGTACGCCGAGGGCGCCGAATATGGCCGTCTCCTCTTGGACGACCTGAAGCTGCGCAAGTTCATCATGAAGACGCTGCCGCAGGCTGCGATCTCCAAGGTGGTCATTGAGCGTCCGGCCAAGACCTGCCGTATCTCCATCTATGCTGCACGCCCCGGCGTGATCATCGGCAAGAAGGGTGCGGATATCGAAAAGCTGCGCAAGACGCTGGCTTCGATGACGTCGAGCGACGTGTCGTTGAACATCGTTGAAATCCGCAAGCCGGAAATCGACTCCAAGCTCGTTGCACAGGGGATCGCGGACCAGCTGGAACGCCGTATCGCTTTCCGTCGTGCGATGAAGCGCGCGGTTCAGTCGGCCCTCCGTCTGGGTGCTGAAGGTATTCGTATCACCTGCGCTGGTCGTTTGGGTGGCGCGGAAATCGCCCGCACCGAATGGTATCGTGAAGGCCGTGTGCCGTTGCACACGCTCCGCGCGAACGTCGATTACGCTGAAGCCGAAGCGCACACCGCTTATGGCGTTTGCGGGATCAAGGTCTGGATCTTCAAGGGTGAAATCCTTGGCCATGATCCGATGGCAACCGATCGTCTGATGCTTGACGCGCAGACGTCCGGCGTCCGTCCGGCCCGCTGAGTTTAGGATAGAGCAATGCTGCAACCGAAACGCACAAAATTCCGCAAGGCGCACAAGGGCCGTATCCACGGTCTCGCCAAGGGCGGTACGGATCTGAACTTCGGGTCTTATGGCCTGAAGGCCATGGAGCCGGACCGGATCACCGCACGTCAGATCGAAGCTGCACGTCGTGCCATTACGCGCCACATCCGCCGTCAGGGCCGTTTGTGGATCCGCGTATTCCCAGACGTGCCGGTCTCGTCCAAGCCTGCCGAAGTCCGCATGGGCTCCGGTAAGGGTGCTCCCGAATATTGGGCGGCACGCGTCAAGCCAGGTCGTATCCTGTTTGAACTTGATGGTGTTCCCGGCCCAATCGCGGCCGTCGCCTTCAGCCGCGCTGCTGAAAAGCTGCCGATCAAGGTCAAGGTCGTTGCTCGCCTGGGTGACTTCTCGCACTTGGGAGCTGAATAATGACCAAGATTGCCGATCTTAAAGTCAAGACCGACGACCAGCTGGTCGAAGAGCTTGTCAACCTGAAGCGTGAGCAGTTCAACCTGCGCTTTCAGGCGGCCACCAGCCAGCTCGAGAAGCCCGCGCGCATCCAACAGGTGCGTCGGGATATCGCCCGCATCAAGACGCTTCAGACTCAGCGCTCCGCTGACTCTGCGGCTAAGTAAGGACCAGGTGACATGCCAAAGCGTGTGCTGACCGGAACGGTCGTTTCCGACAAGACCGACAAGACGGTTGTGGTCAAGGTAGAGCGTAAGGTGAAACACCCGCTCTACGGTAAGATCATTCGTCGCTCGAAAAAGTATCATGCCCATGATGAAGGCAACACCTTCAAAGAGGGCGAAGTGGTGCGCATTGAAGAATGTGCCCCGATTTCGAAGCTGAAGACCTGGACGGTCGTAGAAAAGGTCGGCGGTGCTGCGGCAATCGTCGATCCAATGGAGGGCTGATCCATGATTCAGATGCAGTCCAATCTGGAAGTCGCCGATAACTCGGGCGCCAAGCGCGTCCAGTGCATCAAGGTGCTCGGTGGTTCCAAGCGTCGTTTCGCCGGCGTGGGTGATGTGATCGTTGTGTCGATCAAAGAAGCCCAGCCGCGCGGCAAAGTGAAAAAGGGTGACGTGCACCGCGCAGTCATCGTTCGTACCGCCAAGGACATTCATCGTCCCGATGGTTCGACGATCCGTTTCGACGGCAATGCGGCGGTCCTCGTCAACAAGAACGAAGAGCCGATCGGCACCCGTATTTTCGGCCCGGTCTGCCGTGAACTGCGCGCGAAGAACTTCATGAAGATCATCTCGCTCGCACCGGAGGTGCTGTAATGGCTTCGCTGAAAATCAAAAAGGGTGACAAGGTCGTCGTCCTGTCCGGTAAGGACAAGGGCAAGCACGGCGAAGTGACCAAGTCGTTCCCGAAGGACGGCAAGGTGATTGTGGCCGGCGTGAATATCGCCACCCGCCACAAGAAGCCGACCCAGGCTAACCCGCAGGGTGGTCTGGAGCGTCGCGAAGCGCCGATGCCGGTGTCGAAGGTCGCAATCGAAGATCCGAAGTCGGGCAAGCCAACGCGCGTTCGCTTCGAAATCAAGGACGGCAAGAAGGTCCGTGTGGCCGTGAAGTCCGGGGAAGTGATCAATGGCTGACAAGTACAAGGCCCGTATGCAGGGCATCTACGAAGCAACGATCATCAAGGCGATGACGGAAAAGTTCGGGTACACCAACTCGATGCAGGTTCCGCGCCTCGACAAGATCGTCATCAACATGGGTGTTGGTGAAGCGACGCAGGATAAGAAGAAGGTCGAAATCGCCGCTGCTGAAATGCAGCAGATTGCTGGTCAGAAGCCAGTGATCACCAAGGCGAAGAAGTCGATCGCGCAGTTCAAGCTGCGTGAAGGCATGCCGATTGGTTGCAAGGTCACCTTGCGCCGTGAACGCATGTATGAATTTCTTGATCGCCTGATCACCATCGCGCTCCCGCGCGTCCGCGATTTCCGGGGCCTGAACCCGAAGTCGTTTGACGGCCGTGGCAACTATGCGATGGGCCTGAAGGAACAGCTGGTTTTCCCGGAAATCAGCTACGATCAGATCGATAAGATGCGTGGGATGGATATCATCGTCACGACGACCGCAAAAACTGACGACGAAGCGCGTGAGCTCCTTCGCCTGTTCGGTTTCCCTTTCCCTCAAGAAGAAGAGCAGCAGCAGGCCGCGTAAGCGGAACTGCTCTGACGGAAGGACGAGAACTTAAGTCATGGCGAAACTGAGTTCGATCAACAAAAACGAGCGTCGCAAGAAGCTCGTTAAGAAGTACGCAGGGCGTTATGCCCGGCTGAAGGCGATCGCAAACGACGAATCCAAGGACGAGACGGAGCGCCTCATCGCGCGCCTGAAGCTGGCCGAAATTCCGCGCAACGGAAATCCGACCCGCGTCCGCAACCGCTGCGAGCTGACGGGTCGTCCGCGCGCTTACTACCGCAAGTTCCGGCTTTGCCGTGTTCAGCTGCGTGATCTGGCCAATAAGGGCCTGATCCCCGGCGTCACCAAGTCGAGCTGGTAAGGGGTTACTGAAAAATGTCTTTGACCGATCCCTTGGGTGATATGCTCACCCGCATCCGCAACGGCCAGCGTGCCAAGATGGACAGCGTTCTGACGCCAGCTTCAACGCTGCGTGTCCGCGTGCTCGACGTCTTGCAGCGCGAAGGTTATATTCGCGGCTATCATGATGAGGCCCTGGGCGCACACCCGGGCATCCGCATCGAACTGAAGTATTTCGAAGGCCAGCCGGCCATCAAGCACGTTGCACGTGTCTCGAAGCCCGGTCGCCGCGTTTACTCCGGTTCGAAGGAACTGCCGATTATCCGCAACGGCCTCGGCATCACCATCGTCTCGACGCCCCGTGGCGTTCTTTCTGACGCGGAAGCGCGTGAGCAGAATGTCGGCGGCGAAGTGCTCGCGGAGGTGTTCTGATGAGCCGCACAGGTAAAAAGCCGATTGCCATTCCGGCAGGCGTGACCGCATCGCTCGATGGTGCGATCATTGCCGTCACTGGCCCGAAGGGGACGCTCAGCATCCCTAAGGAAGCCGAAGTGTCGTATAGCCTTGAAGACGGCCAGCTTTCTGTTCGCCCAGCGAACGAAACAAAGCGGGCTCGCTCTTTCTGGGGCATGCAGCGCACCCTGATCCAGAATCTGGTGACGGGCGTGACGGAAGGCTTCACCAAGACTCTCGTCATGACGGGTGTCGGCTACCGTGCAAACGCACAGGGCCAGAAGCTCAAGCTTCAGCTCGGCTACAGCCACGACATCGACATTGACGTGCCGCAGGGCATCGACATCAAGACTCCGGATCAGACGACGATCGAAATCTCCGGCATCGACCGCCAGGCGGTTGGCCAGATCGCCGCAGAAATTCGCCGCTGGCGTAAGCCTGAGCCTTATAAGGGCAAGGGTATCCGCTATCGTGGCGAGTTTGTCTTCCGGAAGGAGGGTAAGAAGAAGTAATGGCACAGAAGCTGACATCATTCGAAAAGCGCCGCCAGCGTGTCCGTACGGCTATCCGTACCCGCGCCAGCCAGCGTCCGCGCCTGTCCATTCACCGGTCTGGCCGTCACATCTACGCGCAGATCATCGACGACGCAGCGGGCAAGACAGTTGCCGCAGCTTCGACCGTCGAAAAGGACGCGCGCGCCAAGTCGGGTGCAAACCTCGACGCGGCTGGTTTGGTAGGCAAGGCTGTCGCCGAGCGTGCCAAGAAGGCTGGCGTAACCAAGGTCGTGTTCGACCGTGGGGGTTTCCTGTTCCATGGTCGCGTAAAAGCATTGGCTGACGCGGCACGCGAAGGCGGATTGGAGTTCTAAATGGCTGACGAAACCGAAATCCAGGGCGGCGCTGCTGCCCCCGAAGCCGCAGCAGCGGCTCCTGATGCGACCGAAGGTCGTGGTCGGGGCGGTCGTGGCCGTGGTGGTAACGATCGTGGCCGTGGTGGCCGCGATGGCAACCGTGGTCGTCGTGATGACCGTCGCGGTGCCGAAGATGGTGGCGAAGAGCTGATCGAAAAGCTCGTCCACATCAACCGCGTCTCCAAAACTGTTAAGGGCGGTAAGCGCTTTGGTTTTGCAGCACTGGTTGTTGTCGGCGACGGCAAGGGTCGTGCAGGCTTCGGTCATGGTAAGGCGCGTGAAGTGCCGGAAGCCATTTCCAAGGCGACGGCTGCTGCCAAGAAGGCAATGGTCCGCGTTCCCCTGAAGGAAGGCCGCACACTGCATCATGATGGCAATGGTCACTTCGGTGCCGGCCGCGTGACGCTGCGCACGGCGCCGCAGGGAACGGGCATCATCGCCGGTGGTCCGATGCGCGCTGTCTTTGAATCGCTTGGCGTCGCCGACGTGGTGACGAAGTCAGTCGGCACATCGAACCCCTACAACATGATCCGGGCCACTTTTGCTGCTCTTACCGAGCAGACGAGCCCCAAGTCGGTTGCCCAGCGTCGCGGCAAGAAGATCGCTGATCTTCTGAAGCGTGGTGGAGCTGCCGCGGCTGAAGCCCTGGCTGAAGCCGAAGCGGTTACGGAGTAATCCCAATGGCGAAGATCAAAATCAAGCAAACCGGTTCGCCGATCCGCCGCACCAAGGATCAGCGCGCAACGCTGATCGGGCTCGGCCTGAACAAGATGCACCGCGTGTCGGAGCTGGAAGATTCCCCGGAAGTTCGGGGCATGATCCAGAAGATCCGTCACATGGTGGAAGTTGTCGGCTAACATCCATATCCCGCCCCGGTCTTGACCGGGGCGGTTATTTCGGGGATGGCCCGCCCTCCCCATAGCGCGAACATAGCGAAAGCGAGTGCAACGACATGAAACTCAACGAACTCCGTGATAATGATGGCGCCCGCAAGGGCCGGATGCGCGTCGGACGCGGCATCGGCTCTGGCAAGGGCAAGACCGGTGGCCGTGGCCAAAAGGGTCAGAAGAGCCGCGGTGGCGTTTCGATTGCCGGTTTTGAAGGCGGTCAGATGCCGCTCCACATGCGTCTGCCAAAGCGCGGCTTCAACAACATCTTCGGCAAGGACTATGCTGAGGTAAACCTCGGTGCGATCCAGAAGCTGGTTGATGCCAAGAAGCTCGACATCAAGGCGACGATTGATCACGCAGCGCTGAAGGCTGCTGGCGTTGCCCGTGGTGGCAAGGACGGTGTCCGTCTGCTCGCGAAGGGTGAACTCACGGCGAAGCTCAGCTTCGTTGTCGCCGGTGCTTCGGCTGCGGCAAAGGCTGCGGTTGAAAAGGCTGGCGGCAGTGTGGAGGTCATCCACGTTGTTCCGGCTGCCGAAAAGGCCGCTGCCAAGAAGAATACCGTCAAGATCAGGACCAATGCCTGAGGAATTCTCGGGTCAGGGCTTAGACAAGCGCTGATTAGTCATTATATGGAGCGGCGGGCTGTCCAACGGGCATGACCCGCCGTTCTTTTTTTCAAGGGTTATCCATCCCATGGCAAGTTCCGCCGACCAGCAAGCAGGCTTGAACCTTTCCCGCTTTTCGCAGGCTTCTGAACTGAAGAGCCGCATCTGGTTCACGATCGGGGCGTTGATTGTTTTCCGCCTGCTCAGCCATGTGCCACTGCCGGGGATTGATCCCAAGGCGCTCGAAACGCTTTTCAACACCACCAAGGGCGGTGTTCTCGACTTTTTCAACATGTTCTCGGGCGGGTCGCTGGAGCGCATGAGCCTCATCGCGCTCGGCGTGATGCCCTACATCACGGCGTCCATCGTCGTGCAGCTTGGCACGTCGCTTTCCACAACGCTGGCGGCGTTGAAGAAGGAAGGCGAAAGTGGCCGTAAGAAGCTGAACCAGTACACCCGCTACGGCACGGTCGGCCTCACGATTGTGCAGGGCTATTTCATCGCTGTCGGCCTTGAAAGCTGGGGCGCAACGCAGGGTCTTTCGGCTGTTGTCGAACCTGGCATGTTGTTCCGCGTGGCCTGCGTCACGGCGCTGCTGGGTGGCACCATGTTCCTGATGTGGCTGGGCGAACAGATCACCAGCCGCGGCATTGGCAACGGCATTTCGCTGATCATCATGGCCGGTATCGTCGCCACCTTGCCAAAGACGCTGGCGCAGGTGTTTGAAGGTGGCCGCACAGGCACGATGAACCCGCTCATGGTGCTTGGCATCGGCGCGGCAGTCATCGGTCTGATCGCGTTCATTTGCTTCATGGAGCGTGCCCAGCGCCGCGTGCTTATCCAATATCCCAAGCGCCAGACGCAGCGCGGCATGATGCAGGCCGATAAGAGCTTCCTGCCGCTGAAGATCAACACGGCGGGTGTTATCCCTCCAATCTTCGCGTCGTCGCTGCTGCTGATGCCGCTCACACTCGTTCAGTTTGCGGGCCAGAGCGCCACGCAGGATTCGGCGACCGGTGATACAATTTTGTCGATCACGAACGCTCTGCAGCACGGATCTCCGTTGTACATGGCGCTCTATGCGTTCGGCATCATCTTCTTCTGTTTCTTCTACACGGCCGTTGTCTTCAACCCGGAAGAAACCGCAGAGAATTTGAAGCGCTATGGCGGCTTCGTGCCCGGCATTCGCCCCGGCAAGAACACAGAGAATTATCTGGATTATGTGCTGACCCGCATCACGGTGGTCGGTGCTGCTTATCTGACATTGGTCTGCCTGGTGCCTGAGTTCATGTTCTCCAGCCTTGGCTTCATGGCTATTGGCGGCACCAGCCTCCTGATCGTCGTGAACGTGACGATGGACACGGTGACACAGATTCAGAGCCATATGCTGGCCCACCAATATGGGGACCTCATCAAGAAGGCGAAGCTCAAAGGGGGAGCGCGACGTTGAATATAATTCTGTTGGGACCTCCGGGGGCGGGGAAGGGCACACAGGCCAGCCGATTGCAGGAAGAGCGCGGTATGGTCCAGTTGTCGACCGGCGATATGCTTCGCGCAGCCGTTAAGGACGGCACGCCCGTCGGGCTGCAGGCCAAGGCTGTGATGGAAGCTGGTGAGCTTGTTTCTGACGAGATCGTGTCCGGCATCATCGGAGAGGCGCTGGACAAGCTGCCTGCCGACACCGGCGTGATCTTTGATGGCTATCCTCGGACGGCGGCTCAGGCGGACTCACTGGATGATATTTTGACCGCGCGTGGCCGCAAGCTGGACTGTGTGATCGAACTGGGCGTGGACGAAGATGCCTTGGTTGAACGCATCACCGGACGCTTCACCTGCGCGAATTGTGGTACCGGCTATCACGATACATTTAAGCAGCCCAAGGTTGCTGGAACCTGTGACCAATGCGGCTCGACCGAGTTCAAGCGTCGTCCCGACGACAATGAGGAAACGGTCCGCACACGGATGGCCGAGTATCGCGCGAAGACAGCGCCGATCCTGCCAATCTATGAGGCGCGCGGTTTGTTGCAGCGGGTCGATGGCATGGCGGATATCGATGTCGTCAACACGTCCATCGAAGCGATCCTCGACGCGAAGTAAGCGGGCCGGTGGCTGGAATAAGCCGCCGCGTCATTGAAGAGTCATTAGCCTGACATTCGTGTGTCGCGTTTGCGCGCTATAAATAATGCATGACCCAGCTTGCCCTTAGCCTGTTCCGCGCCTCTTCGAGGCAGCAGACCCGCCGTCCGACCTCACAGAAGTCCCCTGTGAAGGGTGTCTGGCATTACAGGTTGCTGGCTTGGGCTTTCCGCAACAGCTGAGCGTTTCGCTCAGTTAAACCCGTGCGAGAGGAAGTCCGGCATCGGGCCGTTCCAGCCGCCGGTTTCATTTGAATCCTCAGATACTTGTGCCGCAGGGCGGCCCGCAGCTGGCTTTTCCTGAGACTTGCGCGCGGCGCGTTCCGGATTTGCAGCGCGTTCCGGCTTCGGCGTTGGCGCCTTCGTTTCTTCGACCTTTGGTGCGGCCTTCGCACGTGAACGGCGGGCCGGACGCGGTTGTTCGTCCGCTGCAGCATCGGTCGCTTCAGGCGTCGATGGGGCAGTCTTCGCCGCTGATTCGCCGCTTCCCTTGATTCGCGTCAGGGTCTGGCCGGTCAGCTTTTCGATATTCTCAATGGCTTCGGCATCCGCCGGCGTCACAAATGTGAAGGCCTTGCCCGTCGCACCTGCACGACCGGTGCGGCCGATCCGGTGGACATAGTCATCGGGATGCCAAGGCGCGTCAAAGTTGAAGACGTGGCTGACACCCTTGATGTCGAGGCCGCGGGCCGCAACGTCGGAGGCAACGAGAATGTTGATATCGCCCGATTTGAAGCGGTCGAGTTCCTTGATGCGGGCCGATTGCTCCATGTCGCCATGGATTTCGGTCGCCCGGAAGCCAGAGCGCTGCAGGCTCTGCGCCAGCTCACGTACGGTTGTCTTGCGGTTGCAGAAGATGATCGCCGTGTTGACGTCGTCCGCAGTCAGAAGGTCGCGCAGAACGTCCTTCTTCTTGCGGGCGTCCACTTCCACCAGAACCTGCGCGATGTTGACATTGGTCGAGGCCGGGCGGGCCACTTCGATCGTCTTGGGGTTCGTCAGGAACTTATCAGCCAGCTTTTTGATCGGCGGCGGCATCGTTGCTGAAAAGAGCAAGGTCTGACGGCTGGCGGGCAGTTTCGTGCAGATATTCTCGATATCCGGGATGAAGCCCATGTCGAGCATCCGGTCCGCTTCATCGATGACGAGCAGATCGCAGCCGTTGAGCAGGATCTTGCCGCGCTCGAACAGGTCCATCAGACGGCCTGGGGTCGCGATGAGGACATCAACACCCTTTTCCAGCGCCTTGACCTGATCGCCCATCTGCACGCCGCCAATGAGCAGCGCCATGGAGAGCTTGTGATACTTGCCGTATTTCTCAAAATTTTCAGCAACCTGCGCGGCCAGTTCCCGTGTCGGTTCCAGAATGAGTGAACGGGGCATGCGCGCGCGGGTGCGGCCATGGCCCAGAACATCAATCATAGGGAGGACGAACGCTGCCGTCTTGCCGGTACCCGTTTGGGCGATGGCAATCAGGTCACGCATCATCAGGACGCTGGGAATAGCCTGCTGTTGGACAGGTGTCGGATCGGTATAGCCCGCCTCCGTTATGGCGCGGAGCAGTTCATCGGATAGGCCGAGATCGGCAAAACTCATTCAGGTTAGGTTCCGGATAAGGTGCGGGAGGGTGCCCCTGCATGTTGACTGCGGGCCTTGGCTTCAGGGACGAAAAAGTCAAGCAAAAGCCGTCCGGAATGAGGGCCAAAGCGGCATCACTTTTGCTTTGGCGGCACCAGTGTGTGAAATTTGTCGATCATGCAGGCGCCACCGGTGCGGGAATGGATCGTATCGCGGTCCTCACACAGCCGCCCGTCGCGGGTGGGTTGCAGATAGAAGCCGGAGTAGAAGTCGATCGACGGGCAGCCCTTTTCCAATCGCGCCCGGACGGGCTGTCCACTCCGAAGGACGAGGTCAATGCTGTCAGGCCTGCTGATCAAAATGCCTCCCAGCGTGGCGATGGAAAGACATTTTGGGGCGGATTTTTCTTTCCAGTCTTGGAAGATCATCCGCGGACGGGCGCGCTCATGATGCGGGGTGATGCGGATCACCGTCCGACGCTCGATCATTACTTGTGCATAGTCTGTCCCGTCCGCCTGAGGCAGAGCAGCAGGGCCCGACGGCATCAACGCCGCGGCAGTCAGCACAAGAAACTGGATCATCGAGATGTCATCATGATTCGACCCGAAGTGAGGTTGGACGGTTGAACAGATCATGAATTGCGTGGCAATGGGGCAAAGCTGTCCCGCCTTGGGTCAGGGGAGAAATTCGCGATGATGAATGCGGCAGCTTTGGCGGAACTCGGCGCGGTGCTGGGCACCAAAGGCCTGACAACGGATTCCGCCGACATCGCGCCATGGGTGACCGATTGGCGCAAGCTCTACCAAGGGAAGGCTGCAGCATTGGCACAGCCGGGGTCCGTCGCGGAGGTTCAGGCGGTTCTCGAGATCGCGTCGCGCCATCATATTCCCGTCGTGCCGCAGGGCGGCAATACGTCCATGGTGGGAGGTGCTACGCCTGATGACAGCGGAGAGGCGATCATTGTGTCGCTCCGTCGGATGAACGCGATCCGGCAACTGGACCCGGCTGCAGGGCTCGTCGTGGCTGAGGCCGGTGTTGTGCTTTCCAACCTGCATGAGGCTGCCCGCGGCCAAGGCATGCGGTTTCCATTGTCGCTTGGCGCGCGCGGTTCAGCCACGGTCGGCGGGCTTGTCTCCACCAACGCCGGCGGCACGCAGGTGCTGCGCTTTGGCACGATGCGCCGCCTTGTGCTGGGCGTGGAGGCCGTCTTGCCCGATGGCGCGCTGTACGAGGGGCTGGCGGCGCTGAAGAAAGACAATCGCGGCTATGATCTCTCCCAGTTGCTGATCGCCGCCGAAGGCACAATCGGCATCATCACGGCCGCGAGCCTGACGATCGTGCCGGATGTCCTCGACCGGGCCGTCGCGTGGATGGCGGTCGACAGCCCCGAGGCGGCGCTCACCAGCCTGCGCGCCATAGAGGCGGCATCGGGCGACGCCATTGAGAGCTTCGAATTGATCCCGGACAGCTCTTTGCGTCTGGTGCTCCAGCACATTCCCGGGACCCGCGCGCCGCTTGAGGGGCAGGCGCCGTGGCATGTGCTCGTGGAATATGTCCGCAGCAGTCCGGCTGCAACCGAGCCTTCCGAGGCGTTAGAGCAGTTGTTGGCGACCGAGCTTGAGGCGGGACGCATCCAGGATGCCGCGATTGCCGCGAGCGAGGCGCAGGCAGAGGCCTTCTGGAAAATCCGTGAGTCCATCTCAGAGGCGGAGCGCACGCATGGCCCAGCCATGCAGCACGACATTTCGGTGCCGGTGGACGATATGCCGCGCTTCATTGCGGACGCCAGTGCCGAAGTTGAACGGGCCTTTCCCGGCGTCTGGGTCAATGCTTACGGCCATCTGGGTGACGGCAATGTGCATTTTCACGTGCGTGCGCCAGAGGGCTGCACCGACGCAAATTGGCGCGTGACGACGGGCAAGGCGGCGAGCCGGATGGTCTATGATCTGGTGACTGCCGCCGGCGGCTCCATCTCAGCGGAACACGGCATCGGGCAGATGAAGCGCGACGAGCTTGGGCGCTTGTCAGCCCCGGCGCGCATTCAGTCGCTGCGGGCGATCAAGGCGGCGTTTGACCCACTGGGCATCATGAACCCCGGCAAGCTCATCCCCTAGATTTCTGGGACCGGCAAAGGGCATCGGGAATCGCCGTTTCCCCTTGCACTCTGGCACATCGGGCCATAGGAGCCGATGCCATTCATAATCGCCTCATTGGCAGCAGGAGAATACGTATGGCCAGTGCGCCGCAAGATGCTCTTCCCTTGTTTTTCAAGGATCTCGTCCCGCTTTCGTCGGTCGATCACGCAACATGGAAAACGCGTCCGGTTGAGAGCGCACCCTGGCTCAACGATCAGCACGCCGTGCCGTTGACCGTTGATGAGTTCGCCAGCGCGCAGCGCAACTATCCCATCATCTTCTCGTCGGGCGAAGCACCTGTGCCGCTGGCGCTGATGGGCCTCAATGAAGGCGTCAACGTTTTCATGGGCGAAGATGGCCGCTTCACCGAGCAGGTCTATGTGCCGGCCTATGTCCGCCGCTATCCCTTCATGCTCGCCAAGCTGCGCCCGGACAGCGACGATCTGTCGGTCTGCTTTGATCCGACTGCCGGTGCCATTGGCGAATTCGAAGAAGGCGACGCCCTTTTCGAAGACGGCCAGCCGACCGAAGCCACCAAGCAGATTCTCGGCTTTTGCGAACAGTTTGAACAGGCCGGTCAGCGCACTCAGGCCTTCATGCAGGAACTGATCGCCAATGAATTGCTGATGGACGGCGAAATGTCCGTCCAGCCCGATCCCGACAAGCCGCCCTTCGTGTATCGCGGCTTCCAGATGGTCAATGAAGACAAGCTGCGCGAACTGCGTGGCGACCAGCTGCGCAAGATGAATCAGTCCGGTCTTTTGCCGCTGGTTTATGCGCATCTGTTCTCAATGTCGGTCATGCGCGACGTCTTTGGCCGCCAGATGGCGCTGGGCAAAGTTGTCGCAGGTGATGCGAACGGCTAAAATAATCTAGCGATTTCCGGCGCTTGATGCCGGTGTCACGATAAATTGGGGCGGCTGTTCAAACAAGCGAACAGTCGCCCTGACTTTTGCTTGAAACGGCCTGTCCCGCGCCCTACATTGTTTTTTGAGCGGTGGTGCGTGTCCCCCCTTTCGTACCGCTACTCAGCACACCCTTGGGTGTGTTTCCTCCCTGAACCTTGGCCACCCGGTGCGTGCACCGGGTGGTTTCTTTCTTCAGGGGCTCTTTCTATTCAGCAGCGATAGGAAGCGAGAGACGGGACGCCGCATCGGACAATTGTTCCGCGACCTGCCGCAGCAGGCGGGTCATATCCGTCAGGCCGTCCCCTACTGCCCGCAGGTGCGGGTCCAGATAAAGCCGCCGGTCAAACTCCAGCTGTATGGCGTGGAGGCCATCGGCGGGGGATGAGTGCCGGTCCAATATGTGGCCGCCCGCATAAGGCGCGTTATAGGCGACCTGCAGCCCTGCGGCTTCAAAGGTCGCGCCGGCAATTTCGGTCAACACAGAACTCGCACTGCGCCCGAACCTGTCCCCCACGACGATCTGCGGCACTGGGCGAGTACCGTCCTGCAGCAAGGGTGGCATGGAATGGATGTCGAGCAAAATGGCCGCGCCGTGGCGGCGGCGCGCGGCCTCCATCAGGGTCTCCAGCCGGTTGTGATAGGGCCTGTGGTGGCTGTCGATCCGGCCCAAAATCTCTTCGGGAGAAAAGCGCCGTCGCCATAAGTCTCCCAAGGCGGCGGTCCGGCGCGGCACGAGGCCCAGCCCCCCGCGCGCTTTGGCAGACAGGATCGGTTGAACATCCATCGGCCGCGTCAGCATGCCGGGGTCCATGTCGCGCTCTGCTCGGTTCAGGTCGATAACGGCCCGGGGCGTCCTGGCGACAATGCCGGTAAACCCAGCTTCAAAGGCCTCCGCCGCCAGCTGGTCAGCCAGCCGGTCTTCCAATGGGAGCAGCCGCTCCGCAGGGAAACGACAGTCATCGGCCAGATCAGGCGGGTAAGCACGCCCGGCATGCGGCACCGACAGAATGACGGGCCATTGCGGCGTATCCGGGCCGGATTGGTCGAACGAACTGTTCATCCCTTTCGCCCTAAAGGGGCTGCGAATTGCTGGCAATGTCTGCCACCTTGAAACCGCAACCTTCGTCAAACGTTGTGAAAAAATGTTAAGGTGTGCCTGCTAAGCTAAAGTCTTACGGATGACTGCAATCCGGACGCGCGACTATGAGGGCACAAATGATCCATATCCTGCTGGCTGAAGATGATGATGTGATGCGCCAGTATCTCGTCCGCGCCCTGGAGCGGGCCGGCTATCACGTGACCGCCGTAGACCGTGGCACCGCCGCGCTGGCCCTTATTAAGGCGGGTGAGGCCTTCGACCTGCTGCTGACGGACATTGTCATGCCGGAAATGGATGGGATTGAACTCGCCCAGAAGGTGACACTCATTCACGCCGACATGAAGGTCATGTTCATCACCGGTTTCTCGGCAGTGTCGCTGAAGGCGGGGCAGGCCATGCCCAATGCGAAGGTTCTGTCCAAGCCCTTCCACCTGAAGGATCTTGTCGCGGAAGTGGACCGGGCTTTTGAGTTCAGCAACGTAACATCTGAAGGTTTGTAACGCGCAGCCGATGCCCTGTGCATCGGGCCTTGCAACCCGGCCCAGTCGCCGCTATTGGCCCCGGACCCCGACGGTTCCCGCCGAGTCATTCGGCTTTTGGAACTGATCTTGAAAATGAGTGTGGGCGTGTAGCTCAGTGGTAGAGCACTGTGTTGACATCGCAGGGGTCGCAAGTTCAATCCTTGCCACGCCCACCATTTTCCCTCTCTCCGTTTATGAAACTGGTGCTTGTCAGACCGCGCCTGTCGTTTGTTGATCGGTCTCTTCGGCGTCAGCGTGGGTGACTTTGATGATCACGCCGGGGTTCTCGGAATGGACGGAAATGGTTGCATCAAGCTGGCTTGCAAGCGCCTCTACAATGCTGGTGCCGAGCCCGGGTTTCGCGTCTGCCAGTGACTCCCGGGTGCCTACGCCAGTGTCTGACACCGATAATTGCCACCCGGCACCGGTGCTGTTGTAGCGGACGAAGATCTTCCCTTCCCGGTCGTCGGGAAGCGCGTGTTTCAGGGAGTTGATGACCAGTTCTGTTACGATCAAGCCAAGGCTGACAGACCGGTCTGCACTGACACGACTGTCATCGACAATGGCGGCAATTTTGATCTTTCCGGTATCTTGGACCATCGAGGCGCTCAGGCTCTGGCATAGGCGCGTGAAATAATCGTCGAGCCGCACTTCTGCCGGCCCGGCCTCAGACAATTGCTGCTGAAGGGTGGCCACTGACATCACCCGGTTGCGGGCATCCCGCAGATGCGACCGCGCTTCTTCTGATTGAACGCGGCGCGCACTTTGCATCAGCACGCTCGCAATAATCTGCAGGCTGTTGGCAATTCTGTGCTGGAGTTCCTTTAACAGAACGGCCTTTTCGCGGATCAGATCATCCCTGTGCCGATCCCCCATCCGGGCCAGCGTGACATCTGAAATAGTGAGCAGCAGGCAGTCTTTGCCTGAGGGGCCATAATCGAGCTTTTGGGCATGGAGCAGAAGCTTGCGGGTGACGTCCTTGACCTTCAAGTCCATTTCATAGGCATCGACGTCGCCGCCGCCCGAGATCGCAACGCGCAGCAAGCCGCGCAACTGGGGCTTGTTCCATTCCCCATCGCCCAGTTCAAAAAAGTTCTGGCCTATCATCGTCTCGGGGGAGAAGCCGAAAAGGCCTGTCGACGAAGCGCTGGCTGTGATCACGTGGAATGTTTCATCCAGCAGGAGAATGGGCATCACAGACGAATCGATAACTGCCATGGCGAGGTTATGGACAACATCGTGGGGTTTGTTTGTCATGAGCGTCATCATGTTCGGTGGCCTCTATCGGGGGAAACGGCCAATTGGCTGCAAGTATGGCAGCTATGCATGGTCTGAATACGCCGGGCTCTTTTAATGGCCCGGAAACAGAGACTAGCACAACTTATTGCCATAATGGTGTTAATTCAGCAGAGGGCCTGTCATTTCTTCTCTCGGCAGATTTTTTCGACCGCAAAGTTACCCCGAATTGGCCTGTCACACCTATCGGCTTGACGTTTGCGTCAACTTCCCAAATGGAGAGAGGTGAAGCCCGCAGCTCGGGTGCCACCAATCGAATTGGAGAGAGGATATGTTTAAGACACGCTTGACCGAAATGTTCGGAGTGGAAACGCCGATCTGCATGGGCGGCATGACCGGTGTGGGCTATGGCGAGCTCGTAGCGGCGGTCGCAAACGCAGGCGCGCTGGGCTTCATTACGGCACATATGTTCCCGAGCGGCGACGCGTTGCTTGAAGAGATTGAGAAGACCAAGGCGCTGACTGACAAGCCTTTCGGCGTGAACCTCACCCTGCTGCCGTCGATCAACCCGATTCCCTATGATGATTACCGCGAGGCGATCATCCAGTCGGGTATCAAGATCGTCGAGACAGCGGGCCGCGCGCCGACCGATCACCTGCCGCGCTTCAAGGAAAATGGCGTCAAGGTCATCCACAAGTGCACCTCTGTCCGTCACGCAGTGTCGGCCGTGAACAAGGGCGTCGACGTGATCAGCATCGATGGTTTTGAATGCGCGGGCCACCCGGGTGAAGACGATGTGGGCCTGATCGTGCTGTTGCCGGCCACAGTCGATGCGCTGCCGAATATCCCGATCATCGCCTCCGGCGGCATGGCCGATGGCCGCAGCCTTGTGGCCGCGCTCGCGCTTGGTGCCGATGGCGTCAACATGGGCACCCGCTTCTGCGCTACCGTTGAAGCCAAGATCCACCAGAATGTGAAGCAGGCAATTGTCGACAGCACGGAACTCGACACGGTTCTGGTTGGCCGCACGCTGCGCAACACGGCCCGCGTCGCGAAAAACGCAGTGTCCGTGCAGGTCGCTGAAATTCAGCGTGATCCGACCAAGTCGTTTGAAGATGTGAAGGCGCTGATGGCGGGCCAGCGTGGACGCGACAATGTGTTGCGTGACGGCGATGTAGACGGCGGCATCTGGACAAGCGGCCAGAGCCAGGCGCTGATCCACGACATCCCGACCTGTGACGTTCTGGTGAAGAATATCATGGCGCAGGCGGAATCGGTTCGCGCCAAGTTCGGCGCCTAATCGCGGGCGGTGATCCGGATGCCGCCGTGCTGATCGGTTGATTTCACACCGCCTGTTCTTCGGGCTAGGCTGCTGTCGACTCAGGCCGGATCGGTAAAGGGGCAAGCGTGATGGATCGTCGGGGAGCATTGGCAGGGTTGGCGGCGTTGGCAGGCGCATTGGTTGTGCCGGCGGGTGCCGCTGCCCCCAAGGCCATGATCAAGCCCGCCCGCCTGCGCGCCGGCGATACGGTGGGGCTGATTGAACCAGCGGGCTTCACGGCCGACAGTTTCAGCCTTGAAGAGATCGTCGCTGGTATCCGTGCCATGGGTCTGGTGCCCAAGGTGGCGCCGCATGTCATGCAGCGCAGCGGCTATCTGGCGGGGACCGACGCGGAGCGGGCCGCAGACGTCAATGCGATGTTCGCCGACAAGGATGTCCGCGCCATTTTCGCGATCCGGGGCGGCTGGGGTTGCGCGCGGATTCTGCCGCTTCTCGACTTTGATCTCATCCGCGCCAACCCGAAACTGTTGACCGGCTTTAGTGACATCACAGCGCTGCACATGGCGATTGCGGCCAAAACTGGCTTTCCAACGATCCACGGCCCCAATGCGTCGAGCAGCTGGGGCAAGTTCAGCTGGGATGCGTTCCGCGCGGTTGCGTTTGATGGGGCGACGCCGACCTTCAGTAACCCCACGGCGGTCGAGGACCGTCTCGTCCCGCGCGTCGGGAGCATCAGGACCATCGGTAAGGGTAGAGCGCAGGGCAAACTCTATGGAGGCAATCTGACGGTGCTGACGGCGCTGGTCGGCACGCCCTATCTGCCGAGCTTTGACGGCGCGATCCTGTTTCTTGAAGATACCAATGAGGCGGAATACCGGATTGACCGGATGCTGACGCAATTGTCCCTAGCTGGCATATTGAAGCGCGTGTCCGGCGTCGTCTTTGGCCAATGTACGGACTGCTTCGCCCGCGACGTGTCCTATGGCGGTTTCACCTTGTCAGAGGTGCTGGTGCACCATCTGAAGCCGCTGGGCGTGCCCGTGTATCAGGGCGCGCAGTTTGGCCATGTCGCCAACCAGTTCAGCCTGCCGCAGGGCATCCGCGCCGAAATTGATGCAGATGCAGGCACGATACGGATGCTGGAAGCGGCTGTTTCCTAAAGCGGTAGCCCCACATAGTTTTCGGCGATTGTTCTCTGCGCGGCTTCGGACGACGCGATATAGTCCAGTTCCGCCACCTGCACGCGGCGCTCAAACGGGCCGTCGTCGGGAAAGCGGTGCATCAGCTTGGTCAGGGACCAGCTGAAGCGTTCAGACTTCCAGACGCGGGCCAGCGCCTTTGTTGAATAGCCCGCCACGCCGTCGCGATCATTGCGCTTGAAATAGCCAATCAACGCGTCGGAGAGATAGGTGACGTCGGATGCGGCAAGGTTCAGGCCCTTGGCCCCCGTCGGGGGCACGATGTGCGCGGCGTCACCCGCGAGGAACAGGCTGCCATGCTGCATCGGCTCAAACACGAAGGACCGCAACGGCGCGATGCTTTTTTCGATAGAGGGGCCGCGCGTCATGTGGGCGGCGGCATCAGGGCCAAGGCGCGTCGCCAACTCGTCCCAGATGCGGTCATCGGACCAGTCCTCAACCTTCTCGGTCAGCGGCACGTCGATGTAATAGCGGCTGCGCGTGGGGGAGCGCATGGAGGCAAGTGCAAAGCCGCGATCATGATTGGCGTAGATCAGTTCATGGTTGCACGGCGGCACATCTGCCAGAATGCCAAGCCAGCCAAAGGGGTAGACCAGTTCAAACGGCTGGCCGACGCTGGCCGGGATGGCCTGTCGCGAAGGGCCATGAAAGCCGTCGCAGCCGCAGATGAAGCGGGCATCAATGCGATGTTCCTGGCCATCCTTGGTGAAGGTGACGAACGGGGCATCGCTTTCAATATCGTGGAGAGCGACATTATCGGCGTCGTAAATGACCTCCAGCGCGCGTGATGGCGCTGCGTCCATCAGGTCGCGGGTGATTTCGGTCTGGCCATAGACCATGACCTGCTTGCCCGTCAGGGCTGCAATATCGATGCGGATCAGGCGTTCGCCGTCGGCGAGGTTGAAGCCGTCATGCGGTAGGCCTTCCTTGTGCATCCGGTCCCCAAGGTCGAGCCGGTCCATCAGATCGGTCGTCACGCGTTCCAGAACGCCCGCCCGGATACGGCCGAGGATATAGTCGCCCGATGCCCGCTCAATGACGATGCAATCAACGCCTTCTGCCCGCAGTAAATGCCCGAGCATCAGGCCTGCGGGGCCCCCGCCGATAATGGCGACCTGTGTTTTCATGCGGAGCGTTTCCTCAATCAGCCTGTTTGACCATTCCGTGCGACAGAGGGCGTCAAAAGGCGAGGCAGCTTTGCGACAATGAATTGCACTTTTCGATCAAGCCCATATTGTGCGGAATATGGACATGGCCCGGCAGGACATCGCGCGATTTGCGCTTTACGGGGAGGGGAACGCGCCCGTTGCACCCGAGTTCCTGCACATCGAAGACATCCCCTCGCGATCTGCGCTGTATGATTGGGTCATTGCGCCGCACACGCATCAGGGCCTGTTCCAAGTCCTGATGATGACCGATGGCCATGCGCAGGTGCGGCTGGACGGTATTGAGACAAACGTGACGTCTCCGGCTTTGGTCTGCGTGCCGAGCAGTTGCGTCCACGCCTTCAATTTTGGACCTGGGACGCAAGGGTGGGTCGTCTCCATCGCGAACGATCTGTTCCGTGATCCCCGGCTCTCTTCCCTTGATGCGCGAAACTTTCATGCCGCATCGACGGGCTACGTCCTGCCGCTCGGGGATCGGGCGGAGGATGCGGCTCGCCTGCAATGGCTGTTGAGCGACGTCGCCGCGCGTATGGCCATCCAACACGGGGGCATCCCCGATGTGGTCGTCTCACTCCTTGCTGTCTGTCTTGGCGTGACCGAAGGGTGCCTTGAAACTTTGGCGAAAGGGTCGGCAGGTGCCGACCGCAAGGTCCTGCTGGTGCGGGGTTTTGAGGCGATGGTTGATCAGCAATTCCGAAACCATCTAGGTGTGGCGGATTATGCGCAGTCTCTGTCGGTTACGCCGGTTACCCTGACGCGGGCCTGCCGTGCGGTCCTTGGCAGATCGCCGGGTGATATTATTCAGGACAGGTTGCTGCTGGAGGCAATGCGCTATCTTCGGCACACGGCGGCGTCGGCGAAACAGATATCCGACCGTCTCGGCTTTGCTGACCCGGCTTACTTTGCGCGCTTTTTCAAGGCGCGGTCGGGTCAAACGACGCGTGACTTCCGTCGCGCGACAAGTGCCGCCAGCGCCGAGATGGCTTAGATTGCAACCTGCATGAACTGCGGCTGCGTTGACGGGGCCGACGGCATGGCTTCGGATGGGTATTTGCCCGGTGGAAGCGACGTCAAAGGCATTCCAGCGGCGGCCAGCGCGTAAGGCGAAACGCGGTGGCGGGTGCACAGGCCACCGGCACCATCGCTGACCAGAGGCGTTTCGAATTCAACAGCGATGGTCGCTTCGGTCGACCGCGTCACGGCACAGACCGCAAGCTGCCCGCCACCCAGATCCAGCACAAGTCCGGTCCCCAGCGGCACGCCCAACAGTCCTTCAATGCGCGCACCTGTTGTCGACAGGTCGCGCAACAGGGCTTCATAGCGGTGATCGAGGTGGATGACGCCGATGCGGCGGAACATGGACCGACGCTCTGGCCGATGGAGGTCTGGCCCCTCCGGCTCGATGCGGAATTCGCCGGACGACATACGCTCCAGCGCAGCCTCAAGCTTAAGCGGCTTGGAGTAGATATACCCCTGAATGAAGCGGGCGCCCTTGGAGCAGACGAGATTGAACTGGTCGAAGGCTTCAACGCCCTCAACAGTGGTTTCCATGCCCAGCGCGTCGGAAAGGCCGATGATAGCAGCGATGATCTTCGCGCTGTTCTGGTCTTTCTGGGTGCAACTGTCGACGAAGCTTTTGTCCACCTTCAGCTTGTCGAACGGTGCCGACCGCAGGTAGCTGAGCGAGGAATAGCCCGTCCCGAAATCATCAAGTGCGAGCCGGACGCCAAGCCCTTTCAGGGCGCGGAATGTCTCGTCGATCGTCTCGCTGTCGCCGATGAAGACGCTCTCGGTCAGCTCCAATTCCAGCCGGTCAGGCGCAAGGCCTGTCGCGGCGAGGGCATTGGTAACAATGGCCGGAAATCCGGGGGTTGCGAACTGCACAGCCGAGACGTTGACCGCAACGCGCACCGTCTCTGGCCAGTTGGCGGCATCCTGACAGGCGCGGCGCAGCGCCCATTCCCCCAGCATGTTGATGAGGTTGGATTTTTCAGCGATCGGAATGAAGACGCCGGGGCTGATGAAGCCACGTTCGGTATGCTCCCAACGCATCAGCGCCTCAAGGCCGACGACCATATGGTCCTTAGTGCGGACGACCGGCTGATAGTGCAGTTCCAGCTCATCTGCGAGCAGGGCCGCACGCAGGTCGTCTTCCAGCAGCCGCGTTTCTTCTGCCTCATCCTTCAGGTCCGCCGAATAAAAGCGGAACTGCCCGCGCCCACCGTTTTTGGCGGAATAGAGCGCAAGGTCCGAATTGCGGATCAGGTCGTCCTTCTCCAGCCCGTCATAGGGCGCGATGGCGATGCCGACCGATGTACCGATCATGGCGCGCTCATCCCCCAAGGCATAGGGCAGCGAGACGATCTGGATGAGCTTGGTGGCCAATTCCCCCAATTTTCCGCGGTCATCTAGGTCCGGCAGGATGATCTGGAATTCGTCGCCGCCCAAGCGACCAATCTCGCCCCGGTCGCCGATGATGCGGCCAAGTCGTTCGCCGACCTGCTTTAGAAGGTCATCGCCAGCCTGATGCCCCAGCGTGTCATTGACGTGCTTGAACCTGTCGAGGTCGAGCATCATCAGGCTGCAGGCGCGCTTGGCGGCTTTGAAGGCGGCCAGCGTCGTCTCCAGCTTTCGGTTCATCCGGTGGCGGTTGGCAAGGCCGGTGAGGGAGTCGAATTCGGCCAAACGCGAGTCTTCTAGCTTGCGCTCATATTCAACGGTGATGTCCTTCGCGCTGCCGCGATAGCCGATGAAATCCCCGTTCGCGTCGTACTTTGGATGGCCGGAAATCGACCACCATCTCTGGCGCTCTTCCAGCTTGGACCGGCCGGGCGCGAAGCGGACCGTCAGGTCGATGATCTTGTTGCGGGCGCTGAGCTGGAAGGCCAGCGGCCGGTCGGATCGCTCACCGGGGTTATAGGGGTCTGTTTCAAACAGCGTCGTGAGCGACTTTGCGAGCAGGTTTTCGAGTGGCTGATCAAGCTTTTGGACGGCATTTTCAGAGATGTAGATCAGGTGGCCGTCCGCGTCGGAGGCCCAGAGCCAGCCGATGCCCGCCTGTTCAAAGTCTTCCAGAACCTCCAGCCTTCGCTTCAGGTCTCCCGGCAGAATGACGCCAACATCACCGAATTGGGCCACATTTTCGGGCTCTGCTGTGGGGCTGCGCTCTCCAAAACCCCTAAAAAGACTTCTGACTGCCATTCTGACTTGTCTCGCTCACGTCCGGGATCATTAGAGTCCCGATTGGAAGAGATCTGGAATAACTGCCTTTTCTTTAATTAACCCTAATGTGCGGCCTGCCTTCGTGACGATGCATTTTCCTCCATGATGCCTTGGCTTGTGGGTCTCGGCTGTTCTATCTGTTGCTGACAGGTACAGCGAAGTCCGCTGGCTTGCCGAGAGGATGGATGATGCGTTCAACGCCCGACTTTGATTTTGGATTGACCGAGAGCGCGGCCATGATCCGCGAGGCGGCAGGCCGCTTTGCCGATGAACAGATCCTTCCGCTGGCTGCTGAAATTGACCGCAATGACCGCTTCCCGCGAGAATTGTGGGAACCAATGGGCGCGCTCGGCCTGCACGGGATCACCGTTGAGGAAGATTTAGGTGGCCTTGGACTTGGCTATCTGGATCATGTGATTGCGGTAGAAGAGGTGAGCCGCGCCTCTGGCGCCGTCGGCCTCAGCTATGGCGCGCATTCCAACCTCTGCGTCAATCAGATCCGTCGATGGGGCAATCCGGAGCAGAAGGCGAAGTATCTGCCCAAGCTGATATCAGGCGCTCATGTCGGCAGCCTTGCCATGTCAGAGGCGGGCGCAGGCTCCGATGTTGTCTCCATGAAGTTGCGGGCAGACAAAGTTGATGGCGGCTGGCGGCTCAATGGCACCAAATTCTGGATCACCAACGGCACCTATGCCGATACGCTGGTCGTCTATGCCAAGTCTGATCCGGACGGTGGCAGCCGGGGCATCACGGCCTTCCTGATCGAAAAGGATATGGCGGGTTTCTCCATCGGCCAGAAGATCGACAAGATGGGTCTGCGCGGATCCCCCACCTGCGAACTGGTGTTCGAGGACTGTTTCGTGCCGGATGAGAACATCATGGGCCCGGTGCATGGCGGCGTTGGCGTGTTGATGAGCGGGCTGGACTATGAACGCGTGGTGCTCGCAGGGATGCAGATCGGGATCATTCAGGCGTGTCTGGACGTCGTCATTCCCTATGTTCGCGAACGTAAGCAGTTCGGCAAACCGATTGGCAGTTTCCAGCTGATGCAGGCCAAGGTCGCCGACATGTATGTCGCGATGCAATCCGCCCGTGCCTATGTCTACGCGGTCGCCAAGGCCTGTGATGCGGGGCAGACGACCCGCTTTGATGCGGCCGGCGCGATCCTCCTCGCCAGCGAAAACGCCTTCCGCGCGGCCGGAGAAGCCGTGCAGGCGCTGGGGGGCGCTGGCTACACCAAGGACTGGCCGGTCGAGCGTTTCTTGCGGGATGCCAAATTGCTGGACATTGGGGCGGGCACCAATGAAATCAGACGGATGCTGATAGGACGGGAGTTGATTGGATGTTGAACCCAATGCCAAATCTGACGCTTCAAACGAGGGATTATCGCCACTTCCGCGTGGTGCCGCGCACGCCGGTCATAGGTGGCTGGATTGAAGGGTTGCGCCTGAGCGAGATCAACGACGAAATCGCCGAAGATCTCCGCAACGCGCTTTGGACCTATGGCGTTCTCTTCGGGCGCAAACAGAACCTTTCCTTTGATGCGATGAAGCAGGTGGCAAGCGTCTTTGGTGACCAGCTGGAAAAGCACAGCTTCGCCGCCACGATGGAGGCGGATGGGCATCCAGAGGTTGTCGTGATCCAGAAGCTGCAATCCGACAAAGCCAAGAACACAACCGACATTTGGCATCATGATGTGACCGCCCGAAAGCACCCCAACATCATGTCGATCCTGCAGGCAGAGCAGGTGCCCTTTGGGGCCGATACGATGTGGTCAAGCATGTCGGCGGCGTTTGATCGGTTGCCGCATGCGCTGAAGCTCCTGTTCCTCAATCTGGAGATTGATCACGACACGCTCTACCTGATGCTGCGCCATGATTTCGGCGATGCAACGATGAACATCGAAAAGATTGCGGCATTGCATGAAGCGAGCACGCATCCGGCGGTGGTCAGCCATCATGCAACCGGCAGGCCCTGCCTGTTCGTCGGCAATGGCTATGTGAAGCGCGTCCATGGTTATACCGCAGAGATTAGCGAGTTCATTCTCAAGATCGCGAACGAAATGCCCAAGATCCCGGAACTTCAGGTCCGCCACCAATGGGAAGCGGGTGACGTGGCCATCTGGGACAATTTTGGAACAGTCCACTACGGTGTCACAGCCGACATGGGGGATCAGGTGCGCAGGCTGTATCGTGTCGCCTCCTGGTCCGAAAGTGTGACGCCATCGCTCAACCGCGAAGCCGTGCTCGCCCAGATCGGCGACGCATGAAGGTGGACGGCGGGTGCCTATGTGGTGCCATCACCTATGCAGCTGTGATTGATCCGGAAAAGATCATCGTCTGTCATTGCACAGATTGTCAGATCAATGGCGGCGGAGCTTTCCGCTGGGGGACGTTGATCGCCAAAGAAGATTTCACCCTTTTGTCGGGCGATCTCAAATTTTACCGCAAGCTGGCCGAAAGTGACAATCATCGGGCGCTGGCCTTTTGCGGCGACTGCGGGACATCGCTTTACGGCACACAGGCTGAAGAGTCGGTCACCCTCTCGCTGCGGATCGGGACGGCGCGACAGGCGCGCGAGCTGACGCCTGCGTTCCAAATGTGGCACAGATCCTCTTATGACTGGGTTGATCATCTCGACGCCGTACCGGCGGTAGAACGACAGCCTAACCTGTGACGTCAGAGCAAGGGTCTGGTGCGACGCGCCGGACGGGGTTTGGCCTCGCCGCTCTGTTCTTCTTCCTGCACATGCTTAGTCAGGTGGACCGGCATATGATCTCTGGTTTTGCGCCGGACATCATGCGCGATCTGAACCTGACGCGCGGGGATTTCGCTCTGATTGCGGGCGTTGCCTTTAGCGGGGTTTATGCCCTGATTGCTCTGGCCGCCGGTATGGTTGCAGACAGGGTCGGCCGCGTGCGGGTGTTGACCGCAGGTGTCGGAATTTGGAGCCTTTTTACAGGGCTTGCAGGTCTGGCGCAGGGCTTCTGGTCTTTGCTGGGGGCGCGACCTTTCGTTGCGGCAGGAGAGGCAACTCTGGTGCCCACGGCAACGACGATCATTCTGGCCCGAACGTCAGACGCGCAAAAGGCCACCGCCATCGGCCTGTTCTTTGCGGGTGGTCCGCTCGGGATCGGCGCAAGCTTTCTCGTTGCAGGAACCCTCGGCCCCTATCTCGGCTGGCGGAATTGCTTCTTCATCATGGCGGCTCTGGGCCTTTTCATGGCATTTCTGGTGTCACGAGTGCGTGACACTGACCATCAAGCGAAGTCGGCAGAGCACGCGCCTTCATCTATCGATCAATTGAAAGCCTTATGGGGGCACCTGGGCCGAAATGCCCGGCTCCGTTATGCTGCCGCTGCTATCATCCTGTTCCACGCCCACAGCGCGACAACGCCTTTTGTCCAGCTATGGCTCCATGATGACAAGGGCATGGACAAGGCGCAGGCGGCGAGCCTCTATGGGGCGCTGTTCATCGTTTTCGGCATGGCTGGTGCGTTGGGGACGGGATATCTCACCGATTGGATGCACCGCCGCTTCGGCGCAGACCGGGTGCGCTCCTTGTTTTGGGTCCAGCTTCTCCTTGTGCCCCTCATCATCGCCTTTCGATTTGCACCGGCCTCATCTCCGCTCTTCCTGATGGGGATGGTCGCCTCGATCCTGTTTCTCACCTCGGCCTATGGGCCGATCTTTTCGGTGATTGAGCGGGAGCTTCCCGAAGGATTGAAAGCGACGTCCGCAGGCTTCAACATGCTGGTGCTAAATTTATTCGTCATCGGGGGTCTGTCTTACGCCATTGGTGTCGTGAGTGACGCGATGGAACAGGCGGGCTTGGCCAATAGCTGGACCTGGCCGATGTTTGGCGCAGACCTTATCGCTTTCGCCTCGATAGGTTTGCTGTGGCTTTCATCGCGACACAAATCGGTTATGCCGGAGCAATCATGACAGCGCCCATTCTCTCCACCAATGTGTCCCCTGATAGCGACGCCTTCCGCGCCAATGCGGTGCATAACCGTGGGCTGGCTGAAACGCTGCGCACGAAAGTGGCCAAGGCAGCATTAGGCGGCGACGAAAAGTCACGCGACCGGCATGTTGCACGCGGCAAGCTGCTGCCCCGGGACCGTGTGGAGCATCTGCTCGATCCGGGCTCCCCGCTGCTCGAAATCGGGCAGCTCGCGGCGAATGGTCTTTATGGGGATGAGGTTCCGGGGGCGGGCATCATTACTGCCATTGGCCGGGTGTCGGGCCGTCCGTGCATGATCTTTGCCAATGACGCGACGGTCAAAGGCGGAACCTATTTCCCGATGACGGTGAAGAAGCACCTTCGCGCGCAGGAAATCGCGCAGGAGAACCGCCTGCCGTGCATCTATCTGGTCGATAGCGGCGGCGCGAACTTGCCCAATCAGGCGGAGGTGTTTCCGGACCGCGATCACTTCGGGCGCTTTTTCTTCAATCAGGCTAATATGTCGGCGCGCGGCATTCCGCAGATCGCGAGCGTCATGGGCAGTTGCACGGCGGGAGGCGCTTATGTGCCGGCCATGTCCGATGAAACCGTGATCGTCCGCAATCAGGGGACCATCTTTCTCGCAGGCCCTCCGCTGGTGAAGGCGGCGACCGGCGAAGAGATCAGCGCCGAAGATCTGGGTGGCGGAGACCTGCACGCGAAGAAATCGGGCGTGGTTGACCACCTGGCCGAGAATGACGAACATGCGCTGACCATAGTGCGGGATATTGTCAGTCATCTCTCCTCACCGTTCGTGTCGAGCGACGTCGAGACACGTCCCTCGACTGCGCTCGGGACGAACGGAGTTAAAGAACCCCGCCCAACCAAATACGACCCCGAAGAACTCTACGGCATCATCCCCGACGATGTCCGTGCCCCCTATGACGTGCATGAGGTGATCGCGCGGATTGTGGACGGTTCTGAGTTTCACGAGTTCAAGGCGCACTATGGCACCACGCTCGTCTGTGGCTTTGCGCACATCTGGGGCATTCCGGTGGCCATCCTCGCCAATAATGGCGTGCTGTTCAGCGAAAGCGCCGTCAAAGGCGCGCATTTCATCGAGCTGGCACAGCAGCGGAAGATCCCACTCTTGTTCCTGCAGAACATCTCCGGCTTCATGGTTGGCGGGAAATATGAGGCCGAAGGCATCGCCAAGCATGGCGCCAAGTTGGTGACCGCAGTCGCCACCGCGACCGTGCCCAAGATCACCGTCATCATCGGCGGCAGCTTTGGTGCCGGCAATTATGGCATGTGCGGCCGGGCCTATTCGCCGCGCTTCCTCTTCACCTGGCCCAATGCGCGTACCAGCGTGATGGGTGGCGAACAGGCGGCGTCTGTGCTCGCGACCGTCCACCGCGATGCCGACAAATGGACGCCGGAGGAAGCCGAAGCCTTCAAGGCCCCGATCCG
>JBBATS010000027.1:0-44158 GCA_040398625.1 Chakrabartia sp. | reverse complement strand
GCCATCACCGCGCCGATATGCGGCTTGCCTTGCGCCTCGGCGAGGGCGACCTGATGCTGGCGCTCGCGATATCCGGCGCGCTGCGCGTCGGTGCGCTCATCATAGCAGGCCGGGCAGCTGACGCCGACTTCATAAAGCGATGAGGCGCGGTCCTCCGCATTGATCGGGCGGCGGCAGGCGTGGCACAGCTCCAGCGAGCCAAGCTCCAGCCCATGCCGCACGGTCACGCGCTGATCGAACACGAAGCACTCGCCTTCCCATAGCGATTCTTCGGCGGGCACGGTTTCCAGATATTTGAGGATGCCGCCTTGCAGGTGATAGACATCCTCAATCCCTTCGGCCTTCAGGAAGGCGGTGGATTTCTCGCACCTTATGCCGCCGGTGCAGAACATCGCCACCTTGGGCGGGGTGCCCTTGCCCAACAGCCGCTCTCGCTCCGCCCGGAACCAGGCGGGGAAATCCCGGAAGGTCTTGGTCTTGGGGTCAATCGCGCGCTGGAAGGTGCCGACGGCGACTTCATAATCATTGCGCGTGTCGATGACGATGGTGTCGGGATCGGCGATCAGCGCGTTCCAATCCTGCGGCGCCACATAATGGCCGACGCGGGCGAGCGGATCGATATCGGGTTGTCCCATCGTCACGATTTCGGGCTTCACCTTCACCTTCATCCGGTGGAACGGCATTTCTTTGGCGCGGGAGAGTTTATACTCGAACCCTGCGCATCCCGGCAGCTTCCCGATGGTGTCGAGGATCGCGGTGATCGCTTCGTCGGTGCCAGCAATCGTGCCGTTGATGCCTTCGCGCGCGATGAGGAGCGTGCCTTTGATGCCTTGCGCCTTGCACGCATCAGCCAGCGTGGCGCGGATGGCGGGGGCATCTTCAAAGCGCGTAAAGTGGTAAAGTGCGGCAACACAAATGGGCAGATCGGTCATGGTGTCGCGTTTAGCGGTGCTGCGCAGAGATGTCAGTGTGGAAATGGCGCGGCTTGCTTTGCGCAGGCGCCAAGCTAAAGCGCATCTCCTCCGATTTATGTTAACGTTTCTGTTAACGCTGGAGCAGGGTTGCTGCCTCTATGCTGCGACAACGCGAAGGTCGCGGCGAAGGGATTTTTTGAGTGGGTGTTTCGGGATTTACGACGGCATTGATGTTGACGGCCATGCAGGCCAACCCGGAAGCTGTGCCCACCGAGCCCGTCTCTGCGCCGCCCGTCGCAGTATCTGAAGTTCCGACCGTTGCACCGGCGCCGATGCCCGCGCCGCCTTCTCCCGCAACGGGGCCAGTGCCTGAGGATATTGTCGTCACAGCTCAGCCGACGCCGAAGGAAGATCCGCTCAAGCGGGCGAATGAAGTCAGCTTTGAAGTGGTTGAGGCGGCGGACAAAGCCATCGTTGGCCCGGCGGCCATGGTCTATAAAGAAAGCCTGCCTAACCCGATCCGCAAGGGAATCCACAATTTCCTCTATAATATCGGGGAACCGGTGGTCGCGGTGAACTTCCTGCTGCAGCTTAAGCCCGGCAAGGCGATTGAGACGGTCGGGCGCTTTGCGATCAACTCCACCATCGGCATCGCGGGGCTGCTTGACGTGGCCAAGAAAAAGCCATTCCACCTGCCGCACCGCGTCAACGGTTTTGCCTATACGATGGGCTATTATGGCGTGAAGCCAGGCGCTTATCTCTTCCTGCCGCTGATCGGCCCGACGACGGTGCGTGACGTGACGGGGCGGTTGATGGACCTTGCCTTCCTGCCGACTGTTGTCGGCGCGCCCTTCAACAATCCCTATTACACCCTGCCATCCGGCGTGATCTACGCGCTGGACGATCGGGTGTTGTTTGACGATAAACTTGAAGAGCTGCGCAACGGCGACCGGCCGGCTTATGCGGCGCAGCGGGAGTATTACCTCACCACGCGGCAGGCCGAAATCGATGAGTTGCGCGGCAAGAAGCCCGCCTTTGAAACACCGCTGCCAATCTCGCCGACGGCCGAGCCTGTCCCCGCCGTGCCGGTTACTTCACCGCAAAATTGATCTTGCCGGTGGCAGGCGCGCCGTCGGTTCCGGTCGCTTTCCAGTTCACGACATAGGTGCCAACCGGCAAGGGGCGGGGCAGTTTTGCAACCAGCGTCTTGCCGTCCGCACTGACGTCCGCGGTGAAGCCGGAAATCTTCATCGGCGGGTGGTTCTTCATCCCCGGCATGGTCAGCATCACGATGTCCATCGTTGAGGTGCCGGCGATCTTGTCGGAAAAGGTCAGGCTGACGGCCATCGGCTTGGCTGCGGCCTTGTTGGCGGCAGGTGTGGAGGCGACGAGTTTGACTTGCGCCAAGGCAGGCGATGCTAGCGCAAGCGCGGCTCCAAAAGCGAGCAAGGACAGGGACTTGTTCATGGTGCAGACCTCCAGTGATGCCCCAAAGGGCAAGAGAATTTCGAGACAGACATCGATATAGGGATGTTTTCGCGATAGGCACCCCTATCTGAACGGAGAATGATGAAAGCCATCCCTCTCGACCGCCGCACCGTTCTTCGCGCGGCCAGCGCGACGGCGCTGCTGCCGCTCTTTCCCGCTTGGGCACAGAGCGTGTCGCACGGGCGTGGCACGGGCGTGGGCACCTTGTCGGGTGAGGACATCCGCCTGACGGTCGGCCATTCCAGCTTCACGACCGGTGGGAAGACCGGCCATGCGTTCACCGTCAACGGCACGCTGCCCGCGCCGCTCATCCGGCTGCGGGAGGGGCAGAATGTTCGCCTGCACGTCACCAACACGCTCGATGAGGATACCTCGATCCACTGGCATGGCTTGCTCGTGCCGTTCCAATATGACGGCGTGCCCGGCGTCAGCTTCCCCGGCATCCGCCCGCGGGAGACGTTCACCTACGAATTCCCGATCCGGCAGGCGGGCACCTATTGGTATCACAGCCACAGCAACATGCAGGAGGCGATGGGCCAGTTCGGGCCGTTGATCATCGACCCCGCGGGCGTAGACCCCGTCGCCTATGACCGTGAACATGTGCTGGTCCTCTCCGACTGGAGCTTCATCCACACGCACAAGCTGATGACGCGGCTTAAGCAGGCGGGCGGTTATTTCAACCGGCAGAAGCAGACGGTGGGCGGGTTGCTCGCAGGCAAGGACCAGTCGCTCAAGGAGCGGCTGGAATGGGCCCAGATGAACATGGACCCGACCGACATTTCGGATGTGACGGCCTCGGTCTATCGCTATCTCATCAACGGCCACGGCACGGAGGAAAACTGGACCGGGCTGTTCAAGGCAGGCGAGCGCGTTCGCCTGCGCATCATCAACGCGTCGGCCATGACCAACTTTAACCTGCGTATTCCCGGCCTTCCCATGACCGTGGTGCAGGCGGATGGGCTCAACGTCCGTCCGGTGGAGACCGATGAATTCCAGATCGCCATTGCCGAAACCTATGACGTAGTCGTCACCCCGACGGAGGACCGCGCTTATGGCGTGATTGCAGAGGCTATCGACCGCTCCGGCGTCTGCCGCGCCACCCTCGCGCCGCGCGCCGGGATGAAGGGTGAGGTGCCGACCTTACGCGAACGTCCGCTTCTCAATATGCGCGACATGGGCATGGACCATGCGATGCCGATGGAGCTGGACCTGTCCAAGCCCGAAGCGCCGATGATGGACCATAGCTCCATGAACATGCGCGACTTCTCCGTCGCGCCGCAGGTGAAGAAGAACGCTGGTGTCGCCTCGCTCTCCCCAATGCCCGCCGAACGGATCGGCGATGCGCCGACGGGGCTGGAGGATGTCGACCACCGCGTGCTGCGCTACACCGATTTGAAGGCGCTGACCCCGCACGACGCCCCCGCGCCGACGCGGACGATCCAGATGCACCTGACCGCCAATATGGAACGCTATATGTGGTCCTTCGATGGTGAGCGGATGAGTGAGCGGACGGCGCCCATCATGTTCCGCCAGAATGAGCGCGTGCGCATCACCCTCATCAACGACACGATGATGCCGCACCCCATCCACGTCCACGGCCATTTCTTTGAACTGGTCACAGGCGCAGACGCGGGCGATCAGCCGATGAAGCACACCGTCAACGTGCTGCCGGGCGGCAAACTCTCCATCGACATGACGGCGGATGCGCTCGGCGATTGGGCGATGCACTGCCACATGATGTTCCACATGGACACGGGCATGTTCCGCATCCTGAAGGTGCGGGCATGAGGCGCGCTCTGGCTGTCGCGGCGGCGCTGCTGTTGGCGGCACCTGCCCTCGCGCAGGACCATAGCCATCACTCCGGCCATTCCGCGCCGATGCCACAGTCGCAGGAGGCAACGCCCGCAGATGCCGGGGATTGGGCCGCCGATGCGCTGCATGATCCCAAGGTGATGGCGCAGGCCCGCGCCGCGCTTTTCCGGTCCACCCGAGACAGCCGCGCGTCGCTTGTCCGGCTCGACCAGCTTGAATGGCGCATGGGCAAAGCGAAGGACGGCCTCGCCTGGCAGGGCCGTGCCTGGACCGGCGGTGACCTCGACCGCTTCCTCATCCGCTCCGAAGGCGCGATGGAGGGCGACACGGTGGAAGAAGGTGAGATCCGCGCTTTGTGGAGCCACGCCATCGGCCCCTATGCCAATCTGGAAGCGGGCGTCCGGCAGGATTTCGGCCATGGCCCCGCGCGCACCCACGTGACAATCGGCGTCGATGCGATGCTGCCTTACTGGATCGAGGCCGAAGGCGCCGTCTTCCTCTCCCACAAAGGCGATGTGACCGCGCGGGTGGAACTGACCCACGACATGCGCCTCACAAACCGCCTCATCCTCCAGCCGCGTCTGGAGGCGGACCTCTCCGCACAGGACGTCCCCGCTCTTGGTTTGGGCAGCGGGATCACCGAAATGTCCGGCGGCCTGCGTTTGCGTTACGCCATCCAGCCGAGGCTCGCCCCCTATGTTGGTGTTCACCGCGAGCGGAAATTTGGGGATACGGCGCGGTTTGCGCGGGCTGCGGGTGAGGGGACGGAAGCGACCAGCTTTGTGGCGGGGGTGTTTTTCTTTTTTTGAGGGGGTGAGCACCGAAAATGGGGAGCCGACTTTTGTCGACTCCCCAAGTTTGTGACTACAGCAGAGAAGGTTGCCCACCGGAACCGCGGAAACCACGCTTGCCGGTGTTGATCTCTGAAATGCGACCCTGATTGACTCCGTAGTCAGCCGCGATGTCGTGCTGGTAGTCGCCTTGGTGGAGACGCTCCCTGATCTCGCAGATGATATGGTCACTCAGTTGTACGCGTTTACGACCCGTTTGGGTAGCCATGCTTAATTGCTCCTTTACATGGCGCATTCCGAGAGCTTGACTGGCCCGAACGCCCGTGCGATGCAAAGTGCGTCGGGTTGCTCCAGCCTCGCGCCCTCAGAACCGATTTTGCGAGGCTTTCCCGATCCAAAGGCCCGGTGTTCGTAGCACCGGGCCTTTTTCCGTTCGGGTATGTCACTATCCATAGTGCCTTAGCGTGCGGCAGGCGCAAGGGGGTAAAACGCATCGGTTTGGGGATAACCGGGGTCTCGTTTGCGTTGAAATCTTAAAAACGCGTGTTTTTAGTGGCTTACGTTCATTGCATTTCACAGCCAGTTTGGCGGGTTCGGCGTCTTTTTTGTGGGAAAGCCGAATGGTGAACTGTCAACAATCAAATGTGCCAGAACACAATGAAAACTTCTGAGGCCTCTAAACAATAAATTCCAATATCTCTGTTTAATATTTGACGTTGATAGAGCAAACTCTAACTATTTAATACCTCGTTAAGAGGTAAATCAAGAGCATCACAAATCCTATCTAAGGTCAATATCCCCGGATTATCAGTACGGGTTAAAAAATCACGAACCGCACTCTCGCTCAATCCTGCTCTTTCAGACAATCTTCGCCTGCTCATGCCCCTCTCTTGCATCGTACCAAGAATGCGGGATCTGATTGCGCTCAAATCAATGCTCATCCGGCATAGATGCCACAGAGGCCGCAGCTTCGCAATCAAGCAACTTTGGCATAAAATCCACTCAATCTGGCACGATCCCCGTCGTTACCCTCCCTGCGGCCCCGTGCCGTGCACTCGCGACGTGACAAGGGAGACTTCAGATGCATCTCACCAAGAAGGAACGGCTGTCGTTCATTTATCAGCTTCGTCTGCTCGAAGCGCTCTACCCCGATGACAATGCGGGCTATGCGCAGATGCGCGGGGCGCTGGAGGAAGGGTTTGCCAGCGAATATTGCGGCACGCTGTTTGCGCTGCCCGATACGCTCGACATTGAAGAATGTGACCGCGTGACCGAGGTGCTGGAAATGTACCGCGCCATTTATCTCGCTTTGCGCGATGTCGGCCCGGCGCATCCTTTTGCCCAGCACCGGTTGGCGCGCTTTGCGGGCTTTGATCCGGTGTTTGAAGGGCGGCACGGCGCCTTTGCCGAGCATATGATCCAGCGTGGCCTGTATCGTGAACTCACCGGCATGGCCGGCGCGCGCGCGCAGCGGCCGATGATGCCGGTCTATGAGGCGATGCTGCGGGCCTGGTCCCGCCTCACGCGTCGGTATCAGCTGGACCTGATGCAGGTCGCGACCTTGCTGGATGTCGCCAATGATTATCTGGTGGAGGCTGAGCTTCATCCGGACCCGGCGGATGAAGATGTCGAAGCGCTTATGGGCGAGGTCCTGTCCTTTCAACAGGCGCGACCGGCGGGGTGAGGCATCCCATTTGACTCCGCACCCCCGCACACAATATAGTTGCAACTGAAACTATATTGTGTGCGTGCCGGAGATTGATGTGACTGACCTGTTTGAAAATCCGCTGGGCCTCGATGGGTTTGAATTCATTGAGTTTTGTGCGCCGGACAAGGGCGTGCTGGAACCAGTGTTCGCGGCGATGGGCTTTACGCAAGTCGCGCGGCACCGGTCCAAGGATGTCGATCTGTGGCGGCAGGGGGAGATCAACCTGATCGCCAATTATGAACCCAAAAGCCCCGCCGCTTATTTCGCCGCTGAGCATGGCCCTTCCGCCTGCGGCATGGCGTTTCGCGTACGCAATGCGCGCAAGGCTTATGATCTGGCGCTCGAACGCGGGGCGGAACCGGTTGAGACCCGCACCGGCCCGATGGAGCTTCGCCTGCCTGCCATTCGCGGCATTGGTGGCGCGATCATTTATCTCATTGACCGCTATGAGAGCGCCGACGCCCCGGGGGCGCTGTCCATCTACGACATTGATTTTGACTGGCTGCCGGGTGTGGACCGCCACCCCGTCGGCACCGGCCTTCTCCGCATCGATCATCTGACGCACAATGTTTATGGCGGACGGATGGACCATTGGGCGAAGTTCTATGAACGCGTCTTCAACTTCCGCGAGATCCGCTATTTCGACATCAAGGGCGAATATACGGGCCTGACGAGCCGCGCGATGACCGCGCCCGATGGCAAGATCCGCATCCCCCTCAATGAAGAAGGCCGCTCCGGTGGCGGGCAGATTGAGGAGTTTCTGCGCCAGTATAATGGCGAGGGGATTCAACATATCGCCTTCATCTGTGATGACCTGATTGGCGCGTGGGATCGGCTGAAGGTGCTCGGCACGCCCTTCATGTCGCCGCCGCCCGCCACCTATTATGAGATGCTGGAAGAGCGCCTTCCGGGACATGGCGAGCCGGTCGCAGAGTTGCAGCAACGCGGCATCCTGCTCGATGGCTCAACGGAGGAAGGCGATCCGCGCCTGCTCCTCCAGATTTTCGGCCAGACCGTCATCGGCCCGGTCTTCTTTGAATTCATCCAGCGCAAGAAGGATGAAGGCTTTGGCGAGGGCAACTTCACCGCCTTGTTCAAATCGATGGAGCGCGACCAGATGCGTCGCGGCGCACTTGAGGGGGCAGACGCATGACGTCCTCAATTAATCCCTCGCCCGTTAAGCTAAGCCGCATCCACCACGTCGCCTATCGCTGCCGCGACGCGAAGGAGACGGTGGACTGGTACCATCGCGTGCTTGGCATGGAGTATACGACCGCCTTTGCCGAGGACCATGTGCCCTCCACGGGCGAGTATGATCCCTATATGCACGTCTTCCTTGATGCGGGCGGGGGCAATGTGCTGGCGTTTTTTGAACTGCCCAACCAGCCGGAGATGGGCCGCGACGCGAACACCCCCGCCTGGGTGCAGCATCTGGCGTTTGAAGTGCCGGACCTCGACGCGCTGCTTGCGGCCAAAGCGCATATCGAGGCGCAGGGGGTGGAGGTGCTCGGGCCGACCTATCACGGTATCTTCCGCTCGATCTATTTCTTTGACCCCAATGGCCACCGACTGGAACTGGCCTGCAACATCGGCACGGCGGAGCAGCACGCCGAACTCAAGCGCGTCGCGCCGCTGATGCTGGAGGAATGGAGCCGGACCAAGACCGGCCCGCGTCATGCGGATTGGCTGCATACGGAACCGGTGGACTGATCTCCATCCTCCGTTTGTGTCGAGCGAAGTCGAGACACCTTTTACCGCACCTGCATCCCTCGACTTCGCTCGGGACGAACGGTTTAAGTTCCTAATTGCCCAACAATCCCGCTTGCACCTCAGGCCCTTGTCCCGCCACAAGGGCTCAACGAGCCTGAGGAGAGCCCATGTCCCGATTGACTTCGCTGCGACGCACGTCGCCGGTTCTGGCGCTCGTTCTGCTGACGTCGATCGGGATTGTCGGTTTCATCGACCGCATCATCATGAATGTGCTGGTCGAGCCGATCAAGGCGGACTTCGGGCTGAGCGATTTCCAGATCGGGCTCGTCAACGGCCTTGCCTTTGCCGTTCTCAATGTCGTCCTCGGCCTTGCCATGGCGCGCGTGGCAGAACGGACGCGGCGGTTGACGCTCATCTCGTTCGGGACGTTCTTCTGGTCCCTGGCGACGGCGGCGACCGGATTTGCGACCAACTTCGCGCAGTTGCTGACCGCGCGCATCGGCGTCGGCGTGGGGGAGGCGGTGGGCTTGCCCTCGACGTCTTCGGTCATCTCGGATTACTTCCCGCCCGAAAAGCGCGCCTCGGCGATTTCGGTGTCGATGCTGTCGCCGCCGGTGGGCGCGTTTATCGGGGCGGCGGGCGGCTCGCTGATCGCGCACAATTATGGCTGGCAGATGGCGCTCTTTTGCGCGGCGATCCCCGGCTTCATCCTCGCCATCGCGCTGCACCTGTTTGTGGAAGAACCGACCCGCGGCCAGCATGATGCCGTGGCGACAACCGACGAGGTCCCGCCCATGCTGCGCGTCATCGGCCGCTATTTCAGCTGGCCGACAATGCGGCATATGCTGATCGGGTCGGCTATCGCCTCGCTGATCGGCTTTGGCCTCAATGCGTTTATGGCGTCCTTCTTCATGCGGAAATTTGGCTTCTCGCTGGTCGAGGCCGGTTTGACATCGGGGCTGGTAGCGGCACTCCCCGCCGCAATCAGCGTGGTTGCGGCCGGTCTTATCGCAGACCGCTGGGGCAAGCGGGACAAGCGCAGCTATGCCCTTGTGCCGGCTATCACCCTGACCCTGTCGACGCCGCTCTTCCTGCTCGCCGTTTCACAGGACAGCGCGATGCTCGCCATCATCCTCATCGGCGTCTCGGCGCTGGCGCAATATTGCTATTTGGGGCCCACGTTCGGCACATTTCAGAACATGCTCCATCCACGGATGCGCGCGACAGGGTCTGCCTTTACCAACTTGGTCTATTCGCTCGTCGGCGGCGGGATTGGGCCTGTCATTCTGGGGGCGCTGAGCGATAATTTCACCAAGACAGCCGCCACGCCGGGCGACGGCCTGACGCTGGCGATGGGCGCGCTCTCCTGTCTCTATTTGTGGGCGGGGCTTCACTATTGGCTGGCGGCGCGGCATATCCGCAGCGATCTTGACCGCCCACTCGGACTGGAGCCTGCATGACCTACACGCTGATTACCGCCAACCGGAATTACTCCAGCTGGTCGCTGCGGCCTTGGCTGCTGATGAAGGGGCTGGGCCTGACCTTTGAAGACGAGTTGCAGCCTTTCACGAAGCCCAGCAATTATGAGGAGTTCCGCAGCTTTTCTCCCACAGGCCAGGTGCCGGTGCTCTTGCATGAGGGGCGGACCGTGCATGACTCGCTGGGCATCACGCTTTATCTCGCAGACCGGCATGACGGCGTCTGGCCCACCGACCCGGACGCGCGCGCTTGGGCGCAGTGCGCGGTCGTGGAAATGCATTCCGGTTTCTCCGCGCTGCGCAACGATTGCACCATGAATGTCGGCGTGCGGGTGAAGCCCAAGCCGATGTCTGACGCGCTGAAGGCCAATGTGGCGCGTATTGCAGAGCTGTTTGCAGAAGGCCTGTCGCGCTTTGGCGGGCCGTTTCTGGCGGGTGCGACATTTACCGCCGCAGATTCCTTTTTCGCGCCGGTCGCGTTTCGCGTGCGGACCTACGGGCTTGATGTCGGGACGGCCGGGCAGGCGTGGGTCGACCACATCCTTGCGCATCCCGCCATGCTGCAATGGGAATCCGAAGCGCTTGCCGAAAGCTGGCGCGAAGCCGGCCATGAAGCCGAACTCCGCGCCGCGGGTCAGGTGATTGCGGATTACCGGACGGGGTAGTCAAAACGCCGTTCGTCCCGAGCGACGTCGAGGGACGGGATGCGGCACAAGGTGTCTCGACTTCGCTCGACACGAACGGGGGTGGTGGACCTTATCTGGCGTCCACCAGCACCAATTCGGCCTCTTCCTCAGCTTCAATCATCAACCGCGCTTCGCCGGTAATGGCAATGCCATCGCGGGCGTTGGCCGGTACTCCGTTGACGGTGATCCGACCTGTCGCGGGCACCAGATAGATGTGACGCGCAGGGTCTGCGTCATAGGCCAGCGTTTCTCCGGCCTTCACCGTCGCGCCGAGCACATGGGCATCGGCACGGATGGGAAGGGCATCCCCGTCGCCCGTGCCGCTGGCGAGTGTCACCCACTGACCGGCGCGATTGCCTTTGGGAAAGGCGCGCTGGCCCCAGCCGGGTTCGCCGCCGCGCGCATCGGGCAACACCCAGATCTGGAACAAGGTGGTTGTCTCCGTTTCCAGATTATATTCGGCGTGCTGGATGCCCGTACCCGCGCTCATGACCTGAACATCGCCGCCGGGGGTCCGGCCTTCATTGCCTAGACTGTCGCGGTGGCTAATCGCGCCGGTGCGCACATAGGTGATGATTTCCATGTCGGTATGGCCGTGCGGCGGAAAGCCGGTCTTCGCGCCAATCTCATCATCATTCCACACGCGGATCGCGCCCCAGCCCATGCGGGCGGGGTCATGGTAATTGGCAAAGCTGAAATGGTGGCGCGCGTTGAGCCAGCCGTGGTCCGCATGGCCAAGGCCGGCAAAGGGTCGAACGTCAATCATGCGGTCTTCTCACCTCGGCGGGGTGTTGCCGCCGGTATATGTTTTAGATGGGACGCCGCGGCGCACGCTTCAACCCCGGCGGTCGGCCAAGGCCTGAAGGGCCGTGCCTTCCAGCCGGAAGCCCGTCCACTCGTCCAGCGCCTTGGCTCCCAGTGCCTTGTAAAAGCCGATCGACGGCTCGTTCCAATCAAGCACCGACCAATCGAGCCGTGCGCAATCGCGCTCGGCTGCCAGGCGGGCCAGCTCAGCCAGAAGGGCGGTACCAAGGCCGGAGCCGCGGGCTTCAGGGGTGACGAACAAATCTTCAAGATAGATGCCGGGCTTGCCCTCAAAGGTCGAAAAATTGTGGAAGAACAAGGCAAAGCCTTGCGGACTTCCGTCGATTTCTCCGATCAAAACCTCGGCATAGGGTCGCGCGCCGAACAGCTTTTCAGCCAGCACCGCCTCATCAAAGCGGACTTCGTGGAGCAGCTTTTCATAGTCGGCGAGCGCGCGGATGAACTGGGCAATCAGGCCAATATCGTCGCGCGTGGCGACACGAATGGATAGCGTCATATCTTCAACCTTTGTTTGATCCTTGGCCACAACATGCCGACCGACAGGCCAGCCATGACGAGCGCGAAGGCGGTAAGTTTCCAAGGCTGGAGCGGCTCGCCCAGCATAAGTGCTGAGGCCCCAAGGCCGAAGACGGGCACCATCAACGCCATCGGTGCGACGGTCGCCGCCGGATGCCGGTTGAGCAGCCAGCCCCAAGCGGCATAGCCGAACATCGTATTGCCAACCGATTGCCACACGACAGCGCCCCATGTGGCAGCGTCGGCGGCACGGATGCCGTCGATCATCCGCGTTGGCCCTTCCAGTAAGAGCGCGAAGATCAGCAGCGGCGGCACGGCAAAGACGCTGGACCACACGACATAGGCCAGCATGTTCTGCGGCCCCGCTTTGCGGGAGACCATATTCCCGCTGGACCAGCTGAACGCGGCAACCAGCACCAGCGCCAGCCCAAGTGGTGTCGCGGTGCCATCGGTGTGGAGCGCAATGGTCGCAAGGCCGCAGCCCGCGATCAGCAAGGCCACAATCTGGTACAGCGCGACCCGCTCTCCGGTCAGCCGCATCGACAGGAAGATCGTGAAGAAGACTTGCGTCTGCACCACCAGCGACGCCAACCCCGGCGTGATGTCCGCGCGCATCGCGGTGAACAGCACACCAAACTGCCCGGCGCCGATCAGCATCCCATAAGCGGCGAGGTTGCCCCACCCCACCTTCGGACGCGGCAGGAAGAAGGCCAGCGGGAAAAAGGCGAGCGTGAAGCGGAGCAGCGCCAGCGTCAACGGGGGCAAATGTTCCAGCCCAAATTTGATGACGACAAAGTTCGTCCCCCACACCGCCATGATGGCGACAGCGAGCAGCAAATGGGATGCGGGAAGGGGCGTGCGGGGAGAGATCAAAGCGCGGACGTAATATCAGTCAACGCGAAATCGTCACCCTTAAAAAGGAGCGGTGCATTCAATGACTTGGCAAGCGCATAGGACATGCAATCACCGAAGTTGAGGTTCGCCTTATGGCGCCGTTTTCCGAAGCGCAGAAAGGCTTCTGATGCGATGCTGGCATGGTCGTCGGTCCAGTCGATGACCTTGATGCCCAGTTCATCTATAAAGGCGTTGATATCGGCTTGCCCATTTGGCCGCTTGGCGGCCACCAACAAAGCCTCAAACTTGGTTGGCGCCCCGAGCACACAGCGCGATTCCCCTCTTAGAACCTCGAGGAAGTGCTCGGCTTCCGGCTCACCTTGAAGGATTGCGATCAATACCGACGTGTCGACGACGATCAATGCGGCAAGCCATTCTCATCATATAGGAACTCGTCCATTTCCTTCATATCAATGGGCGGGAATGCTTTCCAGCGTTCCTGAATCTCCCGGACGAATGCCAGGATTTCCTCGGGACTCTTCTTTGGTTCGGGCGTCTTTTCCAGCTCATTGCTGACGGCGAGCCGGATCGCGGTCGTCACGCCCACGCCTTTGCGTCGCGCGAGTTCCCGCACCAACCGCTCGGTCTCTTCATTCTTGATGCTAAGGCCCATGGGACGCATCCTTTCTAGAATTTTGTACCAGAATTCTAGAAAATCTCAAGCCGCCTTCCCGTGCAGCGTGTCCATGCTCACTGAGCTGCCCGCGTCGATCTCTGCCGCCTTGGCTTCGACCAGCTTCACGATATGGGCGACCATCGCGTCGTCTTCGACATGATGGTCAGTGACACCGGCGAGGTAGACCATGTGTTTGCCATTGCCGCCGCCGGTGATGCCAATGTCGGTCTCGCGCGCTTCGCCGGGGCCGTTGACGACGCAGCCGAGGACGGAGAGGCTCATCGGCGTCTTGATGTGCTGGAGCGCATCTTCAAGCTTCTGGACGGTGCGGATCACATCAAAGCCCTGCCGTGCACAGCTGGGGCAGGAGACGACACGAACGCCGCGCGTGCGCAGGCCGAGGGTCTTCAGGATTTCATAGCCGACGCGGACTTCTTCTTCGGGTTCCGCCGAAAGCGAGACGCGGATCGTGTCACCAATCCCCGCCCAGAGCATATTGCCAATGCCTATGGCAGACTTCACCGTGCCGCCGATCAGGCCACCGGCTTCGGTGATGCCGAGATGCAGCGGGCAATCGACAGCTTCGGCGAGGCCCATATAGGCCGCCACCGCGAGGAACGCGTCGGACGCTTTGACCGCAACTTTATATTCGTGAAAATCACGGTCCTGCAGCAGCTTGATATGGTCGAGCGCGGACTCGATCAGCGCTTCGGGGCAGGGCTCGCCATATTTTTCGAGCAGGTCCTTCTCAAGGCTGCCTGCGTTGACGCCGATGCGGATCGCACAGCCATTGGCCTTGGCCGCGTTGACGACTTCGTTCACGCGTTCAGCCGAGCCGATATTGCCGGGGTTGATGCGCAGGCAGGCCGCACCCGCATCGGCGGCTTCGAGCGCGCGCTTATAGTGGAAATGGATATCCGCGACGATCGGCACGCGCGCGGCGCGGACGATCTCTTTCAGCGCGGCGGTGGATTCTACATCAGGGCATGAGACGCGGATGATGTCCGCCCCTGCATCCTCGCAGCGGCGGATCTGGTCGATTGTCGCCTTGGCGTCGGAGGTGAGGGTGTTGGTCATCGTCTGGACGCTGATCGGCGCATTGCCCCCAACGGGCACATTGCCAACCATGATCTGACGGGAGGTGCGGCGCGCTATATCGCGCCAAGGGCGGATCGAAGACATGGATGCGCCTATACAGGCAGGCGCGCGCCGAGGCAAAGGCGCAAAACAGCAAGAAACGACCTTAAATCAATCTTCAGTCCTGAACGGTTATTGGAACCGTCGGCCACAGGTGTGTGATCGCCGCGCAAGTGCATGATTTAAGGATGCTGTTCCGCCGTGCAGGACAAGGGTGAGACCGGGCGGATCGGGCGCCATTTCGGGCTGGACTGGCTCCGCATCGGCGCGTTCGCAATCTTGATCCTTTATCATATCGGCCTCTATTTCGCGCCCGGCCATTGGCTTGTGAAATCCGCAGAAATCGAGCCTTGGGTGGCCTACCCGATTGCGGCCATCTCACCTTGGCGGCTGATGATCATCTTCGCCGTGTCGGGCTTTGCGTCCGCCGCCATGCTGCAGCGCTTCCCCTCAGTCGGCGCGTTTTTCAGGGAACGTAGTCGACGCTTGCTCGTCCCGCTTCTGTTCGGAACGTTGGTGCTGGTGCCGCCGCAGGGCTGGGTAAGGATGGAAGTGGGCGGACATCACCAGACGATGCTGCACTTCCTCACCCATGAGGAATTCGCCTTTCACAGGATCGCAGGCCAGTTTTTTCCCAATTGGGAGCATCTGTGGTTCCTCGGCTACCTTTGGGCTTATACTGGGCTGCTGGCGGCGGCGCTGATCCTGCTGCCGGATTGGAAGGCGCGCATGGCCCCGGCGGTAACTTGGCTGTGCCGGGGATGGCGGCTGCTCTACCTGCCGCTGTTGCTGCTGCTTGGCGGGCGTTTGGCGCTGATGGCGGTGCATCTGGATGATGCCAGCCGCTATTCCGATCTTGTGGGGGATATTCACTATATCCCCGCCTTCCTGCTTGGCTTTGCGCTCGCGCACTTCGCGGAGTTCTGGACAGCTGTGCGCCGGATCTGGCCGGTGGCGCTTGGGGTATCAGTCGTTTGCTCGGCAGTGATCCTGTCCGGCGTTGCGGTCCCTGTCAGTGATCCCTCACGCGGGATGCTCATCGTGCAGATTGCCGCCGACACTGGCATGGCTTGGGCGATGCTGCCCGTTGCGCTGCATTTGGCTGACGTCGCGTTCAACCGCGACCATCCTTGGCGGCAGACCTTGGCGCTGGCGATCTTCCCCGCTTACGTGATCCACCAGACAGTGATTGTGCTCGCAGGCTGGATGATGCGGGAGGCGGGCATTGTCGGGCTTCCGGCGTTTTCGCTGCAGGTTGTGTTTGTGCTTCTGAGTTGCTGGGCCGCCTGGGCCTTGGCGCGCGCGGTGCCGTTGTTCGGGGAATTTCTTGGGATGCCGCACAAGCGATTGGCAGCGTCCGGTCGAAAAGCTGTCAGCGCGGCCTGATTGCGGCGTCTACCCAAGCCCGCGCGACCCAACCGGCTTTTGCCGCCTTAGATGTGACCACACGGTGATCCCAAGCCTCTTCACCCCGCCGCGCGACTTCCCGCGCGATGTCGCCATAAATGCCAGCGGCGGAGAGGACCGCCCAGCGGGACCGGAACGGCAGGCGCCGCGCGCCAATACGGGCGCTCGCTTCATAGCCTGCGGACAGATCGGCGAGCCGCTGCGCGATACCCGCCATCGCTTTGCGGTGCGGTGGTGTCATATGCTCGCCGGACGGAATGCCAGCTTCGGCCAGCCACTCTGCGGGCACATAGCATCGCCCGCCATCGGCATCTTCGCGGATGTCACGCGCGATATTGGCCAACTGGAAAGCCAATCCCAGATCATTGGCGCGCTTGAGCGTGTCCTTATCGTCCGGGGAGACCCCCATGATGACGGCCATCATCAGCCCGACGACACCCGCCACATGGTAGCAATATTTGAGCAAATCTGCCTCGTTGCGCGGGGAGAAGTCCGCCGCGTCCATGGCAAAGCCCTCGATCAGATCGCGCGGCCATTGCGCGGGCAGGGCGCATTCCTTGGCGACGAGGCCGAGCGCGTCGAACGCGGGATCTCCAGTCGTGTCACCCGCCAGCGCCCGTTCCGTCATGTCGCGCAGGAAGGCCAGCCGTTCGGCGGGGTCTTCAACCTTGGTCAGCGCGCCGCCATGGTCCTGTCCGTCGGCAATGTCATCGCACTTGCGGCACCAGCTGTAGAGCAGCCAGGCCCGCTCCCGCACGTCTGGCGCGAACAGTTTTGAGGCGAGCGCGAAGGATTTGGAGCCCTTGGCGATGCTCTCCCGCGCCGTATCGACAAGGGCGGCGCGATCCATGATCAGAGGTCTTCCGAGGTCATCGCAAAGATGGGCTGGTGTGGCTCATACATCGCCATGCGGGTGAGCAGACGTTCCAGCTGGTCGTCCGCGATCAGGATGCCCTTATGCTGGTCCCGGATGAAGCCGACCGAAATCATGTGCGCGTTGAACGCAATCAGCTGATCGTAAAAGCCTGCCGCGTTGAGCAGCCCGACGGGCTTTGCATGATAGCCAAGCTGGGCCCAGCTGATCGCTTCCCAAAGCTCGTCCATCGTCCCGACGCCGCCGGGGATGGTGAGGAAGCCGTCCGACAGATCGGTGAACATGCGCTTGCGTTCATGCATGCCGGGCACGACGTGCAGTTCGGTGCAGCCCTTGTGCGCGACTTCGCTGCCGACCAGCGCTTCGGGGATGACGCCGATCACTTCGCCGCCTGCTTCGAGCGCGCTGTCCGCCAGCGCGCCCATCAGGCCGAGCCGCCCGCCGCCATAAACGACGCCGATGCCCTTTTGCGCCAGCGTCCGCCCGACAAGGCGCGCGGTTTCCATATAGACAGGGTCGGTCGGGGTCGCGGACCCGCAATAGACGGCAATACGTTTCATCGGGCGCTCCCTAGCCGCTCTCACCCCGCAACGTCGAGATGTCAGGCAAGATCCTCAAGCATCAACGCCGCCGTCGCCTTCGCGCTGCCGACAACGCCGGGGATGCCAGCGCCCGGATGCGTGCCCGCGCCAACGAAGTAGAGGTTGTCGATCACATCGTCGCGGTTGTGCGCGCGGAACCAGGCACTCTGCCACAGGACGGGTTCGAGGCTGAACGCGCTGCCAAGGTTGGCAGACAAATCCCGGCCAAAATCGGTCGGCGCATAATGGAACTGGGTGACGATCCGCTCCTTCAGATCGGGCATCAGGCGCTGCGCGACCTCTTCAAGGATGTTCTCGGCAAATTGCTTGCCGAAGTCGCCATCCCAATCGACCTTGGCCTTGCCGAGATGCGCGACCGGGGCGAGCACGTAGAAGGTCGCATGACCCTCCGGCGCCATAGACGCATCGGTCACGCTCGGGTGATGGAGGTAGAGCGAGAAGTCCTCCGGCACGCGGCCATTGCTGTAGATATCATCGAGCAGGCCTTTGTAGCGCGGGCCGAACAGGATCATGTGGTGCGGAATCTCGGGGAAGGTTCCCTTCACGCCGAAATGCACGACGAAGAGCGAGGGCGACCAGCGCTTGCGCTTCAAGGATTTGGCCGCGCTTTTGCCGCGCGGGTGATTGCCGAGCAGCTTGGCATAGCTGTGCATCAGATCGCCATTGGTGGCGACGGCATCTGCCGATTGCTGCCAGCCGGAAGCCGTCCGCACGCCGGTCGCGCGGTTGCCCTGCATTTCGATTTCTTCGACCGGATCGCCCAGACGGACGGTGCCGCCCAGTCGTTCGAATAGCGCAACCATGCCGGAGACAAGCTTGTTGGTGCCGCCCCGCGCAAACCAGACGCCGCCGCGCTTTTCGATGGTGTGGATCAGCGCGTAGATCGAACTCGTCGTCATCGGATTGCCGCCGACAAGGAGCGTCTGGAACGACAGCGCCTGGCGCAGCTTGTCATTCTTCACATATTTGGACGCGATCGAATACACTGACCGCCAGGCCTGATAGCGCGCCAGAGCAGGCGCTGCCTTCAACATCGACAGGATAGAGAGGAACGCGACGGAGCCGAGCTTTTGATACCCCTCACGCTCCACGCCGCGCGAATATTCCTGAAACTTCTCATAGCCATCGAGGTCATCGGGCGCGATCTTGCGGATCTCCTCGCGCAGCGCTTCCTCATCATTGGCGTAATCGTAATTGGTGCCGTCGGGCCAGTTGAGCCGGTAGAAGGGCTTGACCGGCATCAGGTCCACATCGTCCGCAATCTTGTTGCCGGACAGCGCCCAGAGCTCCTCAAGGCAGGGCGGATCGGTGATGACCGTTGGCCCTGCGTCGAAGGTGAAGCCTTCGCGCTTCCAGTGATAGCCACGCCCGCCCGGCTTATCGCGCGCTTCGACGATGGTTGTCTGAATGCCTGCCGACTGGAGCCGGATGCCGAGCGCAAGGCCGCCAAAACCGGCGCCGATCACGATTGCTGTCTTCATTTTCTTAATCCCCAGATGGCGCGAATGGCCCGGACGATGGGCACAGGCGGCTTTCCTGTTAAAATGCGCGCCTTATCCATTAGGGTCGATTGACCCGCGTAGAAGCGCTCAATCAAGCTGGCCGAAAGGCCATAGAAGCGCTCAAAGATGCGATACCGCTGGTTCGGCACCGCCGCACCAAACAACATGGTGTCGAGCAGCCGGTAATAGCCGCGCGCCTTCCAATGGCTGCGGGCGAGGGCCTCAAACTGGTCGGGCGTCATGTCAGGATTGGCGGCAAGGCGTGTCGCGAGGCGCACCGCATCGGGCAGGGTGTAGCCCGTGGTCGGCTGGCACATGCCGGACCTTATGCCCGCCTTCGCGATGCCCGTTCCGGTGGAGCGCCAATAGGCGTCGAAATCCCCGCCGATGATGACAGGCAGCACGCCTGTTTCCTCATGCCCGCCGCCATTGGTCTGCCAGCCCTTGGCGGCGGCGTAAGCGATGATCCGTTCGCGGATGGCAGGCACGTCAAGGTCAGGCGTGTCGCTGTAGTAAGTGTCTTCGATGAAGATCGTCTCCGCATCAAAGGGCAGGCAGTAGACAAAACGATAGCCGTCGATCTGGTCGACCGTCGCATCCATCACGATAGGTCGGGTGAGGCCATGGCCGCCGGGGACGCGGACCTTTTGTCCGACAAACTTCTGCCAGCCGAGTTTGAGCGTGGAGAGATCGCCAGCACCCCGTGCGTCAATCGTGAGCCGCGCGGTGACGGTCCGCCCGTCGCCAAGCGTGATCCGGTCCTGCGTGACGACTTTCACATCGGCACGGATGATCCGTTCTGCGGGCAGTACCTGCCGCACATGCGCGTCCAGCCGGTCAGATGTGATGCTGTTATAGGTCGCGCTCATCGTCCGTTTGAGCTTGGGAAACAGGACGTCATAGTCCTGCCACTGATGGACGATCAGCGGCGTGATCAGCCAGCGGTCGGCGTCGGACACATCGCTGCTAAAGAACGACCAGACATGGTTGCCGCCCAGCGCCGCGCTTGCCTCCACAATACGGACGTCGAGGTCCGGATGACGTTCGGCCAGCGCCAGTGCGATCAGGCAACCGGCAAGGCCGCCCCCGGCAATGGCAATGTCACAATGGGTGGTAGCATCAGGCACAGTCGCGCTCTAATGGCCTTGCCGGAAAAGCGAAAGGGCATGGATGACACCGCTGGGTAATCTAATTGAGAGCATCGCAGAGGATGGCGCAGGGCGCTGGTCCGTCAACGCCAGCGAGGACTGGCGGCAGGGCCGTACACTCTATGGCGGCGTTTCCGCAGGGCTTTGCTTTGCGGCGTGTGAGAAGCTGGTGCCCGATCTTCCGCCGCTGCGGTCTGCCCAAATTGCCTTTATCGGCCCGTCGGGTGGGGAGGCGACCTTGGTGCCAACGGTGCTGCGGCGCGGCAAATCCGTCACCTTCATGGCATGTGATCTGATTGCAGACGGTGTCGTGGCCACGCGCACGCTCTTTGCCTTTGGTGGGGAGCGCGAGTCCGCCTTTGCCGTTGAAGCCCCCGCCGCGCCCGATGTGCCGCGTCCGGAGGATTGCCCGCCTTTGTTCCGGCAATGGGCGCCGACCTTCGCCCAGCATTTTGAGATGCGCTACGCCGGTGGTGGCTATCCCGTGACTGGGGCTGACGATGGCGACATGATCGTCTGGGTCCGCCACAAGGATGCAGATGCGCCTGCGGGCCTCGTCTCGCTCGTCACGCTGGGGGACGCCCTTCCGCCCGCCTCCATGCCGCGCCTGACGGGACCTGCCGCGATCAGCTCGATGACCTGGAATTTCGATCTGGCTGATACGACCCGCTACGATGCCAAGGGCTGGGTGCTGCTGCGGTCCAAGGATGACGCCGTCGGCCATGGCTATGCCGGGCAGACGATGGGCATGTGGGATGATCAGGGCCGTCCGATCCTGATGGGTCGTCAGAACATCACGATTTTTGCGTGATCGGGCTTTGCGTGATCAGCCGGACTGGCGCATAGGCCCCTTATGAACGCTGGTCCTTCACTCCTGATGTCTGCCATCGCCATGACGGTGATTGTCGGCGTGCGCTATCTCATCACCAGCGGCGCGTTTGCTTGGGCAACGCGGATTAAGCATCGCGGGCTTTATGCTGGGCTCGACAAACAGATGCGGCGCGAAATCGGCTGGAGCCTTGCCTCGGCGGCGATCTACGGCGTGCCTGCGGGCATCGTCGCCTGGGGCTGGCAGACGCATGGCTGGACGCAGATTTATACGGACGTGAATGCCTATCCGCTCTGGATGCTGCCGCTCTCGGTGTTCGCCTTCCTCGCGCTGCATGACACTTGGTTTTACTGGACGCACCGCTGGATGCATCAGCCCCGCCTGTTCCGCATCGCCCATGCCGTCCATCATGAAAGCCGCCCGCCAACCGCTTGGGCGGCGATGAGTTTTCACCCCTGGGAAGCGATCACCGGCGCGGTTGTCATCCCCGCGCTTGTCTTCTTCATCCCCATCCATGTGGCCGCCCTTGGCGTGGTTTTGTCGATCATGACGATCATGGGCGTCGGCAATCACATGGGGTGGGAAATGTTTCCCCGCGCGCTCGTTTATGGTGCAGCAGGGAAATGGCTGATAACAGCAACGCATCATCAGAAGCATCACGAGGCGTATCGGGGGAATTATGGGCTTTATTTCCGAGTTTGGGACAGGCTGTGCGGCACTGACCTTGGCCTTGGCCGCTTCGCCGTTGATGGCAGCGACGGACGCGCCAAAAGCGGGGGCTGATGTCGAAGCCGTCATCACCGGCGTCCGCAATGCCAAGGGCAACGTCCTTGTTTGCATAACCGCCAATGCGAAGGCCTATCCCGATTGCGGCAAGGACCCCAAGAGCCGCAAACTCGCGCTGCCGGCCCGCGCCACGTTGACCGCAAAGTTTGAGGATGTGGCGCCCGGCACCTATGCCATCGCGCTGATCCACGACGAAAATGGCAACAACAAAATGGATGTTGCGCTGTTCATCCCCAAGGAAGGCTTTGGCATGTCGCGCAATCCCGCGGTCCGCATGGGCCCACCGACCTTCAAAAGCGCGGCGTTTGCCGTGGGGGCGGACCCGGTGAAGTTGCCGATTACGATGAAGTATATGTTTTGAGGGGGCACCCGCCATGTCATTCCCGCGAAAGCGGGAATCCACAGGCATAAACCGCCTCATTGGATTCCCGCTTTCGCGGGAATGACACAGGGCGCGCCTTGAGCTAGCATCCGGGTCGCGACCAAGAGGAAGGCCCCGACAATGCCCGACTTCATCCCTGTTTTTTCAGAACTCCGCGCGATCATGCTGGCGGCGGCCAAGGACAATCCTGTCGCAAAAGACGCGCCGGGCGATCTGGTTGTCCACACGACCCGCCTCGACAAGAACGGCAAGCCCGAATGGTTCGGCGCCGTGGCGATCAAGAAGAACTACGTCTCTTACCATCTGTTTCCGCTCTACACTGATCCGTCGCTGGGGGCGGGCATGTCCGACGCGCTCGCCAAGCGACAGCAGGGCAAATCCTGCTTCAACTTCAAAACGGTTGAGCCGGATCTATTTGCGGAATTGGCGGCGTTGACAAAGAAGGGAAGCGCAGCCGCCTGAAACGCGGCCCCGCCCATCAACTCATCCCGTGCTCCCCACAAACCACCCCTGATTTCAAGGGCATCCCCCAGCGCATTCATTGGCCAGACAGGTTGTCCTGCACAGGGACCTTCGACTAGGGGGCCGCCAAAGGGAGAATACTATGCGTGCCGTTTCCAAATTTACTGTCGCCCCCGTTCTGTTTGCGCTGCTGGCTCTGCCCGCTGTTGCGGCCTCTGCGCAGGAACAGGACACCTCCAACCCCAACATCGTCGTGACCGGCCAAGAGGCGGAACTCGATATGTCGGCGCTGCCCAAGGGGCCGGACATCAAAGGCATCGTGACCGCGCGCAAGGGGGACCGCGTTCGCGTCACCAGCGCAGATGGCACGATGGTCGATATCACGCTGGCCGAGATCACCAAGATCAAGGGCTCCGGCAAAAACCCGTCCAAGGCCGATATCCTGAACGGCCTGCCCGTGACGGTGAAGACCCTGCAGGCGGGCAGCGATCTGATCGCCAGCCAGATCAGCTTTAAGGGCCGCGACTTCAAGACGGCGAACATGATCCGCGTCGGCACGTCGCAGCAATTTGCCGAACAGACCGCCGCGACCGAGGCGCTGCGCGGCCGCATGAGCGATATCGACAAGTATAACGTGAAGGGCACGACCAACGTCTATTTCGACACCGGCAAATGGACGCTTTCGGAAGCAGCCAAGGCGGAACTGTGCTCGACCGCGCAACAGGCGGAAACCACAGACAACGCGCTGATGCTCGTCGTCGGCTACACAGACTCTGTCGGCAGCGAAGATTATAATCAGGTCCTCAGCGAAAAGCGCGCGAGCCGCGTGATCAACTTCCTCCAGCAGGCGTGCCGCTGGAAACCGTACCGGATGCTGACGCCCACCGGCATGGCGGAATCCGATCCGCTGGCGAGCAATGACACCGAAGAAGGCAAGCGCCAGAACCGCCGCGTCTCGGTCAACATTCTGGTGAGCAAGAGCGTCGACGGGCTTTAAGTCGACCGGAAAGCCGAAATTCCCCTCTTGTAGCGACTGCTACATTTCCCTAATGTGAAGCGGTCGCTACAGGAGGGGTCCCATAATGGCTTTGTTTCGCGTCTTTCTGCTGGTCTGCCTGGTCGCCATTGCGGCCTACACGTCGGTCACCATCGCCAACCACGGCCTGAACCTGTTGCCGGTCTTCTTCAGCGACATGGCGGAAATGGCTTGGCCGGGGCAATTCAACCTTGATTTCATGTGCTTCCTCGCGCTCTCCGCGATCTGGGTGAGCTGGCGGCATCAGTTTTCGGGCGCAGGTCTCGCGCTTGGCGTCCTCGCCTTTTTTGGCGGGATGCTTTTCCTGTCCCTCTACCTGCTGGTGCAGATCAGCCGCTGCGGAGGCGATGTGCGCGTGTTGTTACTCGGCGTGGCGCGCGGCCGGGCGGGCTGATCCACCCCATCAGATCCGCAACTGACTGCCCAGTTCCACCACACGGTTTGTGGGCAGCTTGAAGAAGTCCATCGCAGATTCTGACGTCTTGAGCATCCACGCGAACAAGTGCTCGCGCCACAGCGCCATGCCTGGCAGCTCCTGCGACGCGATAAGCTTTTGCCGGCCGAGGAAATAGCTGGTCCGCATCGGGTCAATCGGGCCGCCCGTTGCGGCGTCGAGTTGCAGATCGCGCGGGACGTCCACATCCTCCATAAAGCCATAGCGCAGGACGACATGGTAGAAGCCATGGCCGGCCGACTTCGTCTCAATGCGGTCCTTGGCCTCAACATAAGGCGTCTCTTCAAACTTGACGGTCAGGATGATGACGCGGTCATGCAGCACCTGATTATGCTTCAGATTGTGGAGCAGCGCGGCCGGAACGCCATCGGTGGTGACAGAGAGGAAGATGGCCGTGCCGTTGACGCGGTGGGCAGACCCGCTCGCCGATTTGATGAAGATGTCCATGGGGACGCCTTCCTTCGCCAATTGTGTCCGCATGAGCGCGCGGCCCTTGGCCCAAGTGGTCAGGACGATGAACACGGTGCCCGCCACAAGCAGCGGGAACCAGCCGCCATCCGCCACCTTGGTGATGTTGGAGAGGAAGAAGGTCACATCGACCACTGCAAAGATGGCAATGGTGGCGGCAGCCAGCCAGCGGTTCCACTTCCACACCTTGAACTACAGGAAGGTGAGCATTGCGGTTGTGATGATCATCGTGCCGATAACGGAGATGCCATAGGCCGACGCCAACTTGGTCGATTCCCGGAAGCCGAGGATCAGCACCAGGACCATGATCAGCAATCCCCAATTGACGGCGGGCATGTAGACCTGCCCCACAGCCTTCTCGCTGGTATGTAAAATCTTGAGGCGTGGCAGGAAGCCAAGCTGGATCGCCTGATGCGTGACAGAGAAGGCGCCGGAGATCACGGCCTGACTGGCAATAACCGTCGCGCAGGTCGCAAGGAGGACAAGCGGCAGGCGCGCCCAGTCTGGTGCCATCAGGTAGAAAGGATTTTCAACCGCGGCTGGATTGCCGAGCAGCAAGGCCCCTTGGCCCATATAGTTGAGCATGAGGCAGGGGTAGACCAGCCCAAGCCAGCTATAGCCGATCGCCTTGCGCCCGAAATGTCCCATGTCGGCATAGAGCGTCTCAGCACCCGTCACCGCCAGAAAGACAGAGCCCATAGCTAAGAAGGCAAGCTTTGAATCATAACGGAAGAACTCTACGGCCCAATATGGGTTGATGATGCTGAGAATCTCGGGATGGGCAATGATGTTGGTGACGCCTAAGACCGCCAGCACCGCGAAATAGACGAGGATAATCGGCCCGAACAGCTTGCCGACCCGGGCAGTCCCGCGTGACTGGATCAGAAACAGCGCAACGAGGATGAGCACCGCAATCGGCAGGACGAGCGGCGCCAGACGCGATTCCACGATGGTCAGCCCTTCGACGGCGGACAGCACGGATATGGCTGGCGTCAACATCGCGTCACCGTAAAACAAGGCAGCCGCAAGCACGCCGAGGACAGCCAGAGAGGCCGCCCAGCGTTGGTCTTCGAGGTGACGGGAAATGAGCGCCAGCAAGGCAAAGGAGCCGCCTTCGCCTTTATTGTCCGCCCGCATGGCAACGAACACATATTTGAGGGTCACGATCAGCATCAGCGACCAGAAGATCAGGCTCAGCACGCCAAAGATATGCAGATGGTCCACCGCCAACGGGTGCGGGCCGATAAAGCTTTCCTTCATCGCGTAGAGCGGCGACGTGCCGATATCCCCATAGACGACACCGACGGCGCCGAGCATGAGGACAGGCAGGCTGTCTTTCTTGCCATGGGTGGTGCCATGGGAGGTGGATGCGGCGGTGCCAGTGTCCGGCAGGGTGGTCGGGTTTGTCATGGCGCGTTTGTGCGCCCAATCGGCATAAAGATTCCATGTGGATTTGCGCGTTACATGCGGGTTATGCTCGACGAACGGCATGACGAGGCCCATTTTACGCGCATGGATACAAGCATCTTCCGAAGAGGGGATCGTCCTCCTTCCCTTGCCCAGTCGCTGGTGGGCTATGTGCTCGCCTTGCTCATGGTGGCGGGGGCGACGCTTCTTTGCCTGATCATCTCTGACCGCTTTGGCAGTTCAGCCGTGGTAATGCTGTACCTACCGCCTGTTCTTGCGGCGGCCATTTATGCAGGCTTGCGCCCGGGGCTGCTGGCGGCGATCGCCTCGACCCTGGCGTATAACTATTACTTTACTGCGCCGTATCGGACGTTCCTTATCAACAGCCCGGCAGATGTCGTCACCGTTGTCATCCTGCTCTTGGTGGCGGTCGTCAGCAGTCAGCTTGCGGCGTCTGTTCGGGCGCAAGCGCAATTGGCGGTGTCGCATGCAGCGCGCAACGCAACCATTGCCGGCTTTGCCCGACGGCTTCTTGCGGCGAATGACGAGCAGGACGTGGCCAGCGAGACTGTGCATGAGATTTCACGGCTCTTGTCCTGTCAGGCGATCCTTTTGACAGGGACGGAGTCGCCTGAAGTGATGGTTACGACGTCGGAGGGCACCGCCCTCAACCCCAGTGACTTTGCCGCCGCCGCCGCTGCGCTCGCTTCTGGAAAGATCACGGGGCGGGGTCAGGCGTTGGTCCGGGAGTCCGATTGGCAGTTCCATCCCATCACCCCTCAGGCGGAACCGCTCGCCGTTATCGGTCTGGCGCGGGAGGATGGCGCACCGCCGGTTGCGAAGGATCAGATCCAGTTGCTGGAAAGCCTGTTAGATCAAGCCGCCCTGGCATTGGAACGCGCGCGGCTTGACCGTGAATCGCGGGAGGCGACGGCGCTGCGTGAGCTGGACCGGTTGCGCTCCGCTCTCCTCGTTTCGATTGGCGATGATGTGAAGCCGCGGCTCAATGCCATCCAAGCGAACTTGCGGGCGCTGCGCCGCGAGGGATCTGCGGACCGTTCGATCTTGGCTGAGATGACTGAGGAGGTGACAAAGGTAGACCGCTATATCGACAGCCTTGTCGATCTTGGCCCGGGGGCAGATCAGACGCCTTTGCTGTTTGGCGATATCTCCATTGACCTTCATCGCAGGGTGGTTCTGAAAGCTGGCGAAGAGGTCCATCTAACCCCCAAGGAGTTTGCCGTCTTAAGCGAACTCGCAAAACATGCCGGCCGGGTATTGACCCATCACCATCTCCTCCGGGCCATTTGGGGCCCCGCGCATCAGGACCATATCGATTATTTGCGGGTGGCCGTGCGCGCGCTGCGGCAAAAGCTGGAAGCAGACCCGGCGCACCCGGTGCTGATTATCAATGAGCCCAGTGTCGGCTATCGATTGGTCTCAGGCAAAGCGTGAACCAATGCTCGAATGGAAGGGCTGATCGTTTAACCCGCAATCCGCTTTTCCATTTGCCGGAATGGCCCTTCGGGTTGTTCGATGATCAAGGCGGCGGCATCTTCTTCGGTCAGCGGCTTACTGAACAAATAACCTTGGCCATATTCGCAGCCAAAGGCCGTCAATTCCTCGCGCTGAAACTCGGTTTCAAGGCCTTCGACGACAACACGCAGTTGCAGCGCGTGGGCAAGGTCGAGCATCGCCTTCACCACGCTCCACTGCGCATTGTTGCGTGTCTGGGTGCGGACGAAGCTCTGGTCGATCTTGATGTTGTCGATAGGGATCGTTTGAAGGCGGCTGAGCGAAGAATAGCCGGTGCCGAAATCATCCAACCCAACCTGAATGTTAAGCGCGCGGAGTTCTTCCAGCACGCGGGCCGTGTGGTGCGGTTTGGTGATGGCCGCGCCTTCGGTAATCTCAATGCCTATCCAGCGCGGGTCGGCGCCGGTCTCTTTCAGGATCTCGCGGACCTGCTGGACGAAGGTCGGTTGAAGGAACTGGCGTGGGGCCACGTTGATGCTGATCCTGAGCGGCGGCTCCCGGTCCGGCACAAGCTTGTGCCAGCGGACAGCCGTTGTGCAGGCCTCGCGCATCACCCATTGGCCGAGCAGCGTGATGACGCCGCTTTCTTCGGCGGCCGCGATAAACTCGGACGGGGGCACGATGACATCGCCGCGTTTCCACCGGACCAGCGCTTCAAAGCCCACCAACTGCTCTGTTTCGAGCGCGAGGATTGGCTGATAATGGAGGATGAAGTCCCCATTCTCACAGGCGGTGCGCAGATCATTGACCAGTGTCAGCCGCGACTGAACATTGTTGCGCATCTTCTGGTCGAACACGACGGTGCGTTCAGAGCCGAGCGACTTGGCCTCATACATCGCCAGATCCGCATCGCGCAGCATATCGCTGACGGTTGTGTAGTGGCCGTCATCATGCGCGATGCCGATGCTGGCGGTGACGCGGACGGGGTTGTCTTCCATCCACTGCGGCTGGCGCAGGCTCAAGTGAATTTCAGCCGCGAAACGTTCGGCCAGCTTGGCCCGGTCCGGACCATCGACGATGAGGGTGAATTCATCCCCCGCCAGCCGTGCAAGCTGAACATTGGAGGCAAAGGGGTTTTCGTCCTCAAAGGCGTTGGCGTTCGACACGAGCATGCGCAGCTTGTCGGCCATGTCGATCAGCAGGCGGTCGCCCGCCTGATGGCCGAGGGTGTCGTTGACGAGCTTGAACCCATCAAGATCGATAAACAGCAGCGAAGGGGCGGGCTCCCGCAAATCGCGACAATTGCGGAAGCTGCGCTCAATATTCTGGGCGAAGGCGGCGCGGTTGGGCAGGCCCGTCAACGGATCGGTGAGCGCACTGTCGCGCAGCCGGTCAGCATGCTGGCGACGGCGGAAGACGCCGCCAATTTGGAGGCCCGCCTGTAACAGAACGTCGAGCAATTCGAGTTCCGGCTCGCGTTGATCCATCGAGAAGAATTCAAGCACCGCTTCCACGTCGCGGCCGCTCAGCACGGGCACGGTCAGCATCGATTTGAAGCTGGCAAGCCGGGCGAGGCGCGCGCGGTCAAAGCCGTCTAGCGTGTCAATATCAGGTGTCCAGACGGGCACCTGCGTCATCACCGGCTGTTCAGCCCGGTCGTCGGCAGGGGCTGCGATCCGCACGTCGTGGGACGCTTTGATGAAGGGCTGGGCGCTGTCACAAGTGCGCGCAAAGCTGATCCCTGCCGCACGCATGGCGCCGGGGATGTCCGGATCGGCCAGGAGGACATTGCCGAACGGGAAGCCCAGCGTGGTGCAGATTTCCCGCACGGCAAGGCGCAGCACTTCCAGCGGATCATCGGATTCATTCGCGCGGACCGAGATGCCATTGAGCAGCTCAATGCGCGCGCGGCTCACATAGAGGTCGCGCAATCCATTTTCGGCGAGGCGTTCCGCCTCTTGCCGCGCGCGGCGCTCCCGTTCCAACCGCCGTTCCAGCTGGGCGATGCGTTCATCGGCTGGGCTTTCGGGGAAAGGCCAGCTCGCGTTCTTGCCAAGCTGGTTCATGCCGCCCACCTGATGTCCAGACGGCAGGCGTCATCCCCGCTGTGCAGACATTCCGGATGCGAGACCTCGCCCGCTTCGCCAAAGTGGAACAGCGCACCGCGCGCCAACCCTTGCGCAATGTCGCAAAAGCGGCGGCGCGAATGATAGGTGATCTGAATGATGTCGTCGCCGATCGCATATTTAAAATGAGGGCAGGCCGCCCCTGCAAAAATCTTTCGGATTTCGGGATGGATAACCGAGTTGAGCGAGAGGAGGAAGGTGCGCGCATCGTCAACACCTTCTGCAAACAGAGGAAATCGTTCCAAGATGATCGGCATGGCCGACTGCCCAAAGGCCTGCAGCACGTCGGTTGTTTCCTGCCCGGTCAGCGTTGCGGTGGCGCGCGCGATGGCGTGAAATTCAGTGTCTGGATAGGTGCCGAGCGACGAATACGCCCCCTCGGCGCCCGCCATGCAGATCAAGCTATCCCAAGCTTCTGGCCCGTAAGCGTCGGTAATGACATCTTCGAGCACGTTGAACATTAAACCCTTCACATCGACCCCACCGTTGATGCTGTGCAAACCCATGTCTGCATTCAGCTTTAAACGGCATCGCGCTGCCAATCTTTATGGCGGGCCCCTGTTTATGCGGCGGAAGTAAACTGAACACCGCGCATAAGGGTTAATCCTTGTCAGAACGGATGTGATTTCCCCCTTTTAAGGTGCTTCTACTTATTTCGTTGGCGGCGCCCCCCTAGGGCATTTTGCGATCAAATGTGGCCCGCCAACGCGGAAGCGCGCTCGTTTCCAAGGGCTTAGGGCATTGTAATGAGGGAAAGGCGGCCTATCTGCAAATGCAGCGGGGCTGTTTGGAGATTGCTGATGCGGCGAGTTTTGGGGCCCCGGCCTGCGGCAGCTTTGGCCATCGCGTTTTGCCTTTCTGCGCCCGCCATCGCCAACGAACCGGGGCGACCAGCAGGCCTGCCTGAAGGGAGCGGCCCTTGGCCTCCCGACCGGGTAACGATCGGCTTCGGCGGGGGGATTGCGCCGGACTATTCCGGTTCCGATGACTATGCGTTTCAGCCAGGCGGAATTGTTCAGGGCTCGGTGTCCGGATTCAGCTTCGCCATGCGCGGCACCAATTTTTATGTCGACTTGGCGCGGGAGCGGCGCGGGGCTGTGATCGATGTGATCGCGGGGCCGGTTGCGCAGATCCGTCTGGAACGGTCCAGTCGCGTGCAGGACCCGCAGGTTGACGCGATGGGGAAGCGGGCCGCGGCACTCGAAGTCGGCGGCTTTGCGGGGGTCGGGAAGCGTGGCATTGTCTCTCGATTTGATGAGGTGTCTGTCGATGTCACCGTCGTTCACGATGTCGGCACGGTGCACAGAAGCTTCGTGATCCGACCGTCCTTGGGGTATCAGACGCTGATCGGCCGCCGCACTTTTGTTCAGGCGCGCGCCTCGGCCAATCTTGTGGGTGGGGGGTATGCGAAGACCTATTACGATGTGCCGGCGGGTAATCTGCTCCCTGCTTATCGCGCAGGCGGCGGCGGGCTGGAAAGCGTCGGTGTGTCTGCGCTTTCTTCGCACGGCCTTGGCCGCAATCCGGCGAAGGGTTGGAGCCTGTTTGCACTTACAGGCTATTCCCGCATCACGGGCAAGTTCGCCCGATCACCGATTGTCAGCGTGGCCGGTACGCCAGATCAGTTCCGGCTCATTGCAGGGCTTGGTTACACCTTTTAACAGGCGAGGGCCGCTGGACGTGCGGCATGGAAAGGCCTAGACCCCATCCATCCCCGGGGAGTCGTGTGACTGAGAGGCTGGTGTAACGCCCAGCGACCCGTTGAACCTGATCCGGCTGATACCGGTGGAGGGAGGGTCGCTCGCCAAAGCGTCTTCTCCCCCGTTGAGGAGAGTTAAAGATGGCAGACATTGCAGCCCGTACCGAAATCGGCGTGACCACCGGCCCCATTCGCGGATCAAAGAAAGTCCATGTCGGCCCGCTGAAGGTCGCGATGCGCGAAATTCATCTGGAACCAAGCTGCGGGGAACCGCCGGTGCGCGTCTATGACACGTCCGGCCCTTACACTGACCCCAACGTCGCCATCGATATTGCCGCCGGCCTGCCTGAGCTGCGGCGGGACTGGATCCGCGCGCGCGGCGATGTGGAAGATGTCACCCAGCGCGAAGTGAAGCCGGAAGACAATGGCCAGCTTGGCCCGGACCGGTCGGGCGGCGTGGCGCCATTCCCCAATGTCCGCAAGACTGTGCTGCGCGCCAAGCCCGGCATGAACGTCAGCCAGATGTATTATGCCCGCCGCGGCATCATCACGCCCGAGATGGAATATGTGGCGGAGCGTGAAAATCTCGGCCGCGCCCGTCTGGCTGAATATGTCCGCGACGGCGAGAGCTTTGGTGCCGCGATCCCCGATTACATCACGCCGGAATTTGTGCGTGATGAAGTCGCACGCGGCCGGGCGATCATCCCCAACAACATCAACCACCCTGAATCCGAACCGATGGCGATTGGCCGCAACTTCCTCGTGAAGATCAACGCCAATATCGGCAATAGCGCGGTCGCGTCCGACGTCGCGACTGAGGTCGACAAGATGGTCTGGTCGATCCGCTGGGGCGCGGACACCGTGATGGACCTCTCCACCGGCCGCAACATCCATGACACGCGCGAATGGATCATCCGCAACTCGCCCGTCCCCATCGGCACGGTGCCGATCTATCAGGCGCTGGAAAAGGTCGGCGGCGTTGCCGAAGACCTGAACTGGGAAGTGTTCCGCGATACGCTGATCGAACAAGCCGAACAGGGGGTCGATTACTTCACCATCCATGCGGGCGTGCGCCTGCCTTATGTGCCGCTCGCGGCCAAGCGCGTGACGGGCATCGTCTCACGCGGCGGCTCAATCATGGCGAAATGGTGCCTCGCGCATCACAAGGAAAGCTTCCTCTACGAACGCTTTGACGAGATCACCGAGATCATGAAGGCCTATGACGTCGCCTATTCGCTGGGCGATGGCCTGCGCCCCGGATCGATCGCCGACGCGAATGACGAAGCGCAGTTTGCTGAGCTCTACACGCTGGGTGAACTCACCAAGCGCGCCTGGGAACAGGACGTGCAGGTCATGATCGAAGGCCCTGGCCATGTGCCGATGCACAAGATCAAGGAGAATATGGACAAGCAGCTGGAGGTGTGCGGCGAAGCGCCCTTCTACACGCTTGGACCACTCGTGACCGATATTGCCCCCGGCTATGACCACATCACCAGCGGCATTGGCGCGGCGATGATCGGCTGGTTCGGCACGGCCATGCTCTGCTACGTCACGCCCAAGGAACATCTGGGCCTGCCCGACCGTGATGACGTGAAGGTCGGCGTGGTGACGTACAAGCTCGCCGCCCACGCGGCCGACCTTGCCAAGGGTCATCCGGCCTCCAAGGTCCGCGATGATGCGCTCAGCCGCGCCCGCTTCGAGTTCCGCTGGCGTGACCAGTTCAATCTCGCGCTCGACCCCGAAACCGCCGAGCAATATCACGATCAGACACTGCCCGCCGAAGGCGCCAAGACCGCGCACTTCTGCTCCATGTGCGGGCCGAAATTCTGCTCGATGAAGATCAGCCAGGAAGTGCGGGAGTTTGCCAAGCTGCAGAACCAGCCCGCAGGTGAATTCGTCGCGGCAGAAGAAGCCGAAGCCGGCATGGCGCAGATGAGCAAGGTCTATGACGAGACCGGCCGTGAACTCTACATGGGCCAAGGCGACCGCGAACACGATTGATCTTCGACCTCCCCTCCCGCGTGCGGGAGGGGACGGGGGTAGGCCGGAAGGAAGCGCGGAAAAAAGAGATGCCGACAATCTACCGTCAGGATGGGTTTCGTTTCTATTTCTACAGCCACGAACCGAACGAGCCGCCCCATGTGCATATCGACAGAGGTGAGGCGACGATCAAGGTCTGGTTGGAGAGCGGGGAGGTCGCCAAGAGCCGGGGCTTTCGCGCGCATGAGATTGGTGGCATATTGGCGATGGTTGCCGAACATCAGGTGATGTTTCTGGAGAAGTGGCATGAACATTTCGGCTAAGGTCACGGACGAACGCGTTCTCGATGTCCGCTTCGACGATTATAGCCTGATCGTCGATCTGATGGACGGCCGCACCATCTCTGCGCCACTTGCTTGGTATCCCCGTCTGGCAAGCGCCACGCCCGAACAACGCGCCAATTGGGAAAAATGCGGCGGCGGCTTCGGTATTCACTGGCCGCATGTGGATGAGGATTTGAGCACCGAAGGGCTGCTCAGGGGCGCTCCGGCAGCGAGGGCTGCTTGAGTTTGGGGCTTCTGCACCCGTCCCCTCAACAACCGACCGGCAGGAGACGTGCATGGCTCAATCCCTAACGCCCGCCGCTATGAGCGAAATCATAGAGATGGCGCTGTCCGACCATGTCAGCTTCGCCACCATCACCGCGCAGACCGGGCTGAGCGCGGATGCGGTTCAGGTCATCATGCGCGATCATCTCAAACCGGGCAGCTACCGCGCCTGGCGCAAACGCGTGCATGATTTCGGCACGCGGCGGCAGCATTATAAATAGGCGGGCGGCTCCTCATCTGTCCCAATTTGAGACAAAGTCGTCACACGCATCGTTGCCGAGGCGGTCTGTTCAAAATAGAACGGGGCCTTGTCGGGTCGAATAGAGTTTAATTCGGCCCCGCGGACGACATAAAACATAGTCTATTCAACTATGTGTCGTGGTGCCATTGGCGTGGCTTGGGGTAATCACTGATGACGATCGCGTTGCCCAAGGCTTGCGCCCAATCCATTCCGGCGAACGGTTGCCGTAATGTGATCCTCCTCTTCTTTCTGATCACGTCGATGCCAGCGCATATGAACGCGCAGACCCACGCGGCGATGCCCGAAGCGATGGCAGCGCCTGCGCAGACGGCAGAGGCCCCCGCGCCCGCTCTCGTTGGCGGCTGGCATCCGGCAGAGCCGGACGCGGCGACCAAGGCCGCCCGCTTTGCGCTCCCGCACCTTAAGGAAAAGCGCCCCCGCCTGCGCCGCATCCTTTCTGCCGAGCAACAGATTGTCGCCGGGATCAATGTCCGGATCACACTGCTCCTCCGCAACGGCCACCGCTGGCGGGTGACGGTGTGGCGGAAGCTGGATGGGGGGATGGTGGTGACGGAGGCTGTGCGGGTTGGGTGAGGGGGGTGGCAACGTAGTTTTGCACAGAATGATAGGATTTTACGAAACACTTCTTGACTGATATGTTCTTATTGTGTTCTTTTCGGTGACATGTCAGAAGCGAATCTTCAAGCCGATGTGCACCCCGTGTCTGCGAGGGCGTTAGAATATTTCGACTCCCTGTTCCCCGAGCAGGAGCAACTCGCCTCTGTTCCTAAGGCGGAGGGTCAAGGCAAGTCGATTGTCGACCAAGTTCGTTCTTTTGAAGAATTTGGAACAAAAACGATTGAATTTGTCGAGGGTGGTATACCTTATTTTGTTAATGAGTTTTGGACCGCTGGCCAACGGCAGGCTCACTCGATTCATGAGGTCAGTTACAGAGCATGCTTCAAACCCCAGTTGCCTGAGTTTTTCATTTCAAGGCTAACTCAGTTTGGTGAAGGGGTTCATGATCCATTTATGGGTCGAGGAACTACGCCGGTCCAAGCCGCTTTGATGGGGCGGCGGCCCATGGGAAACGATATCAACCCGTTGTCCGTTTTGCTTACTAGGCCGAGGCTTAGTCCGCCGTCCTTGAATGCTATTGCTGCTAAGCTAGCGGAAGTCCCTTGGGATAGGAGCGCCGATGTTAGAGATGACCTTTTGGCATTTTATCATCCTGTTACGCTCCGGCAACTGACCGTTCTAAAGCAGTGGTTAGAAGAGAATGCTCCTCTTGACGAGGCAAAGCCTGATCCTGTCGTGGACTGGATCAGAATGGTGGCGATAAACCGGCTGACGGGACATTCTCCCGGTTTCTTCTCAGTTTATACGCTTCCGCCAAATCAGGCCGTGAGCGTCGAAGCGCAATTGAAGATAAACGCAAAGCGCGATCAATCTCCGCCTCCCCGCGATATCGTGAAAATAATAATGAAGAAGTCTCGTACGCTTCTTTCTGACGGTTCCATGCGTCCGCATCCAGAAGGGTGTCTGTCTATTGGCTCGGCTGGCGATTCTTCTTCTATTCCAACGGGAAGCGCCGCGCTCGTTGTAACTTCTCCACCATTTTTAGATATTGTTCAGTATGCCGACGACAACTGGCTGCGTTGTTGGTTTGCAGGTATTGATGCGAAGAGCATTGAGATGGGTATGCATAAAACGGAGTCAGCTTGGTCTGAAATGGTCAGAGGCGTCCTTCTCGAGCAGGCAAGAATTGTGAGGCCTGGAGGCCATGTTGCTTTTGAAGTTGGCGAAGTGCGCAACGGGAAGGTCTTGCTTGAGAAACTCGTTTGGAACGCCGCAGACGGCCTGCCTTTCGAACGATTAGGCGTGATGGTAAACCAGCAAGAGTTTACGAAGACGGCTAATTGCTGGGGCGTTGGTAATAATGCTAAGGGTACTAATACGAATCGTATAGTTATTTTGAGGCGTCAATGAACGACAAGGATCGTATTGAAAATTTAGAGGAAGTTTTGGCTCAGTTTCTGCGGCCCATTAAAAATCTGCCGTTTCCGGTAGTCGTGAAGGCAATGTCGTCTCACAACGTGCTACCTTTTGATCCAGAATCAAATTTGGATAACGAGCTTTTGAATAGGTTGATTTTGGCCGCTCGGAATTGTTGCCAGGCAGTTAAAGACAAACCTATTGTAAGGAATAGGCCAAACGAAGTCGGAAATGATATCGAACCGTTTGTACTCGAATCCGTTTCTGCCCAAGGTTTGCGAGCTGTGCGCCCGACGACTTCTGCGGGCAAAATGAGGTCAACGGGATACCCAGATATTCTGGTCGTTGATGGCTCAAACCGGCCGACTTATCTTGAGTGCAAGGTTTATGGCGCGGGGTCTGATTTCACGACTATGCGCTCATTCTATCTCTCGCCTTCTGATGATTTTAAGGTCACTGATGATGCTCGGCATTTTTTGATCGCGTTTGCTGTGGAACGAAGGCCCCTCGAGGGAACCATCATGTCCGAGTACATTCCGGTCGGATATAAGATTGTTGATCTTCACGGTCTACTTTGCGATGTGAAGTATGAATTTAACTCAGACAACAAACGGCTTTATGCCGACGGTATGATTATTGCGGAAGAAGTGGTATAAAGGGCATATGGGTAGTGTCAGGTTTAAACTAACTGCTGCCGAAAGGTCTGAGCTTGATAAGCCCGTGTCCGGAACCGGCGGCTATCAGACACTGCTGCGAACTCTTCAATCTGCTGTGTCACCATCTAGCGAAATTGAAATTGATGACGAACTTCTGGGACAGATAACTCGAATGTGCGCATATGGCTCTGGCGGGTTTCAGGGGAGACTGAGAACGGCATTTAGAACCCATATACGCTCACTTGTGAACTGGTAGTCTTGGTTCCCACGCATTGGCCGTCACTTTGGCTTGATAGAACCAAGTTCGTATCGCCCCAACTTGGATTCATGTTGAAATCTTTCGTTCATTCCCCCCTCTGGCGCCCCTTCTTCTTCACCGCCGCCGCCTACAACCTCGTCATCGGCGGCGCGGGGCTCGCCAATGCGGCTGCCCCCGTCAATGATCGGATCATGGGGCTGCTCGTGGCGTGCTTCGGGATTGTCTATGCGCTGGTCGGGCGGGATGCGGCGCGCTTTGGGCCGGTGTTGTGGGCGGGGATCGTGGGGAAGCTTGGCATCGTCGCGCTGCTGATGCCGTCTGTACTGGCGGGCACGGCGCCTGCGGGCACGGGCGTCATCCTTGGCGGAGACGCGCTGTTCACGCTTGGATTTCTTGTCTTTTTGCTCGGGCGGCGTTGAGCGGCGGGGGACGGTGGTCGCCCCCCGCCAAGCGTCTTACCACATCGTGCCCGGCGCTGCTTTCTGCTCGTGCAGGTCGCTGCCGATCACGCGGTCCCAGAAGCGACCGCCGACATATTGTTCCGCGTCATAGGTTTTGACGAGATAGTCTGAGATCTCGCCCTGCAGCTTCTCGTTCTTCATCATGAAGGTCCAGAGCCTGAGGCCGCCCTTGTCATCCTCCGCAAGGACGCTTTTCACAAACGCATGGGGGATTGGCACGTTGATGCCGTAGGGGTCGGCCGCTTCGCGGATCGTCTTGACGGGCAGGTTGAAGTCAAAGACCGGGCAGGTCAGGACATAGGTCTCCAGAATGTCGTCCCGGCTGTCGAGGTCTCGCACGGCACCCTCAAGCCGTGCCCAGATGCCGCGGTTGAAGTCCGGATGCTGTGGCGACATGTTGGAGAGCAGGAACGTCTCGCTGTTCTGGATGTGGATCATGTCCTGATTGGCGCTGGCGACGAGGTGCCCGCGATCATATCCGCTATTCACAAAACTGCCGAGACCGGCACGGAACCGTTTTGGCACCCTCAAATCGGCGCGGAAGTTATTGCTTCGATCCACCTCCGGCGGAGTCGCAACAAGTTGGTGTTCTCGGTTGATGAGCTCCAGCGCCCATTTGGCCTGACGGAAATACCAAGAATAACCGATTGTAAAATAACGACCAGTCATGATCTGGTCGCAGACGGGCGCGCCGTAGCGAAGTTCCCGTTGCATCTGGAATGGATCGTTGATCATCGCTGTTCCCCTTGCTTGTGGCACGCAGAGTTTAGCCGGTGACCGGCGACGTCCCTGTGACTTGCATCACGGGAGGATAAAGGAGGGAGGTGGCTTGGCGGGGGCGGGCTTTCGTTCTCCCGCTTTCATCTGTATTCAGATCGCGGCCGCCGCTTCTGTCCGGCACCGGCAACAGGACCCTTCATGACCGCCCGCACGATCCTCTTCATCTACAATGCCAATGGCGGCATTTTCAGTGCGATGGCCGATGCCGCGCATAAGCTCGTCTCGCCGGAGACCTACCCCTGTTCGCTCTGTGCGATCACCTATGGCGCGGTGAGTATGCGGGGGGAGTGGAAAACCTATCTCAAGCGCCTGGGCCATGAGACGCGCTTTTATCACCGGGATGACTTTGCGCGCGATTGGCCGGGGGAGGCGGTGACGCTTCCGGCCATCCTTGAGGTGACGCCTTCGGGCACGCTCTCCACGCTGATGGCGAAGGAAGATCTGGACACGGTGCAGTCCGTCGCGCAGCTGGTCGCCATGCTGGAGGATCGGCTGAAAGGCTGATGATGGCCCGCTAAGCGGCCTGCCTAAGCCGCCCGTTTCGCGCCCGTGCCGCCAATCGCCTCTTCAATCCACTGCCGCGCGTCGGGGAAGGTGCGTTCCACCTCGGGCAGGTCGTTGACGCACAGGAACTTGATCGCCTGCCGCTCTGCCGTGCCGAGATAGCGGTGGACGTCGGCTGCTGACCATTGATCCAGCTCCCCCACGGCGACGTGGAGGTAATCCCGCGTGTCGAGGATGGTCGCGCGGCCACTGGCGAGGCAGGCATGGTTGTGCAGGCTTTGCGGCAGGAATTGTTCGGTACAGCGGAAGCGATAGCCGGCATTGTGCGCGCAAGGCTCCGCAAAGGTCTCAAACAAGTCCGCCATCACCGAGCGTTGCATCGGGTGGACGACATGCGCGCTTTCAAACACATGGTCCGCGCCGTAGCCGATCATCGCCGCGGCATTGATCTGGTTATAATGGTTGAGCAGGCTCGCCTCGTCGCGGCTGGTGTCGCAGGCGGCGAGCGCGGTCTGGTCCACCCATTGGCCGCGCAGCACGGGGCCGTCGGTGGAGAAGAAGTCGGAAGGGGTCACGGGCGCTGTCAGGAAGACATCATCGTTGAAATAGAGGAAGTGTTCGGCGAGCCCCGGGATGCGCCACAGCATCGTTTCAATCGACAGCGAGTTGAAGGTGGGCAGCGCGTCTTCATATCCGGCGAAGATCTCGCGGTGGTCGACGATGCTGATCTTTGCGTCTTCCCCGGCCGACATCGGGGCGAGCACGGGCTGCTGATCATCCGTCACAATCCAGATGCGCCGCACCCAGGGCGCGTTGTGGAGGATGGAGCGGACGCAGTAATTCAGCTCATCACTGCACAGCCAGCGGTGCGGATTGGTGCCATTGTCATGCAGCGGCGCCTGCGCCTCGGCCTGAGAGAGGTGATGATCCCGCTTGTGCCGATGCGCTGGGTCTGCCCCGTCGACCCATGTAATAACTGCATCAACTTCAAACATTTAACGGGCGTCTCAACCGGGCGGGAGAGGCCGCTTAGGCGCGCAGCAGGCGTTTGGGAACCGCAAACGGCGCCCGTAAAACTACCCAAAAGGGCAGGGTGCGCGCCTTATGGGCGACGCCAGGGGTCTGCCGGTCCAGCGATGAAGCGTGCCCACACATAGGGCCAGGGCATGATCACGAAGGCGACGACAATGCCGATCACTTCGTAGAAGGTGCTTTCCATATCTGCCGTCCAGCCGCCCTCCAGCCAAGCGCGCAGGGCGATGAAGAACAGCCACACCGTCTTCCACGTCATTTCAAACAGCATCAGCGGCAAGAGCTGCAAGGGCGCGCGGATGGCGAAGAGGCTGAGCAGCGCAAGGCCGCCGAGCATGGACTTGGCGACCCCGGTCGGCACCGGCCAGACGCCTTCGTGGAACAGCAATTGCCCCCAGATGATGTGCCCCATCATGACCGCGATCAGCGCAAACAAAATGCGCAGCGCGTTGATGCGCCATAAGGCGACGGGCGGAAGGGGGGTGGGTTCGTTTGCGGAGAGCATGGCAGGTTCCCTCACGCCACCGCCTTGAGTGTGGCGCCTCTATGTGTTGGTGACATAAAGCAGCAATACAGTCAAGACGATCGTCGCGGCGGTGGGGGCCTATCCCTCAAGCCACTAGTCCGCAGCAGCCAGTTCCATGCCCTTGGCGGTCACCCGCAAGGCGGAGGCATCCGCGCCGAGCCATTGGGTCAGGTTCGCGCGACCGGCGGCTTTCATCTTGGTGACCATTACGGGGTCTGGCTTTTTGCGCAGCGCCATCTGCGTGGTGGCCATGAACATGCCGTTGATGACCATCTGTTCGTAGATTTCCTGCTTCTGGGCGTTGGTGAGGCGCGCAAAGCCGGGGCTGGCGGAAAGCGAGGCACGCATCTGCGCGATGATCGGCATAAAGGCGGCGTCCGACAGATCACGGTTGTTCATCGCCATCCAATTGCCGCCAAGGAAGAAGGCCACCGCCGCGCCGAGATCCCCATGCGGCACACCGTTCATCTTCTCCATTTCCGCATAGGAGGTGAGCAGTTGGTTGAACAACGCTTCTGCCTGCGCCTGCGCCTTGGCCGGGTAAGCAGCCGCAATGCGGCGCGCGGTCGATTGGGCAGGCGGAACGCGAACGGGGGTGAAGAGCAGCGGGCCCGCCGGTGCAGCTTTGGCGACGGCGGGTGCCTTCACATTGCGCGCAGCGGGCGTGCCGGATCGCTTCGCCGCCGCCGCTGCATCGCGCCGCATCTTGCCCAGCACGGGGTCCACCAGATCATCCTGAAACCGGTTGGTGAAATCGGTCAGCTGGCGTGAGGCATAATTATACTCGATGGTGGCCCAGTTATAGTCCTGCGCGCGGGCAGGCGGTGCCGCCATCAGAAGGGCCGCCACCGCTGCCAAAAGGGGCGCCGTCCGCACCTCTAAAACACCTTGCCCAAAATCTTGCCCGGATTGCCGCGCAGGGCGGTTTCTTCGCTGCCCATATAATTGAAGATGCCCTTCATCGCCTGTTGCGTCACGCTGTCGGTCAGCTTGTCATTGCTGAGGCCCAGCGCGCCGAGCAGGCTGCCCGCGCTGCCGAGTTTCGCCAGTTGGTCAAACGCGCCAACTTTGGTGAGGGCGGAGACAATGAGCGGGCGGACCTTGGTGCCCAGTTCCACGCCGGCTGTGCGTTCCAGATAGTTGGTGCCGCCCGTCTTGTCCGCGACGATGCCGGGGACGTCGGTGATCTTGAGGCCGCTGATCGCGCTCTTGAACACCGGCTTGGCCTCCCCCGCGGCCAGGCTGGCGGCGTCGTTCAGCGATTTGGTGAGCTTGGTCGTCAGCCCCAATTTATCGCCGCCCTTCATCAGCTTGCGGGCAAGCTTCCCGCCGGTGCCGGGCAGGAGAATGCGGATCGCGGTGTCGCGGTAAAAGCCGTCGGGCAGCGCCAGCTTGGTGAGCGCACTGTCCGATGCATTGCCGAGCAGCTTGGTCAGGCCCAGCCCGTCGAGCAGACCGGCCGCGGCCGGACCCGGCATCAGCACAAGGCCGCCCGTTGCCATCATGCCGCCCAGCGCCGCGCGGCGTGTCCAGATATCGGTCATCCTCTTCTCCCCTCCAAGGCCCGCCCGGAAAGCGGCGGAAAACCAAGGCTAGGCCGCAGAAATCCGCCATGCAACGCCCATGTGCCAAGCCCCTGATCGGCAACGAAAAAGCCCCGCCGTACATCCGGGCGGGGCTTCTTATGCCGGTCAGCGGACCAAATGGGAGAGGAGGTGCCGCCGCCGGGAAATGGGGGAGAGCGCCGCGCCTTAGCGCGAAGCGACTTCCACAATGCCCTTCAACGGCTTCACTTCGGAAAGCTTAAAGCTGACGGGGTTGTTGTTGAAGTGGCCGGAAACGCTGAACTTCGACACGGCAAGCTTGAACGGCACGCCCGCGGACGTCTTGCCGGTGATGACACGGCCCTGCGGCGTTTCAGAAACGGTGTAGGTGTATTGTGTGCCGTCATAAGCGATCGAGCTTTGGGCGGCGTCAGCGGCAAAAGCGATCGAGGGGAGGGCAATGGAAAGGGCGGCTGCAAATTTGATGGCGGTACGGATCATGAGAACATTCCTTCGATTGAATGGATGATGTTCTCCTACACTGTCGTTTTTGTTGTGCAGTGCAACATAAGCACGGCGCCGAGAGTCGAGCAAATGCAATGAATGCCTTCGCAGTTGCAGCAATTGCAACCAATTTGGTTGGGGGTGTTCGCGCAAAGACGCAGAGGGCGGGTGGGGGCCTCAGATGGGTTTTCCCAAGAGTTGTTGCCGCTTATGATTTCCAGCTTGCACAGATTCTTCCCAGCAGGCATTCCTCAATCCATGAAAGCAATCGAACTATTCGCCGGTGCAGGCGGTCTAGGAATAGGGATTAGCAAGGCTGGCTTTAAGCCTGCGATGGTGGTTGAATGGGATCATTGGTGCTGTGATACCATTCGCGAGAACCGGAAGCGGGTATCAGGTCCTCTTTCTAAATGGCCGGAGCCTGTTGAAGGCGATGTAAGAACTGTAGATTTCTCAAAATTCGAAGATAAGATCACTCTCGTTAGTGGCGGGCCTCCTTGTCAGCCATTTTCGCTTGGTGGGAAGCACAAAGCCCATTCGGATGACAGAGACATGTGGTCTGAGGCTGTTCGGGCTGTACGTCAGATCAAGCCGAAGGCCTTTATTTTTGAGAATGTTAAAGGCCTTACGAGAGCTACATTTGCAACTTACTTCTCATATATTTTAAACCAGCTCTCATTTCCTGAGATTGTGAGAAGGGACGGCGAAAGCTGGCCTGACCATTTGGCTAGATTGGAGCAACATCAGACGTCAGGCTCGCGCAGTGGGTTGCATTACAACGTCGTCTTTCGGACTCTAAATGCTGCTAACTATGGCGTTCCTCAGCGTCGAGAAAGGGTGGTCTTCGTCGGATTTCGAAGCGATCTGGAGATGCCGTGGCATTTCCCAGAAGAGACGCATTCCCTTGAGGCGTTGCTTTGGAGTCAAGTAAGAGAGCAGACTTACTGGGATGCGCACAAGGTTTCGTTTGCTGATCGCTCGTTAGACCTCCGGTGGCACAACAAAGCTATGAAGCTGGGAGAAAAGCCGGGCCTTTTGCCTTGGAAAACGGTCCGTGACGCATTGTCGGACATTCCTGACCCAGAGTTAGAGCCTGAACGGGCCGCAACGATTTTTGACCACCGTTTCCAGTCAGGGGCAAGGACCTACCCAGGACACACTGGCAGTCCGCTCGACGAGCCGGCAAAAACACTGAAGGCGGGCGTGCATGGCGTTCCGGGTGGAGAGAATATGCTTGCTCGTCCCGATGGAACCGTAAGGTATTTTAGTGTTCGCGAGAGTGCGCGACTTCAGACTTTTCCCGACGATTATCGCTTTCACGGGTCGTGGACAGAATCGATGCGGCAGTTGGGAAATGCCGTGCCCGTCGAGTTGGCTAGGATCATCGGCAAGGACGTTGCGAAGCATCTGAAAGCTGCGGCGTGACGAAGGGTAAGGTGGATCCGAAGGTATCGATATCAGCTGACATCACTGGACTCGTCAGGAGAGCACTCGAGGCCTCTGCAACCAGTCACGGACGAAAGAAATTAGAAAAGGAAGTTCGTCTCGCCATTGATCAACTTGGCGACATTTTGTCTGATATTGATCCTATTTCGCTACCAAATTCGGTCTTCGATCCTAGTAACCCGAAAATCATCGGGCGGTTTGTTGCGTTGGCTCTAGTATCACAAGAGCGTCGGCCATTATCCGAGATAGGTAAATTTTATGGTTCGGGAGTATATGCAATTTACTACCGAGGTGATTTCGAACTTTATCGACCATTAAAAGGGTCGGAAAGTCCAATTTATGTTGGGCAAGCGGCGACGAAAATTAAAGGTGCTCGCACCCCCTATGAG